>CAYTAH010000017.1:0-52609 GCA_964435785.1 uncultured Phycisphaeraceae bacterium | reverse complement strand
AGGCCGCCCCCGCCGCCAAGGCCGGCACCGCCGCGAAGGCCTGAGCGGACGCCCGGGATCGACGATCACGCCGAGACCCCCGGCCCGCCCCGGGGGTCTTCGCTTGCGCACACGCGTGAAGAGCGGAGCGGGGCGCCGGGGAAAGAAAGAGCCCCGGCGCAGGCCGAGGCTCCTGGGATCGATCTTCCCGTTCGGGCGGCGGGCTCACTTCTGAGGCTTGTCCAGCTTCAGCGGCTCCTCGAGCCCGATGATCTCCTGCGTGCCGATCTTGAAGCTCGTGAGCTCGGCCCCTTGGCTGCAGAGGAAGAGCAGGATCAGTTCCTGGTCGTCGCGGCTCCCGCTGAGCGTGACGCGCTTGTCCTGCAGCTCGGAGAGGCCGCGGACGGTCTGCCCCGGGGTGTACCGGAGGTAGACCATGTCGCGGTCCTTGTAGATCCAGCCGACGCACTGATAGGTGAGCCCGTTGGTGTCCTCGAGGACAGGCGGGACGACGCGCTGCGCCGCCGCCGCTGCCTGCCCGAGCAGGCTCGCGGGCTTGTTGAGGCTCACGTCGACCTGCACCATCACAACGCCCTGGTCCACCGCGAAGCGGTCGATCAGCAGCTCGCGGGCGATGACCCGGCTGGAGACCTCGGTGGGCGACCACTTCTCCTCGCCCTCCTCGATCCGGTTGCCCTCGCCGACCTTCAGGCTCTTGTGCGTGCCCCGCTGGATGGTGAGGCGTCGTCCGAGCGTGTTGGAGACACTGATGCCAAGCTCCTGCGACTCGGTGCCCCTGCTGCCGGTCGGCCCCTCCTCCGGCTCCTCGCCGAAGTCGACGGGGATCGGCTCGGCCCCCTCGATCAGCGAGCCGTCCTGGATCGCCATGTCCCTGGCGGCGACGGAGTCGTACTCGGTGGCGCCGCCCGGCGGGAGCACCTTGCGGATGTTCTTGAGGTAGATCGCGATGGGCTCGTACCCGTTGGGGATGATGAACTCGAAGGCCATCGGGCGGACCGTCGCGCCGGCGGAGGCCACGGTGATGTTCGAATCGAACTGGAACCTCGCCAACGAGGTCTCGGCCCCCTTGGGGTTGGCGACAACCGCGACGGGGTGCAGCGTGAGACGCTCGCCGGCGCTCGAGTTCTCCGCCACCATCCACACCTGTCCCTCGGTGATGGCCACGAAGCTCGCCCCCGGCTCGCGCAGCGAGTTGCCGATCTCGAGCACGATCCCCTCGATCCGGGCGTCCTTGGGGTAGGGGTCGCCGCTGAGCATCCTCGCCTCGTGCGGCCGGACCGCCCACTTGTCCTGGAGCAGGTCCTCACCGGCCGCGGCCTCGACGCGGTAGCGGGCCTTGAGCGAGAAGTCCTTCGGGCGCGCGGTGTTGCGGGCCTTACCGCGGTCGTTGATGCGCATGACCTCCGCTGCGTGCCAGGGCTCGGGGCGCCATTTGGCGAGCGGCTGGCCGGTCTCGAACGCGGCCTCGCTGGTGTGGGCGTACAGCTTGCCGACGATGCGGTCCACCGGCAGGAGCATCTGGCTGGTCCGCTGGAGGCTGGCCCCCTGGTAGCGCACCGGCTGGTAGCCGAACTGGTCGGGGGGGAAGCGCATCGTGCCGATGGCGATCACGACGATGCCCGCGACGATGATGCCCCCCACCCCGCCGCAGACCGCCGCACCGATGTGGTCCGCCAGCGGAACGGCCTGGGCGTTGGCCGGCACGATCTTGTCGCTCGCGACGCGCAGAACGGCGAGCGCCGCGGCGAAAGGCACGATCAACGCGATCGCCCACGCCGAGTACTCGATGAACTCGAGGAAGCCTCGCTGGGGCGCCCTGGTGAGGATCGCGTAGGCGACCGGCTCCCAGAACGCGAAGGCGAGCGCACCGGCGATGACGACGCACACCAGGTGCAGCAGCGAGGAGAAGAAACCCCGCACTACGCCGAGATAGCCGAGCCCGAGGACCACGGCGATGACGAAGATGTTGATCATGTCCGATCTCCCGTCGCCGGGGCGCGCCCGGCCCGGCCCGTGTCCTACGCCCCCGCGGCCGCCGGCTGCTTCGGCGACTCGCTCGCCGTCACGCGCATGACTT
Organism: uncultured Phycisphaeraceae bacterium; assembly: GCA_964435785.1. Classification (GTDB taxonomy): domain Bacteria; phylum Planctomycetota; class Phycisphaerae; order Phycisphaerales; family UBA1924; genus PNC22. The sequence goes on along the minus strand of CAYTAH010000017.1, from coordinate 50,532 downwards.
CCTCGATGCTCGTGACCCCCTCGACCGCCTTCAGCAGGGCGGCCTGCTGCAGCGTCGGCAGGCCCCGCTTGCGGAACTCCGCCCGAAGCGCCGCGAGATTCCCGCTCTTGATCAGCTCACGCTCCGGCGCCCCGATGGGGAACACCTCAAAGATGCCCTCGAGCCCGAGATACCCGCCACCGCTGCACGCCGGGCACGTCTCGGGCTTGTTCTTGATGAGGACCTGGCCGCCCTTCTTGAAGAGCTGGGGCACCTTGTCCCCCGGCAGCCCGAGCTTCTTGAGCATGTCGGCCGAGGGCGTGTATCCCACGCGGCAGTTCGGGCAGAGCCTGCGGACCAGCCGACCGGCGATCACGCCGTGCAGCGGTTCGCCGGCGCTCTGCACATTGCCGACGATCTTGCACCACGTCTGCAGCGCGGCCATCGCCCCCGCGGCCCTGACGAGCACGTACTGCCGGGAGCGCTCGTGGTCTGCCTTGCACATCTCCATCGCCGTCGCGGTGTCCGGAAGCTCGGCGATCCCGACGACGTCCGGGTCGCGACGCAGGATCGAGCGCACGAGCGTGGAATGCTCGGCGCCCTCCTTGGCGGCGTCGAAGAGGTTCTGACGCACGCCCTCGAGCTGGTCCTGCAGGTCGACCTCGATGGTCTGCACGTTCTGCGTGTACGCGTCGTGCATCTTGACCATGCCGTAGAGCAGGGTCGTGCCGCCGCTGTCGGGCGGCGCCGCCAGCAGCACGATGCCCTGCGCGTCCTCCACGATCTTCCGCACGACCTCCGCCTGCGGCTCGAGGAAGCCCATCGCCCCGAACTTGCGCCGCACCGCCAGGTCCGGGTCGATCGTGAGCGTCAGGATCATGCCCGACTGCCCGCCGGCGGTCGTCAGCCGGACCTTGTGCTTGTACTCCCCGTGCACGATCTTGAGCATCCCCGACTGCTTGCGCCGCCGATCGTTGACGTCGAGCTTCGCGGCCGACTTCCAGTAGTCGATCACCTTCACGGCGTCGGCGGCCGGCAGCGTCGAATCCGCGGTGGGAACGCCGTCGACGAGGAAGGCCACGCCGTAGGCGGCGTCCTTGCCGGTGGGCCGGACGACGACCTCGGATGCGCGGGCGATCTTCCCGCGCAGGACCAGGCCCTCGGCGGCGACCCGCACCGGGAACTCGGGCGTCTCGCGCTCGGGCACCACCGCCAGCGTGCCGTCCTCCGCGCGGATCTGCAGCTCCGCCTGCCCCGCCTGCTTGGCCTCCGCCTTGGCGGCGCGGGCCTGGGCGAGGTGAGAGAAATCGAGCTTGACGCGGTGCTCCTCGGGCACGCGCTCGTCCTTGTTGGCCACGATCGGGTAGGCCGCGATGCTCACCGAGAGGATCGCGATCTCCGCGGCCAGCGAGACCCAGATGGCCCACGCGCCCTGCAGGGGCATCCAGACCGCGACCACGAACGCCGCCAGCCCGACGAAGAGGTGGAACGCGTTCCACTTCTTGGCCTCGAGGTGGAATCGGGTCGCGTGCTTGTCGTAGTTCGTGGAGATCAGCCACCCCCACGCCAGGATCGGGAGCAGAAGCAGGACGGGCTTCCACGGAGAGACCAGGATGTACGCGTCCTGCGCCAAGATCAGCGGCGTGGCCGCCCCCAGCGGTTGTTCGGCTGCTGCTATCACCGGCGGCACTTCCCCATCTCAAGAGGTCTTGCCCGGCGGCGGGCCGGGCCGATCGCACCGCTGCGGCTGACGGACGTCAGCCCAGCTTCTTCAGACGCATCATCAGCTCGTCCACGTTCGGCGAGGCCTCGATGGCCGTCCGCATGTGGATGTACTCCTGCTCGACCAGCTCCACCAGCGACTGGTTGAAGTCCTTCATGCCCGACTGGATCGCCTCGATGGTGTTGAGGTACTCGCGGATCTCGCCCTCGCGCCCCTCGAGGATGAACTTCTGCACGACCGTGTTGTTGATCAGGATCTCGATCGCCGGGATGCGGTGGATGTTCTCGTGCAGCGTCGGGAGAAGCTTCTGGTAGACGAACGCCCGCATCTGGTAGGCCAGGATCTTGCGGATCCCCTCCACCTCGTCCTGCTCGAACAGGCCGTAGATGCGGCTGAACGTCTGCGTCGTCGAGCTGGCGTGGATGGTCCCGTAGACCAGGTGCCCTGTCTCGGCGGCCATAAGCGCGGCCTCGAACGTCTCGTTGTCGCGCATCTCGCCCACGAGCACGATGTCGGGGTTCTCACGCACAAGGGCGCGGAGGGCGATCTTGAAGTCCAGGCAGTCGATCCCGATCTCGCGCTGGTTGATCGTCGCCTTCGCGTCGTTGAAGATGTACTCGATGGGGTCCTCGATCGTCACGATGTGCACGGGCTTCCGCTCGTTCACGTACTGCAGCATCGAGGCGATCGTCGTCGACTTGCCCGAGCCCGTCACGCCGCACAGGAGCACGATGCCCTGCGGCTGCATCGCGATCTCCGACATCACCGGCGGCAGGTGCAGCCCCTCGAACGGGAGGATGTTGCTGGTGATGCGCCGGGCGGCGATCGAGAGCTTCCCCCTGGCCATGAAGAGATTCACGCGGTAGCGGGTGTTGTCGTCGAAGTCGTAGGCGAAGTCGGCCGAGCCGAACCTGTGGAGGTCCTCGAGCTGCTCGGGGCTCATGATCGCGCGGGCGATCTGCCAGAACTCGTCCTCGTCCACGGGCTTGGTGTCCAGCGGCTTCAGAGCGCCGCGCAGCCGGATCTTGGGCGGCTGGCCCGTCTTCATGATGAGGTCCGAGGCCTCGAACTTGATCGTCGCCTGCAGGAACTTCCCCCAGCGCGTCTCGAAGGGATCGCTCTTCTTCTTCGTCGGGAGCGCCACGTGCCCGACGTGCGCCGCCTCGGTATGGACTTCGCTCTGCACCGTCATGCCTGAACAACTCCTGACGGCCCCCGTGGGAGCCCCAACGCCACGCCGCCCGCACGCGCCCGAACGCGAGGGCAGGGCGAGAAGCCTAGCAAGTCCGTGCCCGGCGCGCAAGGCCGGCGCGGTCCGCGGCCGGGGGAACATTCGCACCCGTGCCGGCCGGGTTCCCGGCCCCCGAGGCCGGCCCTCCCGGTGGAACGCCCAAAACGAAACGAGGGGCTCGGGTGTGCCCCGAACCCCTCGGTCAAGCTCTCGCGTCCCCGCTTCATTCGACGGCCATCGTCGGGCGGGGCTCGGCGCCGGCGGAGTCGTCGCCGCCCTCCTCAGCCGGACGGTTGCCCAGGAAGCTCTCCTCCAGCGTCAGGCGGATCTTCTCCATCGCCTTGTTCTGGATCTGGCGCACGCGCTCCTTGGTGACGCCGATGATCTGCCCGACCTGCTCGAGCGTCATGGGCTTCTCCTCGCCGCTCTCGAGCCCGAAGCGGTGCTCGATCACCGTCCGCTCGACCTCGGTCAGGTCCGCCCGGTTCTCGGTGACGATCCGCTTGACCTCCTCGGCGGCGTCCTTCTCGAAGCCCTCGCGCTTGGCCTCCACGTAGTTGGACTTCTCCAGCTTGGGATCGAAGTCGGTGGGGAAGCGCTGGCGATACTTGCTGAGCTTCATGCCCTGCCGGCTGAAAGCCTTGAGGATCGCCCGGCACGCGTAGGTCGAGAACTTGTACCCTCGCCCGGCGTCGAACTTGTCCACCGCTCGGAGCAGGGCCATGTTGCCCTCGCTGACCAGGTCCGCGAAGTCCACCTCGCTCATCCTCGTCCGCTTGGCCATCGCCAGCACGAGGGCGAGGTTCGTCTCCGCGATCTGCTCACGGATGCGCTCGGCGCGGCGGTGCCAGGAGAGGATCTGCTCGGCCTGCTCCGGCGTCGGCTGACGCGCGGCGCTCGACCAGACCTCCTGCTGCAGCTTCCAGACCCGATAGCGGGCGTAGTTGAACTGGTGGAAAAGCACCCGCTCCTCGGCGCCCGTCAGGATGACCTGCTGGGTGCTCTTGACCGTCCGGTTGCTCCGGGAGCTGGAGAGGTCGTCCATCACCGGGTGGTACCAGGTGGTGTCCGGCTTTTGGATCTCCGGCGCCTTCTCGTAGATGGACTCCTCGGCCCCGGCCTCATAGAAAACAGGACTATCGATGAAGTCCTGCTCCTCGCTGAGCAGGTGCTTGAGCAGACGCTCATCCTCGGCGCTCAAGCGCTTCTTCGCCGCGCGACGCCCCTCCGGCCCCGCGGAGGGCGCAGCCAGCCCGACCCGGTGCCTGCGCCGCACCTGCTCGAGAGGCGTGAGCTTGCGGTTTTCCCTCGCCTGAGTCATCCGAAAGTTCCTTGCCTGTACGGCGTCGAACAATTCCCGTCCTGGATACAGCCGCCGGGCGCCGGCCCTTCGCGGCCTGTGCTCGTGCCCGGCGCGTGCTTACAGCTTACAGCGCCGGCGTTCCTCTTACGCATTCCAACCTGCCCGGGTTTCACATTCTGGCAGACGGCCCACTCCCGGGGTATCACGCCTCCGTGCCCATGCCGAACCGCTGCTGCAGCGATCGATGGCCGCGGCTAAACCCCCACGCGCCTCTCGGTCTCGCGCACGCCCACGGATCCCAGGCCGCATCCCTGCGCTCGGATCCAGGGCAACCAGCTTACCTAGAATCGGGATGGACGCAAGGCCGCGACCCTTTTTTCCACCCCCCTTGAACATCGTTTGGTTTATTCCCCCCATTTTCAGGAGGTCAACATGCCCTTTACGCTCCCTCAGCTGCCCTATCCCTACGACTCCCTCGAGCCGCACATCGACGCCCGCACCATGGAGATCCACCACACCAAGCACCACCAGGCCTACATCACCAAGGCCAATGCGGCCCTCGAGGGCACCGAGTGGGCAGACAAGCCCGTCGAGATGGTGCTGGCCAACCTCGCGGCTCTCCCCGACAAAATCCGCACCACGGTCCAGAACAACGGCGGCGGCCACGCGAACCACTCCCTTTTCTGGCAAATCCTCGCGCCGGCCGGCCGGGGCGGCGGCGGCGCCCCCTCCGGCGCCCTTGCCCAGGCTCTCAACCAGACCTTCGGTTCCTTCGACGCCTTCAAGGCGCAGTTCGCCGACGCGGCTGCCAATAGGTTTGGAAGCGGCTGGGCCTGGCTCGGTTTCGATAAATCCGGCAAACTCCACGTCGAGAGCACGGCGAACCAGGACTCGCCCGTGATGAAGGGTCACAGGCCGATCCTGGGCCTCGATGTGTGGGAGCACGCGTACTACCTGAATTATCAGAACCGACGGCCGGACTACATCGCGGCGTTCTGGCACGTCGTGAACTGGGGGAAGGTCGGGGAACTCTTCGACTCGGCCAGGCGCTGAGCCCGTTGGCGATCGCGAGGGAGCGTTCAACCACCCTGCGAACGCGGGGGCGGGCGGGGTCATAGGATCCAGCGACGCAAACCGGAGAATCAGATGCTGTTTAATCCGGAGCGATCCCTTGCCGAGGTCCGCCACGAGTTCGGCGAGCACGGGGGCGTCAACCTCTCGATCGAGGCCTCCACGACATTCACGGTCACCCGGGCCACCACCATGCCCGAGATGTTCCAGGGGCGGTACGGCCCCGAGGGCGGGTGCTACCTGTACGGGCGGCACTTCAACCCGACTGTGTACGTCCTGGGGCGCTACCTCGCGGCGATGGATGGGACCGAGTCGGCCTATTGCTCGGCGAGCGGGATGAGCGCGATCGCCGCGACGCTCATCCAGCTCTGTCAGCCCGGGGACCACATCGTCGCCTCGGACACGATCTACGGGGGGACGTTCGCGTTGCTCCGCGAGTTTCTTCCGGCGCGTGCGGGGCTCGAGGTGACGTTCGTGGACATCTCGGACCACGACGCGGTCCGCGGCGCGATGCGCGCGCGCACACGCGTCGTCTACTGCGAGTCGGTCGCCAATCCGACCCTCGTGGTCGCGGACATCCCGGCGCTCGCGGAGATCGCGCACGCGGGGGATGCCCAGCTCGTGGTGGACAACACCTTCACCCCGATGCTGATCTCGCCCGCCGGGCTCGGGGCCGACATCGTCGTCTACAGCCTGACGAAGTTCATCAGCGGCGCCTCGGACATCATCGCCGGGGCGGTCTGCGCCTCGCAGAGCTTCATTCTCCGCCTCATGGATCTGCACACCGGGGCGCTCATGCTGCTGGGGCCGACCATGGACCCGAAGGTCGCGGCGGAGCTGGCCCTGCGCCTCCCGCATCTGGGTATGCGCATGCGCGAGCACTCCCGTCGCGCCCAGTCCTTCGCGGAGCGGATGGCGGAGCGAGGGCTCAAGGTCGGCTACCCCGGGCTGCCAACTCATCCCGGCCACGAGGTGCTGCGCCGAATCGCCAACGAGGGGTACGGCGCCGGGGGGATGCTCACGCTGGACACGGGCTCGCGAGAGAAGGCCTTCGAGCTCATGGAGCGGCTGCAGAATGACCACCGGTTCGGCTACATGGCGGTCAGCCTCGGGTACTTTGACACGCTGATGTCGTGCTCGGCCAGTTCGACCTCCAGCGAGCTGACCGACGAGGCGCTGCGCGAGGCCGGGATCGAGCCGGGCCTGATCCGCTTCAGCATCGGGTTCACCGGAACACTCGAGCAGCGCTGGGCGCAGTTCGACGACACGCTGCATACAGTTGGGCTGCTATGAGCGAGCGGTTCGTCAACCCGCCGATCAAGCGCCACCCGACGCTCCAGCCCCTCTCCAGAGAGCACTTCAACGGCCTGACGCTTGCGCGCCGACTGCGCGAGGCCGCGGCGGGCGATGAGGCCGCTCGCCTCGCGACGCGCGACCTGCTGGGCGAGGCGTGGCGCACCGAGCTGAGCGGGCACTTCGCCGACGAGGAAAGGCTCCTGAACCCCTTCCTCTGCGATCGCGACAGGGCGAGGCTCATCGAGGATCACCGCTCCCTCCAGCGACGCATCGAGATGGCCAGCAACGCCGCGACCGCGCCCGCCCGGGCCTGGCTGCTCGAAACCGCCGAACTCCTTGAGAATCACATCCGCTGGGAGGAGCGGGAGCTCTTCCCCGCGGCGGAGAAGGCCGGCGCGGCGGAGCTGGATCTGCTCGCGGGCGAGGCCGCCCGCATCGAGGGCGAGCGTCCGGGCTCCCGGCGGCGCCAGGACGGACGCTGAGCCCGGCAGGCCGCGGACTTCCCCCGGCGCGGGCCGCGCGGCATGCGGGAACTTTCCCTGAACTGACCGCCCACGGGCGTGCCGCGTGCTGCGCCGGGTGACCCCGGCTCTAGCATGAGCAGCGCGGAGCATGGCGCGACGCTCCGCGGAGGAGGCGCGTATGAGCCCGCAACACGGGCATCCGGAGGGCCGGGGGGGCGCGGGAATGCCGCGACCCGCACGTGCGTTCGGAGCCGCTTCACCGCACACCGAGACCGCCCGAGTCGACGCGGAGCGGCAGCGGCGCGCCGCGCGAGTCGGTGCGGCCAGGCCTTCGATGGGATCGAGGCCGCGTTCCCACGGGAGGGGTGGCTAGTGGCGAAGCGATCCTGTCCGGAGAGGCCCCTGGTGCACCGGCGCGACAGCATGCGCCGGCCACGCCGGCCGCGGCACTCGGACGTTGACCGGGCGCTGCTCCTTTCTGAGAACGGCCTCCGGTCACGACGACGAGACGACCCTGCCCTGACCCGCCGCCGGCCACTTCCGAACTCCCGACGCGGCCGGGTCCAGGGCGGGGTTCTTGGCGTCTCCCGCTCGGCGCACTCCGAACCCCGGGTTGAGGGGGATCGGGCCCCGGGGCGGCGATGGTGCGCTTTTCGGCGTCGTCGAGCGGCGTGGATGCGCGCGCAACCGCGGGCGGCCGCCCGCGGCGCTGCATACGGTCGCCTCACCGGTGCGATCAGTTCGACGCCTCGGTGGCTTCTTCCTTGACCTCGCGCGGGAGCATGTCCGGCGCACAGGCGAGGTTGTATGCCACGATGGCGGTGTTCGTGGCCGACTGCCGGAGGTAGTTGGGGATGGCGAGCTCGAGCTTGTCGTGCTGCGTGTGCCACCCGTAGCCGTACTCGGCGCGCCCGACCTCATCCCAGAAGTAGCCGGGGATCCCGATGGCATTGAAGCTGGCGTGGTCGGACCCGCCGCCCTGGGGCATGCTCTCCCCGACCTGCACGTTCACGTTGAGGTACTTGCCGTCGATGGAGTCCCAGATGCGCCCGTTGATCGGTGCGGTCGCGGCGGCGAGGTAGTCCCGCTGGGCCGCGATGCCGTGGATCCCGCCCTGGTAATTGGTGCCCCCATCGTCGACCAGGCAGCAGACGATCTTGCCCTTCTCCTCGTCGCTCAGACGCTCGACGTACGAGCGAGATCCGAGCAGCCCCTGCTCCTCACCGGTCCAGAGGATGAACCGGATGGTCCGCTTGGGCTCGGCCCCGACCGTGGCGAGGATCCGCGCCGCCTCGAGCGTCACGCTCGAGCCGGTGCCGTTGTCCGTCGCCCCCTGCGAGCCCGGGCCGTTCCAGGAGTCCAGGTGCGCGGAGACGATCACGACCTCGTCGGGCCACTCCGTGCCGCGGATCTCGGCGACGGTGTTGTAGACCGGGATCGGCCCCTCGGTGAGCGTGTTCTGCATGTCGAACTCGAGCTCGAGATCGGCCCCGTCAACCACCTTCGAGTTGATGTAGTCGTAGTCGGACTCGGAGACGATGATCTCCAGGTCCTTGGCCACCGCGTCGGCGCTGAGCTCACGCCAGCCGCCGACGGAGCTGGTCCACACGCGCTCGTCCTTGGAGCTGGAGATGTAGCCCGCCGGGTTGTACTCCATCACGCGCTCGAGCATCGAGGGCCCCTCGGGCTCGGGCGCCGGGCGGTCGAGGGTGATCTCGAAGCTGCTCTCCGGGTCGTCCACGCGCGTCGAGGTGCCCACGAGCGAGCCGTCGGCGGGCTTGAGCTCGTAGCGAGACCTGCCCCGGGGCGACTCGTACTCGAAGGTGAGGGTCTCGCCGTCGATCGCGACGTTCTCGAGATCCCGCGCCGACCCCTCGCCGAACGCGAGCGTCCCGCTGGCCGTGCCGTCGTCGTTGCGGGTGATCTGGACACGCATGCCGTAGCCGCGTCCGCCACCCCGCCGTCCACCCAGCGTCCCCTCCCACGGTCCGGCGATCGCGTCGTCGGGGATGACCACCGGCGGCGGCGGGGGCTTGCCGATGTTGTCGCGCACCTCCTGGCGGGCGCGGTACCGGGCGCTGACCGAGCCGGTCACGCCCCGGATGCCGCTGCGTCCGGAGAATTCGGTCGGCACGATGATCCAGGCCCCCGGCAGCTTCTCCTTCACCGCCTCGAGCTCCGCCTCGGAGGCGGGCATCCGCACCGCCTTGCCGCGCACCGGACCGCTGGTCCCCGGGACCCACGCGAGCGTGGTGATGGCCTTGAGTTCGTACGCGACGTTCTCGCCGTCGCCCATGAACGCCCTGCCGTAGGACGGCCCGCGATCGAAGCGCATCGCGATCGTGCCCCACTCGTCCAGGTGAGCGTCGGCCAGGCCCCAGCTCTGGAACCGCTCCATCGCCCACCGGTTCGCGGCCTCGGCGTTCGATGAGCCCGTCAGGCGCGGGCCGATCTCCTGCGTGAAGTGGGAGAGGATGTCCATGACCTGCGAGCTGTTCACCCCCTCGTCGAAGATCGCCGCGATCGTCGCGGGCTCGCCCATCGGGATCGCCGGCGGCTCGACCATCTCGCCGTCCACGACCGCGTACGTCGCGACCACGGACCCGCTCTCGTCGTGCGCAGGCGGGAGTTCTGAAGCCGCGACTGCGTCCGCCGGCCGGTCTGCGAACGAGAACGCGCCGGCCGACATGGCCACACCGGCGAAGAGGGTGAGGACGAGGGTGCGGGACGCGCGCATGGATAAGCCTCCTGGAACGGGGGTGTCTGGCACGCACACAGGATAACGTCCGGCCCGAGTCGCCCGAAACCCCGCCCCGCCGACGCCGTGGAAGGGCAGAGGCCCCTACTCCATCGGGAGGCCCTTGGACGACCACAGGCTGACCAGCCGGGAGAGCGTCACCGGCTCCCACTGCTGCTCCTGCGGCAGCTCGGAGCGGACAAGCTCGCCCGCCGCGGTGAAGTAGCTCGTCTGCGGCTGGCTCGTCTCACCCGGGCGGGAGCGGTACTCCCACGCCCCGGCGTGCGCCGCGTCGCGCTCGAGGATGTCCTCCCGGAGGGTGACCCTGTCTGCGGCTTGGTTGAAGGCGTAGCAGCGGTACGTGCCGGCGGCGTCCTTGTCCAGGAGCAGGTGTGGGAGCAGGTACGTCTCCACCCGGCTGATGTAGCCGGCCCCCTCGATGGCCGGCCGGAGGGTGCTGGCGGGCTGGCCGCCCTGCGAGCGGGCGATGGTCATGTCGTTCCGCTCTCGCACGCCCGACTCCACCATCCGCGAAACGGGTCCCTGGCCCCGCCAGGGCTTGACCGTCTGCCGGATCGACCACGATTCGTGCTGGCGGTCGGGCGTCATGAAGAAGCCGGCTGCGAAGTCGATGATCACGTTGCGATCCGCATCCAGGAGCCGGGCTTCCTGGAAGACCAGGTAGCCCTGCTGCCGGTCCTCCGGGGAGACCTGGCCGCGCTCCTGCCCGCTCTTGAGGTCCTGCCGTCTTCCCAGCACGTACCGGGTTCGGCGGTACCCCAGCTCGGTCGCCTCGCGGTCGGAGCCGTCAGCGCCTGGGCGGAAGAGCCGCTCGAACCGCCAGTCGTCGCCGAGGCGGTCGATGGCCGCCTCGTAGTCGGCCTGCGAAAGGGACTGGAAGAACGCGATCCCGGCCTCGACGCCGACGGCCCTTTGGGCGTCGGCGATGCCGGGATCGGCGATCGCCGCGGAGTTGACGATGAGCTCGAAGTAGGGCTTGGCCTGAGCCAGGGATGGGGCCGTCGTCTGGAGTTCCATCATGGCGACGGCGTTGCCGGTGGGCATGAACAGGGCGTAGCCGAAGGCCGAATCGTCGCCTCCGAGGTTCGCGACCTGCAGATAGAAGACCTCGCAGGGCCAGCCCCCGATGGTCCGGGTCTCCCGCTCGAGCAGGCGTCCGCGGGCCGACTCGAGCGTGCTCTGGCCGGGCAGATTCGGATCGACCCTGAGCGAGGAGACCGAGGCCAGACGCTGGGTGATGATGGTGTCGGCGACCTCGCGCAAGGTCTGCGCCTTGGTGAGGATGACGTCGGAGACGTTCACGAGGGCCGAGTTCCCCGGCAGGATGATGCGGTTGGCGCCCCGGCCGGCGATCTCGTAGGTGGACATGGTCGCCCCGACCGGGAGGGTCGCGGTCAGGCCGACGGTGGGACGGGAGAAGGTCTGGTCGGAAAGCTCGGGCTGGGCGGCGGCGGTGGAGGCGACGGAGAGAAGGAGGGCGGCCAGGGTCGGCAGGCGCATGGGGTGCTCCCAATGAAAACCCTTGTTTCCGGGCGATCGCGGGGTGGTCTTGGAAAGATCATCGTCGCGTGACGGTTGTGCGCTTCGGGAAGGTGCGCGGTTCGGTCGGGGCGGGGGGAGATGGGCAAATAGGCCCTTGCGGGGCATTGACTACCGGATGGAGCGTCGTAGGCTTCTTGGCTCATCCCGGAACGGGGAGGGGTGGCCACGGGCGGAGCCCGTGTCGGTGGAGCCGTCGTGGCAGGAATGAAGTCGAGGCCCGGCCGCGGCCGGGCGGTGCTCAGCGGCGCGTATGTCGCGCGTCGTGCGGGGTCAACCCCGCGGTAGCGCAGGTGAGCGGTAGCCGAGGTGATTGATGACTGGCGGTCGGATTCGAATCAGGATGGAGGCGTACGACCACCTGGCGCTCGACGCGTCGGCCCGGGAGATCGTTGACCACGCCAAGCGCACGAACGCGAAAGTGTGCGGCCCGGTGCCGCTCCCGACGCGTATCGAGCGCTACACCGTCCTGCGCTCGCCGTTCATCGACAAGAAGAGCCGTGAGCAGTTCGAGATCCGCACGCACAAGAGGATCATCGATATCGTCGAGCCCAACGCCCGCACCGTCGAGGCGCTCAACCGCCTCGTGGTGCCCGCGGGCGTGTTCGTGAGGATCAAGGCCTGAGTTTTGAGGGTCGCTCCCGGGAAGGGGCGGCCCTTTCTGTTCGCGAGAAAGACTTCCTCTGCCCCAGGGCACGAAGCAAGGTGAACGAGCGATGGCAGTCACGCTGCTTGGAAAGAAGATCGGCATGACCCGCGTCTTCAGCGAGGACGGGAAGCAGAGCATCCCCGTCACCGTGCTGGAGGTGATGCCGTCGGTGGTCACCCAGGTGCGCACGCCCGAGCGCGACGGCTACAGCGCCGTCCAGATCGGCTGGGGCGAGATCAAGGCCCGCAACGCGACCATCCCGATGATCGGTCACGACGCGAAGGCCGGCGCCGCGCCCAGGCGCGTGCACGTCGAATTCCGCACCGTCGAGGGCGACGGCGCGTACGAGCCCGGCCAGGAGATCGGCCTCGCCGCGCTCGAGGGCGTCAAGTTCGTGGACGTCATCGGGACGAGCAAGGGCAAGGGCTTCCAGGGCACCATGAAGCGGCACAACTTCAAGGGCCAGCTCGCCAGCCACGGCGTCGAGCGCAAGCACCGCTCCCCGGGCTCGATCGGCGGCCACGCCACCAACCGAGGCCACTCCGGCAAGCTCAAGAAGGGCAAGCGGATGGCCGGCCACATGGGCAACGAGCGGGTGACCGTCCGCAGTCTCAGCGTGGTGAGGATTGACGGCGAGAAGAACCTGCTGCTGGTCAAGGGCCCGGTGCCCGGCGCCAACGGCGAGACGGTTCAGGTGAGGCCCGCGATCCGGCTCAACCGGAGCAAGGGCAAGGCGGTCGGCGGGTAGCCGGCGCCGGAACGGGCCCACAGGGCTCGACGCGAACGAGAAGACCCGCGGGGCCGCGTGAAGGCCGCCGCGGGGTTCGGAGGGTCGGAAGGCCTGCGGGCCCGAGGAAACCGCCGGACGACAACAGGATCGTGATCCGTCGCGGCACAGGGCCGCGATGGACCAGAGGCAGCCGAGTCGATTCCGCGTTCTCCCACGCACACGCGGGCCCCACGGGGCGACAGGGAGCGGGCGGATAGGCGAAGCGTTCCGGCGGGGCAGCCCCGGCCGGAAAGGAAAGGCGTCGGACGGAGCAAGACAGATGGATGTCCCCGTCTACAACATCAAGGGCGACGAGATCGCCAAGCTCTCCATCGACGAAGCGTCCCTCGGCGGGACGGTGAACCCAGCGCTGATCAAGCAGGCGTACGTGATGTACCACGCCAACCTGCGTCAGGGCTCGGCGCGCACCAAGACCCGCCACGAGGTCGAGGGCTCGACCAAGAAGATGTACCGCCAGAAGGGCACGGGCAACGCCCGCCACGGCAACAAGAAGCCCCCGCACTTCCGCGGCGGCGGGCACTCGTTCGCCAAGAAGCGGACACGTGAGGATTACCACCTCTCGATGCCCAAGAAGATGCGCCGCAAGGCCAACCGCAATGCCCTGCTGGCCAAGCTGATCGACAACGAGGTCAAGGTGATCGACAGCCTCGCGTTCAGCGAGCCGAGGACCCGGGCGTTCACCGACTTCCTCACGGCGGTCGGCGTCGATCACCGGGCTCTGCTGGCCCTCTCGAAGGACCGCCAGCAGGCCAGGAACGCCTGGCTCAGCGCCCGCAACGTGGAGGGCGTGGACGTGTGCTGCGCCGAGCAGCTCACCGCCTTCGACATGCTCAACCACCGGTACCTGGTCATCGGGCGCGCCGAGCTGGAGGCGTGGCTGGCCGGGCCCAGCTCGCAGACGGGCAAGTCGGCCAAGACCGAGCCGATGGGCCGCGTCGCCGCCGAGGAGGTCGCGTGATGGACGCCACCTACGTGATCAAGAAGCCGCTGCTCACCGAGAAGAGCACGTTCGCCATGAACGAGGAGGCGAGGTACACGTTCCTCGTCGATTGCGGCGCGAGCAAGGACGAGATCAAGCGTGCGGTGGAGTCGCTCTACGGCGTCAAGGTCGTCGGGGTGACGACGCAGAACCGCAAGGGCAGGGAGCGTCGCCTGAAGTACGGGTGGGTGACCGAGAAGGTGACCAAGAAGGCGACCGTCCGCCTGGCCGAGGGCCAGACCATCGAGCTGTTCTGACGGCAAGGGAAGGTGACAGATGCCCATCCGGGTCTACAAACCGACGAGCGCAGGCAGGCGGAACGCCTCGGTGAACCTCCACTCCGAGGTCACCAAGGGCCGGCCCGAGAAGTCGCTCCTCCGCCCGCTCACCAAGAAGGGCGGGCGCAACAACGAGGGGAAGATCACGGTGCGCGGGCGGGGCGGCGGCGCGAAGCGCATGTACCGCGTGATCGACTTCAAGCGCAAGGACCGCGAGGGGATCGAGGGCACGATCGCCGCGATCGAGTACGACCCCAACCGCTCGAGCCACATCGCCCTGGTCGAGTACTCCGACGGCGTGAAGCGCTACATCCCGGCCCCCCAGGGGCTGAAGGTGGGCGCCACGATCGAGTGCTCGCGCGAGCGTCCCGTCGAGCCCGAGCCGGGAAACATGATGCAGCTCCGCTACATCCCCACCGGCCTCGACCTGCACTGCATCGAGCTCACGCCCGGGCGCGGCGCCCAGCTCTGCCGCTCGGCCGGCGTCTCGGCAAAGCTCTCCAACAAGGAGGGCAAGCATGCGACGCTCGTGCTGCCCAGCGGCGAGATCCGGCGAGTCCTGCTCGACTGCCTGGCGACCATCGGGAGCGTCGGCAACTCCGACCACCAGAACCGGCGCCTGGGCAAGGCGGGCATGTCCCGGCGGCTCGGGCGTCGGCCCATCACCCGCGGCGTCGCCAAGAGCCACCACGCCCACCCGCTGGGCGGCGGCGAGGGCAGGAGCAAGAGCGGGCGCGCCCCCTGCGGCCCGGCGGGCACCCCCTCCAAGGGCGGGCCCACGCGGGATCGCAAGAAGGCCAGCAGCAAGCTCATCATCCGGCGCAGGTACAGCAAGCGGTACGGGCAGTTGAAGTAAGAGGAAGGCACCAAGGCATCGAGGCATACGCATGAGCCGCAGTCTGAAAAAAGGTCCGTACGTCGACGAGAAGCTCTTCCGAAAGGTGGAGAAGCAGGCCGCCGGCGCCAAGCGCGAGCCCATCAAGACGTGGGCCCGCCGCTGCACCATCGTCCCCGAGTTCGTGGGCTACACGTTCAAGGTCCACAACGGGCGCGCCTTCCTCGACGTCTACGTGACCGAGGACATGGTGGGCCACAAGCTCGGGGAGTTCGCGGCGACGCGCACCTTCCGGGGCCACACGAACAAGAAGGAAGGCATCAAGTCCGGCGAATGAGCGTCCGGCGATCGAGGGCTGAGCCGTGAGAATCCGTGGCGACAAACTGAAGCGACTGAGCGAGCAGACCGGCGTCGGCGTCGAGGAGATGGCCTCCGCGGTCGAGCGGACCGGCCTCTCCGGCGACCGTGCGGCCTCCGCCGTCAGGAACTGGATGGCCGGGCGCGATCACCCCCGGTGCAAGGCGCGCGACATCGTCGCCCTTGCCCAGGCCCTGGGGTGCGAGGTGCGCGACATCGCCAAGTTCACCAGCGCGGTGCAGTTCCATCGGGGGAGCGACCGCAAGGCCCGGCTCATCGTCGACCTCGTGCGCGGTCGCAGGGCCGACGAGGCCCTCGCCATGCTCGGGTTCGCGCCCCAGCGGGCCGCCGTCAACGTGCGCAAGGCCCTCGCCGCCGCCGTCGCCGACGCGGAGCTGGCCGATGCGGACGTCGGCGAGCTGTTCGTCTCCGAGATCACGGTGGACACCGCGACGCCGATCAAGCGTTTCCGCCCCAAGGACCGCGGGCGTGCCCACCCGATTCTCAAGCGCCAGAGCCACATCACCGTGAGCGTGCAGGAGCGTGACTAGATGGGACAGAAGACCCACCCATTCGGCCTGAGGCTGGGGATCACCGAGGCGCACCGCTCGCGCTGGTACGCCCCCAAGGCGCTCTACGGCGAGCTGCTCGTCGAGGACGAGCGCATCCGCAAGTACCTCGACAAGCGGCTCAACCGCACGCCGCCCAGCGCCGCGGTCGCGGATATCCACATCGAGCGCACGCGCGAGGAGCTCAAGATCATCATCCGCACCGCGCGTCCGGGTCTGGTCATCGGCCCCAAGGGCGCCGAGGTGGAGCGGATCACCCAGGAGCTCACCTACATGACCGGGCGCAAGGTCGCGATCTCGATCGTCGAGATCAAGCAGCCCGACCTCGACGCGCAGCTGGTCGCCGAGGGCGTCGCCGAGCAGCTCAACAAGCGCGCCGCGTTCCGCCGCGTCGTCAAGATGCGGGCCGAGGGCGTGATGCAGGCCGGCGCCAAGGGCGTCAAGATCATGATCTCGGGGCGCCTCGGCGGCGCCGAGATGAGCCGCACGCTCGACGTGCGCCTCGGCTCGCTCCCGCTCTCCACGCTCCAGGCCAACGTGGACTACGGCTTCGCCGAGGCCGTCACGACCTACGGCGTGATCGGCGTGAAGGTCTGGATCTACAAGGGCCTCTACGGCGAGGAGATCCAGCGCGAGGAGGAGCCCGAGTCCCGTGCCGCGGGCGCCCGCCCGCGCGCCAGGGGGCGTCGCTGATCGAACGAGTGCATCCCGTCCGGGCCCCGGACGGCGGACCGAAGGAAGACTGACCCATGCCTCCATACAAGATTCCCAAGCGAGTCAAGTACCGCAAGGAGTTCCGGCGCGTTCGCGATCGCAAGGCGACCAAGGGCAACTACGTCGCCTTCGGCGACTACGGCCTCCAGGCGCTCGACGGCTGCTGGCTCAAGAGCAACGTGATCGAGGCCGGGCGTATCGCGGCGCAGCACTTTCTCAAGCGCGAGGGCAAGCTCTTCATCCGCGTCTTCCCGGACAAGCCCATCTCCAAGAAGCCCCTCGAGACCCGCATGGGCTCGGGCAAGGCGGACGTGGACTACTGGGCCGCGCGCGTCCGCTCGGGGACGATGCTCTTCGAGGTGGCGGGCGTGACCGAGGACGTCGCCAAGGCGGCTCTGGCGCGCGTGGCGATGAAGATGCCGGTGCGTTGCCGGTTCGTGCATCGACGGATAACGGTGTGAGGGCTGAGCGATGACCGGCGAGGAAGTGCGCAAGATGCGGGACGAGGAGATCTCGATCGAGCTCAAGCGGCTCCGCGAGAAGCTCTACACGATCCGCACCCAGACCGTGACCGAGAAGATCGAGGACACGTCGCAGCTCCGCAGGCTCCGGCGTGACGTGGCGAGGCTGCTCACCGAGCGCCGCGCCCGGGAGCTGGCCAAGGCCTAGATGAGCAGGTGAACGCATGAGCGACGCGACCGAAGTCAAGACGAGCACCCGCCCCCGCCGCGTCGGCGTGGTGGCCTCCGATGCGCGGGACAAGACGCGCAAGGTGGTGGTGGCCTTCAAGGCCAAGCACCCCAAGTACGGCAAGTACGTGCGGCAGCGCTCCGTGCTCCAGGTGCACGACGAGGCCAACGAGTCGCGCCTCGGCGACACCGTGGAGGTCGAGGCGTGCGCGCCGGTGAGCAAGACCAAGACCTGGAAGCTCGTGCGCATCGTGGCCCGCGCCGCCGCCGCCGAGACCGCGTGAGCACCCCCGCACGCACGAAGGACGAACCGAAAGAGCTGGTGCCCAGATGATTCAGCAAGAAACCAGGTGCGAGGTCGCGGACAACTCCGGCGCGAAGGTCGCCTACGTCATCCGCGTCTACGGCGGCTCGACCCGCAGCGGCGGCTTCACCCGAAGGACCGCCTCGGTCGGCGACCGCGTCCTCGTCAGCGTCAAGAAGGCCCTCCCCGGCGCCGACATCAAGCCGGGCGACAAGTCCAAGGCCGTCGTCGTCCGCTCGGCCAAGCAGTACCGCAGGCCCGACGGCTCCTACGTCAAGTTCGACCACAGCGCCGTCGTCCTCATCGGCGACGACGGCAACCCCAAGGGCACGCGCATCTTCGGGCCGGTCGCCCGCGAGCTGCGCGACCGCAACTACATGAAGATCGTCTCCCTCGCGTCGGAGGTGGTGTGACATGCCAAGGCACGTGCGAAAGGGCGATCAGGTCATCGTGACCCAGGGCGCCGACAAGGGCAAGATCGGCGAGGTGCTCCGCGTCATCCCCAAGGAGGACCGCGTCGTCGTCCGGGGCGTCGCGCTGCGCACCAGGCACCTCAAGCCCTCGCAGCGCAACCCCCAGGGCGGCGTCTTCACCAAGGAGACGCCCATCCACATCAGCAACGTCAGCCCCGTCGTCGACGGGAAGGCCACCCGGGTGCGCTTCCAGGTCCGCAAGGACGGCAGCAAGGTCCGCGTCGCCGCCCGGGGCGGCAAGGAGCTCGGCGTCGTGCGCGGGCCGCGCAGCTAGCGGCGGGTGAGGCCAGAACAACCGGCCCGCGCCCGGATGGAAACCGGGCGCACCAGAGGGCCAGAACAGGCGGAATCGAACGATGGCGAAGGACACGAAGAAGAAGGGTGGCGGGAAGAAGGGCGAGGCCGTCGATGCGCCTCCGGCCGGACCCTCGCGCCTGCGCAAGCGGTACGAGACCGAGGTCCGCGCGGCGGTCGCCGAGAAGTTCGGCATCAAGAACCCCATGGCGCAGCCCCGCCTGGAGAAGATCACCATCAACATCAACATGGGGCGCCACCTCGACGGCACCAAGATCCCGCCCAACGTCAAGGAGACGGTCCTCGACACCCTGACCACCATCACCGGCCAGAAGCCCGTGGTGCTCAAGGCCAAGAAGTCGGTCTCCAACTTCAAGGTCCGCGCCGGCTTCGAGACCGCCGCGATGGTCACCATCCGGCGCGACCGCATGTGGCACTTCCTCGACCGGCTCATCAACCTGACCACCCCGCGAATCAAGGACTTCCGCGGCCTGTCCCGCAAGGCCTTCGACCGCCAGGGCAACTACGCGATGGGCCTCTCCGAGCAGGGCGTCTTCCCCGAGATCAACATGGCCGACGTGCAGTTCACGCACGGCATGAACATCAACCTCACCTTCGCCAACTCCAGCCCCGAGCTGAGCGCCTTCGTGCTCGAGCAGCTGGGGATGCCGTTCACGAAGGCGGGAGAGAACTGAAACGACCGACGCCCGGCGGAGTCCGCGGGCGGGACAGCAGTGAGGTAAGGCATGACCACCAAGGCCCAAGTCGCCAAGAGCAACCGGAAGCCGAAGTTCTCCACGCGGACGGTCCGCCGGTGCGAGCTGACCGGGCGCGCCCGCGGGGTGTACCGCAAGTTCCGTATCAGCCGCATCATGCTGAGGAAGCTCGCCCTCGAGGGCAAGATCCCGGGGATGCGCAAGGCCAGCTGGTGAGACCAAGGCACGAGGACACTGGACAATCAGGCGGTGAAAAACGATGTCGCTGAGTGATCCCATCGCAGACATGCTGACCCGGATTCGCAACGCCGTGCGCAACCGCGCCAAGACGGTGGCCGTGCTCAACAGCAAGGTCAACCGCGGCATCGCCGGCGTGCTCCAGCAGGAGGGCTACATCCTCGGGTTCGACACCGTCGAGGACGGCCGGCAGGGGCAGATCAGGGTGCAGCTCAAGTACAGCCATACCGGCGAGCCGGTGATCAACCGCATCACCCGCGAGAGCAAGCCCGGCTGCCGGCGGTACATGAAGGTGGACGATCTGCCCCGCCCCGTGCAGGGGCTGGGCATCGCGGTCGTCTCCACCAGCCGCGGGGTGTTCAGCGACCGCAAGTGCCGCGAGGAACGCGTCGGAGGCGAACTGCTCTGCACGGTCGAGTAAGCCGGAAGGGCCTGGAATCCCCGCCCCGGCGAGCGCGCCCGGGCCGGACGACGAGGACAGCCATGTCGAGGATCGGAAAGAAAGCGGTGAGCGTGCCCGGCAACGTGAAGGTCGCCGTGGCGGACGGCTCGGTCAAGGTGGACGGCCCCAAGGGCTCGCTCTCGATGCGTCTCCGCCCGGAGGTCGCCGTCGAGTGGGACGAGAAGGCCCGCGAGGTCCGCTGCGCCATCGACGAGTCCGACAAGGAGAACCGCGCCGTCCGCGCCTACTGGGGCATGACCCGCGCGATGATCCAGAACATGGTCATGGGCGTCACCCAGGGCTACGAGAAGACGATGGAGATCGTCGGTGTCGGCTGGCAGGCCCAGCTCGCCGGCAAGCAGCTCAAGCTCCAGCTCGGCTTCGCGAGCCCGGTCATGATGGAGGTCCCCCAGGGGGTCACCGTCACCGTCGAGAAGCAGCTGGTCAAGATCAGCGGGCCCGACAAGCAGGCGGTGGGGCAGTTCGCCGCCGCCATGCGGGCCAAGCGCAAGCCCGAGCCCTACAACGGCAAGGGCATCAAGTACGTCGACGAGGTCATCCGGCGCAAGCAGGGCAAGCAGTTCGGCTCGTGAGCCGCGCACGCAGACGAGCGAGGTGAATCGCCATGGACAGTCAGAAACTCAAGCAGGTACGTCGCTCCCGGCGCCGGACGGGCATCCGCAAGCGGGTCGTCGGCACGCCCGAAAGGCCCCGCCTCTGCGTCTACCGCTCGCTCAACCACATCTACGCCCAGATCGTGGACGACCTCGCCGGACGCACGCTGGTCTCCGCCTCCACGCGGGACAAGTCCGTCTCGGTCGGCAAGACCGGCAACGCCGACGCCGCGCAGGCGGTCGGCGCGACCCTGGCCAAGCGGGCCCGCGAGGCGGGCGTCGAGCAGGTGGCGTTCGATCGGGGAGGGTTCCGCTACCACGGGCGGGTGAAGGCCCTCGCGGAGGCGGCACGCAAGGGCGGGTTGAAGTTCTAAGGTTCCCGGAAAGCAACCTCCCGCCCCCGGCGACGCCGGGCACGCGGGGCATCGAGGCGGTCGAGCAATGGCGCAGATGATGGAAGAGCAGCAGTCGCAGTTCGAGACCCAGACGCTGGGGATCTTCCGGACGTCCGCGACGGTCAAGGGCGGCCGGAGGTTCAGCTTCGGGGCGCTTGTCGTCTGCGGCGACAGGAGGGGCCGCGTCGGATTCGGGCACGGCAAGTCCAAGGAAGTGCCCTCGGCCGTCGAGAAGGCCGAGAAGGCCGCGCGCCGCGCCATGGTCACCGTGCCCAGGGTCGGCTCGACGATCCCCCACACGGTCGAGGGCCGCTTCGGCGCCAGCAAGGTCCGGCTCATCCCCGCCTCGCCGGGCACGGGCGTCATCGCCGGCGGCACCGTCCGCGCCGTCCTCGAGTCGGCGGGCATCACCGACTGCCTGACCAAGTGCTACGGCTCGACCAACCGCGTCAACATGATCCGCGCCGTCTTCGACGGGCTCGAGCGGCTCCGCGGCAAGGAGGTCGTCGAGAAGGTGCGCGGCCTCGGCCTCGGCGAGACGGAGATCGAGGCCAAGATCGAGCGAGGCCTGCGCTTCATGCCCAAGACCACCGGCGGAGAGAAGATGCGCGGCCCGGTCAACACCGTCGGACAGGAGCAGCGCCGCGGCGGGCGCGGCGGCCGTCCCGGCGGCGGCGGCGGGCGCGGCCGACCCCGGGCCCCCGAGCAGGAGAGCGGCGGGAGCGCCGCGGAGAGCCAGAGCGGTCCCAGCGCCTGAGCCCGGCGCGAAGAGACGACTTTCAACACACGGCGATCGTGCCGCGACAGCGGCCGGCCGTGGGAGTGCTGAGCGATGATGATCCACGATATCACGGCCCTGGCCGGCAAGTACAAGTCGCGGAAGCGTGTCGGGCGCGGCCACGGCAGCGGCCACGGCAAGCAGTCCGGCCGGGGGCACAAGGGCGCGGGCAGCCGCCAGGGATACTCGCGCCGCATGGCGTTCGAGGGCGGCCAGATGCCCTATTTCCGCCGTCTGCCCAAGTTCGGCTTCACCAACGCGCAGTTCACCACGCACTTCTTCGTCGTGAACCTGCGAGACATCGTCGCCCACGCCGACTTTGCCAAGGGCGGCGAGGTGAACCCCCAGACCCTCATGAAGGCCGGTCTTCTCCGCGACACCAGCCGCGACCTGAAGATCCTCGGCGACCTCGGCGATGCCGGGAAGCTCGGCGTGAAGCTCAATGTCACCGCCGCCAGGGTCACCGGCCCGGCCCGCAAGCACATCGAGGGCGCAGGCGGCTCGGTCACGGAGACCGGGACGCGCCGCGACAAGGTCCGCGGGGTCGATCGCAACAGCGACGACCACTCGCCCAAGAACCTGAGCAAGAAGCTCCGCAGAAGCTCCTCCAAGAAGAAGGACTGAACCCCCGCCCGGTCCCGCGCCCGGCGCGACGGCCGTCCGCGGTCCCACCGGCGACAGGCGGGAAAGAAGCAAGATGCTCAGAACACTCCTGCACGTCTTCCAGGTCAAGGAGCTGCGCAACAAGCTCCTGTTCACGCTGGGCATGCTCGCCGTCTATCGCATCGGATTCTGGATCCCGCTCCCAGGCGTCAATCAGGAAGAGATGGTGCGGTTCTTCCAGACCGCCGCGGAGACCAACAGCGCCGCCGGGCGCGCCGCCCAGTACGTCGCCATCTTCTCCGGGGGCTCGTTCAGCCAGAGCACGATCTTCGGCCTGGGCATCATGCCCTACATCACCGCGGCGATCATCTTCCAGCTCGTCGCCTCCGTCTCGACCACGCTCAAGAAGCTCCAGGAGGAGGGCCCCACCGGCCGCGCCAAGATCCAGGAGTGGACCCGCTACGCCACCGTCGGGCTGTGCATCATCCAGGGCATCGGCTGGCTCAGCTACATGCGGGCCACCGGCCTGGTGCTGCCCCAATACGTCGGCAACCCCGTCTGGTGGCTGACCGCCGTCGCCGCCCTCACCGCCGGAACCGTCTTCCTGATGTGGCTCGGCGAGCAGATCGACCGCTACGGCATCGGCAACGGAGTCTCGCTCATCATCACCGCGGGCATCCTCACCGGCATGCCCAACGCGGTGCTCACGCTCATCAGGAGCTACGACCCGCAGGGCATCAACGGCCAGAACGCCATCGGCATGGTCATGCTCGCCGGCGGCTTCGTCCTCGTCGTCGGCGGCGCTGTCCTCCTCACCGTCGCCCAGCGGCGCATCCCCATCCAGCAGGCCAAGCACACCCGCGGCCGGCGCGTCTACGGCGGGCAGCGCAGCTATCTCCCGCTCCGCGTCAACCATTCGGGCGTCATGCCCATCATCTTCGCAAGCTCGCTCATGATCTTCCCCTCGGTCATCCTCGAGGGCGCCGCCGCCGCGGCGAAGGACGCCGGCGACGGCTGGTGGGTCGTGGCGCTCCAGAAGCTCGGCGAGTGGTCGCAGATCGGCGAGTTCCCCTACGTGGTCCTCTACATCCTGATGGTCTACTTCTTCTCCTACTTCTGGGTCACCGTCCAGTTCAACCCCGAGGACATGGCCAAGCAGCTCCGCGACCACGGCTCGTTCATCCCCGGCCTACGGCCCGGCCCCCGCACCGCCGAGTATCTCGAGGCCGTCATCGGACGCATCACCTACGTCGGCGCCGCGTTCCTCTCGATCATCGCCGTGCTGCCCATGGTCGTGAACAAGAGCCTCAACATCGACTACTCGGTGACGCAGTTCCTCGGAGGCACCGGCCTGCTCATCTGCGTCAGCGTGACGCTCGACCTGCTCCAGCGCATCGAGGCGAACCTGCTCATGCGCAACTACGCCGGCTTCCTCGGCGGCGATGAGAGCAAGTCGAGCGCCAAGGTGCGCGGGCCCCGCGGTTGAGCTGCGCCCCGCCTCCCGCCCGCGTCCCCGCGCCGCCCCCCGCCGTCACGCTCCGCTCACCCCGCGATATCGCGGCGATAGACAGGGCGACGGCCGCCGCCTGGACCGCGGCCCGGGTGGGCCTCGCGGCCTGTCGGCCGGGCGTCACGACCGCCTCCATCGCCGATGCCGTCCGCGGGGCGCTGCTGAAGCTCGGCGCGAGCCCCGCCTTCGAAGGCTACCGGCCGTCGGGCGCCCCCGCCCCGTTCCCCGGGCCCGCCTGCGTCTCGGTCAACGAGGAAGCCCTTCACGCCCCGCCGGGGGAGCGCGTCCTCGCCCCGGGCGACCTGGTCACGGTCGACGTCGGCGCCGAGCTCGACGGCTGGTTCGGAGACGTCGCCGAGAGCAGGTGCCTCGAGGGCGCGAACGAGCAGGCCCGGCGGCTCCTGCGAGCGTCGCGCCGGGCCGTCGCCGCGGCGGTCCTCGCCGCCCAGCCAGGCGCACGGTGGTCCGCCGTGGCCCGCGGTGTCCGTGCGTCACTCGCCGCGGAAGGGCTGATGGCGCTCGCGGGATACTGCGGGCACGGAATCGGGCGCGCGCTGCACGAGCCGCCCCGTGCCGGCTACGACGCGCGCCCGGCAACGCGGGCCGATTTCCTCCTTCTGCCCGGCATGGTGCTCACCGTCGAGCCCGTCGTCGGGGCGCCGCCGGGCGCCGTCGCGTGCGCTCCCGACGGCTGGACGATCCGGATTGCCGACGGGTCGCCCGCCTGCCACGTCGAGCGCGTCGTCGCGATCACCCGGCGCGGCCCGCGCATTCTCGGCCTCGCGGGCCGCCGACTCCGGGCATCCTCAGGTCTATAGTGCCGACTCCGGCGGAGCCCGGAGAGGTCTGAAAGGTCCGGCCGGCGGCCGGGGAGTGCATGGGAAAGCAAGACGACAAGTTCACATTCGAAGCGACCGTGATCGAGGCACTTCCGAACGCGATGTTCAAGGTCAAGCTGCCGAACGAGCAGGAGACCGAGATCCTCGCGTACGTCTCCGGCAAGATGCGCATGAACTACATCCGCATACTCCCCGGCGACAGGGTCACGGTCGAGCTCAGCCCCTACGACCTGACCAAGGCCCGCATCACCTACCGCCACTGAGCCGGGGGACACGCGCCCTCACGGTCGCATTATGGTCGGTGTGGCGCGGGCCGACTCCGTCTCGCCCGCGCGGGGGGACGCGGATGACTTTGCAGACGGGGGGGGCTAGTATCCCGGCCCCTCGCCGGCGACGGCGTCAGGGCTGTTGCTGTCATGATGGCCGTCAGAATCGGGGCGAGCGATGAAGGTCAAGGCAAGCGTCAGGCGGATCTGCAACCAGTGCCAGATCATCCGCCGCCGGGGCAAGGTGCGGGTGATCTGCAAGGCCGATCCGAAGCACAAGCAGGTCCAGGGCTGAGCCCGGGGAAGCGTTGATCCGGGCCGTTGCCCGGCGAAGGAAGGAGCATCGGCGTGCCACGTATCGCGGGCATCGACGTGCCGGACAAGAAGAAGATCCTCTACGCGCTGCAGTACGTGCACGGGATCGGCCCGAAGTTCGCGGCCGACATCCTCGCCGAGGCGCAGATCAACCCCGACACCCGGGCGTCGGAGGTGTCGGACCAGCAGCTGGCGCAGATCAACGCCATCATCGACTCGGGCTACCTCGTCGAGGGCGCCCTCCGCCGGCAGGTCTCGCAGAATATCCAGCGGCTCAAGGACATCCGGTCCTACCGCGGCGAGCGCCACCGCCGGGGTCTTCCCGTGCGGGGCCAGCGCACCCGCTGCAACGCGCGCACCCGCAAGGGACGCAAGAAGACCGTGGCCGGCAAGAAGGGCGTGAAGGGACACTGATACCGCGCGGCGCTCCGCGCCGTGACGGCTGGAAGAGGCGAGCATGGCGAAGAAGGTCAAGAAAGTCCGCAAGAACGTCACGCGCGGCATCGTGCACGTGAAGGCGACGCAGAACAACACGATCGTCACGGTGACCGATATGGCCGGCGAGACGCTCGCGTGGGATTCGGCGGGCACGATCGGCTTCAAGGGCGCCCGCAAGGCGACGCCCTTCGCCGCCACCCGCGCCGGCGAGCAGGTCGGCCACAAGGTCCGCAAGATGGGCATGGCCGAGGTCGAGGTCCGCATCAAGGGCACCGGCGCCGGGCGCGAGTCCGCCGTCACCGGCATGGCGTCCACCGGGATCCGCGTCACCGCCATCGAGGACCGCACCCCCGTCCCACACAACGGCTGCCGTCCCCGCAAGCGCCGCCGCGTCTGAGAGCGAACACCGGGCTCGCGCCGGCACCCGGGCGGCGCGGCCATCCAGCGTCTTTCCCCGGGAAACCCGGCCCGATCAAGAAGGGACGGGGTCCTCCGACGGGGCCCCGATTCCCGTGAGATCCGGCCGAGACGCACAGGGCGACCGTCGGGCGATGAGGTGATGCAATGCGCATCCGTTGGCGTGGTCTGGAACTCCCCAGTCGTGTGGTCAAGGACGCCCGCTTCACGGGCGACACCTACGGCCGCTTCTCCGTCGAGCCCTTCGAGCGCGGATTCGGCACCACGGTCGGCAACGGCCTCCGCCGTGTCCTGCTCAGCTCGCTCGAGGGCGCCGCCGTCACCCGCGTCAAGATCAAGGGCGCCGAGCACGAGTTCACGTCCATCCCAGGCGTGCTCGAGGACGTCACCGACATCATCCTCAACGTCAAGAACCTCGTCGTGAAGCTCGAGTCCGACGAGACCAAGACCATGCGCCTCGCCGTGCGCGGCCCGGGCGAGATCACGGCCGACATGATCGAGGCCGACGCCGCGATCACCATCCTCAGCAAGAACCTCCTCATCGCCACCCTCACCGACGAGATCGATTTCGAGATGGAGTTCACCGTCGGCAAGGGGCGCGGCTACGTCCCCGCCAGCGAGCAGTACGAGGCCGAGGACGAGCAGGAGATCGGCGTCATCCACGTCGACGCGATCTACTCCCCCGTCCAGCGCGTCCGCTACAACGTCGAGGACACCCGCGTCGGCCAGCGCACCAACTACGACAAGCTCACCCTCGAGATCTGGACCAACGGCACCGTCACGCCCGAGATGGCCCTCGTCGAGGCCGGCAAGATCCTCCGCAAGCACCTCAATCCCTTCGTGCAGTACGCCGAGCTGGGCGCCGAGCGCGTCAGCGAGGAGGCCGCCGCCGCCGCCAGCGTCGACGAGGACCTCATCCGCAAGCTCAACATGCCCATCAGCGAGCTGGAGCTCTCCGTCCGCGCCAGCAACTGCCTCGAGTCGGCCCGCATCGAGCTGGTCGCCCAGCTCGTCCAGCAGACCGAGGCCGAGCTGCTCAAGCTCCGCTCCTTCGGGCGCACCAGCCTCCGCGAGGTCAAGCGCAAGCTCCAGGACATCGGCCTCGACCTCGGGATGCAGCTCCCCGAGGGCTACCAGATGCCCACCACCTCCGGGGCCTGAGCCCCGCCCGACCGGCCCCTCGGGAGGGGTCCGGTCTATAGTTGACGCCCGGCCCCGACGGAGGCGGCCGGGCCCGTTCGAACGCCCGAGGAGTCTCGTCATGCGCCACCGCAAGGCCGGCTACAAGCTCAACCGCACGACGGCCCACCGCCAGGCCATGCTGCGCAACATGGCCGCCTCGCTCTTCGAGCACGGCCAGATCGTCACCACCATCCCCAAGGCCAAGGCAGTCCAGCCCTTCGTCGAGCGGATCGTCACCAAGGCCAAGCGCGGCGATCTCCACGCCCGCCGCCAGGTGATCGCCATGCTCGGGCGCGACCGCAACGCCTTCGGCTGGATGTACATGCCCAAGAACGCCACCGACGCCGAGCGCGAGCAGGTCACCAGGCTCCGCGAGCGCGCCGAGGGGTTCTTCGACCTGCCCGACGCCAGCGGCGTCGAGCGCAACCGCTACGGCGAGCTCCGCAAGAGCCCCAAGCTCGTCAAGCACATCTTCGAGAACGTCGCCCCACGCTTCGCCGATCGCGCCGGCGGCTACACCCGCATCGTCAAGCTCGGCTACCGCCGACTCGGCGACGCCACCCCCCTCTGCGTCCTCCAGTTCGTCGGCAACGAGGAGGGCCCGGAGATCGGCGGCAAGCCCAGCGGGCGCCGCCGCCAGGCCGACAGGCGCACCGCCTTCGCCGCCAAGGTCCGCAAGGCCGCCGCGGGCGCTCCCGCCGAGTCCTGAGCGCACCATGCCCGCGAACGAACCTCCAAACCGCCCGGGGCGAGCGCTCCGGGCGGTTGTCCTTCTGCTGCTCTGCGTCGGCATCGTCGCGCTGCTCTCCGCGGCCTACCTCCGCTGGGCCCCGAGCCCGCCCGCGGCCGCTCCCGATGCCGCCGCGCCGGAGCAACCGGCCGCCGATCCGCGAGCGCTCGTGCTCGATTTCACCGTCGCGACCATCCCCGAGGCGGCCGCCGACCAGCCCGCGCCCGCCCGCCTGCTCGCCTCGATCGGCTCCGCCCCCGGCGCGCAGGCCGACGCTCCGACCGTGCAGTCCTGGCTCTCGGAGCTCACGACGCTCGCGGGGTCTCGGCTTGCCACGATCCAGTCCCGCCCCCGCCTCACCGTCGCGAGCGGGCAGGAAGCCGCGCTCGAGGTGGGCGCTTCCGGCCCCTCCAGCGCCAGCAGCCTGCGCATCGCCGTCACGCCGCGGCTCGCCCACGGCGACTCCGTGCTCCTCGACCTGCGCATCGACTCCAAGTCCGCGGAGGGCATGCTCGAGATGTGGGCCAGGGAGGCCGGGCTGGCGCTCGGCGCGAGCGCGAGCCTCGAGCGCGAGATCGTCGTCCTCCCCGGCGGCGGCGCGGGTCTCGCCGCCGCGATTCGCTCGCCGACGGGGCGTGAGGGCTGGCTCGTCGTCATCGTCGTCCCGCAAGTGATGCCGCCACAGGAGCCGACCGGCCCGACCGAGCAGCCGTAGGATTGCCGCCATGCTCGACGTGATCGACGACATCGAGAGGTTGGGCCTGACCGAGCTCGGGAGCACCGCCGACGCCGCGGCCCTCGAAGCGTGGAAGAGCGCCTACCTCGGCCCCAAGGGCCGCCTCAAGTCCGCGATGGCCGGGCTCAAGGACGTGCCGAAGGAAGACAAGCCCGCCGTCGGCCAGCGCCTCAACCAGATCAAGTCCGCGCTCGAGGCGGCGTTCGAGGCGAGGAAGGCCGCGCTCGGCGCGGGCGGTGGGGGGGCCAGGGGGCCGAGGCTCGACATGACCGAGCCCGGCCTCATCGAGAGCCGCGCGCTCGGGCGCCGCCACATCATCATGCGCGTGCGCGACGAGCTGGTCGAGGTCTTCGCCCGCATGGGCTTCGAGGTCGCCCAGGGACCCGAGCTCGAGGACGACGAGCACAACTTCGTCAAGCTCAACATCCCGCCCGAGCACCCCGCCCGCGAGCCCATCGACAACTTCTATGTGGACGACCCAGCGCGCGTGGACCGTCCGCGCATGCTCCGCAGCCAGACCTCGACCGTGCAGGTCCGCGTGATGGAGGACGCCGTCGCCCGCGGCTGGGGCCCGCCCATCAAGATCGTCAGCCCCGGGCGCGTCTACCGCCCCGACACCGTGGACGCGACGCACTCGTTCATGTTCCATCAGATCGAGGGGCTCTACATCGACCGCGCGGTCACGATGGCCGATCTCAAGACCACGCTCTTCCAGTTCGCCCGCGCCTACTTCGGCGAGGGCGCCGAGGTCCGCCTCCGCCCGAGCTTCTTCCCCTTCACCGAGCCCAGCGCCGAGTTCGACATGAAGATCGCCCTCCGCCCCGACCAGCCCGCCAAGTGGGTCGAGCTCGGCGGGTGCGGCATGGTCGATCCCGCCGTCCTCCAGGTCTGCGGCATCGACCCCGAGGTCTGGACCGGCTTCGCCTTCGGCTTCGGCATCGAGCGCATCGCCATGGGGCGCTACGGCATCCCCGACATCCGCATGCTCTTCGAGAACGACATCCGCTTCCTCGAGCAGCTCTGATCGAGATAGGTCGTATAGGTCCTATACGACCTATGCGCCCAGTCGCCGCGGCGCGCCCTCAGAACTTGTACGTCGCCTGCACGTACACCCAGTCCATGTCCTCGCCGGGCCCCGACTCCTCGATGAAGTCCCCCGCGAAGAAGTGCGAGTACCCGCCCTCGAGCGTGAGGTGCGCATCCACGCGCCACGCCACGACCAGGTCGATCTCCTGCCCGACCTCCGAGGCCTCGCCCGCCGACCCGGGACGCACCACGCCGCCCCCCGCGTTGTACAGCGCATCCTCGTCGTTCGCCCGCCAGAAGAAGTGCCCGTCCAGGCTCACCGTCACCCGCTCGTGCGGCAGGAACGAGAACCCGGTCGAGAGGTCGATCACGTTCTGCCGCCCCACGAAGTCCATGTACCCGAAATACGCGTGCCCCAGCGGGAAGAGCTGGTTGAACGTGCCCACGTCCCCGTCACCCGCCTCGTCGTCGCCGCTCGCGTAGTCGAACCCGACGTACGCCCGCGGCCTGTACGCCGACTCGCCGAACGTGTACCCGAGCTGCGAGGCGAACATATACGCGCTCACGTCCGCAGAGCCCACCTCACCGAACTGGTACGCGCCCTCCACGTCGTAGTCGAACCCAGTCGAGCCGATCTTCCCCGCGACGCGCGAGCCCAGCGTGTAGCGGTCCTCCCCGCCCGACTCGCCGTTGAACGACGCCGCGTCGGCGCCGAGCCCGAGGAAGTAGAGGTCGAGCGTGACCGGCTTCTCCTTCTCCCCGAGCTTGCCCGTCGCGTAGACGCCGTAGAAGTCCGGCCCGATCTCCCAGTCGTTGAACTCGTACTTCTGCACGGCCGCGTAGCGGCTGTAGAAGGCGTCGGCACGCCAGGCGCCCGTCTCGAGGATGAGCCTCGCCGCATCCCAGGTGCGCATGCTGTTCGACCATGGCAGCGGGCTGACGACGCGCTGCCTGCCGAAGAGCAGCTCCTGCCGCCCCACGCGGGCCGTGAGGTCGGTCTCCCCGTCGAGCGAGAAGCGCACGTCCGCGAAGGCGTTCTGGAGGTCAAGCTCGTCCACGTCGAGCGTCCGTCTCCCGCCGGGCAGGTCGCGGTCGGTCGCCAGCGCGCTCTTTCCCTGCACGAACACGCGGAAGTTCTCGCCGAAGTGCAGGTCCGCGTGCAGCAGCACCCGCCCGAGCAGGAACGTGTCGTCGTTGTCGCCGGAGAACCCGAAGTCCTCCCACACCTCGGCGCGGGCGCGCAGCTCGCCGCCGAACGAGGCCCACCAGGCCCCGTCCCGCGAGAGGTCCACGTGCTTGATCCCGTCCCACAAGTCCTCCCCCGGCTCGAAGAGCGACCAGTCCTCCTCGTAGCGCAGGGGCTTGTAGGCGGGCCGAGCGCTCTCGGCCTGGGCCAGAGCCCCCCGGGCGCAAACCCCCGTGCCGAGCAGCACCCCGGCGAGCAGGGCCGCGTGCGGCGTGCGGACGGTGATCACGCTCATCGAATGCTCCGGTTCGGGGTGCGCGGGACGCCGCGCCGGCCCCGAGCGCGCGTTCACGCGGTGGCGGGCGGAGTCGGGGACGGCTTGCCCTCGAGCGGTGCGCGGGCCTCGGCGGGCGCCGGCGGGCCGGATGCGCGTGCCATCGCGAAGCACACCACGAGGAACACCAGCTCGAGCACGGCCCAGAGGGCCACCCACTTCTCGCCGCCGGCGCCGAATCCATAGGAGTGCAGCCCCGTCGCCATCACGTAGTTCACGCCGTAGAACGTCCACACGATCGCCACGAAGCCGAGGATGGAGGCGACGGCGAGGCCGAAATCCTTGATCCAGCGGCTGTAGCGGGCGTGCAGCATGATGAAGTAGACGACGATGCTGATCAGCGCCCACGTCTCCTTCGGGTCCCACCCCCAGAAGCGGCCCCACGACTCGGCCGCCCACACGCCGCCCAGGATCGTCCCGGCCGTCAGCAGCACGAGCCCGACCTGCATCAGGCGATAGGTCTGCACGATCAGGCGAGCGTGCGGATCCGGGGCCTTGCGGAGGATGACGTCGCGGATGAGGAAGGCGTGCCCGAGCACCGCCGCCAGCAGGAAGGCCCCGTACGACGCGACGATCGTCAGCACGTGGATGATCAGCCAGTAGTTGCTGCGGAGCACCGCCGGGATCGAGTTGGTCTGGTCCGTCAGCGGCACGAGCTGGGCGAAGAAGAGGGAGATCAGGCTGGCGGTCAGCCCGGCCGCCAGGTACCAGCCCTTGCGGTTGATCGCCTGCCCCACGAGCCCGCACACCACGGCGATCGTCCCCATCCACAGGATCGCCTCGTACGTGTTCGAGACCGGGGCGCGGTCCAGGATCGCGATGCGCAGCACGAGCCCCAGCGCCTGCTCGGCCACCGCCCACACGATCGCCAACGCGGCCAGATAGGTGAACGCCTTCAGACGTAGCACCCACCGCCCGAGCATGCAGAGGAGCGCCAGCATCGTCGCGATCGCGGACATGAGCCAGGGCTTGTGGTGGTTGTAGAAGTGCTCCAGACGCACATCCCTGGCCATCGAGGCCGAGAGCGCGCCGTGCGCTTCGATCTCGGCGCGGAGACCGCTCACCGCGCCCGCGACGTCGCCGTCGGCGAGATACGCCTCCATGAACCGCAGGAAGGCCGCCTGCACGCCCTCGAATCCCGGCGTGCCGCTCGTCGTTCCTACCGTGGCGAACTCGGGGACCTCCGCGCGCGGGATGATCGGGAACTGCCGGTTCCGGGAGAATGTCCCGATGGTCATCGCCGCCGATTGGGCCTCGGACGCGTGCCGCTCCAGGGCCGTCTGCTTGGTGTCCGGGTTCTCCCGTTGGCGCGCAAAGTATCCCGAGACGATCTCGTGCACCTTCGGGGTCAGCATGATCTCCGAGCCGCTGAAGAACCGCCGCTCGGTGTCAAGCCCCGCCTCGCGCTTGAGCTCCTCGTGGTCGATCGCGATTAGCGGCTGGCGGAAGACCACCTCGGGCCTGGCGATCAGGTCCGCGAGCAGCTCGATCGCCTCGCGTCCGGCGAACGCGTCCGGTCCGCGCCCCTCGCTCCACTTGCTCCGGCCCGTGAGATCGACGGCGAGCCGGCGCGCGTAGGTATCGAGCGGCATCACCCGCCCGCCCTCCTGGATCGGGATCGAGCCGAACTGGGACTGCCAGGTGTCCTCGGCGCGGGCGGTGCCCGGCAGCAGGGCGAGGAGCGAGGCGACGAGCAGACAGAGGAACGGGACGCGCATGGCTTGGCCCTTCACTGAGGTTGCTCCTGGAACGGCGCGGGGATGTCGGGGTGCCCCCAGCTGAGCGAGCGGCTGTAGAAGGTGACGAGGATGCCGATGCACAGCGTGGTGCAGAAGAGATACATGTACGGCAGGCCCGGGTCGCGCGTCACCTGAAAGATCGAGACCGTGTCCCCCTGGAAGCCCGACTGGTACACCTTCCACCCGCCGTGGTGGAACGGGTGGTTCATGTGGATATTGAAGTCGACCGCCTCCTGCTCGGGCAGCGTCACGCGCACGTCCGACTCGTACGCCATCGCCATCTCCGAGCCGGGGTAGTCCGTTCGGCGGAAGTCCACCAGCTGCACGTCGAAGGGAAGCGGCGCCTTGATCGGGCCGTAGCGCAGATAGCGTGTCCTGCCGCCAAGCTCCACCGGCGTGGGCTGGTTCCAGAGCAGCGGCGTGGGCTCCCTCTCGACCCCGGAGGGCACCACGAGGAGCACCGGCCGGTTGTTCTCCGCCTCGGGCGCCTCGACGAGCCGCTCGCTGCCCATCGCCCGGTCGTAGTCCCGCAGCACCGTCACGTGACGGCTCCCCGCGACCACCACCCACGGCCATCCGCCCTCGTGCGCGTGCGCCACCGGCTCGGCTCCCGGCTCGGCGTAGAGCGCATGCACGGACCCGTCGGCGTCGCGCATGATCGCCAGCGTCGGCTCGCTGAACGACTCGCCGCGGTAGGTCAGCGTGAACGGGGAGACGACCTCGCTGCTCGGCGTCCTGAACGGCGAGTCGCGGAAGCGCTCGAAGGCGATGTGCCGCTCGGTCGCCCCGTCGGCGTGCTGCAGGACCACCTTCACCGCGGGATTCGCCGGGCCGTCCTCCCGCTCGCTGATGCCCCCGGCCGCGATCGTCGCACGCTGATAGTGCTCGACGCTCTGCACCGACCAACCAGAGTCGCCGACCGCCTCGCCGGGGCTCGGGAGCGCCATCTCCGAGCCCTCCGCGTCGAGCAGCACCGGCGCGGCCGTTCCCGACGGGGGCGTCCACCGCTCGCCCGCCGGCATCACGCGCACAACCAGGCGATCGCCGACCGGCGTGGGGCTCCCCTCCTCGATCCACATGCCGCTCGTCGCGCCCGGCTGGAGCGAGACCTCGGTCGCGTGGAAGGGATCAGGACGATCGTTCGTCACGTCCATCTCCCGCGCCGAGTTCGCCCAGCTCGCGACGATGCGGAGGGCCTCGCCGCCGAGCGCCACGCGGGATTCGGCGCCGAGCCTCGCCGCACCGGTGATGCGCAGCTCTTCGCCGGGCGAGCCCTCGAGCAGCTCGATCTGCCGGCCGTCCATCTGCATGTAGCTCGGCACGCGTCCGCGATCGATCACGACCCGGCCGGAGGCGTCGAGCCGCGCGACGAAGTCCTCGGTCGAGGCGTGCCCCTCCTCGAGAATGATCCGCCCCTCGAGCTTCGTGAACATCGTGTAGAAGCCCACGACGATCAGCCCGATCAGGCTCGCGTGCACCGTGATGAAGCCGATGTGCTTGCGCTTCCACGGATAGCGCGTCAGCACCGAGATGATCAGCGAGGCGCACACGAAGACCATCAGCGTGATGAACCACCACGAGCCGTAGACGGCGCCCATCGCCCGTTCACGCCCCACCGTCGAGTCGATCCAGGTTCCCCATACCATCGCCGCGGCGACGACGGTCAGCAGCGGCACCGCGAACCGCACGCTCCCAACGTACCGCGCGAACCGGCCGAGAGGGGTGAACTTCCAGCTCCCGTTGCTCATCGGTCGAGGCCTCCGCGGGCCCTGCCCGTGGGCCGGCCGCTGCAAGAGTATCCGTTCATCCTTTGACTCCGGGCGCTGGTGCATGTTCGGCAGGTATCCGGTCGGGCGCACGTGCAGGGGAGGGCCCCGCAGCCCTCGATCCGGGGAATGGTATGGCGCAACACGCAGAATTGACTACATCTAGATCTATTTTTCTGAAATACGCGGCCGCCCGCCCAATCGTAACAGGTGATTCCACCTAGATCACCCGGACACCCGGCCCACATGTGCGGGAGACGCCCCAGCGCGGCCGAATCGCCGAATCGCTCGGACCGATACGGATGCTGGACCTGTCCCCGCGCGGACCCACGGGAGCCGAGATGCCGTTGCGACAGGGAATTCCCAGCGCCGAGACGCCGCCGCACCGCCCCGGGGCGCGGCGGGCCACGGGGCGTCGTCGGCTCCGGCCGGCCCGGAGAGGGGGCGAATGACGAGGCTCGAGCCGAACAACCGCGTGCTGGTCGTGGACGACTCGCCGGCCGCCCTGGAGGAGTTCCGCAGCATCCTCGCTCCGGTCGCGGGAGGGGGCAGCGTCGAGCCGGTCGGAGGGAGCGTTGACAGTGTCCCGCCGGAGCCGCGCTACGACCTGCACACCGCCTCGCAGGGCGAGGAGGCCGTCGCGCTGGTGGAGCGGTCGCTGGCGGCGGGCGAGCGCTTCGCGACCGTTTTCGTCGACATGCGGATGCCCCCGGGCATCGACGGCATCGAGACGATCACGCGCATCTGGCGGGCCGACCCCGGGGTGCAGGCGGTGGTGTGCGCCGCCCGCACGGACCAGGCATGGGACGAGATCACCGCGCACCTGGGACGCACGGACCGGCTCCTCCTGCTCAAGCAGCCTTTCGATGCGGCGGAGGTGCGCCAGCTGGCCCTGTCGCTGACCCGAAAGTGGAACCTCGCGCGACAGGCCGACCTCAAGCTCGAGGAGCTCGAAGAGCTCACCCGGCAGGCCAACGAGAAGCTGCTCGATCAGGTCCGGCGTCGCTCCGAGATCGAGGACGAGCTCCGCCACCTCGCCTACCACGATGTCGTTACCGGCCTGCCCAACCGCACCTTCCTCCTCGAGCGCATCGAGCAATGCCTCCGCCGGAAGCGCCGCGACGAGAGCTTCCGGTACGCGCTCTTCTACCTCGATCTCGACAACTTCAAGCTCATCAACGACACCATGGGCCACGACCGAGGCGATCAGCTGCTCCGCGACGTCGCGCAGCGGCTCCGGGCGTGCATGCGGGCGATCGACTCGGTCGCCAGGGTCCAGGAGGACGTCGCGGCCCGTGTCGGGGGCGATGAGTTCATCGTGCTGCTCGAAGGCCTCCAGGACACACGCGACAGCGTGCGCGTGGCCCAGCGCATCCTCGACGCGCTCGACCGGCCATTCCGCCTCGACGGCCGGGAGGTCGTCGTCCGGGCCAGCATCGGCATCACCACGAGCGACCGGGACTACGTGCGTCCGGACGAGGTCCTGCGCGACGCCGACACGGCGATGTACCGCGCCAAGGGCGCGGGCAAGGGGAGATACGCCGTCTTCGACCCCGAGATGCACGAGGCCGCGCGCCAGCGCCTCGAGACGGAGAACAAGCTCCGTGACGCTGTCGATCGCAGCATGCTCCGCCTGCTCTACCAGCCGATCGTGGACGTCCGCACGGGCGGATGGGTGGCGGTGGAAGCGCTCGTCCGCTGCACCCACTGCGACATGGGCGACACCCAGATGATGATCTCCGTCGCGGAGGAGACCGGTCTGATCGTCCCCCTGGGCCGCTGGGTGCTCCGTCGCGCGTGCGCCGACCTGTGCGCCTGGCGGGCGCGCTACCCGGCCGCCGCCCACCTGCGGATGAACGTGAATGTCTCACGCCGGGAACTCACCGACGACGAGTTCGTCGGGGCCGTGCGCCAGGTGCTCGCCGACAGCGCCGTTCCGCCCGGACGCATCGGCGTAGAGGTGACCGAGAGCGGCATCATCGAGGACGTGGACAAGGCCGCCGCGAGGCTCCACGATCTGCACCGGATCGGTGTCGGGCTCCTGATGGACGATTTCGGCACGGGCTACTCGTCGCTGGCCTGCCTCCACCGCTTCCCCCTCGACTGCGTGAAGATCGACCGTGCGTTCACCGCCACCATGACGCGGGACGCCAGGTCCATCGCCGTCGTGCGCGCGATCGTCACGCTCTGCCACGCCCTGAACATGCACGTGACCGTCGAGGGCGTCGAGACCGAGCAGCAGCGGCAGCTCATCGAGTCGCTCGGGTGCGACTCGGCCCAGGGGTTCTTCTTCGCCAGGCCCATGCCCGCCGAGCACGTCGTCGCGGCCCTCGAGCGCCTGGCCAGGAGCGGCGACGCCGCCTGAGGATCATCCGCGTCGCCCTGCCGCACGCAGCAGCAGCCACACGCCGACCGGCAGCAGCACGAGCACGTAGGGCGTCGCCGACCAGAGCGCGACCCGCCACGAGACGTGCCGGCCCCCGAAGGGATGAGCATCTGCCGGAGGCGGCGCACCCCGCGCGTCGGACGCGCCCGGGGCGCCGACGGTCGGCGGATCGGGGGCCGGTCCCACGCCCGGATCCACGAGTGTCGCGAGGTACGCCACCAGATCGCGAACCTGCGCGGGCTCGAGCAGCAGCCCCATCGGCGGCATCGCGGAGGCCGTTCCATACCCCGCGGCCACCACGGCGCCGGGCTCGAGCAGCGACTGCACCAATTGGGCGCGGCCGGCGCGGGACGCCACCGCCGTGAGGTCCGGCCCCGCCGTGCCGCCCTGCCCGGAGACGCTGTGGCAGCGCACGCACTGCACCACCTCGTGGTGCCGGAACAGGTCGAGACCCCGCGCGGCGTCGCCCCCGCGCACGAGCAGCGCCGTCTGCATCCCGGGAGCACGCTGCGGCTCTCCGGCGAGAACCTCGTCGGCCGCCGCCCGGGCCGCCGGGTCCGACGCCGCCTGTGCGGCCAGGAAGACCTCCAGCGCGATCGCGGGGTCGAGTTCGCCCCCGCGCAACCCCGTCGCGAGCCCGGCGATGACGTCGCGGGCCGCCTGCGAATCGACGGATCCGATTGACTGCACGGCGTGCTGGCGCTCGGCGAGCGTCGCGCCCGTGACGGCCTCCTCGAGCAGTGGGAGCACTCGGACAGGATCCAAGCGTCGCAGCAGGTCGCGGGCGAGCATCCTCAGCGCGGGCGTCGTCGCCTCGACGCTCGCGTCCAGGACGGCGGCGCATGCGTCCGGCAGCGCCCCCGGCTCGCGTGCGGCGATCTGGTCGAGGAGCGCGAGGCGGTACGCCTCCTCCCGCTGCGGGTCGGTCAGGTGGGCCAAGGTGCGGGCAAGGTCGAGGTCCAGGGAGTACTTCGCCTCGAGCGTGTCGGCGAGGCCCGCGAGCTCGCCTCCGGCTCCCGAGGCGGCGCGGATCGACTCGAGGTGCGCGAGCACGGGCCGCCGCGCATCGTCCGTCGAGCGAGCCGGGAGATCGACCCAGTCCCCCCACACCCCCTCGCGCGGGAGCGGCGTGTCCCAGGCGGCGAGCCTGCGGAGGGCGAGCGCCCGCCACTCCTCAGGGACCGCGGGATCCGTCGCCAGGCGTGCGAGGCGCTCGGCGTTCTCGCCATTCCCGAGAAGGACGTTCGCCTCGATGGCCCGGCGCATGAAAGGCTCGACCATCACGGCCGGTTCCGGCGAGCGATCGAGCTTCCTCGCCAGCGCGGGCAGGGCCTCTCCGAGAGAGAGGTCGTACACGGCTCGCGCGGCCTCGATCGCCACGCCCGGATCCGGGTCGTTGAGGAACTGCGCGACGCCGCCGTGCCCCAGCCGGCGCAGCGCAAGCACGGCGCCCACCCTCGCGCTCCGGCCGCGACCGGCGACGCCGTCGATCACCGCATCCGGGTCCGCGATCAGCTCCAGCCCGTGGACCAGCGCGTGGCGGAGGAACGGGTCCCGATCGCCGTTGGCGTCGAGCGCTCCGAGCAGCGCCGGGACCTCGGCGCCGTCGCTGACCTTCCCCAGCGCGATCGCCGCCTCGGCCCGGACTTCCGGGGCGGTGTCCTCCAGCGCCGCGGCGAACCGCCCCGGCTCTCCGGCGCGCAGGTCGCCCAGCGTCCGCACGGCCTGCCGGCGCATCTCGGCATCGGGTGAGTCCAGCAGCTCGGCGACGCCGTCCGCCGCGCCGGGCGTCGCTCTCGCGATCTGGCCGAGGCACCAGACCGAATGCACCCGCTGGAGGATCGGCGACCGCTCGTCGCGCGCGATGCCCAGGAGCGCGGGCCCGGCGCCGGGCCCGCGCGCGGCCAGCTCGTACTGCGCCGCGAGGCGCACCCGCTGGTCGCGGTGCGCGAGCAGCGCGAGCAGCTCCGTCTCCCCGCGCCCGGCGACGCCCGCCCCGAGGAGGGCCCGCACGTCGGTGATCGCCTCCTCGCCGCGCGAGTCGCCTCGCACCGACTCGTTCGTGATCGTGAAGATGTTGCCCTTCTCGTTGGGCCCCCAGCCCTCGCCCCAGTCGGTCAGGTAGAGGCGGCTGTCGGGCCCCCAGGCGATGTCGGTGACCGTCGTGCCCTTGTAGTACTCGTGCCGCTCGGTGAGCCGGAACCCGGCGCCGCTCGGCGCGGCGCGGAAGCTGTGCACCGTCGCCCCCGAGCCGTAGAAATCCACCATGAAGAAGGTGTCGTCGTACCTGTGCGACTCTCCGGTGCCGGGGTAGTAGGCCAGCCCCGACGGCCCGGCCCCGACATGATCGATGGGAGGGAGCGCCCACGCCGGACGAGAGGGGTCGCGCGCGTCGCCCGGGATCTCCCAGATGTGCTCCCGGTTCCACGGGCCGCGGGAGGGCAGCGACTGCACGTTCTGCCTCCAGCCGGAATCGCCGCCTTCCATGACGTAGACGACCCGTGCGAGGTCACCCGAGTCGCAGTTGTTGTCGCCCGTGAAGAGGTTCCCGAACTCGTCGAAGGCCAGCTCCTGCGGGTTCCGCAGCCCCACGTGGAAGAGCTCGAGCCCCGTGCCGTCGGGCCAGCAGCGGAAGACCGCGCCGCGGTCGGGGCCGACGAGCCGTTCGCCCTCCTTGGTCGTGACGTTGAACCCGCGGTCACCCACCGAGAAGTAGATGCGCCCGTCCGGGCCGTTGACGAGCCCGTGCAGGTCGTGGCCGTAGAAGCACCAGCGCACGCCGTAGCCGTACGAGAGGCTCTCGCGCGAGTCGGCCACGCCGTCGCCGTCGTCGTCGCGCAGACGCCAGAGGTTCGGGATGCAGGTGTAGTAGACGTCGCCGTCGCGCCAGAGCGTCCCGGCGCCGATGCCCTCCACCTCGTCGCTGAAGCCGCCCGCGAAGACCGACGACGCGTCCGCGACGCCGTCGCCGTCGGTGTCGCGCACCATCCGGACGCGGTCCTCCGTGGCCGTGAAGTGGTCCGGCGGGAAGGCCCCCCGCTCGACCCACTTCCGGATCAGCTCGCGTCTGTCCTCGACGGTCCGGAGGAGCAGGTCCTCCTCGACGCCGTTGAGGTGCGTGAGCTGGCGAGTGTCGCTCACCGCCCCGCCCGCGCGGTCGGACTCGGCCACGTACGCGTTCCCCGCCCAGTCCATGCTGAACGCGACCGGGTTGCGGAGCAGGCCCGGCGCGGCCCAGGTCCTCACCAGGCGAACGTCCCCGTCTTCGGGAAGCTGCTGCGCCCGAGACGCGGGCAGGGGCAGGAGACCCGCCGCGAGCAGGAGTACCGATGGATAACGCGCGGTGCGGCGCACGATCTTCGACATCAGGGGAGTTCGCGTCCTTTCACCCGAGTGCTCGGGGCCGGAGTGTATCGCCCGTGGATAGGAGGCGCGGTGGCCGGCGCAAAAACGACGCCGCCGCGCCCGGGCGGGCGCGGCGGCGTGAAGTGTCGGGAGGCGCCGATTGCTCGGTCAGCAGCCGGCATTCCAGAGGTTGAGGAAGCAGAGCACGTCGCGGGTGTCGATCAGGCGGTTGCCGTCGCAGTCGGCCGACGGATCGCCCGCGTTCCAGGCGTTGAGGAAGGCGAGGACGTCGCGGGTGTCGACGACGCCGTCGCCGTTGAAGTCGGCGTAGCAGTCGTCCTCGACGATCAGCTGTACCGCCCGCGTGTAGGAGTTGCCGCCGTTGTAGCAGTCGGTGAAGAAGACGTTGTCGTTGTACGTGCCCGGGCGGAGCCCGTTGGCCGCCGAGTTCACCGAGAGCGTGACCGTGGTGTTGCCCCACAGCTGCCCGTACTCGCGGCTGGCGTCGAGCCACGAGGGCAGGCTCGTGACCTCGAAGGCCACGCCCGTGTCGCCGCTCGTGCTGGCGAGGGTGTACTCCCGGCTGGCCGGGGTGAAGGGCCCGCCGACCGGCCCGGTGAGGACATAGGTGGTGGAGGGGGTCACGCTGGACATGCTCCCCTGCGGGAAGACGCTGGTGGCGCCGAAGTGCGTGTTCCAGCTGTCGTTCTCGCCGTACTCGGCGTAGAGCCAGACCTTGTTGGCCGAGCCGGCGCCGCCGTTGGCGCTGTAGTCGCCCCAGTCCATCTGACCGCCGAAGTAGTCGCCCCAGCGGAATCCGTTGTAGCTGCCGTCACCGTCGCGGATCAGGCTCGAGGAGCTGCTGAACGTCCCCTGGTTGAAGTCGACGAAGCGGATCTCGGGCTCGCCGCCCGAGGCGAACTGCGTCCTCGAGAAGACCCAGAAGTTGCTGCCCGTGTAGTCCGCGGCCGGGGAGCCGAACCAGTAGTCCCAGCCGGCGGCGCCGAAGTTCCCCTGGTACTCGAGCCCCAGGCCCACGGCGTCGAACTTGAAGAGCATGGTGCCGCAGTCGCCGGAGCGGTCGGCGTTCAGGCTCGTGAACAGCTCCGTGCCGTTGCCGTTGAGGAAGTCGCCGGCCACCACCGCGGGCATGAGGCGGCAGTCGATCGTGTCGAGATTCTCACCCGTGGGCTGCCGGGCGTCGGGCGGGGTGGTGTAGTTGCCGACGACGGTGTCGGCCTTGCTCAGGTTGTTGTTGCTGAAGACCTCGGTCGCCTTCCAGAAGGTGATGCGAT
Organism: uncultured Phycisphaeraceae bacterium; assembly: GCA_964435785.1. Taxonomy (GTDB): domain Bacteria; phylum Planctomycetota; class Phycisphaerae; order Phycisphaerales; family UBA1924; genus PNC22. The sequence continues at coordinate 8,942 of CAYTAH010000017.1, read as the reverse complement.
CGCCGCCGCCCCAACGCGAGTTCACGAACATCCCGTCGATATTCAGGCCGCCCTGGGTCCAGGAGACCTGCTGCTTGCAGGAGCGTGGCGTGTCAGTCGTCGATCCGTCGCCGTTGGTGAGGTTGTGCCACCAGAGGTAGCTCGCCGACTGGGCCGCGTAGATCTCCGCCTTGTCGAAGAAGATCAGGCGCGCCCAGCGGAACCCGCCGTTGAACCGGAACATGTTGCCGGAGGCGAACAGCTGCGTGTTGCTGTAGCCGAGGTCGAAGTAGTCCGCCCAGCTCGCGTCGTTGGTGCCCCCGTCCTGCAGCACGTTGAATCGGTAGTACCACCAGCCGGTAAGACCGAAGGGCAGCGAGTCCTCGGTCACCGCGATGACCAGCTCGCTCCGCTGGGGGTTGTCGCTCTGGTTGTGATACATCATCACCCAGCGCTGGCCCCACGGGTCGAACATCACCTTGGGGTCGAACAGGAAGTGGCCCGAGAGGCCGAAGAAGTCGTTGGCATCGGAGTAGAAGACCTCGTTGCCGCACGAGTCGTAGACTGCGAAGTCGTCGTTGGTCACGGCGATCACGTGGTCATACCCGCGGGCCATGTCCGGGTCGGGCGGCGTGAGCCCGTTGGGGCCGGGGCCGTCGCCGTTCTGCATCAGCGGCTGGGCGCGCTGGCCCATGCCCGCCATGTCCTCGACGATCGGCGGCCAGTACCCCGTCCCGTCGGGGATCCACGGGTCACCGCCCGGACGCATCGGACGGCTCGCCTCACGCGGCGGGTCGGGCAGCGTCCCGTGAGGGAATGCGCCCTCCTTGGGCATCATCACCGGCTTCACGGGCACGCCCCACTCCAGGATGGCGCCGGTCGCCGGGTCCACGTGCTGCCCGGGCACGAAGTCCACCGCGCCCGGCTTCAGTTGGACCGGGTTCCCCTTCAGCGGGGGCGCCTCCATGTTCTGTTGGCCGAACGCCGCCGACGCCGCGGCGACGACGGCGCACAGGCCCAGCACGCGCCTTGTGCGGCCCTCTCCCTTGGTCTTCAACATCGAATCTGCTCCTCTCTCTTGAGCCCCGGATGGTCTCGCCGTCCGCGCGTTTCGGGCCCCGGGGCTCATGCCGGCGAAAACCCCGGCTGGCCATCGGCCCGACAAAGCACTCCCCGAACTCCCGGATCAGGGAGGCGCGCTCCGGTCATCACATCTATAAAGTTGCCGCTCTGCCCTCTCGCGTGAGCCGAACTCCCCCGAGGAACCCCGATTGGTGAAAGATACCCGGGCTTTCCCGCGCGCCGCAATGGGTATCCTCGCCGCGGAGGGCTCCCGGGGCTCAAGAACGTGCGTAAATAATTGTCATATATAATGTTACAGCGAATAACGAAAATTCATCCCGCGCTCTGGGAATTGGCGGCGTGGGGCCTCTGGGCGCACTCCGGCTCCTCGAGGTCGCTCGGCGCGATCGCGTCCAGGAGCTCTCGCAGCGAGGCCGAGACCCGCGGCCGGCCCGGCGTGCCCTCGCGGATGAACCCCTCCCGGACAGCGACCTCGATCCACGTCCCGAGGTGGTCGTAGTAGCCGGCCACGTTGAGAATGCCGGTGGCCTTGGGACGCCCGTGGAGGCGCAGCTGCGACCAGGTGGCCATCTCGAAGAGCTCGTCGAGCGTGCCGAGGCCGCCCGGGAGCACCATGAACGCGTCCGATAACTCGGCCATCCGTGTCTTGCGCTCGAGCATCGTCTGGACCTGGATCATCCGCTGGACGCCGCGGTGGGCGGCCTCCATCTCCATCATCCAGGTCGGGATTACGCCGACAACCTGGCCGCCGGCCTCGAGGGCGCCGTCGGCGACCGCGCCCATCATGCCCTTGCCCCCGCCGCCGTAGACGAGCGTCAGCCCCCGCGCGGCGAGGGCCGCGCCCGTCTCTCGGGCCGCGCGGACGTATTCCGGCCGGTTGCCGGGGGCCGAGCCGCAGAAGACCGCGATGGATCGCGCGCTCACGGGGCGGATGGTAGGGTGTGGGGGCCCGTTCGGAGGGGCTTGCGGCTCAGCACCCGGCGCTCCAGACGTTCAGGAAGCACAGGACGTCGCGGGTGTCGAGCCGCCCGTTGCCGTCGCAGTCAGCGTCGGGCTTGTCCGCGCTCCAGGCGTTCAGGAAGGCGAGCACGTCGCGTGTGTCAACAGCGCCGTCGCCGTTGAAGTCGGCGCCGCATTCCACGATCAGCTGCACGTCGCGGGCGAAGGACTTGCCGCCGTTGAAGCAGTCGGTGAAGTAGATGGTGTCGCTGTAGGTGCCCGGGCGCCGGTTGTTGGCGCTGGAGTTGACCGAGAGGGTCACGGTCTTGTCGCCCCAAAGCTGCCCGGCGTCGCTGCTCGCGTCGAGCCACGAGGGCAGGCTGGCGACCCGGAACGCGACGCCCGTGTCGCCGCTGTCGCTCTCGAGCACGTAGTCGCGGCTGATCGGCGAGAACGGCCCCCCCTCGGGACCGGAGATGACGAATGTCGAGGTCGGGGCCACGTTCGACATGCTCCCCTGCGGGAACGCGCTGGAAGCCCCCACGTGGGTGCCCCAGCTGTCGATGTCGCCGTACTGCGCGTAGAGCCAGACCTTGTTGGCCGAGCCCACACCGCCGTTGGCGCTGTAGTCGCCCCAGTCGAGCTGGCCCCCGAAGTAGCGTCCCCAGTAGAAGCCGCTGTAGCTCCCGTCGCCGTCGCGCATCAGCATCGACGCGCCGTCGAAGGCGCCCTGGTTGAAGTGCACGTAGCGGATCTCGGGCTGCTCTCCGGCGTCGGTGCTGGTGCGGCTGAAGACCCAGAAGTTGCTCCCCGTGAAATCCGCGGCCGGGGACGCGAACCAGATGTCCGCGTTCTGCGAGCCGTAGAGCAGCTCGAACTCCAGCGCCAGCGACTCCGCGTCGAACTTGTAGAGCAGTGTCCGGCAGGTCCAACCCCACCACCCGTTGAGCGACGTGAACAGCTCGATGCCGTTGCCGTTCTTGTAGTCCATCGTTACGACCGCGGGCATGAGGCGGCAGTCGAGGGTGTCGAGCTTCCACCCGGTCGGCTGCTCCGCGGGGGGCGGCAGGATGTAGTCGCCCACCGCCGTCTCCGCCTTCGCGAGGTCATCGGCGCCGAACACGTCCGACGCTTTCCAGAACGTGATCCGGTTGCCGCCGCCGGAGCGCGAATTGCAGAACATCCCGTCGATGTACGCGCCGTCCTCCCTCCATGAAACCTGCTGTCTGCAGGATCGCGGCGAGTCGGCGAGGCTGCCGTCGCGGTTGAGGAGGTTCGACCACCACAGGTAGCTGGCGGCGCCCCCCGCGTACATATCGGCCTTGCTGAAGAAGATGAGCCTGCCCCAGCGGAACCCGCCGGAGAACTTGAACATGTTGCCCGAGGCGAACAGCTGCGTCTCGCTGTAGCCGAGGTCGAAGTAGTCGGCCCACGAGGCGTTGCCCGTTCCCCCGTCCTGGAGCACGTCGAAGCGATAGACCCATGCGCGTGTCAGGCCGAACGGCTCGGCGTCGGCCGTGACCACGACCACCAGCTCGCTCGTCTGGGGATTCTCCTGCACGAGGTGGTACATCATCACCCACCGACCCGCCCACGGATCGAAGACCACCCTCGGGGCGAACAAGAGAGCATCCGGCAGGCCGAGATAGTCGTTGACGTCCGAGTAGAAGAGCAGGGCGCCGCAGGCGTCGTAGACCGCGAAGTCGTCGTTGGTCACGCAGACGACGTGGTCGTACCCCCGGGCCAGATCGGGATCGGGGGGCGATGCACCGTTGGGGCCCGGGTCCTCGAAGTTCTGCATGAGAGGGCGCGATCGCTGTCCATGGCCGGCCGTGTCGTCCCATCGGGGGGGCCAGTGCCCTGTTCCGTCCGGGACCCAGGGCTCGCCGATGGGGGCACGCGTGCGACGCACCTCCCGCTGCGGGTCCGGCGATGTTCCGTGCGGGAGCATGCCCCCGACGGGGATCATCACAGGCTCCACCGGCACGCCGTACTCCAGGGTCGCGCCGGTCTCGGGATCCACCCGGCTTCCGGGCACGTAGACCGGAGCCCGGGGGTTGTCGTATCGGGGCGTCTCGCCGCGCAGGGGCGGGGCCTTGACATCGGCTTGGCCCGTTGCGATCGAGCCCGCGATCGCCACCCCGAGAGTGCAGGCAGACAGTCGATCCCACATGACGCGACGCATGGCCGGTTGCTCCTTGCGGACCGCCGGTCGGCCCGGCGGGGGGTTGGGTCACGAACGCCGCGTTTGACTCGGCGACGTTCTCGTGGGCGCACACCCAAAGCCAGACGGCGGGGTCGTGACCTCCCGTCCGCGCGTCGTCGGCCGGGATTCCCATCCTCCCCCTCGAGCAGGTTCCTCTCCTGGGAGCGAGTGTCACCCGGGCTGAATCGATTCCGAGACTACCGACCGGGATCTTCCACGGCAAGGCAATCTGACGGGCAGGGGAGTGCCGAGCAAGGCCACCGATCGCTCAGAAGTCCTCGAACCCCCCCCGCACCCGGTACTCGAAGTCGTGGATGCGCTGGATGTCCTCGGCCGACTTGGTTTCCAGGTTGCTGAACCGGTCGATGACGGGCGAGGGGTCGGTGAAGGCCAGTCCGCCCATCAGACGGAGCTTGTGGGCGAGGAGGTCGTCGAGATCGGCCGTGGTATTGCGGGCGTGGCCGGCGGGGTACATGACCAGGCCGGAGTCGAGCCTGGCTCCCGCGTCGTCGGTGATGACGACGCTGGTGGGGATGCCGTCGGGGTAGCGGCGGTCGTACTCCTCGCCGCCGTGCTTGAAGTCGACGCGTGCCATGAGGGCGCGGGTGAGGGGGTGGAAGACCGCCTGCTTGTTGTAGTCGAGGGGGTTGAGCATGAGGCCCTTCCAGTCGGTGGGCCTGCCCGCGGCGCGACTCTCGAGGGCCTTGCGCAGGAGCGTGGCGATGATGTAGGCCATCGAGTGGTCGGCGCTCTGGCGGGTCTTGGGGTCCTTCTTGGCCGGGTCGCCGATGATCCCGAACGCCGGCTCGTAGGCGACGATCTCGATGTGCCTGATCTTCGACCCGTCGGGCGCGTCGAGGATGCCCGGGTTCTTGGCGATGAGGTCGACGACGGCCTGCACGGCGCCGGCGGACTGGTGCTCGTAGAGGGCGAGCTTGATGTGCATACCCATGATGGTGAAGTCGGACCCGGCGCGGGCGAGGACCAGCTCGAAGGGGGAGGCGTCGCGCTTGGCGGGGTTGGTCCTGCCCTTGAGGCGGCCCTCCTTGTCGAGCACGCCGAAGAGCTGGCCGGGCCCCTCGAAGGCGCGGAAGATCGCCTCGGGGTTGCGGAAGATGTCGCGCGGGCCCATGAAGCCGGCCATGCTGCGCTTCAGGCTCAGGATCGCGGCCTCGGTGCTGATCGCGGCGCTGGCGCCCTTGGAGTCGGAGAGCTGCTTGCCGGCGCGGATGGCGCGGAAGGGGACGTAGTGCGCGACCACCATGCCGATGGCGCTCTCGATCTGCTCGGCCGTGGCGCCGACCATGGCGCCGAAGACGCAGGCCGAGGCGATCGCCCCGTGGAGCACGTGGTCGATCTTGTAGCTTTTCAGGCTGAAGACCTCGGCGAGGCGGCCGCGGATCTCGTCGTGGAGCACCATGCCCCTGAGGGCCGTGGCGCCGTCGGCGCCGAGCATCTGGGCGGCGGCGATGGGCACGGCGTAGAAGTCGTTGTGCCCGAACTCGCCGGCGGTGTGGCCCCGGGCGGGGTTGTAGCCGAAGTTGGTGCCGTTGGAGTCCCACTCGCGGACGGCGGCGCAGTTTGCGACGCTCGCCTTCTCGCTCTTGACGCGGCGCGGGGAGCCGAAGACAGTGGCGCCGTGGTGCGTGCAGCGTCCGAGAGGCTTACCCAGCGGCCCCTCGGGCACCGCGTACTCGAACGCCTCGTTGCGCAGGACGTTGGGGGCGTTGCACCCCATGGCGAGCGCGCTGATGCCGCAGAGGCAGGCGTCGGTGTAGAAGAGGTTCGTTCGCGCAAGCACCGCCGCGTCGGGCTCGCCGCGGGCGCCCGGCCCGCCCCACATGAAGTCGATGGCGTACCTGGCGAGCCCGAGGGCCTGGTTGGAGTCGGCGGGCAGCGTGACGAAAGTCGCCTCGGACATCGCGGGTTTCTCCTCAGAATGCCGCCGGATGAGCGGGATTTCACGGCGGGGTGGGGACGCAAGCGTATGCAGCGTTGTGGGCAATCGCCCGCTGAGCCGCGGCGCCGAGCGCGTCCCGGTTTCGGCGGCTGCCGAAGGAGGCGATCGATGAGGAGCGACGCAGAAAACACGACGCGCCGGCGCCCCGGGGCGCCCGGCGCCCCCGAGACGGAGGGTGAGGAGCGGCTGACGGAGGCGCTGCTCGAGGAGACGCCGGAGGGGCGGGGTCCCTCGAGGCGGATCGTGCACGCGGAGATCATCTTCGTGTGGATCGCCGCACTCACGGCGCTCGTCGCGCTCGTCGCCATCACGCTCGCGACCAAGCCCTCCTACTCGACGATGCTGACGATCGCGCTGCTGGGGCTCGGCTACGTGGTGGTCTCGCCCGTCATCGTCGCGTCGGTCCTGCGCAGACGGGACGCGGTCGAGGCTCACGACCGCGCGCACGACATGGTGGAGCGGGCGTCGCACGAGGCGGTGCGCGCCCGGCCGACGTACGGGGGTGACCACCCCGGCTGAGGCGCAGGGCCGGGCTACCGGCCCCCGTTGTAGAAGTAGTGCCCCAGCCCGATCGTGAAGATGAGGCAGCCATACAGCGCGTGCTCGATGGACGCGGCCACCGTCGATCGCGAGCGGGCGTAGGTGAAGCCGAACATGATGCCGCCGACGAGGGTCATCGGCACCGAGACGGCGTTCTGGAAGACGATGTGCACGTATCCGAACGCCGCGGCGCTGGCGAGGATCATGGGCCAGACCCCGCGGAAAAGCGGGGCGAAGCGGTGGAAGAAGAAGGCGCGGAAGATGACCTCCTGCGGGTAGACGCTGAAGAGCGGGTAGAGGACCATGATCGCGGCCCAGAGGCGCGGGCGCTCGCGCGGCAGGCCGAACGCCTCCTCGGGCGTGAGCACGATCACCGCGGCGGTGATCAGGCCGCCGAGGATGGCGAAGCGGGCGAGCATGGGGCCGATCTCGCGACGGAGGCCTCGGGTGTTCCAGAGCTGTCTCTTCTCGAAGGTCCTGTCGGTGAGCAGGAGGACGAGGCAGGCGGCGGCCCAGGCCCAGAGGGCCGGGAAGAGCCATCGGGGCTGGGCGAGGGCGAGGAAGAGGGCGGGGCCGAGGAGGAACATGGCGGCGCACTCGGCCCAGCGGGCGGCGAGGGGGCGGGGGGGTGGGACTCTGATCGGCGCTTTGCCCGGGCTTGCGGTGGAGTCGTGCGCCGAAGCACCAGTCTGCTGCGCAGAGCCTCCGCAGACTGGTGGCACGGGGCGCACGGGTTCTCTCACACCGAGAGCCTTCCCTCGCCGTAGGTAACGCACGTGCCGCCGATGTGCACGCGGTTCCCGTCGAGGCGGCAGAAGAGCTCGCCGCCGCGCTTGGAGATCTGGTGGGAGACCATGGAGTTCTTCTTGAGGCGCTTGGCCCAGTAGGGGACGAGCGTGCAGTGGGCCGAGCCGGTGACGGGGTCTTCGTCCACGCCCTTGGCGGGGGCGAAGAAGCGGCAGACGAAGTCGCGTCCGACGGCGGGGGCGGTGACGATGGCGCCGAAGGGGGCGACGCGGGCGAGCCGGTCCATGTCGGGCTGGAGGGCGAGGACGTCCTTCTTCGATTCGTAGACGGCCATGATGTCGCGCGACTTGTAGGCCTCGGTGGGGCGGATGCCAAGCGCGCGCGCCATTTCGTCGGTCACTTCGGTGGGCTCACCCGGGCGGCTGGGGAAGTCCAGCACGAGGCGCTCACCTTCTCGGCGCACCGCGAGCGGGCCACTCGCGCTCTCGAAGCGGATGACGTCGCCGGTGTGGTCGAGGTGCCTGGTGAGCACGTGGGCCGCGGCGAGCGTGGCGTGGCCGCAGAGATCGACCTCGCATTTGGGCGTGAACCAGCGGATGCGGAAGTCGCAGTCGCTGTCCTTCTCGGGGGCGAAGAAGGCGGTCTCGGAGAGGTTGTTCTCCGCGGCGATGTCCTGCATCGTCTGTTCGCTGATCCACTCCTGGAGGGGGACGACGGCGGCGGGGTTGCCGGAAAAAAGGCGGTTGGTGAAGGCGTCGACGTGGAAGATGCGCATGGCGGCCTCCGTGGATAGGCGGTGACTCGGGGCAGTGTAGGGTTCGGGCTCGCCGGCGGGTGGGCGCGACATCAGGCCGGCGCCGGTGCATGCCCGTTTCGTTGGGCGACTTGATTGCGGGGGGCGAAGGACTCAGCGTCCTGGGGCGCGTGGACGGGCCGGTCGGGCGCGCCCGGGTCACCTTGCGTGTCGTGGTCGGGCGCGAGGGGCGCTGCTCCTTCGGCCGGAGCGAGGTGCGGCGTTTCGGGCTTCGGCGCGAGGCGGAGGATCTGGGCCGCGGCCTTGCGGCAGGTCTCGACGGCGCCGGGGGTCTGGGGGTCGCCGTCGGCGATGCGTTCGAGGGCGGCGACGGCGGTGTGGGCGGAGCGGGCGAGGAGGGCACGTTTGCGGATCTCGGCGATCCGCTCGAGGGCCTCGATTGCCTGGAGGACCGGGGGCGACTCGGCGATCTGGAGGAACTCGGCGAGTGTGAGGCCGAGCTGGCCGGCGCTGTCGATCACGTCGGCCTCGGGGTCGAGAAGGGTGCGGAGGACGGCTTCGGTGGTTTCGTGCGTGTGCATGGCCCGAGTGTGGCGGGCCGGCGCGGGAAGGGAAGAGAGAATCGGGTGAAGTCCGCGATCGGGCGCGCAGACGCGGACATAGGGTGCGGATTTTGGCGCGGGAGTGTGTGTTGGGGCGCGGAGTGGGGTGGAGCGCGGTGGACTTCGCACTGG
>CAYTAH010000016.1:3697-78447 GCA_964435785.1 uncultured Phycisphaeraceae bacterium | reverse complement strand
TCGCGCCGCACACGCGCCGTACATCATGCAGGCAGGCGCAAACTGAATGGCATTCCGGCTTTGCGAAGGCGGTGCGTCCGGCGGGCGGCCGGGATGTGTGGAAGGGCCGCAAACAAATGAACACGCCGGCTCTGCGAAGGCGCCGCGTTTGACTGGTTATGCCCACGCTCGCCGAATCCCCCGCGATGCGCACCCGATCTCACCCAATCTCCCGCAGCCTGATGTCCCGCAGCGCCGGAAACCTCTCCCTCCACTCGCGCAGTCCCGCCAAGTCCAGGTCCACGCCAAGGACGCCCTCCTCCTCGCCCATCTCCCCGAGCGCCTCGCCCTTGGCATCCACCGCGATCGAGCCGCCCGCGTAGTGCAGGTGCGGATCATCCCCGGTGCGGTTCACCGCCAGCACGAACGCCTGGTTCTCGATCGCCCGTGCGATCGCGAGCGACCGCCAGTGGTGCTGCCGCGCCGCCGGCCAGCACGCCCCGATCGCGAACACCTCCGCCCCGCGCACCGCCCCGATCCGGAACAGCTCCGGGAAGCGCAGGTCGTAGCAGATCGCCGGGCACACCACCGCCCGCTCCTCACCCGCCCGCCACTCCCACGTCTCCACCCGCCCGCCGCCCTCGAAGCGCTCGGGCTCGCGCCCGAAGCTGAAGGGGTGGACCTTGCTGTACTCGCACGCGAGCGACCCGGCCGGGCCGAGCACGCTCATGCGGTTCTGGGCCTTCGCGGCGCAGGCGCAGTCGCGAACGGTGCGCCCGCCCTGGACGTAACACCCCAGGTCCTCGGCGAGCCGCGCCAGGAAGGAGAGGGTTTTCCCGCCCTTATCGGCCGTGAGATCTGTGTGAAGACTGAACCCAGTGTCGAACATCTCGGGCAGCAGGACGAGGTCCCCGGGGTGGATATCGGCCCCGTCCAGGAGCTTCTCCACGCGCCGGTGGTTGTCGTCCGGCCGCTCCCACGCGATATCCAGTTGCACGAGGTGCGCCCGCATCGGATGAAAGGGTAGGGTGCGCGCCCCGCCCACGCCCGCTCCGCGCGCCCTCCGCGTAGACTCGGCTCGGCCCCGGAGTCCCGATGAACCGCGTGTTCCTCGCCAGCTCGTCGCCCCGCCGGCGCACCCTGCTCGGACAGGCCGGCGTCCCCTTCGACTGGGCCGACCCCGGCGTGGACGACAGCGTGCTCTCGCCGGGGGAAGTGACGCCCGAGCAGTGGGTCGCGTCGCTGGCGTTCCTCAAGGCCTCGGCGGGGATCGACCTCCTCCCCGCGTCCGGCCCGCCCGTGCGCTGGGTCGTGCTCGGCGCCGACACGATGGTCGTCAAGGGGGGGCGGCTCATCGGCCAGCCGCGCGACGCCGACGACGCGCGCCGCATCATCGAGTCCCTCCGCGCCGGCGCCCACGAGGTCATCACCGGCGTCGCGCTGATCGACCCACGCTCCGGGGAGCGCACCATCTTCGTGGACAGCGCCGCCGTGCGCGTCGGCCCGCTCAGCGACGCGCAGATCGCCTCCTACGTCCACGGCGGCGGCTGGCGCGGCAAGGCCGGCGCGTACAACCTCGACGAGCGTCTGGCCGAGGGGTGGCCCATCGAGTTCTCCGGCGACCCCGGCACCATCATGGGCCTGCCCATGCGCCGGCTCGTTCCCCTCCTGGGCAGGCTCGGCGTCGAGGCCGGGGCGGTCGTATGAGCGGCCCCGGAGTCCTGCCCCCGCTGGTCGTGCTCCCGCTGGCGTGCATCGCGGTCCTCGTCGTCTCCGCCCACCTCGCGGCGATGGCCGCCGACCGGGAGATGCCCCTCAGCCGGCGCAGGATCCGCACCGCCACCGGCATCGTCATGCTCGCCACGATCCTCGTGCTGGCCTATTCGTTCGCCTACGCCCCGGTCGGCAACCCGCGCCGGTTCACCATCGCGTGGTCGATGTCGGTGATGCTGCTCGCCGTCGTGCTCGGCCTCGGCGGCCTCGACGCGATCAATAATGTCCGACTGGCCCGACTGACCCGGCGAAGGATCGGGAAGGCCGGACGCGAGCTCGAGCGGCAGATCGCCAGGGCGATCGCCGAGCATCGTTCAGCCGGGCATCGGGGAGCAGGACGCGATGACCAGCCCAGCCTCAGACTCCGGGACGACAGCGGCGACCGTCCCGGGCCCGAGGCCTGACCGCCCCTTCGTGCCGGGGCCGGCGGGGCGGCTGCTCGCCGGCGTCTACAAGGCGGTGGTCGAGCGCCGCAACGCCAGGTTCGACGCGGGACGGGGGGTCATCACCTTCGACCGGCCCGTGATCAGCGTGGGCAACCTCTCGCTCGGAGGCACCGGGAAGACGCCGATGGTCGCACGGATCGTCGGGCTCCTGCGCGAGCACGGGCACGACCCGTGCGTCGCCATGCGCGGGTACGGCTCCGGGCGCGGCGCCGGCGGGCGCTCGGATGAGGCCGAGCTCTACCGCGCGGCCTTCGACGACCTGCCGGTCGTCGCGCAGCCGAACAGGGTCGAGGGGCTCCTCAAGCTCTTCAACTCCGATCGCGGGGAGCGGGTCGATTGCGTCGTGCTCGACGACGGCTTCCAGCACCGGCGCATCGCCCGCCAGCTCGACCTGCTCCTCCTCGACGCCGCGCACGACGTCTTCTCCAGCGGGATTTTCCCCGCGGGGCGCCTGCGCGAGCCGGTCGCGAACGCCGCGCGGGCGACCCACGTCGTCGTCACGCACGCCGAGATGATCGGAAGCGCGGCGCTCCGCGGCTTCCTTACCAGGGTCGGGGAGATTGCGCCGCGCGCCGCACGGGCCGTCGCGGCGCACCGGTGGTCGGGCCTGATCGTGGAGAAAGCAGGCTCCCTGCGCGAGGAGCCGGTGTCGTGGCTGCGGGGCAGGCGCGTCGTGGTCGCCTGCGCGATCGCCCGCCCCGCCTCCTTCCTCGGCGCCGTCGAGCGTGCCGGGGCGAACGTCACCGACACCTTCCTCCTCCCCGACCACCACCCCTTCGACGACCGCGCGTTCCGGCGCATCGCCGACGCGGCCCGCAACGCCGGGGCCGAGGCGATCGTCGTCACCGAGAAGGACTGGACCAAGCTCGCCCGCCGGGCGGGCGCCGAGTGGCCCGGCGCGGCCGTCCGGCCGCGCCTCGCGCTGGACTTTCGCGAGGGATGGGAGCGGCTCGAGCGGGACGTGCTCGCCGCGGCCGCCCTCAGCCCCGACTAGCGAGGTCACGAGCGCCGGCCCTCTACCATTGGCCCTGGAGTGTCCCCCATGGAGCGTCTGCTCGAGCATCTCGCAGGCTGGAGGCCCTTCCGGGCCGTGGTCGTCGGCGACTTCATGGTCGACGAGCTGGTGTACGGGGACGCCGAGCGGCTGAGCGCCGACGCGCCCGTGCCTGTGCTGCACGTCCGGCGCGTGGAGCGCAGCCCCGGCGGGGCCGCCAACCTGTGCCTGGCGCTGGGCGCGCTCGGGGCCGAGGTCTCGGCCGTGGGCGTGGTGGGGGCCGACGAGGCGGGGGCGCACCTGCGCGCGGAGCTGTCGGCGTCGGGCGTCGTGGTCTCGGGGCTCCTCGAGGACGCCTCCGGGCGACCGACGACGGTCAAGCGCAACCTCATCGGGCTGGCGCAGCAGCGCCACCCGCAGAAGATGTTCCGAGTGGACTACGAGTCGCGCGAGCCGATCTCCGCGGCCCTCGGCGAGAGCATGCTCGGCGCGGTGCGTGGGGCCCTCTCGGCGGCCGACGTCCTCTGCATCGAGGATTACGGCAAGGGCGTCTGCACGGAGCCGCTCTGCGGGGCGATCATCGCCGAAGCACGCGGGGCGGGCGTTCCGGTGTTCGTGGATCCGGCGAAGCTGTCCGGCTACGCCCGCTACAAGGGGTGCACGGCGATCACCCCCAACCGCAACGAGGCCGAGCTGGCGACGGGCATCGCCTCGCGCCCCGACGGGGAGGCGCTGCACAACGCGGAGCTGGCGCGGGCGCTGCGGGCGGCGCTCGGGTGCGAGGCCGTGGTGCTCACGCTCGACCGCCAGGGCGCGCTCCTGCTCGGGCGGGAGGGCGAGCCGCTCGCGGTGCCCACCGTCGCGCGGCAGGTCTACGACGTGACCGGCGCGGGCGATGTCTTCCTCGCGGGGCTCGCCGCGGCGCGGGCGAACGGCCTGGAGTGGCCGGACGCGGTGCGCCTCGCGAACGTGGCCGCGGGGCTCGAGGTTGAGGTCTTCGGCGCCAAGCCGATCCCCATCGAGCGCGTGCACCAGCAGGTGCTCGCCGAGTCGGCGTCGCGGATGGGCAAGCTGCGCACGCGCGAGCAGCTGCTCGTCGAGGTGCGTGCCTGGCGGCGCGAGGGCAAGCGCATCGTCTTCACCAACGGGTGCTTCGACGTGCTGCACTCGGGGCACGTCTCGCTGCTCGAGCGGGCCGCGTCGCTCGGGGACGCCCTGATCGTCGCCATCAACGACGACGCGACCGTGCGTGCGCTCAAGGGGGAGGGCCGCCCGGTGAACACCGAGGCGGACCGCGCCCGCGTGCTCAGCGGCCTGGGCTGCGTGGACCGCGTGGTGATTTTCAGCGAGCCCACGCCCGCCGAGGTGATCGGGGCGATCGGGCCCGACGTGCTGGTCAAGGGAGACGAATACGCACTCGAGCAGATCCCCGGCGCCGAGTCGGTGCTCGCGCGCGGCGGCGAGGTCGTCCGTGTTCCGATGGTCGAGGGGAAGAGCACGACCGCGACCGTCAACCGGATCCGGTCGCACAGTTCTGGGGGATGACAGGGGACTTCCGCACAACTCTGTGCGGCGCGGCCAAAATTTGATCAAACTACGGCGCGACCCTCTTGACACGGCGCGACTCTTCAACGAACCTTTATCTCCGATTCTGCTCCGGCAGCGCATCGCGGGCCGGGGTGGGAAGGTCGGCGGCTGGGGGACAGGGCTGCTCGGCTGCGAGCGACTGATCGACCGGCGATGTTTGCCCCAGGGCAGGCTCGTCGATCTGCCGACGACCTTCCCGCTCCGCGCCCCGCGTGGAGCTGAACGGCGCGCGGCGCGGTCTACCGCCAATCCACGACGAGCTTGCCGAACTGCTCGCCCTGCTCGAGCCGCTCGTACGCGCTCGCGCACTCATGCGGCCGGAAGACCCGGTCGATCGCGGGCCTGATCGCCCCGGCGCGGAAGAGGCTCGCGACCTCCTTGAACTCGTCGTTGGAGCCCATGGTCGAGCCGAGGATGCGGAGCTGGTTCCAGAAGATGCGTGCGAGGTCGGTGGTGGCGTCGGGGCCGGAGGTCGCGCCGGGCGTGACGTAGGCCCCGCCGCGGGCGAGGCTCTTGATGCAGGAGAGGTGCGTCGCCTTCCCGACGGAATCAACGGCCATGTCCACGCCGCGCTTGGTGGTCCACACGCGGACGTTTCGCGACCAGTCCTGGCCCTCGTCGAGGATTGCGAGATCGGCGCCGAGCTCGAGAGCACGCTTGAGCTTCCACACGTGGCGGCTGGTGACGGCGGTGGGGCAGCCGAGGTGCTTGGCGATCGCGAGGGCGCTGGTCGCGACGCCGCCGCCGATGCCGGTGATAAGAACCGATTGCCCGGGGCGCAGCTGGCCCTTGGTGACCATCATCGAGTAGGCGGTGAGAGAGCAGAGGCCGAAGGCCGCGGCCTCGACCGGGTCGCACCCGTCCACGCACGCAAGGTTGGCGACGGGCACGGCGAACTTGGCGGCGTGGGCGCCGGAGTGGTGCTCGCCGATGAGCTCGTACTCGGGGGCGAGGGTGGAGCGGGGGGGCTCGTCGGGACCCGGGTGGCGCTCGATTCGGAGCGCGGCGTTGTAGGCCACCTGGCGGCCGACCCAGGCGGGGTCGACGCCGTCGCCCACCGCCTCGACGACGGCGCAGGCGTCGCACCCGGACACGCGGGGGTAGGCGAGGTCGAGGCCCGGCACGCCGCGGCCGACCCAGAGGTCCATGTGGTTGAAGGCCGAGCAGAGCGTGCGGACGACGGCCCACCCGGGCCCGGGGAGGTCGGGCTCGGGCCAGTCGGGGCGGAGGGAGACATTCGGAGAGACCGGCCAGCCCTGCTTGGAGACGACGATGGCTTGCATGGCCGGAGCGTATCGGGGTCGGCGCGGGCGCGGCGTCACTCAGGCGCGCTCGGGTCGGTGATGCTGCTGAAGCGCAGGAGCATCTTGTCCTCAAGCTTCACGTCGCGGAGGGCCTGGGAGAGCTCGGCCATGACGAGCACGACGCCGACGGCCATGGCGAGCAGGCCGAGGCCGAAGGCGATGAGGGCGAGGTGCCAGAGGCGATCGCTCACGAGCGAGAGGCCGATGGCGCCGGAGCTGGCGAGCATGGCGAGGACACCGGCGAGGAGGCACTGGAGGGCGGCGCGGAGGAGTGCGGCGCGCTTGAGGACGCGCGAGGCGTGGGCTTCGAGGGACTCGAGGCGGAGGCGGTCGAGGGAGGCGCCGGTGGGGCCGGGCGCCGGGTTGGCCAGGGCGCGGAGGAGGACGACGCGCTCGGCGGCGAAGGCGCGGGATCGGGCGACGATGGTCGCGAGGCGGTTGAAGAGTGCGAGGCAGAGGAGGCCCGCGGCGGAGATCATGACGACGGGCGCGGCGAGCTGGCCGATGACGTCCGCGATGTCCGAGTGCATCGGCGTGCTCCCGGGGCGGGCGCGGATCGTACGTTGTGCGCGCGTCCCGCACGGGCAAGGCTCAGAGCAGCCTTGCCCATGCCACCCATCCATCTCATGACACCGCGAGATCAGCCGAGGGTCTTCTGGCCCTCGACGTGCTTGAGGCCGCGGCGGCGGTCGCGGAGGCGGCGGCTCTTGCCGACGCGGTCGCGGAGGAAGTAGAGCTTGGCGCGGCGAGCGTCGGCGCGGCGGACGACCTCGAACTTGGCGATCATGGGGCTGTTGATGGGCCAGGTGCGCTCGATGCCCTCGTTGTCCACGACGCGGCGGACGGTGATCATCTCGGTGATGCCGCGGCCTTTGCGGCTCATGAGCACGCCCTGGAAGACCTGGATGCGCTCCTTGTCGCCCTCGACGATGCGGGCGTGGACGTTGATCGTGTCGCCGATATCCATGAGGGGGATGTCGGTCTTGAGGTTGTCGGCGTTGATGCTCTCGATGATCTGCTGCATGCCCATGGTCGCACCTCTGCGGTTCACCCCGGACCTGGCGCTCCAGGCGTGGCTGGATTCTGTTTGGATCTCCGGCGAGATCGCCGGGTGGCAAGCCTAGGGACTGGCGGGGGAGGTTTCCAGCATCGCCGTTGGAGTGTCCGCCGGATCAGCGCGACTGGGGCGGACCCTCGTAGAACGGGGGGGTGTGCTCCCACGGGTAGCCGTCTCGGGCAAGCCCGTAGCCGATCTCGAAGAGCTTGGTCATGTACACCGGATCGAAAGACTCGTCGGGTTTCTCCCTGAAGGTGATCGGTATGGACGCCAGGTTGTACTCGACCCCGTCGCGTTGGGTCTGGGTGAAGATCCGGTAGAGGTCGCCGATGCCCTGAGTCTGGATCATCGAGGAGACGGCCCTGCCGGCGATCGAGAGCGTCCGGCGCTCCACCTCGGCCCACTCCGGGTCGAGGCGGGAGTTGCGGATGATGTACGCGGCACGCTGCCGATCGAGGCCTCGCTCGGTCCCCTCATCCCTGATGCGGAGACCGGCCGGGTAGACGAACACCTGCGCCATGGCGCCGCCGTCGACATGCATCTCCTGGTATTCCTCTCCGGCGACCTCGACGTCGATCATCACCGGCGGGAAGGCGCCAGGGATCGAGGCGGAGGCGATGAGGATCGACCGGAAGAGCTTGAGCGCGTCGGGATGCCCGCTTGCGGCGATCTCGCCCATGTTCCACAGCACGCCCCGCTGCTCGTCGAGATTGGTGGTGCCGACGATGAGCAGCCGGCCCTTGCCGTACTCGGCGGCGACGGCGCGGAGAAGGTCCTCGGTGACGTAGCGGCTCAGCGTCGCCCAGAGCGGCGAGGTGTCGGCCATGGCGTCGCTGTTGATTGCGGCGAGCATGCCGCGCTTCGTGACGATGTCCTTGGTCGAGACGGTGGTGTAGACCTCGCGGAGTATGTCGTCATACTCGGGCCCGAGGAATGCGAAGGGGGCGATCAACGCGCCGGTCGAGATGCCGGTGACGAGCTTGAACTCCGGGCGGGTGCCCGCCTCTGTCCAGCCGCAGAGAAGACCGGCGCCGAACGCGCCGTTCTGCCCGCCGCCGGAGACGGCAAGGAACGTCGCGGGTGGCAAGTCCCCGGTGTGCCCCTGAGCGCTGAGCGACGCGCGCTCCCGCTCCGCGGCGTTCACGGCCATGCCCATGAGCCCTTCGGAGACTACTCCGCCCCAGAAGCGGACGTCGCCCATGCCGGGGATGACGGCGGCGTCGGCGAGCTCGTGGGGCACCGCCTTCTCGCGGGGGAGCGAGGAGCATCCGCCGACGATCGAGCACGCGATCGCGGCCGCGGCGAGGGTCGTTCGCAGTGGTTGCATGTGATTCTCACTCCGGGCCCGCGTTGCGGGGTGCAGGGGAAGCAAGACTAGTGATCGTAGTAGCGTGGGCTATGCCGGAGCGAGAGTCTCGCGCGACCGGGTGCGAGGATGGGAGCGATGCGGGGCGGTTGTGCTGCGCAGGTCTGGTTGCGGCGACGATGGCCGGGTCGGCGGGTGCGGGGTCGTTCGGGGGGGCTCCGCCCCGTGATGCGCCTCGTTCGCGATCGCAGCGTCGGGTTCGGGCGGTGCGCGGTCGATGCGGCCGGCCGACTCCTCTACGCGAAGCGTGGGGCTGGGCGCCGAGGGCGCCGTGACGGCTCGTCGCGGAGCGTTCTCGCGGGATCCGTGGGCGGTCCCGTTGGAAACGGAGGAGCGTTGCTCCGGCTCGGCAGACACGGGCGGAGATGTCGGCTCCGCGCGCCCGCGGGCGCGGCTGTCACGGGGGACCAGCTCGACGGCGGCCTTGCGCCGGGACTCGCGGGAGGCGGCGCTCTCCGCGGGGTCGGCGATGGTGGCGAGGTGGACGAGGACCTGCCGGGCGCGGGGGACGGCCTCGGCCTGGATGAGCTCGTCACGGAGCTTGGAGAGCTGGCGGATCATCTCGAATCGCTCGCGGGCCCAGTCGGACTGGGCCCAGGCGTGGAGGTCGGAGAGGGAGATCTCGGCGTATTCGCAGACCTCGGCAAGGGTCATGTTGCCGTCGAGGAAGGCCGCGATGGTGAGGGCGAGCTGGTCGGGGGGTTGAGGGGTGAGGCTTGAGGATTCAGGGGTGAGGCTTGGGGCTTGATGAGCGGGGGCCGGGGCGGGCTGGTGACAAGGGGGATCGATCTCGGACTTCGAATCTCGGATCTCGGAGCGGGGGGCAGGGGCGGTGGCTGTAGACATGAGAGCATCTCCTTCCGCCCCATGGTGGCGCGAGGGGTGGGGGAAGGGAAGAAGAGAAGGGGCGAAGTCCGCGATCTGGCGCGCAAACGCGGACATAGGCGCGGATTTCTGGCTGTGGGAGCGGTGGAGAGAGCTGGACCGGTGGGGGTGGAAGGGACGGGCCTCCGGTAAGCACAGGCGGGCGAGCCGCCAGCGGCACCGGACGCCGAGGCTCGGGAGCATGCTTAGTTTCCCCCTTCGTCGGGCTCGGGGGGGTACCCCCAGTGAATCCGGACGTCACTCAGCACGATCTCTTCGTTCCAGAATTCGCCGGCGATGCCACGGTCGGCGAGCAGGCGCGGGTCGGGCACGATCACGAGATCGGCGGTGTCGATGTTGGGAAGATCGTCGACGAGAGCGATTCCGAACTCCTGCGGGACCCTTGGATCGTCCGGCGCGGGCGGGAAGATGACAAGTTCGGGCGGGTCGACGTCGTCCCGGTTCCCCCAGCCGAGATTGTTGGGATACCTGAGGAGTGGCCATACCGAGTCTTGGGTTCGGAGTTCGACGCGCCCGGCGACCCACAGCTCTGAGCCGGCTTGATCGGCCCTCCACAGCGAGCAGTGGAGTGTCTTGCGTTCAGGCTGAGCGGCGTCGAAAGGACCGGTGACAAAGACAGTGTCGGGGATGCCGTTGGTGCGGCGGAGCTGGATGTCCGGCGCGGCGGCGCTGGGCGACGAGCTGTTCACGAGGCGAATGCCATTGAGCGGATCAGCGACGATGTCGAGGAGATCCTGTGTCTCCACCGATGAGGTTACGTGGGCGCGGGCATTGAGGACGACGTTCGTGCCTGGCGTGAATTCCTGCGCGCAGATGTATCCGTCGAGTCGCCACCTAATGCGAAGATTGTGAGTGCCCGGCGTCAGGCGTGGAAGCACCGGACGCGCCTGCGGTTCGGGAGTCATTACGCTCCACCGCAGCCTTTCGGCGAGGAGGAAACCGGGGATAGGCGGCCCGACATAGTTGATGGTGGCCAGGTAGCCGGATTGGAAAGGTACCGGCTCGAGCTGGAGCGGCTGGTCATCGAGCCAAGCTGCCTCGACCGAGGCGGTGTACGCGATGGGCGCGGTGAGCACGACCCTCACGTTGGGCATGAGTTCGAGGGCGGCGCGCCCAGTGGACGTCCCGTCGGACTTGAGCTCCCGCAGATCGACCTTCGGGGAGCCGAGCGCGACCGCGAGGTATCGATCCGCTTGTTCGGGCGTCACGAGGTCGGATTCGAAGGCGTCGGAGAGGAGGCTTTGCCAGTCGCTGTCGTCCCAGACTACGGCGCTCGACGCGTGCGCATCGAGGGCAGAATCGACGACGGCCTTGAACGCCCACTCCGGGAGGGCGGCGAGCCTTCGACGGCGGCGCAACTCGCCGGCGATGGCTTCGGCGGGGTCCGTGTGGGGGGCGAGGAGGCGAGCCTCGACGACCAGCAGCCATGCCGGTTTGCGCTGATTCCAGCTTGTGTTGGAACTGCTGATGGCCAACGCGCCGGCCGTGATTCCGATGAGCAGGACCACGGTGGCTCCCACGAGCGTCCGCGGGCGCGGCCGGCGCGAGCCGATCGCGATGGCACGGGGTGTGTCGAGGGAGCGGCCGCATTCGGGACAGCGGGCGGCCTCGGCGGTTTGATTCTCGCGCTGGTGCAGCGCGAGGCCGCTGAGATCGAATCGGCACTTGCGGCAGTGGGGAGAGGAGCCGATGCGGCGGCCGCGGAGGGCGAGGGTGAGGAGGGCGAGGCCGGTGAGGAGGAGGATCGAGGCGAGTCCCCAGAGCATGCGGGGAGAATACCACGGCGTGAAGGCGGGGGAGGTCGGTGGACGACGTGGACGGGGTGGACTGCGTGGACGGCATGGACGCAGTGGACCGTGTCGACGAGGTGGACAGCGTGGATGCAAGCGTGGCGGATTGGCTGGTGCCGCAGACTCGGTTATGCTGGGGGCGGCGGGATTTCGGGGACGGTGCGAGGGGGACTTGGTATGGGCGAGCCGTTGATTCCCAAGCATGGCGGGTACCGGAGGCTCAGGAGCTTCCAGGTTGCCCAGCTTGTGTACGACGTGACGGTGCGGTTTTGCGAGAGGTATGTGGACAGGCGCAGCCGCACACATGATCAGATGGTGCAGGCCGCGCGCTCGGGCGTTCAGAACATTGCGGAGGGGAGCAAGGCTTCGGCGACGTCGAAGAAGATGGAGCTGAAGCTGACGAACGTGGCGAGGGCGAGCTTGGAGGAGTTGAGGCTGGACTATGAGGATTTTCTGCGGCAAAGGGGGATGGAGCAGTGGTCTCCGGAGGATCCACGGCGGACGGATCTGATCGCGAAGCGGTGCGAAACAGCGGATGAGGTTGCGAGTTGGGTACGGGAGGCTTATGGACTGCATGGACGTCATGGACGACATGGACAAAGGAAGCCGGATCGAGAGTCCATGGTGTCCATGAAGTCCATGTCGTCCACGACCGGCTATTCCGAGATCGCGGCGAATGTCGCGATCACGCTGATCACCGTGGCCGTTTCGCTGCTCGACCGCCAGCTCGCCGCGCAGGCGAGGGCGTTCGAGGAGGAGGGCGGGTTCACGGAGCGGCTGCACCGCGTGCGCACGCAGAGGCGCCGCGAGGTGTGATGCGCGCGGGATGGAGCGGTTGCTGCGGCGCCTACCTGAGCAGATCGGGCCTGCGTTCGCGCGTGCGTTCGAGCATCTGCTCGAGGCGCCATCTGGCGACGGCTCTGTGGTCGCCGCTGAAGAGCACCTCGGGGGCTTCGATGCCTTCCCAGACGCGGGGGCGGGTGTAGTGGGGACAGTCGAGGAGGCGGGCGCCTTCGGGGATGCCGAGGTCGCGGAGGAGCCTGGGGGGGAGGGGCGTGCCGTTGGGATCGGTGGTGGGGACGGGCGCGAAGCTGTCCTCGGCGGCGGAGTCCTCATCGCCGAGCGCGCCGGGGAGGAGGCGGATGACGGCGTCGATGAGCACCATGGCCGCGAGCTCGCCGCCGGAGAGGACATAGTCGCCGATCGAGATCTCGAGGGGGGCGAGCTTCTCGATGACGCGCTCGTCGAGGCCCTCGTAGTGGCCGGCGATCAGGAGCAGGCGCGGGCGGGCGGCGAGATCCTCGACGAGCTGCTGCTTGAGCGGGGCGCCCTGCGGCGTGAGGAGGATTCGCGTCGCGGGGCGGGGGTCCATCGCCTCGACGGCGCGGACAGCGTCCCACACGGGCTGGGCCATCATGACCATGCCGGGCCCGCCGCCGAAGGGGCGGTCGTCGGTCTTCTGGTGCTTGTCGGTGGTGTATGCGCGGATGTCGTGGGCGTGCCACTCGACGAGGCCGGCGGCGCCGGCGCGGGCGGGGATGGAGACGGCCAGGGCGGCGGGGGATTCGGCGGCGAACATCTCCGGGAAGGTCGTAAGGATGTCGAAGCGCAGCGCCATGGCTGTGGATGATTGGCGCGGGTGGTGGCGCAAAGAAGAGAGGGCCGGCGGAAGCCGCCGACCCTCTCGCGTTGGCCAGAGACGCTGTTGGGATTAGCGGCGGCGCCGCGCGGCCGCGAGACCCGCGAAGCCGAGCACGAGGCCGGCGGCGGGGGCGGGGACGTTGGCCTGGAGGCCGTCGTTGACGAGGTAGTCGCCGGTCACGACGACGGTCGACACGGGCACGGCGGAGTTGTAGCCGTGCCAGTCGAGGCTGCCGTCGGACTTGTTGCCGAACTGCTCGGTCACGGAGCCGATGAGACCTCCGCTGGCGTCGTAGAAGTCAAAGACGATCGGCACCGTCTGGTTGCCGAAGATGTCCGCGGCGCCCCAGTATCCGCCGAAATCGACGATCGGTGTGTTGAAGTTGATGGTCATCGGGGCGGCCGGGAAGCCGGTGTTGACGCCGGCGCCCTTGGTGCCGTCGCTCACCTGGGCCGAGCCATAGCTGCCGAGGCCGAAGGTCGCGCCGGCGATGGGCTCGTAGATGACGATGACGCCGCCTTGGCCGGAGAACGGGCTGGAGACGCTGGCCGCACCGCCGAAGGTGGAGATGGGGCCGAAGGCGTCCTCATAGAAATTCGGGTTGTTGACGTAGTTGGTGAACGACTCCCAGGTCTCGGACATCTGACCGGAGAAGGGGCCGATCGGCGTGATCTGCGCCGATGCCGCCGCGGCGATCCCCGCGGCCACAACCGTGGCAATGAGTCTCATGTCTTGTCACTCCCTCTACTACCCCACAGAGATGCCGCCGAGGCAGCCCCGGGGACGCCTCCAGCATACGCGATTCTGCGCGGGTGTCAACACGCTTCCCAGAAGGAGCACCGGGTTCTCGACGAAGACCGAGCGCAACCCGAACACAAGGGCTCGGCTATGACCGGTAACCCTGTCTCAGGGGGCGGCGTGGCCTCACTGCTCGGCCGGCGCGGCCGGGGATGCGGCGGCGGCCTCGGCGGCCTGCTTCGCCTCGACCCGCTCCCGGGCGGCCTTGCGGTCCGCCTCCCACTGGGCCTTGAGCTTGGGGGTGAGCAGGTCGTTGCGGGCGAGCAGGTCGGCGACGGTCTCGCTGGGCTGGGCGCCCTTGCTCAGCCAGTACCGGATGCGATCGCCGTTGAGGTTGAGCTGCTTGGTGGGGTCTCCGGCGATCGGGTCGTACCAGCCGAGCTGCTCGATGACGACGCCGTTGCGCCGGGTGCGCTTCTCGATGGCGTTGAGGCGGTAGAAGGGGCGATTCCGGCGGCCGAGCCGCTGCAGACGAAGACGGACCATTCGTGAAACTCCTCGCCCGCCGTGGCGGGCCGACCGGTGGACTCCGGGGCGGCCTGGGGCGCCCTCGGGCTCGTTCTTGGACCTTTCTGCCGGCGCGGCGCCCTGGCGCGGCCGGTTCCGAGCGGGGGAGGATAGGCGGGGAGGACGGCGGAGGGGCGGTGGAAAGGATGGCCCCGGTGGGAGTCGAACCCACACTCCCCTTGCGGGAAAGCGGATTTTAAGTCCGCCGCGTCTGCCGTTCCGCCACGGGGCCCGTCGGAGCTGAAGGGTATCGGGATGGGGTTTGGGGGGCGGGGGCTCAAGCGTGGGGGGCCGACGCGATGCGGGGCGCCGGCGATCGCGGTGGAAGGCGGCGAAGGTCCGGCGGTCTAGAACGAGCGTGGGATCGCGTTCTCGGTGCCGAGGGCGAACTCGCCGTCCCGGACGGTGCGGATGGCTTCCACGACCGCCTCGGCGGCGACGGTCTTGGAGAGGTAGCCCCAGGCGCCGCACGCGACGGCGCGGTCGATGAGGTCGCTGCGGACGTGCCCGCTGAGCATGATGGTGCGGACGTGGGGGTGTCGGGTCGAGAGCTCGCGGAGGGCGCAGAAGGGGTCGCGTCCGGGCATGTCCACGTCGAGGAGGACGACATCGACCCGCGCCTCCTCGACAGTTCGGGCGATGTCGTCGGCCTGGGAGAGCGTGCCGGCGATCTGGATCCATGGCTCCTGGCCGAGGCGGGCGACGAGCGAGTCGACAACGAGGAAGTTGTCGTCCACGCACAGCACCCGCACGGGCGTCTGCTCGCTCATGCCGGCTGCTCCTGTTGCAGGCTGATCCCTTCCGGGGCCGATGCGTCCCCGGTGCACTCGCTGAGGAAGTCCCGCAGGCGCTGCGCGAGGCTCGCGCTCTCGCCGGAGAGCGCGAAGGTCGCGAATCCGGGGGCGTGTGCCGGATCGGGAGCGTAGACGAGCACGCGTCGATCCCTGCGGCCGCGCTCGAAGCTGCGCCCGGCGTCGGACAGCTCCGTGGATGGATCGGTCAGCCAGAGGGCGGCGCCGGCGTACGTTTCCGGGAGGTTCTGCACGGGCTCGATCCCGGCCCTGCGGAGCAGGCCGGTCGCGTAGCCGCGGACGCGGGGCTCGTGGAGCGAGACGACGGCCAGGGGGCGGGGCTGGGGGTGCCGGCTCGGGATGGCGAGCACGAAGCTGAAGCTGGTGCCGTTGCCGGGGCTGCTCTCGGCGTCGATCGTTCCGCCTGCCTTCTGCACGATCCCGTTGACGAGTGAGAGGCCGAGTCCTGTGGAGATGGCGCGCGTCTTGGTGGTGAAGAAGGGGTCGAAGCATCGCGCCAGCACCTCGGGGGGCATGCCCGGGCCGTTGTCGGTGACGCCGATGCGGACGCCCGGCGTGGCGGGCTCGTGCGAGGCCCAGACGCGCACGACGCCGCCGGTCCGTCCGCGCATGGCCTCGCCTGCGTTCTGGACGAGGTTGAAGACGGCCTGGGTGAGCTGATGCCGGGCCATGTGCACGGGCGGGAGGGCGCGGGGGAGATCGAGCTCGAGGGAGACGTCGCGCGGGACGGCGTTGCGGAGGATCGGCGCGACCTCGTCGCGCCACTCGTCGATGGGGGTCCAGTGGTCGCCGAACTCGTGGTCGGGGTCGAGGGCGACGAGCCGGAGCCCGGTGGCGAGGCGGCGGAGATACTCCACGCAGGTGCGGATGTTGCCGACTCCCTCGCGGATATCCTCGGGGAGGCGGTCGGGGCGCATCTCGTCGATCCAGATGGAGATGGGCAGGAGGAGGTTGCCCATGTCGTGCCCGAGGCCGGCCGAGAGCGTGCCGAGCGCGGCCATGCGCTCGGCGAGGCGGAGCTCGCGCTGGCTCTTCTCGAGCTGGCGGGTGCGCTCTTCGAGCTCTCGGGTGCGCTCCTCGAGGTGCTGGGCGTGGAGTCGGGCCTCCTCGGACTTGCGGTGGAGCTCGACGAAGACGGTGACCTTGGCGCGGAGCACCTCGGGGATGATCGGCGCGAAGATGTAGTCGACGGCGCCGAGCGAGTATCCGCGTCTGGCGTCGGTCTCGTCGAGGTTGATGGCGGAGACGAAGATGATGGGGGTGGAGGCCGACCGGGGGCGGTCGCGGATCATGCGGGCCGTCTCGAAGCCGTCCATCTCGGGCATGTTGACGTCGAGGATGACGGTGGCGAAGTCGCGCGAGAGCAGCTGCCGGAGGGCGTCTCGGCCGGAGGAGACCTTGACCAGGTTCTGGCCGAGGGGGGCCAGGGCGGCCTCGAGCGCGAGCATCTTGCCCGCGTTGTCGTCCACCAGCAGGATGTCGACCGGCTTGGGAGCGCTTTCCATGGTCATGCTTCGCTGGCAACTGTATCGGCGCGCGTGGACAGGAGCTGGACGGGCGCGGCGTTCCCGCCCGCGTCGCCGGCGGCCGCCCACGCGCAGAGCACGAAGAGGAGCTGGTCCGGGGCGACGGGCTTGGGGATGTAGTCGGAGGCGCCGGCCTCGATGCACTTCTCGCGGTCTCCCTTCATCGCGCGGGCGGTGAGGGCGATGATGGGCAGGGTTCGGAAGCGCTCGAGCTTCCGGATCTCCCGCATGGCCTGGAAGCCGTCCATCTCGGGCATCATGATGTCCATGAGCACGATGTCGATGCCCGGGGTTTCCTGGAGCATGGCGATCGCGGAGCGGCCGTTGTCGGCGTAGAGCACGTCGATCCTGTACCTCTCGAGCAGGCTGGTGAGGGCGAAGATGTTCCGGATGTCGTCGTCGACGACGAGGACGCGCTTTCCGGCGAGCCTGGCGAGGTCCTCGCTCTCGATCTTCTTCTGCGTCGGCCTGGCGGAGGGGATGATGAGGATGGGCGGGTTGAAGAGCGCTCGGAGCTCCTCGCGGAGCCGCTCGGGGCTCTCGATGAGGCGGAGCGGCAGGCCGGCGCCGGCGTCCTTGAGCGACGACTTTCTGTCGGCGTCCATGCCGTTGCTCGAGTAGACGAAGACCGGCAGCCTCTCGAAGTCGCCGACGCCGACGACGCTGGAGAGGAGCTGCTCGGCGCGCATGTCCTCGAGCTCGATGGGGAGGATGACGCAGTCGGCCCCCTCGGCGCGGAGGAGGTCGATCGTCTCGGCGCCCGTGGAGCAGGTGGTCACGACGGCGTCCTTCACCTCGACGAGGGGGGTCACGCCGGAGACGCCCTCGCGCCTGTCGGCGGCGAGGAGGATCTTGCGGTGCTGGCCCGACTCGCGGACCTGGCGCAGCAGCTGCTGGATGGCGGGCGCCTCGACAGGCTTGAGCCAGTAGGAGGCGGCGCCGAGCTGGAGGATCTGGTCGTGCCCCTCCGCGACGCCGGAGATGACGTGCACGGGCACGTCGCGGGTCTCGGCGTTGTGCTTGAGGGCTTCGAGCACCTGGGCCCCGCTCATGTCGGGGAGGCGCAGGTCGAGGGTGATGGCCACGGGCTGGAACCTTCGCGCCAGGGCGAGGGCGGCGTCGCCGCGCGTCGCCACCACGACCTTGAGTCCCGCCTCGTGGGCCAGCTCGAGCAGGACGCGGGCGAAGCTCGAGTCGTTCTCGACGATCAGCAGGACGCGGTCGGTCGGCTCGATGTTGGAGACGTCGTCGACGAGGTCGATCGCCGCGCGCGGGAGTGGGGCGGGCAGGCCCGCGGCGCGCTCGGACTCGGGGAGCAGACGCACGGCCTGGCCCCGGAGTCGCGAGGAGAGCGAGGGGTGCTCGTCGGGGATGTAGAGCGTGAAGGTGGACCCGGCGCCCTGCTTGCTCTCGAGCGTGATCTCGCCGCCGAGGAGCTGGGCGATCTCGCGGCTGATGGAGAGCCCGAGCCCGGTGCCGCCGTACTTTCGGGCCGTCGAGCCGTCGGCCTGCTGGAAGGCCTCGAAGATGAGGCGCTGCTTGTCGGCGGGGATGCCGATGCCGGTGTCCACCACGGAGATGGCGACGACGGCGCCCGCGGCGTCGAGCGTGGGGTGGTCGGCGCTCCAGCCGGAGGTGACGCGCCGGATGTTGAGGGAGACGCCGCCGCGCTCGGTGAACTTGAAGGCGTTGGAGAGGAGGTTCTTGATGACCTGGCGGAGACGCTTGGAGTCGGTCGCGAGCAGGAGTGGGAGGTCCTCGGCGATGTCGATGTCGAAGCAGAGGCCCTTCTCGTCGGCGACGTGGCGGAACGTGCGGTCGACGAATTCGCGGAGGTCGGAGAAGAGCACCTCGTCCACCTCGATGGTGACGGTGCCGGACTCGATCTTGGAGAGGTCGAGGATGTCGTTGATGAGGCCCATGAGGTCGGTGCCGGCGGCGTGGATCGTCTTGGCGAAGGTGACCTGCTTCTCGCTGAGGTTGCCCTCGGGGTTGTCGGAGAGCTGGTGGGCGAGGATGAGCAGCGAGTTGAGCGGGGTGCGCAGCTCGTGCGACATGTTGGCGAGGAACTCGGACTTGTACTTGGACGTGAGGGCGAGCTGGGTGGCCTTCTCCTCGAGGGCGACCTTGGCCTGCTCGACCTCGTGGTTCTTCCGCTCGACCTCCGAGTTCTGCTCGGCGAGCAGCCGGGCCTTCTCCTCGAGCTGGGCGTTGGTCTGCTGCAGCTCCTCCTGGCGGCTCTGGAGCTCGCCGGCGAGCGACTGGGACTGCTTGAGCAGCTCCTCGGTCCGCATGTTCGCTTCGATGGTGTTGATGACGATGCCGATGGACTCGGTGAGCTGGTCGAGGAAGGTCAGGTGCGTGGCGTTGAAGGTGTGGAACGAGGCGAGCTCGATGACGGCCTTGACCTGTCCCTCGAAGAGCACGGGCAGGATGATGATGCTGGCGGGGGGCGCCGAGCCGAGGCCGGACCCGATGCGCAGATACTCGCCGGGCACGCGCTCGAGGAGGATGCGCTCGCGCTCGGCGGCGCACTGGCCGATCAGGCCCTCGCCGAGGCGGAAGTCGCGGTCGAGCCCGTCCTCGCCGTTGAAGGCGTAGCCGGCGAGCAGGCGCAGTCGCGGCTCGTCCTTGCCCGAATCCATCAGGAAGAACGCGCCGTGGTGCGCCGAGACGAGCGGGGCCAGCTCGGAGAGGATGAGCCCCGAGACCGTGATCAGGTCGCGCTGGCCCTGGAGCATGCGGGTGAAGCGGGCGAGGTTGGTCTTGAGCCAGTCCTGGTCGGAGTTCTTCTGCGTCGTCTCGCGCAGGTTGTTGATCATCTCGTTGATGTTGTCCTTGAGGGCCGCCACCTCGCCGCGGGCGTCCACGCGGATCGAGCGGGTGAGGTCGCCCTTGGTCACGGCTGTGGCCACCTCCGCGATCGCGCGGACCTGGGTCGTCAGGTTCTCGGCGAGCTGGTTGACGTTGTCGGTCAGCGCCTTCCAGATGCCCGCGGCCCCGGGCACGCTCGCCTGGCCGCCCAGCTTGCCCTCGACGCCGACCTCGCGGGCGACGCTCGTGACCTGATCGGCGAACGTCGCGAGCGTGTCGATCATGCCGTTGATGGTGTCGGCGAGGGCGGCGATCTCTCCCTTGGCCTCGAGCTGGAGCTTCTGGCGGAGGTCGCCGTTGGCGACGCCGGTGACGACCTTGGCGATGCCGCGGACCTGGGCGGTGAGGTTGGAGGCCATGAGGTTGACGTTGTCGGTAAGGTCCTTCCAGGTGCCGGCGACGCCCTTGACCTGGGCCTGCCCGCCGAGCTTGCCCTCGGTGCCGACCTCGCGGGCGACGCGGCTGACCTCGTTGGCGAAGCCGTTGAGCTGGTCCACCATGGTGTTGATGGTGTCCTTGAGCTCGAGGATCTCGCCCTTGACATCCACGGTGATCTTCTTGGTGAGGTCGCCGTTGGCGACGGCGGTGGTCACGGCCGCGATGTTGCGGACCTGGTTGGTCAGGTTGGACGCCATGAGGTTGACGTTGTCGGTGAGATCCTTCCAGGTGCCGGCGACGCCGAACACGTAGGCCTGACCGCCGAGTCTTCCCTCGGTGCCGACCTCGCGGGCGACGCGGGTGACCTCGGAGGCGAAGGAGCGGAGCTGGTCGACCATCGTGTTGATGGTGTCCTTGAGCTCCATCATCTCGCCGCGGACGTCGACGGTGATCTTCTTGGAGAGATCGCCCTTGGCGACGGCGGTGGTCACCTCGGCGATGTTGCGGACCTGGCTCGTGAGGTTGGACGCCATGGAGTTGACGTTGTCGGTGAGGTCCTTCCAGGTGCCGCTGACGCCCTTGACGTCGGCCTGGCCGCCGAGCTTGCCCTCGGTGCCGACCTCGCGGGCGACGCGGGTCACCTCGTTGGCGAAGGCGTTGAGCTGGTCCACCATCGTGTTGATGGTGTTCTTGAGGTCGAGGATCTCGCCCTGCACGGCGACGGTGATCTTCTTGGAGAGGTCGCCGTTGGCGATGGCGGTCGAGACCTCGGCGATGTTGCGGACCTGGCCGGTGAGGTTGCCGGCCATGAGGTTGACGTTGTCGGTGAGGTCCTTCCATGTGCCGGCGACGCCCTGCACCTGGGCCTGGCCGCCGAGCTTGCCCTCGGTGCCCACCTCGCGGGCGACGCGGGTCACCTCGCCGGCGAAGGCGTTGAGCTGGTCCACCATGGTGTTGATGGTGTTCTTCAGCTCGAGGATCTCGCCCTGCACGTCGACGGTGATCTTGCGCGAGAGGTCGCCGTTGGCGATCGCCGTCGCCACCTCGGCGATGTTGCGCACCTGGCCGGTGAGGTTGCCGGCCATGAGGTTGACGTTGTCGGTGAGGTCCTTCCATGTGCCGGCGA
This sequence comes from uncultured Phycisphaeraceae bacterium, assembly GCA_964435785.1. Classification (GTDB taxonomy): domain Bacteria; phylum Planctomycetota; class Phycisphaerae; order Phycisphaerales; family UBA1924; genus PNC22. The sequence goes on along the minus strand of CAYTAH010000016.1, from coordinate 57,603 downwards.
CGCCCTGCACCTGGGCCTGGCCGCCGAGCTTGCCCTCGGTGCCCACCTCGCGGGCGACGCGGGTCACCTCCGAGGCGAAGGAGCTGAGCTGGTCCACCATCGTGTTGATGGTGTTCTTGAGCACGAGGATCTCGCCCTGGGCGGCGACGGTGATCTTCTTGGAGAGGTCGCCGTTGGCCACGGCGCCGATGACCGTGTCGATGTTGCGGACCTGGTTGGTCAGGTTCGAGGCCATGAGGTTGACGTTGTCGGTGAGGTCCTTCCAGGTGCCGGCGACGCCCTGCACCTGTGCCTGGCCGCCGAGCTTGCCCTCGGTGCCCACCTCTCGGGCGACGCGCGTCACCTCGGAGGCGAACGAGCCGAGCTGGTCCACCATGGTGTTGATGGTGTTCTTGAGGTCGAGGATCTCGCCGCGCACGTCCACGGTGATCTGCTTGGAGAGATCGCCCTTGGCGACCGCCGTGGTCACGTCGGCGATGTTGCGCACCTGGCTCGTGAGGTTCGAGGCCATGAGGTTGACGTTGTCGGTGAGGTCCTTCCAGGTGCCGGCGACGCCCTTGACCTGGGCCTGTCCGCCGAGCTTGCCCTCGGTGCCCACCTCGCGGGCCACGCGGGTGACCTCCGACGCGAAGGAGCTGAGCTGATCGACCATCGTGTTGATGGTGTTCTTCAGGTCGAAGATCTCGCCGCGAACGTCCACCGTGATCTTCTTGGAGAGGTCTCCCCTCGCCACCGCCGTGGTCACCTCGGCGATATTCCGCACCTGGGCGGTGAGATTGCCGGCCATGAGGTTGACGTTGTCGGTGAGGTCCTTCCATGTGCCGGCGACGCCCTGCACCTCCGCCTGTCCGCCGAGCTTGCCCTCGGTGCCCACCTCTCGGGCCACGCGGATGACCTCGCTGGCGAACGCGTTGAGCTGGTCCACCATGCTGTCCACGGTGCGGGCGGCGCGGAGGAACTGCCCCTGCAGCGGGCGGCCGTCGACGTCGAGCGAGACCGACTGCGTGAGGTCGCCGTTGGCGACGGCCCCGATCACGCGGGCCATCTCCATCGTCGGGCGCACCAGGTCGTCGATCAGGGCGTTGACCGATTCCTCGAGCGTGGCCCACGAGCCGCCCACGCCGCCGAGCGAGACGCGGTGGCTGATCTTGCCCTCTTTGCCCACCACCTCGCTGATGCGCTCCAGCTCGCTCGCCAGCTTGGCGTTGCGCTCCATCACCTCGTTGAGCACGTCGGCCACTTTGCCGGCCGTGCCCGTCCAGTGCACGGGCAAACGGACAGAGAAGTCGCCCTTCTTGAGCGCGACCAGACAATCCAGCAGCACTGCGGTGTCGATCGCGTGCGACTCGGTCGGAGCAGCCTTCATCGATGCCTCCAGCAAGCCCCAGCGTTGGCGGCGATGGTGCGTGCAGAATACTCGGGTTCGATGGCGCTCGCTAGTCGCGCGGGCTCCGCATGGCCAACATGAGCAAGAGTTCATCCGCGCCTCTGATGAGAATCCTTTCACATGCAGGGGTGCTCCGCGCACGAGGCGCGACCTTGCTGGCATCGCCGGGGCGGGCCGGTGCGCGTCGCGCGGGTGGACCACGCCGTGGTGTGTGCCGGGTCGATCAGGAGCGAGTGGCGCCCGACGAGAGGTTCTCGATGCGCCACGTGTCGTCCGCGTCGGGCGACCACCACAGGCGCAGCACCTCGCCCGACTCGCCCACGCCGTGGATGCTCATCGCGCCTCGTTCCGAGACATCGCCCGAGAGCGCCCGGGCGGGGCGCGGCGTGGGCTCGGAGATCCCGCCGGTGAGGGACGAGACGCGCCACGCCCCGGCCGCGGGCGTCCACCAGTACGCCAGGACCTCTCCATCGCCGCTGAGGCCCGCGTAGCTGATGGCGCCCCAGGGCGTGACGAATCCGCACGCCTCCCCCGGCGCCAGCGCCGGCCCCTTCGCCGCGGCGGTGAGGTCGCTCGTGACCCAGGCGCTTCCGAAGCCGGGGAGCCACCAGGTGACGACCAGCCGGCCGCGGGCGTCCACGCCGCCGATGTTGATCGCGCCCCAGGCGGTCTGCGTGACCGTGAGGCCGCCGGTCAGGGCTGGGGCGCCGGTGATGGCGGAAAGGTTGTCCACGCGCCAGGCCGCGAAGGACCCCGGCGCCACCCAGATCCCCTGGATGTCGCCGTTGGCGTCGATGCCGGCGATCGTCCAGGCGTTCCAGGGGGTGACGTAGCTCGTGAGCGACGTGCACACGGGGGTCGCCATCCCCTGCGACGTCAGGTCGTCCGAGATGTTGACGAAGGTCCAGCCCCCGTCGGTGGTCTGTCGGAACGCGACGAGCTGGCCCGCGGCGTTCACGCCGGCGATCACCACGGCTCGGCCTGTTCCCACCGTGGACGTGAACTGCGTGAGGACTCCCACCGGGCCGGCCTCCCGCACGCCGAGCTCGGCGGCGAGATTGCGGCTGGACCACGAGCCGTCGGCGTCCCGCATATAGAGGATGAGGCCCTGGGCCGATGGCGCCGCGGCGTAGACGAGGCCGTCCTTGACATCGGTCCAGATCACCGGGTCGTCCGTCGCTCTCGGTGCGCCGGTCAGCGAGCCGAGGTGCACCGCGTGCGCCCCGTCGCCCTCGTCGATGAAGGCGACCAGATCACCGGCGGTGTTTCGCACGATGCTGACGTGCGTCCCCAGGGAGGTGGCCCCTCGCGCGGGGGCTCCTTCGGCCGCGTGCACCGAGTAGGCGATGGAGATGCGGGTCGAGACGACGTCGCTCCGCTCCCCGAGCGCATCGGTCGCGACCGCGAGGAACGACCACTCCCCGCGCCCTATCGCGGTGACCTGCTCGTCGGTGAGCGCGATGGCGTATCCGTCGGAAGCGTCCTCGTCGATGCCCAGGAGCTCGCCCTCGTCGGCGGCGCCGTCGCCGTTGGCGTCCAGGTAGAACGCGACGTGCGACGAGCCGGCGCCGAGGTCGCTCACCCCGGTGGCCGTGAGACGCAGCGGCCGGCCCTCGACGGCCGGGCCACCGGGCTCCAGGCCGGCGATCGTCGGGCTCGTGGGCACGACGGTCAGATCGGCCGCGGCAGGCTCGGTGGTGAAGCCCATCGCGTCGGTTGCCACCGCGAGCAGCACATGCAGCCCGGGCTCGAGGGCCGCGCTCTGCGCCCCGCTCAGCGCGAGGCTGTAGCCGTCGGCGCCGTCCGTGTCGATGCCGAGCAGCTCTTCCGCGTCCGCCTCTCCGTCGCCGTCTGCGTCCAGGTAGAACGCGACCTGGGTGACCTGGGCATCGCCGGCGCGCACGCCCGTCGCGGTCAGCGTGAGCGGGTCGCCCCGGCGTGCCGTGGGGGCGCTCGGGGAGAGGCCCGTCAGCGAGGGCGGGCGGTATTCGACGAGCACGCCGGCGGAGGTCGGGCCGCTCAGGTTGCCGAGTGCGTCCTCGGCGACGGCGAGCAGCGTGAGGCCGCCGAGGGCGAACCCCGAGGTCTGTTCGGCGCTCACGTGCAGGGCGAAGCCGTTCGATCCGTCCGCGTCGGAGCCCAGAAGCTCGCTCGGCTCGGCGACGCCGTCAGCGTCCGCATCCGCGTAGAACCACACGCGCACGACCGGCGCGTCGCCATCCTGCACGCCGGACGCCGTGAGCGCGAGCGTGTCGCCCCGGAAGATCGACGAGGGGCCCGCCTCGAGGGCCCCGATCGAGGGCGGCCGACATTCCACGGTGACCGTGGCCGACGCGGGGTCGCTCTGGAACCCGAGCGAGTCGAGCGCGACCGCGAGGAGGGAGATCTCGCCGAGCGGGAACGCGGCCGTCTGCGTGCCGGTGAGCGCGACGGCGTAGCCGTCGGCGCCGTCGCCGTCGGTCGCGAGCAGCTCGGCGCTGTCGGCGAGGCCGTCGCCGTCCTGGTCCAGGTAGAAGCGCACCTCCGCGACGGCGCCGTCTCCGTCGGCGACGCCGTGGGCGGTGAGCGTCAGCACCTGCCAGCGGAAGAGCGATGGCACGTCGGTCTCGAGCCCGCCGATCGAGGGCGGGCGGTGCTCGATCTCGACGCTCGCCGCGGCGGGATCGCTCAGGAACCCGAGCCCGTCGGTGGCGATGGCCAGCAGCGCCAGCTCCCCGACCTCCAGCACCGCGGTCTGGTCGCCGCTCAGCACGAGGCTGTACCCGTCGGTCCCGTCGCTGTCGGCGCCGAGCAGCTCGCCGGCGTCCGCCTCGCCGTCGCCGTCGGTGTCGGCGTAGAACCAGACCGACGCGAGGTTCTCGTCGTCGTCGGCCGCGCCGTCCGCGGTGAGCGTGAGCTCCTCCCCGCGGAAGATCGACGGCAGGCTTGGCGAGAGGGCCACGATCGTCGGCGCGTGCGCCTCGACGGCGCCGATGTCGGGGCCCGCCCCGCCTGTCCGCGCGTAGCCCCGCTGATCGGTCGTGGCGCCGGCGGCGTCACCGGCATGGAGCGCCGGGCTGCCCGGGAGCAGGGCGTGCGTCTGCGTGGAGCCGCCGTTGTCACCCAGGCTCCCGAGCAGCGGGTCTGCGCCCACGATGTTGCCGTTGACGCCGTCGTCGAGGCCGTCCGCCGAGTCGGCATCGCCGATCAGGTTGAACGAGGAGTCGGCGTCGAAGGTCCCGCTCGCGCTGGAGAGCTCGCTCGGGGCGGACGCGGCGCCCTTCACGTTGCCGGCGACGATCGTGCTGGTGAGCGTCACCGTGCCGCTCGAAGCGAAGATCCCTCCTCCGGAGCCGCTCCCGTTGCCGTCGCTGTCGGCCAGGTTCGAGGCGATCGTGGAGCCGATGATCTCCAGCACGCCGCGGCTGTAGAGGGCCCCGCCCCAGCGGGCGCTCGCGTTGCCGCTGATGGTGCTGCTCGAGATCGTCATCGTGCCGCCGTTGCTGCGGATCGCCCCGCCCAGCTCGGCGGAATTTCCGCTCAGCGTGCTCGACGCGATCGTGGCGCTGGAGGTGAGCCCGGCGAAGATCGCGCCGCCGCTGTCCGAGGCGTCGTTGCCCCTCAGCGTGCTCTGGTAGACGGCCAGCGCGCCGCCGTCGTTGTAGAGCGCACCACCCATGGTGGTGCTCGAGTTGCCGCTGAGCGTGCAGCCGAGGATCGCGAGCACGCCGCCGCTGTTGCGGACCGCACCGCCGGCGTAGGCGGTGTTTCCGCTCATGGCGCTCGAATCGATGACGACTGCCCCGCCGTCGACGTAGACCGCGCCGCCGTAGGTCGCCGAGTTGGCCTCCAGCGTGCAGCCGGTGATGGTCACGCTCGCGCCGGCGGCGGCGTAGACCGCCCCGCCGTTGCCGGCGCCGGCCGCGCCGCCGGTCAGGGCCAGGCCCTCCAGCGTCACCGTCGCGGCGCCGATGCTGAACAGACGCGCCGTGCCGCTTCCCGAGACCGTAATGTCCGCGTCGGCCCCGTGCTCATCGTCCCCCGCGATCGTCAGGTCGTCCGTGACCGAGATCTCACCGCTGAGGGTGATGGTCCCGCCCGAGAGAGCCGCGGCGAAGGCGATCTCGTCCACCCCTGGCGAGCCGTTCGCGAGGATCACCGCCTCACGGAGCGAGAGGTCTCCGGTCCCGTAGCTCCCGTCGCTCTCATCGACCAGGGTGTCCACCAGGTACGCTGTGAGCAGCTGTCGGGGCTCCAGGCCCTCCAGCAGCGGCCGGGCATGATGGCCGAGCATCGCAAGACTCCCATTTTCTGTGGCCGGTGGCCTTTGGAGAGGCACCCGGCTAATTCGTCACAATCAGATCCGAGATTGCGGATAGGGCGGCGCACATGGCTCATCGGCCGGCCGGGAGCGCGCATTCTGTCGATCAGTCAAGCTGGGAAAGATGTGACGCGATGCTCCCGCCCGCGAACAGTTCTGGGATGTCCCGGTCCGTGCCTGCCCGCGCGTTCACGCTCGTCGAGCTGCTGGTGGTCATCGCGATGATCGCCGTCCTGATTGGCGTCCTCCTGCCCGCACTGGGCGGCGCGCGGCGGGCGGCGCAGTCCACCGCGTGCGCGTCGAACCTGCGCCAGGCGTTCCTGGTGTGCCGCATGTACGCCGATGCGAACGACGGCGTCGGGCCGGCGATCGGCCAGCCCTACGGCGCGATGCCCAACTGGGCGCTGGTCGTGCTCGAGGCATCGGGGCTTGCCGGCGAGGGGGCGAACGAGCTGTACCAGGAAGGGACCGCGCTCGTGTGCCCGACCACGAACCGCGCCTTCGGCGGTCAGATGACACGGACCTACGCGATGAACGCCACGGGGCACGCGGACCCCGCCCTGGGCGACCACGACAGCTACGACGACCCCGCCAACCCCGGGCACATTCGATTCGATCTCGTCACCTTTCCGGATCGCGTCGCCCTGCTCATGGACTCGCGGCCCGCCGACTTCGACAGCAACCAGCCGCCCCCGACGCGCGCCGCCAGCGTCATCGACTTCCGCCAGCCGGACCACGTGGCCGACCGGCTGGCCGTCCTGCACGGACGCGCCGACCGCTTCAACGCCGCGTGCTTCGATGGCTCGGCTCGCACGCTGGGCGCAGTCCCGGACGGATGGCTCGAGCCGCTGCCGTAGACGCGGGGTGGCTCGGGGATTCGGCGGCCCGGGGGTGTCGGTCGGCGCCGGGGCTGCTCCCGCTCCGGGGTCCTATGCTCGGCCCATGAACCCACTCGTCGCCGTCGTCATGGGCTCCAAGTCGGACTGGGACACGATGTCCCACGCCAGCGCCACGCTGGACGCGCTCGGGGTGCCGCACGATGTTCGCGTGCTCTCGGCGCACCGGACGCCCGAGGCGCTGGAGCGTCACCTCGCCGAGGTGCAGTCGAAGGGGGCGCAGGTCGTCATCGCCGCCGCGGGCGGGGCCGCGCATCTCGCCGGCGTCTGCGCCGCGAAGACGACGCTCCCCGTGCTCGGTGTTCCGATGAAGTCCGAGCTTGCCGGCGGGCTTGACTCGCTGCTCTCGACGGTGCAGATGCCCGCCGGGATCCCCGTGGCCACCTTCGCCACCGGGCGGGCCGGCGCGGTGAACGCGGCGATCTTCGCGGCGATGATCCTCGGGCGGTCGAGGCCCCAGTTCCAGGAGGCCGTCGAGGATCACCGCAAGGCCGCGGCGGAGAAAGTGCTTGCCGAGGGAGATCCGCGACGCGGCTCCCGCTCCTGAGACTGAGCGGGGCCCTCTCGCCGCGCGACCGCCGGCGGCCCTAGTGAGTTCCCGCGCGGTTCAGACGCGGGAGTTCGTTCTGGGCCCACCTGTCGACCATGGCCAGCAGAGCCTCGGCCGGCGCGTCGGGGAACTCCAGGCTGGTCCGATGCGATCCATGCACGAGCAACTCGACTGTGAAATCTTCGAGATGCACGTCCCGGTTGACGAGAGCGTGCCGCACGTGCACCCCCGGCAATGACTCCAAGCGGTCGAGCACTCGATTGAGCTTGCCGTAGTAGCCGAAGGGCATGCCCAGGTTCGGTCCGAGCCCCAACGGCGACCAGGCGACAAGCAGGGCGACCGCTGCGCACGACACCGCCACCGCGGCCAGCGGAATCCAAGCAGGCCGGATTCTGCGATCCTCCATCGGGAGGCCCTCGCCCGCGGGGCGCAGCGTGGCGCGCCCCAGACCTCGCTCAGTATGCAGGAGCGATCGCTTCTCGACAAGCATGGGGTTCCGGCCTGCGCGTCGGTCGAGATCGCACCTGGGGGGGGCGTGATCTCAGCTCGCCGCCGCCCCGTCGCGGCCGATCCGCGTCCGCTAGAGTTCGGCATGCAGCGTCCGTCGGTCAACTACCTGATCGACCTCTTCACGCTGCTTGTCATGCTCGCGATCGCATGCACCGGGCTGATCATGCGGTTCGTGCTGCCGCCCGGGAGCGGAGGGCGCGGTCTGGTGCTGTGGGGGCTCGGGCGGCACGAGTGGGGCTCGGTGCATTTCTGGACGACCGTGGCGGCGGCGGTGCTGCTGGTGGTGCACGTCTGGCTCCACTGGGCGTGGGTCTGCACTGTCACGGCGCGCCTGCTCCACCCCCGGGCTCGCGTGCAGCCGCCGACGCCCGCGGCGCGTCGGCGGATGGGCGCCGCCTTCCTCTTGGGCGTCGTGCTGCTGCTTGCCGGCTTCACGTTCCTCGCGCGCGCGTCGGTCGGCGAGGACGCCGCGTCGGCCGAGCGGCATGAGTCGGACGCACCACGCGGCGGGGGAGGACAGCGGTCCCGGCTCGGGGCGCCGTAAGTCGCCGGCGCGCAGGAGAACCGCCCGCCTGGACGACGGGCGGTTTCCGCCGCACAGCGGGTTACTCGTGCACCACGAGGTTGCCGTCCATCACGGCGAGCCACCCGGGCGGATCGTCGTACGGCAGGCAGCCGTCGAAGTCGAAGAATGCGCCGGTGATCTCGTCACCCCGCCAGCCCGGTGTGCCTCCGTCGTGCACCCAGATCTGCACCCAGAATCCCATCCACTCGGGGACGTTCGTGTCCACGAGGGGCCCGGAGAACGTGGCGTAGTCGCCATCGACATCAACGCAGTTGAGGTCCGCGTAGTAGTAGCGCCCTTCCTGGTCGCCGACGTACCCGTTGTCGTAGTAGTAGAACAGGCCCTTGGCAGGACGGTGTGCGATCGCCTCGTGCGCATTGAAATGCGAGTAGGCGACCATGTCGCCGTTCATGAAGTAGACATCGCCCGTTGCCTTGGGCACACTCTGGCCGGGAGGGGCGGCGCCGGCGGCGAATGCGGCCGTCAGACCCGCAACAACCAACGTTCCAGCCCTCAGGATTGCCATGGCTTTCTCCCTTTCTTCGGCTCCCCCCCATGAGCACAAGAAAGGCTAAGCACACGTGCGAACGCGTCCGAGTCGGAAACTTCCCCTATCGGCGCTGCGCAGAATAGCGCGGGCGAGCGCCCAGACTCCCGCCGTCTATTGCACACCGAGGGTGTTCAGCGCTTCGACAAGCATCGGCATGTGCACGTAGCCCGGGCCGCCCTGCATCATCACGACCACGCCCCCGGCCTCGATGATCTGCGCGCGCGTGGCCCCCGCCTTGGCGGCCTTCTCCACGTGCGCGTAGACGCACTCCTCGCACCTGAGCGCAAGCCCGATGCCCACGGCGATCAGCTCCTTCTCGCGGACGGAGAGCGCGCCCTCGCCCATCAGCTTCTGGAACATGGCGCCGAAGGCCCCGGCGATATCGGGCGCGGCTTCCTTCATGGCGCGGATCCGCGTGGGCCAGGACTCGTAGTGGTGCTGGGCGTCGGTGGTCGTGGCGGTGGTCATCGCGTGGGCTCCCGGACATTTGTGGATCATGATATCCGATATTTGCCCGGAAGTCTCGGTGCGGGCGAAGTTCCCCTCGCGCGACCGGCCTCCGGCCCCGCCCTGTCCAAAAACGTCAACGCCGGCCCTCAGAGCTGGCCGGCGCCGTCGAGATCTGCCGATTCCGTCGCATCGGGTTCGCCGACGCGGCGGGAGCAACACGGGCGAAGGGACTCGAACCCCTAACCTCCTGATCCGTAGTCAGGTGCTCTATCCAATTGAGCTACGCCCGCAAGGGGTCTGGAAGCCTAATCCGCTCCCACCGCCCCGGCAAGCCGTTTCGCCCGCCGCCTGCTTGATTTCCTCGCCCGGGCTGCCACGATTGTGATCCCGACCGGGGTCCAGGTCGTGGATTGCCCTGAGGGGCGGTCGTCGAAGCCGAGTGTAGAGGTACCGAATGGCGCATTCCCGAACCGCACGCAAGCGCGTCCGTCAGAACGAAGCCCACCGCGCACGCAACCGGTGGCGTCTCCGCACGATGCGCGAGGCGATCAAGCAGTTCCGCGCCAAGCTTGCGGCCGGCAACCTCGACGAGGCCAAGGACGCGTTGCGGTCCTGCTGCTCGATCATCGACCGGTCCGCCCAGAAGGGTGTCATCCACAAGAACCAGGCCGCCCGGCGCAAGAGCCGACTGAACGCCGCGCTCAAGGCCAAGGTCGTCGGCTGACCCGATCTGCCCCCGGTACACCCGGATTTCCCAGGCCTTTCGCGTTTTCGGGCGCGCGCCCTGATCTGCTCGGCGAGCGTTTCGCGCTCTGCTCGCCTGCTACCCTCTGGCCTCATGGCCAAGACCGCCGCAGCCAAGCCGCGTCCATCCCGCGCGGCGACGGTGCGCGAGGACTATCTGAAGGTCTCGCAGCGGCCGCTCCACATCCTGGTGTTCCTGCTGCCTGTTCTTGTGCTCTACGAGATCGGGGCGACGGTCTACCTCACCGGTGAGGACGGGCAGCCGAAGACCATCGCGGCGTGGGGCATGCTCGCCCGAGTGTTCGAGGCCTTCGGCGTCTTCGGTCTCCACCTGCCGGCGCTTCTCCTGGTAACCGTGCTCCTCATCTGGCACCTGCTCCTGCGAGACCGCTGGACGCTGCGTCTGCCGGTGCTGGCGGGCATGGCGATGGAGTCGTTCGTCTGGACGATCCCGCTGACGATCCTCGCGGTGGTCCTGGTCGGCGCGCGGGACGCGCCGCCCCCGGCCGCGCAGGTGGCCGACGGCATCCTCGGCCTTCCATGGCAGGCACGGCTGACGATCTCGGCGGGGGCCGGGCTCTACGAGGAGCTCCTCTTCCGCATGATCCTCATCGCCGCGGGGCATGCGCTCTTCGTCGATGTGATCCGGCTGCCGGACTGGCTCGGCGGTGTGCTGGCGGTGGTCATCGCGGCGGCGGCCTTCGCCCTGTATCACCGCGTCCCGGTCTCCGATAACCCCGCGGCGGTAACGGCCCTGGCGTTCTACTTCGCCGCCGGGCTGTATTTCGGGACGCTCTACCTGCTCCGGGGCTTCGGCCTCGTCGTCGCGGTGCACATGCTGTACGACATTCTTGCGCTGGTCGTCATCGGCTGAGGGGCGAGGCCTCGCCCCGCCGGCCCCGCCCCGCTAGACTGGAGGCACCGCCCCCGGGATCGCCGATAGGGCGTGGGCAGACGCCGCCGCTCCCTCAAGGAGTCACCCATGGGACTCGAGTTCGCCGTGGACCAGCTCTACGCCACCGGATGGGCAGCCCTCGACACCCGCGGGTGCGCGAGGCTCCCCGACGGGCGGGCCTACCCGGGGCTGGAGAGAGTCCGGGGCGAATTCGCCGACACGGGCTTTCAGCTCTCGACGCGGCACATCCAGCTCTTCGACTGCTACCGGGCCGAGTGGCGTGACACCGCAGGCAACGCGGCCGGCTCGGTTGTCGGCCACACCGCCGAGGAGGCTGCGGTCTACGCGCTCTCGCAGATGCGTCGGGCGACCGCCCTCGTCGGCTCCTGATCGCCCCCTCCGGAGCTGGGGATGAAGCTTCCCGGTACCGGCGGGTTGACCCCCGTCCCTGCCGGGCTACCCTCCTGTCCGAACCGGCCCCATCGTCTAGCCTGGTCTAGGACGCCAGGTTCTCATCCTGGAAACCGGGGTTCGAATCCCCGTGGGGTCACTTCCTGTTCGGTGCGTCTGCCGGGCCGTGAGGCGGGTGCGGGCATGCCGGAGTGCAGGCCTTGGGGGGCGGGGGCGCTGATCGTCGTGAAAGCGCGGGGATTGGCCTCCGCGGCCCCGCGACGGGCGCCGATGTTCCCGTCCATGGCCGATCTTTCGCTCCGGGGCGCGTTCGCCGAGGCGGCCCGCCGCTACGCCGACCAAATCCATGGCGCGATCGGTGCTGGCGACGTGCCGGCCCTGCGGCGCGTTGCCCACCGGCTGAAGGGTTCGGCGGCCATGTATGGCCACCCCGGCCTCTCGCGAGCGGCCGCGGCTCTCGAGGCGGCGCTGACCAGGGCAAAAGACACCATGTCAGTGAAGGACCCCGGCGATATCGCCGAATCTGCTCGTGAGCTTGCCCGCCTCTGTGAGCGGGCCGCGTCGCCGGGTGCGTGATTGCGCCTCTGGATCACCGTGGAGAGGGGTCGCATGGAGCGCGTCTCGACAGCCACGACTTCCATCGAGGAGTTGAAGCCGGTCGCGCTGCTGATCGACGACTCGCCCGACGTGCACAAGCTGCTCTCGATGCGTCTGCGCAGCGAGGGCATCGACGTGCTCAGCGCGGGCGACGGCGCCGAGGGGCTGCGGTTGGCGCGCGACACGCTCCCTTCGGTCGTGCTGCTCGACATCGACATGCCCGGCATGGACGGGTTCGAGGTGCTCCGCACGCTCAAGGACACCGACGCGACGCTCCACGTCCCCGTGATCATGCTCTCGGGTCTGCACAGCCCCCACGACAAGGTGACGGCGTTCGACCTCGGCGCCGTGGACTTCATCACCAAGCCCTTCGACGTCACCGAGCTGCGCGTGCGCGTGCGCTCGGCCCTCCGCGTGAGCCACCTCCTGCGGATGCTCTCGCAGCGCGCGCAGATCGACGGGCTCACCGGGCTCTACAACCGCGCCCACTTCAACGCCCGGTGGGAGCAGGAGGTCGCCGCCACCCAGCGACACCATCGTCCGCTCTCGCTCGCCCTCTTCGACCTCGACCACTTCAAGTCGGTCAACGACACCTACGGCCACCCGGCGGGCGACGCGGCGATCCAGGGCCTCGCCAAGCTGCTGCAGCGGGAGTGCCGCCAGAGCGACGTCGCCTGCCGCTACGGGGGCGAGGAGTTCGCGCTGATCATGCCGGAGACCCCGGCGCAGGAGGCGGGCGCCGTGTGCGAGCGCGTGCGCGACGCGCTGGGCGCGATCGTCTGGCCCCGCCACCCCGAGCGGGCGATCACCTGCTCGGTGGGCGTCGCCGGCTCGGGCGGTGGCCCGGGAATCCCGGCGGAACGGTGGATCGAGGTGGTCGACCGGAACCTCTACCGTGCGAAGAAGGAAGGGCGCAACCGCGTGGTCTTCACGCCGGTCGAAAGCCCCGTTCCCCTGGCCCGCGCCGGCTGACCGTCAGAACGGCACCGCGATCTGCACGTAGAGCATCGGCGCGTCGCGGGACGGGTTCTTGTCCTCGCCGTTCATCCGCGCGTTGGAGATGTGGTGCCAGCGGAGCCCCGCCACCAGGCGCGTTCCCCCGGCGCCGATGCGTTGCGTGAGCCCGATTCCGGCGCGGGGCGTGAAGTCGACGCCGGTCCCCCCGTCGGGCACCTCGTCGGTGGCGAAGAGCATGCCGATGCCGCCGTTCAGGAACACGCTGGTCTGGCCGTTGTTGAAGAAGTGCCAGCGGAACTCCATGGCCGGGTTCAGGCTGGCCGCGTCGTCGCCGTCCTGGGCGTGGTACCAGGCGCCCAGCTCGAGAAGCCACTCCACGTCGTCGATCAGGAAGACGCTGTAGGCGGCGTTGAGATTGATGTCGGTCGATTGCGTGAGGTCGTACGCGGCCCCGCCGCCGAAGAGGATCCACTCCGTCCCCTCTTTCCCGTAGGGCTCGGGCGCGCGGGCGGGCTCGGGCGCGCCGTCCGTGGGGGCCGCCTCCGCCGGCTGCGCGAGGGCGGCGCGGACCGAAGCGCCCCCGCCGCGCAGGCGCCAGCTCGCGGCGTCCTCGCCGGCGGTGAGCGCCGGTGGGACGAGCAGCAGCAGGGCGACGGCTCCCGACTTGATCCCGACTCCCGACCGGTCCATCATGGCCGGGAGGGTAGCCGAACCCCCGGTCGTGCGTCGAGGAGGGATTGGTCCATGCCCGCGAGCAGCGGCGAGTCGGAGCGCGTCACTCGCCTCGAGGAGGCCGTCCTGTTCGCCGAGCGTCGCCTCGAGCAGGTCCACGAGGAGGTGCTGGCCTGCTCCCGTCGTCTGGACGGCGCGTTGGCGCGTCTGGCCGCGCTCGAGCGCGCGGCCTCCCGGGCCGAAGCCGGCGCCGACGAGCAGGCCGACCCGCCCTGATGCTCGGGACGGGCTCGGCCATCGCCTGAGGCCCGGCGGCCGCGGGCCAAGTACGATCTGCGAGAACGACCCGCAGGAGGCGCCATGGCGGACGACTTCAGACCCACCCCCCGCGACCGGTTCACCTTCGGCCTGTGGACAGTCGGCAATCCGGGGCGCGACCCGTTCGGCCTGCCGACGCGCCCCGCGCTGTCGCCGGCCGAGGTGGTCGACCTGCTCGGGGAAGTGGGGGGCGTCCACGGCGTGAACTTCCATGACAACGACCTGATCCCGATCGACGCGAGCGAATCGGAGGCCGGCGAGATCAAGCGGGACTTCGCGGGCGCGCTCAAGCGGACGAAGATCCAGGTCGCGATGGGGACGACCAACCTCTTCGGGGACCCGGCCTTCAAGGACGGGGCGTTCACCTCGAACGATGCGGAGGTCCGCGCGTACGCGATCCAGAAGACGATGCGGGGCATGGACCTGGCCGCGGAGTTCGGCGCCCGCGTCTATGTCTTCTGGGGCGGGCGCGAGGGGGCCGAGACCGACGCGGCCAAGGACCCGTTCGAGTCGGTGGCCCGCTTCCGATCCGCGCTCGACTTTCTCTGCGACTACGCGCTCGACCGCGGGTATGACTTCAGGATCGCCCTCGAGGCCAAGCCCAACGAGCCGCGGGGGCACATGTACTTCCCGACGACGGGGCACTACCTCGCCCTCATCCCGACCCTCAAGCACCCCGACATGGTCGGCGTGAACCCCGAGGTGGCGCACGAGCACATGGCGGGCCTCAACTTCGTGCACGCGGTCGCGGCGGCGCTCGAGGCGGGCAAGCTCTTCCACATCGACCTCAACGACCAGGAGTTCGGGCGCTACGACCAGGACTTCCGCTTCGGGAGCGCGAACCTCAAGCACGCGTTCTTCCTGGTCAAGCTGCTCGAGGATCACAGGTACGAGGGCTTCAAGCACTTCGACAGCCACGCCTACCGCACGGCGGACCGCGCCGATGTCATCGAGTTCGCCCGGGGCTCGATGCGCACGTACCTCATTCTGAAGGACAAGGCCAAGCGGTGGCACGCCGACGGGAAGGTCAAGAGTCTGCTGCGCAGAATCCATCGCAACAGCAAGGACATCGACGGCCTCACCGGGGGCTTCACCCGCGCCCGCGCCGAGACGCTTCTGGCGATGGAATTGGATCGCGAGAAGCTCGCCGACCGCTCGCTGCCGTACGAGGAGCTGGATCAGCGGACGATGGAGATCCTGATGGGGGTGGACTGAACTTCCCTCTCCCAGAGGGAGAGGGGAAGAATCACGCCCACCGCGTCAGGTGCCACGCCTTCTTTCCCCGGCGCAGGGCGATCATCTCGCCGTGGAGCAGGTGTTCGGTCGTGAGCCGGTCCTCCGGGCCCGCCTTGGCCCCGTTCACGCTCACGCTCCCGCCCGAGAGGAACTCGCGAGCCTCGCGCCTGCTCTTGGCCAGCCCCGTCTCGACGAGCAGGTCGAGCACCGCCACGCCTTCTCCCGCCAGCGCCGACCTCGCGTGGGGGCTCGATGGCACCTCGCCGAGCACCTCCTCGAGCATCTCCTTCGAGAGGTGCGCGACATCGCCGGAGAAGAGCGCGTGCGCGGCCTTGGCCGCCATCTCCGCCTCGTGCTCGCCGTGGAGCAGCGCCGTCGCGTGGATCGCGAGGGCGCGGTGGGCGTCGCGCGCCCCGGCGTTGTCGTGGTGCGCGGCCGCGAGGGCGTCGATCTCGGGCTTGGAGAGCAGCGTGAACAGGCGCAGGAATCGGATCACGTCGTCGTCGGAGCTGTTGAGCCAGAACTGGTACATCGCGTAGGGGCTCGTCCGCTCGCGCGTGAGCCAGATCGCGCCGCTCTCGGTCTTGCCGAACTTGCCCCCGTCGGACTTCGTTACCAAGGGGCAGGTCAGGCCGAACGTTGCGGGCGCGTCCGACTCCGAGCCGCCGTGCTCGGCCGCGTGGACGCGCCGGATCAGGTCCGCGCCGGCGACGATGTTGCCCCACTGGTCGCTCCCTCCCATCTGCACCGTGACTCCCATCTCCCGGTGCAGGTGGGCGAAGTCGTACGCCTGGAGGATCATGTAGCTGAACTCGGTGTAGCTGATGCCGTGCTCGCGGTTCTCGAGGCGGGCCTTGACCGACTCCTTCTGGATCATCATGTTGACGGAGAAGTGCTTGCCGATGTCGCGCAGCGCCTCCAAGTAGCCCAGCCTGCGGAGCCAGTCCGCGTTGTTCACGATGGTCGGGGACCCGACGCCCGCCGCCGCGAAGACGGCCTCGAAGATGCGCCGCTGGCTCGCGACGTTTGCCGCGACGGTATCCTCGGTCATGAGCATCCGCTCGGCGCTCTTCCCGGAGGGGTCGCCGATGAGCCCCGTGCCGCCGCCCATGACGACGATCGGCTCGTGCCCGCAGCGGGCCAGGTGGACGAGCATCATGATGGGAACGAGGTTGCCGATGGTGAGGCTGTCGGCGGTGGGGTCGAAGCCCGCGTAGGCGCGCCGGCGTCCGGCCGCGAGGTGCTCCGTCAGGCCGCGCTCGTCCGTGCACTGGTGCAGCAGGCCGCGCCACTTCAGCTCTTCGAGGAAGTCGATCGCCATAGGGCCAGACGATAGCAGGCCGGGAAGGGCCCGGTGCTAGTAGCGTCGCTCGACCACCGCCCTGGCCATCAGGTCGAGCATCTCCCGCGCCGGACCGGCCGGGAGGATGCGGAGGCGCGTCCTCGCCTCCTCGACGAGGGCGCGGGCCCGCTGGACGGCGCCCGCGATCGCCCCGGACTCGAGCAGGTCGCTCCGCAGCGCCGCCGCGGCGTGCTCGCGTGCCTCGCCGGCGCGTACCGCGGCCGCCTCGAGCAGCGCGAGGAAGCGGCCGCGCTCTGCCGGCGCGAGCTCGGCCAGGCGCAGGAGCACCGGGAGCGTCAGCTTGCCCTTCTCGAGGTCCTTGCCCACGCTCTTGCCGACGACCGACTCATCCCCGACGAGGTCGAGCAGGTCGTCCTGGATCTGGAAGGCCACTCCCAGGCGGCGGCCGAACTCGTCCATGGCGGCGCAGGTCGGGTCGTCGGCCCCGGCCAGCCGGGCGCCCAGGCGGCACGCCACGCCGATGAGCGCGGCGGTCTTCCGCTCGATGATCTCGAAGTAGGTCGCCTCGTCGAGCGAGTAGTCGTCGCGGAAGTGCAGCTGGAGCAGCTCGCCGGCGCAGAGCGTCATGCTCACCTCGCCGATCAGGCGCGCCGCCTCGACCGAGCCCAGGCTCGTGCACAGGTGGTACGCCCCGGCGATGAGGTAGTCGCCGAGGATCACCGCGGCCTCGTTGCCGTAGAGGTGGTTGACGGTCCGCCCGCGCCGGCGGTTCTCCGCCTCGTCGAGCACGTCGTCGTGCACGAGCGTCGCCATGTGCACCATCTCGCACACGGCGCCGACGGTCACGTGCTCGTCGGTGATCTCGCGCCCGCCGCAGGCCAGGCCGCTGAGCATGACCAGCGTGGGGCGGAGCATCTTGCCCCGATAGCGCTCGATGTGGGCGCAGAGCCGCTCGACGGGGAGCAGGTCCGAGGCGAGCTGCTCGTCGAACCGCCGCTCCACGCGCCGGAGCCCCTCGGCGACCATCGCCTGGACGGGGGCGAGCTCGCGGGGGATGTCGAGGTAGGACTGCATGAGGGGAGGGTAGGGGGTGTGGGGTGTGGGGTGTGGGCTGAGTGAGCCGGGCCGCGTCGGCCCGGTGGGTGTGGCGTGGTGGCCGGGAATCCCCGGGCTTCAGGACTTACGCCGATGGGACCACTCCCGCCCCTGCCCGACCGCCCGTCATTGGCGAAAATCGTCTGCGATCCGTCACCGCTGGTCCGCAATCGACGGCGGATGGCCAGCAATCTGAGACTGATCGTCAGTCATCAAGGACAGATCGTCAGCAATCAACGACGGATCGTCAGTGATCTGCGACAGATCGTCAGCGGTCGATGACCGATCGGCACCTCTTAGAATTGCTCGGTGGGAGCAACTGGTGGGAGCGTTCTGCGGGCCGACACGGCCCCGCTCGCTCTCTTCGTCTCTATGTCTCTTCGCCCTCCGTCTCTCCCGCAGCGGGCTCCGCAGCGGTCACGGCTCGGCGACGATGTACGTGATGAACGCGAGGTCCGCCTCTCCCTCTTCGGTCGCGTAGTACTCGCCGTCGCCCTCGCCCTCCTCGTCCTCCCCCTCCCAGTAGACGGTGTTGCGCGTGAAGCCGGCGTCCTCGAGGATGTCGCGGATCTCCGGGAGCGTCCAGTGGCGCCAGTGGTATTCGAAGGCGCGGCGCATCTTCGAGCCATCGGGAAACTCGAAGTGGATGTAGCAGACCATCTCGCCCGTGACGGGGTTGTACCTGTGCTGGTCCCACACGTAGGTGAACCCCTCCATCGGGCGCTTCTCGCGGATCTCCTTGAGCGCGTCCGATCCGCCGTAGTGGTCGAGGAAGAAGAGCCCGCCCGGGGCCAGCGTCTCGCGGACCGACCGGAAGTAGGCGAGCATGTCGGCGCGGCGTGTGAATATCCAGTAGCTGAAGTTCATCGCCAGCACCGCCTCGACGTCCCGCCCCTTGGGGCCGGGGTCGAGCACGTTGCGGTTGAGCAGCGCCACCCGGTCGCGCTGGGCGGGGCGGAGCTTGGCCAGGTTGTGCTCCTCGGCCCAGGCGAGGGTGTCGGCGCAGAGGTCCACCCCGACGGCCCGGTTGCCCGGACGCCGGCGCACCCACTCGCACGAGGTGTTGGCCGTGCCGCAGAAGTCCTCGCGGAGCGTCGTCGCCCGGCGTCCCCGCAGGTCCTTGAACGTGTCGTCCACGAAGTCGATCTCGGCCTCGACGTTCTGCACGCTGAGGCCGTAGAGCACGTGCCGGTCGGCCGTCGCGGCGGTCAGCCTCGGGCGTCTCTTCCGCTTGATTGTCTGTGGCATGGGTCGGGAGTGTAGCGGGCACGGTCGGGCGCGGCGCGGCCGGTTTGTGCCTCCCGCCGGGGCGTATACTGCCGCTCCCCCGGGGCACGGAGAGGCATGATGCGCATGACGATGGTCGGGACGGGGTATGTCGGGCTGGTGACGGGCGTGTGCTTCTCGAACACGGGGGTCGAGGTCACGTGCCTCGACGTGGACGAGTCCAAGATCCGCCGCCTGCGCGCCGGCGAGTGCCCCATCTACGAGCCCGGCCTGACCGAGCTGATGACCCACAACGCCGAGGCCGGGAGGCTCGCGTACACCACCGACAAGCGCGGGGCCTACGAGGGCGCCGACATGATCTTCATCTGCGTCGGCACGCCCACCGCACCCGACGGCCAGACCGACCTCCGCTACGTGCACGCGGCCGCGGACGACATCGCCGACGTGCTCCGCGGGCTCGGCCCCGGCCAGAAGCCCAAGGTGATCGTGATGAAGTCCACGGTCCCCGTGGGCACGACGCTCGCGATCAAGGAGCGGATCCGCGATCGGGCCGGGCCGGGGATCCCCTTCGCGGTCGCCGACAACCCCGAGTTCCTCAAGGAGGGGGACGCGATCAACGACTTCAACAAGCCCGACCGCGTGGTCGTGGGCGTCGAGGAGGAGTGGGTGGGCGAGCTCTTCCGCGAGGTCTACGACCCCTTCGTCCGCAACGGCCACCCCATCTACATCATGGACATCCTCTCGGCGGAGATGGTCAAGTACGCCTCCAACAACTTCCTCGCGGCCAAGATCAGCTTCATCAACGAGATGGCGAACCTCTGCGAGCGCTACGGGGCGAACATCAACCGCGTCCGAGAGGGCATGTGCTCGGACAAGCGCATCGGCCACCAGTTCCTCTACCCGGGCCTGGGCTACGGCGGCTCGTGCTTCCCCAAGGACACCCTCGCCTGCATCATGATGGGCGAGAACGCGGGGCTGGAGATGCCCCTGTCCCGCGCCGTGCACGAGGTCAACCAGCGGCAGCGCGAGCGGTTCTTCGAGAAGATCCTCGACTACTACGCCTCGCGCGGCGGCCTGGCCGGCAAGCGTCTGGCCTTCTGGGGCCTGGCCTTCAAGCCCCGCACCGACGACATCCGCGAGGCCCCGGCCCTCACGCTGGTGCGCAGGGCGATCGAGCACGGGGCCGAGTGCGTCGGGTTCGACCCCGTGGCGGCGGAGAACGCCGCGCGGGAGGTCGGCCCCCGCCTCGCGCTGGCGCGATCGATCTACGACGCGGCCAAGGGGGCCGACGGCGTGGTCGTCTCGACCGACTGGGACGAGTTCAAGAGCCCGGACCTCGCGCGCCTGGCGGGCCTGCTGCGCGTGCGGGCGGTCTTCGACGGACGCAACCTCTACCGGGGGGCCGAGCTCCGCCGGCACGGGATCGACTACATCTCGGTGGGGCGCGCAGCGGTCCTCAACGCCTGATCGGGGCCAAGCGAGCGCACGATGCACCGCCGTCTGTTCGATCTCTACCAGCGCAAGCGCGTCCTCAACATCAACGCCAACATCGTCGCCAGCGGGCTGCTGGCCATCCTCGTCGCCAAGTACCCCGTCTACCTCGTGGGCAAGGCCATCGGGCGCGAGCACCGCTTCCTCATCACCCTCGCGGCCGGCGCCATCGACATGGTGGTGGACATCGCCATCTACTACGCCCTCCACTGGATCGCCAACCACTGGCACCCCTCGTGGAAGAAGTCCGCGAAGCGCAAGCACAAGCGCAGCTTCTTCCACGACGCCTCGCTCGTCCAGTTCGAGCGGGCGATCCTCTCGCCGCTCTACTACGTCGTCGCCATGGGCCTCATGTACGCCCTCCAGCGCTGGAACATCGTCGAGAGCCACAGCTGGGCGTTCGTCATCGGGTTCGCCACCGGCATCGTCGTCACCCGCGTCGTCCACACCGTCTGGGGCGTCCGCACGGGGCGCTTCGCGGACCTGCCGTTGTTCGAGGAGGTCGGCATTGATCCGCCGCCCGACGAGCCCCGAGCGCAAGCCCGGGGCACATCCGGGCCGAGTGCTGAGTAACGCTGCGGGCGCAGAGTTCCGCTGAGCGGTACACGCAGGAGATAACGCCACCGTGTGGCGGAGTCTCCTCGTTCTGACTTGACTCAGCGCACCCGCCGTGCCCCACCGGGCCGATACGGCCCGGCTCACTCACCCCACACTCCCTACACCACACCTACCCCACCTCCATCATCCTCCGTATCGTCGCCGGGCTCTCGGCTGAGCCGGTGCGCGTGCTGAGCAGCACGGCCTGGCACACCGCGAGCACGCCGGCGTGGTCCACCGGCGGGTCCTCCGGGACGGCGGGGTCGAGGAGGCGGGCGAGGGCGTCGGCGAGGGCCTCGACCGAGCGGGGCGTCTCGGGGGTCTCGCCGCGGCGCTTGGTCTGGCGCGAGGCGTCCACGCGCTCGCCGGCGGCGCTCACCCACTCGAAGCCGTCGTCGTAGATGCGGAGTCGCCCACCCTCGCCGAGCATCATGACGTTGCGGCTCCAGCGCCCGCTCTGGTCGCTGGCCACAAGCGCGGCCGCGCGCCCGTTGGCGAAGCGGAAGCTGGCGGTGATGTCCCCGTGGGCGTCGCGGAGCGACTCGCCGGGGAGGGGCACGAGCAGTCCGCGCCGGGGCGGGGCGTAGGCGGCGTCCACGCTCTCGGCCTCGCCCATGTGCCCGACGAGCACCTCGACGGCGCCGAAGAGGCACGCCCCGAGCGAGCCCTCGTCCGGGCGGCAGCAGACCTCGACGAGGAGGGTCCGCGCCTCGCCGAACATCTCGAGGACCTCCGCCGCGTCGCGGAAGGAGCGCCCGGCGCGCATGAGGGGGACGAGCCGCGCCGCGTCCACCGCGCGCACGCCGCCGCTCCCGACGCTCGACCAGCCGCCTGCCAGCTCGAGCGCGCCGGCCGGGAGCGGCTCGAGGGTGACGACGCGCACGCCGCGCTGGCGGGCCATGAGCACCGCCGCGGCGTCGCCGGGCTCGGACGCTGCCCCGAATCCGCCGGGCGAGCCGAGGATCACCAGGTCGCACTCGCCCTCGGTCAGTCCGGAGCGGAGGTCGTCCATCGGTGGGCAGTCGAGGACCTCCGCCACGGCGCCGGAGCGGCCCTTGGCCGGCGAGCCGGCCGCGACGACCGAGAGGTCGGCTGCCCGCGCGGCGGCGCGCAGGAAGGGGGCGCGGTCCTCCGCGGCCCACACGATCGCCCTGCGTCCGCTCAGTGCCGGCATGCGCGGCATGCTACCACGAGCCGCACGCCGGCGGGTGGGCTGCCAAACCGACAGCCCGAGTGCCGGATTGACCAGGTGTCCGCGGCGCGGCCGGGGTGTCGGGCGCGGGTGCGCTGGCACGCCGGTTGCCCTCGTCCCTGCGTGCGGCGGGGCGTGACGTGTCCCGTCCCCTGAAAGGAGTGCAACCATGGCCAGCCTGATTCGTCGTCGCGACCCGTTCTCGGCCTTCCCGGCCATCGACAGGATGCTCTCCTCGATGCTCGCCGAGCCGTTCAACGTGGGCTTCGGGATCAACACCATCGAGGAGGGCACGCTGCCTCTGGATATCTCCGAGGACGACACCAGCGTGATCGTCCGCGCGTCGCTCCCCGGCTTCACGAAGGACCAGATTAACGTCGAGGTCCACGACGGCGTGCTGACGATCAATGCCGAGAAGACCGAGGAGACCGAGGAGAAGGGCGAGCGCTACTACCGCAAGGAGCGCCAGATCGGCTCGATGAGCCGGCGCGTGGCGCTGCCGAGCATCGTCGAGGACGGCGAGGCCTCCGCCGAGTTCAAGGACGGCGTGCTCACCCTCCGCCTGCCCAAGCCCGCCAAGGCCAGCCCGCGGAAGATCAGCATCAGCTAAGGGAAGGGATGAGGGATGAAGGAAGAGGGATGAAAGCGGAAGCGAGGAGCGGTTGCTTTCTCTCGTCCCTCACCGCTTGAGCCCTCCCCGGACGCGTCTTTGATTCGCTCCTCATCCCTCATCCCTCATCCCTCCCTGTTCACTCCGCCCGCGTCGGAGGCGCGGTCTCGGCGGGGCGTGCTCGGCTGTCGACGTGCGTCTTGTGGCGGGCCAGGATCGTGAACCCGAGGGCGCCGCACGCGCAGAGCAGCAGGCACGCGCCGAACGCGAGCGTGCTGGCGTACGCGATCCTGCCCAGGAGCAGTTCGTAGAGCCCGACGCTGAGGAAGGGCGCGATGAGCCCACGCACGCCCGTGAGCGTCACGTGCACGCCCATGTAGGCCGAGGCCTTGTGCGCGGGCGCGAAGTCGAGGTGCCCGAGGTTCCACGCCAGCGCGCCCCCGCCGAACGCCAGCCCCTGCACCACCGCGGAGATCCACAGCAGCCACGCCGTCTGCGAGGCGATGGCGATGGTGGACACGGCCGCGGCCGCGACGAAGAACCAGCTGTGGATCCGCCGGAACTGGATCACGTGCACCCGGTCGAGCAAGCGGGCCCAGACGGGGATCGAGATGGGCATCATCGCCAGGGGCACAGAGCTGGTGATCTGGATGCCCCCCATGTACTCCATGCGGAACTCGTCGCGGAGCAGAACGACCAGCAGCGGCGTCTGCATGATGTTCCCGAGCCCCAGCAGGAACATGCACGCCATGTAGCCGGCGAACATCCTGTCGCGCGCCAGCAGCCGCACCATGCCCGCGGGGTTGAACGACGGAGCGTCCTCGCCGTCACGGTTGGCGCCCTCCAGCGAGAGCAGGCTCGCCCGGCCCCGGAGCCGGATGCGGCTCCACGCCCACACGCCCACGAGGGAGACGACGCACCCGCCGGGCAGCAGCACGCCGAACCAGCGCGGGTCGGCGTCCATCGCCGCGCCGAGCCCCAAGCCCAGGAGCGCGAGGGTGGCGACCTGCACGGTCGCGAGCTTGCCCGTCACGCGCGCCCGCAGGGGACGCGAGTAGTTCTGCCGCCAGATCGTCGAGCGGATCGTGATGAAGCCCGCCCAGCAGAACCGGGCCAGGAGCACGCAGACCGCCAGGGCCCACATGCCCGACTCGGTGCGCGGCATGAAGCCGATGAGCCCCACGAGCGCGATCATCCCGACCTGGAGCCCGTTGATGAAGGGGACCTTGTCGCGCCCGTGGCTCAGGCGCACCCACACGAAGCTCACGATGTTGCTGAAGGCGGCCGAGGCGGTGATCACGGCCACGACGAAGTTGAGCAGCGTGTCCGGCACGACGCCCTCGTAGGCGTTCTTGACGACGACGCCGATGACCGCGCTGTCCACGATCGTGAGCAGGAAGGGCAGGAAGAACGCCGCGGTGAGCTCGTACCGGTAGTTGCGCCGCGCCATCGCCGGCATCGACGAGGGTGTGAACGACCAGAGCGCGGGCGAGATCCGCTTCAGCCAGGGCTCGGGGGCGGCGGGTGGGCGCACAAGGCAAGCGTTGCTCGCCGGGCATCGTCTGGCAAGCGCGCGCGTACCATCAATCGCGATGCCTCCCCCCGGCGACACACCAGAGACCAGCCGCGAGTATGTCCTCGGCACCAGCCCCGTCGAGCTCGAGCGGCTCGGCTTCCAGCACCGCTTGTGGTCTCCCGCGGCGATGCGGCTGTGGGCGAGGGCGGAGGTCGGTCCGGGCCGTTCGATCCTGGACGTCGGGTGCGGCCCGGGGTACGCGTCCCTGGACCTCGCCCAGATCGTGGGGCCCAACGGGCAGGTGGTCGGGGTCGACGAATCGGAGCCCTACATCGCCTTCGCGAACGGCCAGGCGCGCCAGCGCGGGCTCACGCAGGCCCGGTTCTTCGTCGCCGACGCCGCGCAGCTCCACACCCTCGAGGGGCTCCAGGACCTGCGATTCGACATCGCTTACCTTCGCTGGGTCCTCTGCTTCGTGCCCGACCCCGCCGGTGTTGTCGCGGCCGTCGCGCGGCACCTCAAGCCGGGCGGGCGGCTGCTCGTGCAGGACTACTTCCGGTACGAGACCATGTGCGTCGCGCCGCGCTCGGCGATCTTCGAGCGCGTGATCGACGCCATCGCGACGAGCTGGCGCGATCGCGGCGGGGACCCGGACATCATGGGCCGCCTGCCGCGGATGGCCCTCGACGCGGGGCTGGCGATCGAGCACATCGACCGCGTCGAGATCGGTCCCGCCCGCCCGTGCTCGACGATGTGGAGCTGGCCCGACACGTTCTGGAAGGCGTTCCTCCCGCGCCTCGAGGAGCTCGGGTACATCAGCCCGGACGAGCACCGGGGCTTCCTCGACGCCTGGCAGGCGATCTCCAGCGATCCCGGCGCGTTCATGCACCTGCCGCCGATGTATGAGATGGTGGCGAGGAAGTCTTGAGTCTTGAGTCTTGAGTCTTGAGTCTTGAGCCCTGAAGAAACGATGAGGCGTCTACTCGCGGCCAGGTGGTTCGCGGCGCAGGGAGGCGATGAGGCCCGCAAGAACTCGCGCGCATTCGTCCTGCCGGGCGAGCAGATCCTGTGCAGCGTCCGGTTCAAGGTAGCCGAGGCGCTGGGCGAGCCCGATGAAGTATCCGAGCTCACGCAGTGACGCGAATGCGTTGTCCAGGAATCGCAGGAAATCCTTGGTCGTCGACTTACCGCACCCTTCGACAATGTTGGAAGGCGCGGAATACGCTGCCCGCCTGAGCTGCGAAGTGACCCCGAAAAGCTCCTCGCGCGGGAAGTCTCGGGTGACTTCGTAGATCCGGATCACCAGGTCATCCGAGAGTTCGAACGCCTTCAGTTTGCGATGATCTCGACTCATTGTCCCCCACCCGCAGCGAACGGAACGAGCGCCCAGCTTGTGCGGAGTATACCCGCTGTCCAGCAGCTCGTGCCGGCCAGGATCCCGTCACTGTTCCGTTCATGAGTCTCAAGACTCAAGACTCAAGACTCAAGACTCACACCTCAAGACTCCCTACTCCGCCAACTCCTTGAGCAGTTCGACGAAGCCCTGGAACTTGGTCGCGTCGCGCTCGGCCCACACGCTGCACCCGGCGGCGTCGATGATTTTCTCGCTCGTGCGCCCGAGCAGCGCCATGGCGGCGCGGGAGCGCCCGTGCGTGCCGAGGACGAGCAGGTCGAGGTGCTCCTCCTGCGCCATCGCGGGGACGCGTGAGGTCGGCGAGCCCTCCTCCAGGCGCAGCCGCCACGGCGGTGCGCCCTTCATGCCCGTCGCGGCGAGCGACATCGATTTCTCGGCGATCTCCCTCAGCGCCGCCTCGAGACGCGAGCACGCGTCCTCCCAGCTCATGACCGTGTGGTAGCCGGCGGGCACCTCGTAGCTGGCCAGCACCACGACCTCGGGGGTCCCGAAGAGCTTGCCCAGCTCCAGGGCGCGGCGGAGCTCCGTCTGCGCATCCTCGTAGAAGTCGCACGCCACGCCGACGCGCTGCACCGGCCCCCGGAAGTCCGGCTGGGCAACGAGCACGCTCACCTGGCTCCGGCGCACCAGCCGGTGCGCGATCGAGCCGATCCGCCCCCGCTTGAGCCCGCCCTTGCCGTAGCGCCCGACCACGAGCACGTCCGCCTTCAGGCTCGCCCGGAGCCGGAGGATCTCGTTCTCCGGCTCCCCGTGGAGCAGGTGCTGCGTGGCGGTCTCGTCCACGCCGTGCGCCAGGCAGAAGCCCTTCATCTCGTCCCGCGCGAAGGCCATGTGACGCTCGGTCAGCCCGGGGATCGCCCGCTCCTCGACCTCGCTGATGGGCTCCACCACGTGCACGACGTGCAGGGCGGCGCGGAACCGGTGCGCAAGCTCCGCCCCCAGCGCCAGCCCGCCCGCCGACTCAGGCGTCAGCCCCGTCGCGGCGAGCACCGTGCGAATCTCCCTGGGAAGCTCCGAGCCCATAGCGCACCTCCAGTCCGACGAGCGCCGACCCCCGGCGCGGGCTCGCTCACCCCGGCCCTTCCCCCTCCCCGCGTGCGCGGGGCCGGAGCCGTGCGGCGCTTATCGGCCACTGTCAGGCATACGCTGGAGCGGCCGTCGATGATCGGCTCCCGGCCGGGGGACCGCCCGCGGCGGCTATCATCCAACCGCCCGAATACCCCCCAAAATCCGGCCCGACGCCGCCCGGGCGCCGACGCCGCCCCACCCTCCGTGACTCCATGACCATCGATCGCGCCCACATCCGGAACTTCTCGATCATCGCCCACATCGACCACGGGAAGTCGACCCTCGCAGACCGGCTGCTCCAGGCCACCAACGCGGTCTCGGCCCGCGAGGCCCGCGAGCAGATCCTGGACTCGATGGACCTCGAGCGCGAGCGCGGCATCACCATCAAGGCCTCGGCCGTGACGGTCCTCCACCGCCACAAGCCGGGGTCGGGGACGGACGAACTGGAGATCGAGTACGAGGAGCCCGTGGACGAGGCCGGGCACCACCGCACCCGCAAGGGGGCCGCCGAGGATCACGGCGAGCTGTTCATGCTCAACTTCATCGATACGCCCGGCCACGTGGACTTCAACTACGAGGTCTCGCGGGCGCTGAAGGCCTGCGAGGGGGCGATCCTCGTGGTGGACGCCACGCAGGGCGTGGAGGCGCAGACCGTCGTCAACGCGCTCCTGGCGTTCGGGCAGGACCTCGAGATCATCCCGGTCCTCAACAAGATCGACCTCCCGTCCGCCCGCCCGGACGAGATCGCCATGGAGGTCGAGCAGGTGCTCGGCCTCGCCGCGGAGGACTGCATCCTCGTCTCGGCCAAGACCGGCCAGGGCATCCAGGAGCTTCTGGCGGCCATCTGCGACAAGTTCCCGCCGCCCCGCCCCAGCCAGACCGCGAAGACCCGCGCGCTCATCTTCGACGCCGTCTACGACGACTACCGCGGCGTCATCGTGTACGTGCGTGTCTTCGACGGCTCGATCAAGCTCGGCGACAAGATCCGCATGATGGGCCTCGGACGCACCTTCCTCATCACGGACCTCGGCAAGAACACCCCCAAGCCCACCAAGGTCACCGAGCTCGGCCCGGGCGAGACCGGGTACCTCTCCGCCCAGATCAAGACGCTCGGCGACGTGCGCGTCGGCGACACCATCACGCTCGACATCGACCCCGCCGGGGAGCCCCTCTCCGGCTACGAGCCGCCGCGCCAGATGGTCTTCTGCGACTTCTACCCCGCCACGAGCGACAAGAAGGGGAACGACTTCGAGGACCTGCGCGAGGCGATGGAGAAGCTGAGCCTCAACGACTCCAGCTTCACGTTCCAGGCGGTGCACTCGGAGGCCCTGGGCTTCGGCTTCCGCTGCGGCTTCCTGGGGCTGCTGCACATGGACATCGTGCAGGAGCGCCTGGAGCGCGAGCACGGGCTCGAGATCGTGCAGACGGCGCCGACGGTGTCGTACAAGGTGCGGATCCGGAGCAAGGGCGGGGGGAGCGAGGAGATCGAGGTCCACAACCCCGCCGACCTGCCCGACATGGGCCAGGTGCTCGAGATCAAGGAGCCGATCTGCCGGGTGGAGATCATGCTCCCCAACGAGTACATCGGCGACATCATGAAGCTCTGCCTCGACCGGCGGGGGATCTACAAGAGCCAGCAGGTGGTGGGCGAGACGCGCCAGATGCTCACCTTCGAGCTCCCCCTCGCCGAGATCATCTACGACTTCTACGACAAGCTCAAGGGCATGACCAGCGGCTACGGCACGATGGACTACGAGGTGATCGAGTTCCGCGCCGACAACCTCGTCAAGATCGACATCCTGATCAACGGCGACCCCGTCGAGGCCCTCGCCCTCATCTGCCACCGCGACCGCGCCCAAGCCCGCGGCCGCCTGCTCCTCCAGAAGCTCCGCAAGCAGATCGACCGCCACCAGTTCGAGATCCCCCTCCAGGCCGCCATCGGCGGCACCATCGTCGCCCGCGAGACCATCAAGGCCTACCGCAAGGACGTCACCGCCAAGTGCTACGGCGGCGACGTCACCCGCAAACGCAAGCTCCTCGAGAAGCAGAAGAAGGGCAAGGAGCGGATGAAGTCCATCGGGAGCGTGAACATCCCGCAGGAGGCGTTCATGGCGGTGCTGGATACTGGCGAAGAGTGATCGGCTTCGAAGCACCCCGGAGGGGTGACCGTCAGTAGCCGGGCGGTGGAGCGAAGCGATACCCCCGGAAGCCAGACCCGAATCCCCCTCCTCCACCCCGGAGGGGTGGAACCTTACGCCGCCGATGACCGATCCCTCTCCAACTCTCATCATCCTCGCCGGCCCCAACGGCGCCGGCAAAACCACCGCAGCCCCCTTCGTCCTCCACGAATCCCTCGGCATCACCGAGTTCGTCAACGCCGACGACATCGCCCGCGGCCTCTCCGGCTTCGCCCCCGAGTCCGTCGCCATTCCCGCGGGACGTATCATGCTCAAGCGCCTCCGCGACCTCGCCGCGAGCCGCGCTACCTTCGCCTTCGAGACCACCCTCGCCACCCGCTCCTACGCCCGCTGGCTTCCCGACCTCCAGCGCGCGGGCTATCGCATCGGACTGGTCTTCCTCTACCTGGCCTCCCCCGATCTCGCCGTCGAACGCGTTCGCGGCCGCGTCGCCGAGGGCGGCCACGATGTCCCCGAACCGATCATCCGCCGGCGCTACGCAAGGGGCTTGGACAACCTATTCAGCCTGTACCTTCCCATGGTCGACGAATGGGCCGTGTACAATAATTCAGGCACGACGCCGGACCTCATCGCCGAGGGCAGAACACCGAAGCCCGCACAGATCATCGACCCGGTGACCTGGACCCGCATCAGCGAGAGCCATAGCCATGACTGAAAAGGCGCAGCCAACTAGCACGCAGCGGCAGCCCAAGCGACAACTCACCGGCTCCATCCGCGACCGCGACCTGATGGTCCGTGCCCTCCGCCGGGCCGGTGAGGCGGCTGCACGACGCAAGGCGACCCGCATCGGCAGGGGCGACCGTCGGGAAGTCTGACACCCAAGTCGATTTCGCCCGAGACTATCACGCGTTCCGCGAGGATGTCACCGCCAAGTGCTACGGAGGCGACTTCACCCGCAAACGCAAGCTCCTCGAAAGGCAGAAGAGGGGCCAGGCGCGGATGAAGTCCATCGGCAGCGTGAACATCCCGGAGGCGGTGTTCATGGCCGTTCTCGACACCGGAGAGGATTGATCCGCGTGTGCCACGGCCGTCCCGGCCGTGCTGCATGCCGAAGGCTCTGGATGGGCATAGCCGGTTGGCGGGCACCCGGTGTGGCGATAGCATTGGGTCATGCTCTACCCAGATGCACCACGATCTCCCAAGCCGAGGCATCGCCAATCTGGTGAATCACTATTCGCGTTCTTCAACCGGCTTGAAGAGCCTCGAGTCGCAGCGCTCCGTACGACGGCCAATCGTTGGCTGACGCAGATACCTGCGAGCGCACTCCCCGAGTTCCTGGCCAGGCTCGAAGCCAAGGACAATGATCATGTGAGCGCGCTGTTCGAGCTCTTCTTGTACCAAGCGCTCAATCGTGCGACCCTCAGTGCGCAGTTCTGCGAAGCTCCCGCGAAGGGCTCTCGGCCTGACCTCTTACTGTCGGCGGGAGGCGGAGTTCGGCACGTCGTTGAGGCGAGGGTGAGGATGCCCTCTCAGGAGGAAATCGATGACGACCTTCGGCTGCACCAATTGCTGCGGGAGTCGGCCCGGCACATGCGAGATCACGCATTGCGAGTATGGATCCGAAAAGCGACGATAAGCAAGCAGACTCCCTCGGCGCGCAACTTTGCGAAGTGGGTGGACACACATGCGGGGTCGGCGATCCTAGCCGACGAGATTGCGAACCAGGAGCACCGGCTACGGTATTCAGACCCGGCGAGCGGCTGGGATCTGCATCTCTCTATCGTCCGATTGTCGAATGCGGAGGATGTCCCGGAGTCAGTCATCGCAGGGGGGATGACAGAGGCATACTGGTGCCGCGCGCTTCCGTTGCTTGAAAACGCGCTGAACGAAAAGCGCCGGCAACACCGATCACACTCTCTGCCGATGGTCTACGCCCTTGGATGGAACGATTTTAAGAACGAGCCAGGCCACGATGATGTCGCTCGCGCCTTGCGCAGGCATTGGGACTCACACTCCGATTCCGAGTCCGCGCATGCTCCACTGATTTGGTGTGGGCAGACATATCCCACCGCGATCGATCACTGGTCTTGCACTCTCTTTGTTGATTCCGAGGCGGACAATCCGCTTGAGCAATACTGGCCGTACGCCATCGCCCGTGTGGATAGGGAAGGCTGCATTTGTGCCCGCCGTGGTGCGGTCGCCGATGACGCGGAGGTTGGTGGATAGAGCCTGGTTCAGTCGCTGGGAACCCGCCGGGTGCCGTCACTCGCGGCCTCCCCTCCTCACCCCCTCTCCCCCTCCCCCGCGCAGTGATGCCGCCCCTCCACTTCCCCGAAGTACCATCCCCCAATGCCCTCCACCCTCTCCCTCTACCGCCGCGCCCGCCGCCTCGGCCTGGAGATCACGCTCGCCGACCTCTTCCGCATGTTCGCCCGCAGGGTCAGCCCGCGCGTGGTGCTCGAGGCCGCCATCGTCGCCCGCGAAGCCGGCGTCTCCTACTCGCTCGAAGATGCCGAGACCCACTACCTCGCCACAGCGCATCCTGTCGAGATCGCCCGAGCCGCCGCCATCCTCGCCGGCAGGGGTGAGCATCCCGACATCACGGCGCTCATGGCCTGCGATCTCGTCAATTACGACATCGTGCGCCTTGTCCAGGATCGGAAGGACTACAAGACGGCCGTTGGCGGTCCGAACCCACCAGGGCCCATGTACCGACGAGCGTAAGCCAGCCGGGTGGCGCCAAGTCTCAGCGGACCCGCCAATCAGGTGCGGCTGCCTTGTGCTGCTCCTCAACGACGCTTTGTCCGCGGACCCGGGAAGGCGCCCGGCTGACCATCTTCAGCCCAACTCCACCCCCATAAACCGCGTCCCCGCAATCGGGCTCTCGTAATACGCCTCGATATCCACGAACCCGAGTGACTCGTACATCCCCGCCGCGGCCGTCATCGTCGGCAGCGTGTCCAGGCGCATCCGTTGGTACCCCGCCCGCCGCGCCGCGTCCATGATCTCCCGCGCCAGCCGCCGCCCCAGCCCCGTCCCGCGCCACGCCGAGCGGACGAACAGACGCTTCATCTCGCACGTCTCCTGATCGACCGGCCGGAATGCCACGCACCCGGCCACCTCGCCTCCATCCAGCGCCACCAGCAGCGCCCCCCGCGGCGGCGCATACGCCCCCGGCAGCTCCGCCAGCTCTCGCTCGAAGCTCTGGAAGCACAGGCTCACGCCGATCGCGCGCTCGTACTCCCGGAATACCCCGCGCACCGCCTCGATCATCCCCGAGCCGTCGACGATCTCGATCATGGCCCATGGTAGAGGTGCGCCGCATCTCGCGGCGGGTGACGCCGATCCCCGGCGAAGCGATCGCCCATCGCGCCGCGCCCCCAGCTGTGGGACGCCATCGAACGTGGTCGCCGGCTCGCCTTCCCTCTCGTTCGCTTGACCCCGGCGCGGTACACTCCCGAGGCCGCGAGCGCGGGACAGGGCCCGGCCCCGTCCATCCGTTCCACGATCCCGCGTGCCCCGTCGGGTGACGCGGGCGGGGTCCATCGCCCGTCGAGGAGCTGCACGATGCCGATCCACAAGGACATCGAGGCGTACAACGCCGCCCAGTCGCCCGCCGACAAGCGCATCTGCGACACCCTCGCCAAGACGATCGACCGAAACCTCCCCGGCGCCGAGAGCAAGATCTGGCACCGCCACCCCGTGTGGTTCCTGGACGGCAACCCCATCGTCGGCTACAGCAAGCTGAAGGACTGCATCCGCCTCCTCTTCTGGAGCGGCCAGTCGTTCGACGAGCCCGGCCTCGAGCCCGAGGGCAGCTTCAAGGCCGCCGAGGCGCGGTTCACCTCCGAAGACCAGATCTCCGCGAAGGACCTCAAGAGGTGGCTCGGGCGGTCGATCGAGGTCCAGTGGGACTACAAGAACATCGTGAAGCGCAAGGGCAAGCTCGTGCGGATCAAGACGTCCGATTGACGAGGCCCGGGCGCGGCGTTCGATCGCGGCGTCTCACTCAGAGGCGCTCGCGGCGCCCTTCGGCCGACGATGCCGGTTCCTCGGGTGGCACGCACAATCCACGGTGTGGTCATTCACCATCCCCACCGCCTGCATGAACGCGTAGCAGATCGTGCTCCCGACGAACCGGAACCCGCGCTTCTTGAGCGCCTTCGACATCGCGTCCGACTCCGCCGTCCGCGCCGGAACCTCACGCATCGTCTTCCACGCGTTCACCCGCGGCTTCCGCTCCCCCGACGGATCGACGAACCGCCACACGTACTCGCCGAACGACCCGAACTCTTTCTGCACCGCCAGCACCGTCCGCGCGTTGCTCACCGCCGACTCCACCTTCAGCCGGTTGCGCACGATCCCCGGGTCCGCCAGCAGCTTCTCGATCCTCGCCGGCCGGAACCGCGCCACCCGCTCCGGGTCGAACCCATCGAACACCTCGCGGTATCGCTCCCGCTTCTTCAGAATCGTTTCCCACGACAACCCCGCCTGCGCCCCCTCCAGCACCAGGAACTCGAAGAGCACCCGGTCGTCATGCACCGGCACGCCCCACTCCTCGTCGTGGTACCGCACCGCCAGTTCGCTCATCGCCCAGGAGCAGCGGCTCATGCGCGGAGTGTAATGGAGAGGCAGCGTGGCGGCCGATGCCGGCCGGGGGATTTCTTCCTCGCGCCTAGGGTGCGCTCCACCACGGTGTCGTCACCCTCGATTGCCTCCAGGCCGCAACGACCGGCTCGCGCACGACGCCCGTCCACACCTCGTATCCCCTCTCGTTCAGGTGCAGCCCGTCCTCCAGGAACAGCGACGGGTCCGGCCGCCCGTCCGCCCCCAGCATCGGCGTCACGGTGTCGAGATACTCCGCGCCCGCCGTCCGCTCGCAGTACGCCCGCACGATCGCGTTCGCCCGCGCCATCGCCTCCCAGTTGCTCCAGCGCGCCAGGCTCGGCTTGATCGGGATGTAGAGCACACGCGCCCGCGGCCACAGCGCCCGCGCCCGCCGGTCGAACGCGATGAATCCGTGTGCCGCGCTCTCCGAGTCCGTGTTGTCCGTCCCCAGGTCGTTGTCGCCGCAGTAGTACACGATCACGCCGGGCTCGTACGGCAACACGACCCGGTCGAACACCGCGAGCACCTCGGCCGTCTTCGACCCCCCGAACCCGCGGTTGAGCACCGGCGCCGGAGCCATGTCCGTCTCGAGCGAATCCCACATGCGGATGCTGGAGCTGCCGATGAAGAGCACCCTTCCCGGCTCCGGCGCGCCCGCCCGGTCCGCGGCCTCGAAGGCCCGGATCTCCGGCTCGTACCAGGGCTCGGCGCCGGCAGGGGCCTGCGGGAGCGCCGGCGCGGAGCGCTCGACCCGCTGAGGTGGCGCCTGGCAGCCCAGCAGGGGCAGCGCGATCGACGACGCCACGAGGATCGGAGGAATGCGCATGGGCAAGCATACCTCTGTGCCGCGGTCGCGCTCCGCGCAGCGTCACAGCCGCAGCAGCATGTGGCGCTCGGCGACAGTGTCCGCGCCGATCCGCAGGGCGTCCGGCTCGACGCCCCACGTCACGAACCCGAGCGACTGATAGAGCGCCCGCGCAGCCTCGGCCCGCTCGCTCACCGACAGCTGCACGACCTCCAACCCGAGCCAGGACCGCGCCGTCTCCAGCAGCAGCCCGCACACCCCGCGGCACAGCCCCCGCCGGCGCGCCCCGGGATGCGTGTACACGCAGTAGATGTTCGCGATGTGCGCCCGCTTGGCCCCCTCCTCGCGCACGAGCACGCCCGTGCCCATCAGGGCCGTGCCGTCGAACGCCCCGGCGAACGCCTGGCCTGGCGAGGCGATGCGCTCGGCGACGAGCGCGGGATCGCTCGCCCGGTCCGTCTCCGGGCTCGACCCGAACGCCCACGGAGCATCCGCGAGCATCAGCCGGCGGAGCTCGACGTACGCAGGGGCGTCGGCGGGTGTGAGGAGGCGCAGCACGGCGGGGATGGTAGTTGCCGACGCGCCACCGGTCAGCGCCCCCGATACCCTCCGGCATGCCCAACGCCTTTGCCTCCCGCCGATCCGTCTTCCGCTCCCTGCACCAGTCCGGCTGCTTCGTCATCCCCAACCCCTACGACCGGGGCTCGGCCCGCGTCCTCCAAACCCTCGGCTTTGCGGCGCTCGCGACCACCAGCGCCGGGCACGCCTTCAGCCTCGCCCGCCCCGACACGCCCACCTCGCTCGCGCTCGAGGAGGTCCTCGCCCATATCGCCGACATCGTCGGCGCGACCGACCTCCCGGTGAACGCCGACTTCCAGTCCGGTTACGCCGACGACCCGGACACCCTCGGCGCGAACGTCAGCCGGTGCGTCGAGACCGGCGTCGCCGGCCTCTCCATCGAGGACGCCGCCCCGCAGCGCACGCCGGACGACCCGCCCCTCTACGACCTCCCGTGCGCCGTCGAGCGCATCGTCGCGGCCCGAGCCGCTATCGACGCCACCGGCGCCGATGTCCTCCTCACCGCCCGCGCCGAGTGCTACCTCGTCGGCCACCCCGACCCGCTGGGCGAGTCGCTCCGGCGTCTCCGGGCCTACGCCGAGGCCGGGGCCGACGTCCTCTACGCGCCGGGCCCGCGCACTCCGCAAGACATACGCGCCATCGTCGAGGGCGTGCACCCCCGGCCCGTCAATGTCCTGATGAGCTCCGACTGCGGGCTCACCGTCGGTCAGCTCGCCGACCTCGGTGTCCGGCGCGTCAGCCTCGGTTCCGCGCTCGCCCGGGCGGCCTGGAGCGGATTCCTCCGCGCGGTCCGGCCCCTGGCCGAGCACGGGTCGTTCGAGGGCCTCGCCGACGCGGCGGACTTTGCGCTCCTCGATCGCCTCTTTGCCCAAGCCGCCGGCGGGTGATCCTGGGGCGTGCTCGGGTGCGCCGGCTCGTGGGTCGCGTGCCGGCCAGAGAAGCGGAGCGACCACCTTCCCCACCGTTCGGCCGCCCGCGAATCCCCTTGCGGCGGTCGATCCCATCCCGTAGCCTGATCCTCGCCCCCGCACACCACCAAAGAAGGGATGAGCCATGAACGGACGACCCCTCCCGCGCCGCCTCTGCCTGGCCGCGTCCGCCGCGATCCTGTGCGCTCCTGCGCTCGCCGCC
The DNA here is from genome assembly GCA_964435785.1 of uncultured Phycisphaeraceae bacterium. Classification (GTDB taxonomy): domain Bacteria; phylum Planctomycetota; class Phycisphaerae; order Phycisphaerales; family UBA1924; genus PNC22. The sequence continues at coordinate 21,791 of CAYTAH010000016.1, read as the reverse complement.
ACCCCCGAGCCCGGGAAGATCCCCGACGCGCTCAACGGCATGATCCTCGGGGGCAGCAAGCGTGCTGTCGGGCGTGTCGAGATCAACGGCGTTCCGTTCGACGCCGTCCGCGTCTTCTCGGACGCGCCCTACCTGCTCTGGCCCGCCGAGGAGGGCCCGTTGGGCGCGGACGATCCACAGCTCTTCGCGCCGTGGCTCGCCCGCGCCTCGGGCGTGCTGGGCTTCGAGGGCTTCGAGCCCCGCTACGTCGAGACCTGCCAATGGCACAGCAACGAGGTGTGGGCGTACGAGCTCGTCCGTGACGGCGCGGTGCTGCACGACGCCCGTCTCATGGTGCACCGCAACGGCGGACGCGTCGTCGGCATCGTGAACCACATCAGCGGACGCATCGGCGCGATCGACGCCCCGGACGGCCTGGCGGCCGGCGAGTGGGTGTACTACGCGGTCCCGGCCGGGGACGGCGCATACCGCGCTCTGGCGGCCGTGGCGGAGCGCACGCGGCTCGCCGACCGCGACGTGCTGCGGATCATCTCGCGCGAGGGCGACGTGCTCGAGGTCGAGCACTCGCCCGACCCGGGCTTCGGCGGGCGGGAGGTCGTCGAGTTCACCGAGTACGTCGTTCCCGAGGGGAGCTTCCCGGACCAGATCTCTGTGGACCCCGACGGCGTGGTCTGGTTCAGCGATCCGTGGCGCGACAGGCTCTACTCCTTCGAGCCCGTCGGCGAGACCTTCGGCTATTTCCCCACGACCGGCGCCTCCGGCCCCGACGGCATGATCGTCGGCACCGCCGAGCGCGTCTGGACCGGCATGTACTTCAGCGGCGGGCTGGGCGTCCTCGACAAGACCTCCGGAGACTTCGCGGAGTTCGACCCGCCCTACGGCGGGGCCGCGATGGCCATCCCCGTCGAGACCAGCGACGGCAGGGTGTGGGTCACCGACCACCAGTCCAACCGCATCAGCGAGTTCGACCCCGCCACCGGCGCGTGGGTGAAATCGATCGTCATGCCCACGCCCAACTGCTGGGTGGTGCAGGGGTACGAGGACCGCGACCGCGGGCAGGTCTACTTCACCGAGTACAACGCCAACAAGCTCGGGCGCGTCAACCTCGGCGGCAACACCGTGACCGACCTGCTCACGCCCGGCGGCGGCCCGGCCTTCTGCGTCTACTCCGACGGGAAGGTCTACTACTCGCGATGGAACGAGAACGGCATCGGCGTCTACGACGTCGTCTCCGGGCAGTTCACCGAGTACAACTTCCCCGTCGCCAACGAGAACGGCGGGCCGCTCTGGCTCCGCCCGAACGGCAACATCGTCTGCGGGACGCTGAACCGCGGGTACATCATGGTCTTCGACGTTCCGACCCAGACGTTCACCGCGCTCCAGGTGCCGACCGCGTTCCCGGGGCTCAAGGACGGCATGACCGTCGCCGCCAACGACGTGATCTGGTTCACCGAGACTGGTGTGAACAAGCTCGGCAAGCTGGTCTTCTGTCCGGACACGTGCTGCCTGGCCGACTTCGACGGCGACGGGACCGTGAACACCCTCGACGTGCTCGCCTTCCTCAACGCCTGGGCCGCGGGCGATTCCGCGGCGGACATCAACGGGGATGGTGTCGTCAACACGCTCGACGTGCTGGAGTTCCTCAACCTCTGGAACGCGGGTTGCTGAAGGGGCCTGCCCCCGCCGGGGGAAGGGCCGAGCGACCTCGTGCGGGTTCGGCGCGGCGTCGGCCCCGGCGCCCCGGCGTTCGGTAGAATACCAGCACGCAACCGCGCGACCGGGCTCCGGCCGGGGAGGGCGAACATGCGTGCTCGACATCTGGCGTGCCTCGCGCTGGCGGGGATGTCTCCCTTCGTCTGCGCAAGCCCGCCCGGCGGGCGCGTGGCCGACCAGATCGACGAGGTCAGGTACCGGTACGTGCTGGACGATCTCCTGTTCACACACTACGGGGACTCTCGCGGCGTGGGGGGCGCCGACCACGACGCCGCGCGCGACAACATCCGCGACGAGCTGCTGAGCTACGGGCTGGACTGCCACGTCGAGAGCTTCAGCCACCAGGGCGACATCGGGTACAACGTCGTCGCCGAGCTGCCGGGCACGACGCGCCGCGACGAGATCTATGTCATCGGCGCCCACTACGACTCGGTGGGCAACCCCGGCGCCGACGACAACGGCAGCGGCGTCGCCGGCGTCCTCGAGGCCGCGAGGGTCATCAGCCAGTACGAGTCCGAGGCGACGATCCGCTTCATCGCCTTCGACATGGAGGAGGTCGGCCTCGTGGGGTCGAAGGCGTACGTCGCGCTGCACGCCGGCGAGAACTTCGTGGGAGTCATCTCGCTCGACATGATCGCCTACGACCCCGACCACCGATGGTCCGCCGTGATGTACGGGCGCTCGCCCCTCATCAAGCAATCGCTGGAGGGCGCCCTCCTCGAGTACGCGGGCATCACGAGCACCCTCGAGGGGCGCCTCGACGCCTCCGACCACGCGCCGTTCGAGTGGCAGGGCTACCGCGCGTGCTGGCTCGCCGAGGCGGACATCTGGAGCAATCCCAACTACCACCAGTGGAACGACTCCGTCGACACGCCCGGCTACATCGACTACGCCTACGCCGCCGACATGACCCGCGCCGTCGCCGGCTGGCTCACCGACGCCGCCGGCGTGCGGGCGTGCATCGCCGATTTCAACGACGACGGGCGCGTGGACACGCGGGACGTGCTCGCGTTCCTCAACGGCTGGGCCGAGGGGGACGGCTCGGCGGACGTGAACGGCGACGGGCTCCTGGACACGCTCGACGTCCTGCTGTTTCTGGACTCGTGGGCGGGCGGGTGCTGAGACGGGCCTCACAAAGCCAGTGGTTTCACGGGCTGAGTTCGCCGCACTCGCCCCGGATTTGACTCCCCTGGACCGAAGGCCGCCGGTAGAATGCGGACGTACGCATCCGTATTCCGCCTCCCGGGGGCAAAGGAGACCGATCATGCATACTCGGCATTGGGCGTGCCTCGCTGTGACCGCGGCCCTGGGCAACGTTGCGGCGGCCTCGCCCCCCGGAGACGAGGTCAGCGGGCAGATCGACCAGGCCTGGTACACGTACTTCCTCGACGACCTGCTCTTCACGCACTACGGCGACGATCGCGGCGTCGGCGGCGCCGACCACCACGCCGCACGCGACAACATCCGTGACACGCTCCTCTCGTACGGCCTGACGTGCGACTTCGAGGTCTTCAGCTACTGGGGCTCGACCGGCTACAACGTCGTGGCGGAGCTGCCGGGGACGACCCGGCCCGACGAGATCTACATCGTCGGCGCCCACTACGACTCCAACGACAACCCCGGCGCCGACGACAACGCCAGCGGTGTCGCCGGCGTGCTCGAGATCGCCCGCGTGATCAGCCAGTACCAGTCGGAAGCGACGATCCGCTTCATCGCCTTCGACATGGAGGAGTGGGGGCTCATCGGCTCCGACGACTACGCGACCGATCACCGCCTGGAGAACATCCGCGGCATGATCTCCATGGACATGATCGCCTACGACCCGGCAAACAGCGGACGCGCCATGGTGTACGGCAGGACCGCATCCAATCCCATCAAGCAGGCTCTGGCCGGCGCGATGCTCGAGTACGGCGGGATCACGTCCTCCATCGAGGGGAGCATGGACGCCTCCGACCACGCGCCCTTCGAGTGGCAGGGCTTCCAGGCCTGCCTGCTTATCGAGAACGACGTCTGGAACAATCCCTACTACCACCAGTGGAACGACTCGGTCGACACCCCGGGGTACATCAACTACGAGTACGCCACCAGCATGACCCGCGGCGTTGCCGGGTGGCTCACGGACGCGGCGGGCGTGCAGGTGTGCGTCGCGGACTTCAACGATGACGGGATCGTGAACACGCAGGACGTGCTCGCGTTCCTGAACGTCTGGGCCGACGGCCTCGACACGGCCGACATCAACGGCGACGGGATCGTGAACACCCTCGACGTCCTCGCGTTCCTCAACCACTGGACAAGCGGCTGCTGAGGGGGCAGCCCGGCGCCGAACCGCCGACCGTCGCGATGAGGGAAACTTCCCCGATCCGATGGTCGGCGCTCACGGCGCTCGCGGGCCTCGCCGAGATCCGATCTATCGTGAGATTAGTCCGACATTCGGGAGTGACCTATGGGCCTGCAATACGTCAAACCTGCCCCGGTTCGAAGACGCCTCCCCGACACCTTCCCAGAGTCGCCCGTCGAGGGGCCGCCGCCCTCGCCGGCAGTCCTTCGGCTCGAGGGCAGGGTGCTCGCGGCCGCCATCGTCATCGCCTTCGTCGCCGCCGTCTTCGTGGGCTACTCTCTCGACGGCGCCCGCGGCGTCGTCGTCGGCCTGACCGTCTTCGCGTTCTACTTCCTCCTCGGCTGGTGGCCTTACTTCGCCGCCCGGCACTACCGCCGGATCACGCACGAGGACGAGCCGTGACCCGGCGAGCCGGCCGTGGCGGCGCGCGACGCTGAGTCGGGCGGACCTCACGAGCCCACGGGGAGACGCGGGAACGCCGCGCGCAGAAGTTCGAGGCTGCGGGGGATCGCGGTGCGGTAACCCTCCATCCCCTCGAACTCGAGGGAGATCCAGCCGCGGTAGCCGTGCTCGTTCAGGATGCGCCCGATGCGGGGGTAGTCGAGGTCGAGCGTGTACCACTGCCCGCCGCCGTAGTAGGTCTTGGCCTGGACGAGCACGGTCCTGGGCGCGAGCCGCGCGAGCCGCTCGTACGGCTCTTCGAGGAAGTTCCCGGTGTCGGTCGTGATGGCCAGCCACGGCGAGTCGACGGCGTTCACGATGCGGAGGATCCCCTCGGGCGTCAGGCCGAGGCCCCAGTGGTTCTCGAGCCCGAGCACCACGCCGCACCTCTCCGCGGCGGGGATGCACCGCTCGAAGGCCTCGATCACCCACGGGAAGGCGTCCTCGTCGGCATATCCGGGGAGCGGCGGCTCGATGCCGCGGTCGGCCATGAGCCGGTCGAAGTCCGCGGTCGTGCCCCAGCGTCCGGTGTTGACGCGCATGGTGGGGATGCCGAGGGAGTAGGCGAGCTCGATCTGCGCGATGGTGCGGTCGATGTTGAAGCGCCGCTGCTCGCGATCGGGCGTGACGAAGCCCTGGTGCGTCGAGAGCCCCATCAGCGGCAGCCCCAGCCGCTGCGCGCGGCGCTTGAACGACATGAGCCTGGAGTGGCTCAGCAACTCGTTCTGCTCGATCTGGTAGAGCAGCAGCTCCACCCCGTCGAACCCGAACTCCTCGGCGAGGTCGATGCACCTGTCGATGTCGCGCAGGTCGTCGTTGCGGAAGCGCCAGAGGGAGTAGGTCGAGAGGGCGATCGGGTGCGTCGTGCGCGGTCCCGCTGACGGAGGCTGGGGCGCGGGCTGCGCAGCTCTGGTGCGCTCGGCGGCGAGCCCGAGCGGGATGAGGGGCGCCATCGTGCCGGCGGAAAGGAAGCTGCGGCGGGTCTGCGGCATGGCTCGGACCTCGTGCGTGCCGATGGCGATGGGCGTGCGGCGCTGCGCCCGGGAGTGGCATGGTACCACAGGTGCTCTTCGGCGCCGAGCCCCCCGCCGGCGGCGCGAGCGGGCTCTGAGCTTCACACCTCGCGGCCGACGGTGCCTGCGCAGGCTCCACTACACCAAAGTGCAATAGCCGCGCTCCCGCGGCACGTCTAGCTTCTTCACTTGAGGGCGCGACCCCTCGGCCGCGAGGCTGTGGACGCGCAGGCCGTGCCGCCGGGGGCGGCGTGTCTGCGGCGGCGGAGCGATCGAACCCGGCTGGAGGACTCCCAGATGAACTGCCGACGTGCCATCCTGCTTGCTGCCACGATCCTCGGCGCCCTCGTGACGGGATGCGAGTCCACGGAGAAGGCCGAAGAGACGACCACGGCCGCGGCCGCTCCGGCTACGGCGGGGCCGCTCACGGTCGAAGACTCGTTCGAGGTCGACGTCACGGCGAGGGTGAAGGCGATCGACCACGCATACCGCGTGGTGACACTCCAGGATGAGGCGGGCGAGGAGGTGACGTTCCTGGCGGACGACAGCGTCACGCGCCTGCACGAGGTCAAGGCCGGCGACAACGTGCGCGCCCGCTACAGGGCGAGGCTCGTCGCGGAGTTGCGTCCGCCTACCACGGAGGAGGCCGCGAACCCGATCGCGGTCGTGGGGGTCGGCGGCCGATCGCCGCAGGGGGCCGCGCCCGCGGGCGGCGTCGCCCAGGTGGTCAGAGTGGTGACGACGGTCGAGGCGGTGGACGTTCCCAACATGCGTGTGACGCTGCGCGGCCCGATGGGCGACCTGGCGGTCGTTCGTGGCAGGAGCGCCGAGAACCTGCAGCGCCTTCGCGTCGGCGACACGATTGTCATCACGTTCACTGAATCGGTCGCGATCGCCCTGGAGAAGCTGGCCTCTCGCTGACGGGCTGAACTCCTTGCCATGCCGACCGAGCGTACCGCCGGGAGGCCGAAGCCGTTCGTCAGCGATCGCAGACCACGACGTCGGCGCGCCGCGAGGGCGGCTCGACGGACAGATCCACGATCCTTCCGGCCTCGACGCGTCCGCAGACCGTGGTCCGCTGCGGCGCGTGGAGCTTGAACTCCGCGTCCCAGCCATCGGGCCACGCCGGGAGCAGGTAGATCGTGCGCCCCTCGGTCTGCATGAGCATCGTCTGCAGCGTCCTGATCAGCACGCCCCCGTGGTCCTGGTCGGGGACCCAGTCGTAGTTGGGGCCCCAGAAGGCGGGGAAGCGCGAGCCCTCGTGCTTGCTGCGCGCCCGTGAGACGAGGTTCGCCCGGGCCTCCTCCGCGAGGCCCAGGTGCGTCATGAAGAGGTCGTCCTGGCGCCAGCCCGACGAGCCGCGGTCCCAGCGGGCGTGGAGCGCCGCGACGCCGAGCGGGGCGTTCTCTTTCTCGAAGGAGACCAGGCGGAACGGGAACACCGCGTACAGCTCGGGGTTCTCGATGTTGCTCTTACGCTCGAACCGTGCAGCCGGCGCGAGCATCTCCACCCCCTCGACCGTGCGCGTCGGCAGCGGGGGCAGGCTGTCGGCAACGCGTGACCAGAGCTCGCGATCGCTCGCGCCGGTGAGGTCGGGCGGGAGCGCGAGCAGCCGCGCGGCGACCGCGCGCAGGCCCGCGACCTCCGGCATCGGATTCGTCGTGTCCCACCACGTCTCGAGGGCCTGCGACGGCTCCATCAGGAGCGTGCCGGACGCGTCGCGCCCGTAGTGCTCGTCGAAGAACCGGAGCACGTCGGTCGCGAAGGGGAGGAGACGCTCGCGGAGAAACGCCCCGTCGAGCGTGTGGTCGTAGTAGTCGAGCATCATCCACGCAAGCTCGGGCCCGCTGACCCACTCCCATTTGTGCCAGCGGCTCTCCTGGAGCTTGTCTTCGCGATCGCCGACCGGCGTCCACCCGTACGTCTCCGGGAAGATCGGCCCCCAGTGCAGCACGCACTCGGGGATGAACAGCCCCCCGTGCCCGGTGTAGAGACGTGTGCGGAAGCGGTTGACCGGGCTCATCTCGTCCACGTACATGCGGAACAGCGGCTCCATGAGGTCGAAGTCGCCGCCGGCGCACATGCCGAGATACGGCAGGCGCGTGTTCTGCCACCAGTAGCCCGGGCCCCATCGCCGGTAGTCGGCGTCGCCGAACGCCCCCTCGTGCGGCACGGTGAAGATCGACCCGTTGAACTTGATGGGGTAGCGCCCGCGCCCGGCGCACGCGTTCACATATCGCTGCAGCGCATACCCCCGGCTGACGACGAGGCCGTCGTCGGAGACCTCAAGCTTCCGCTCGGCGAGCGGCTCGCCGTTTAGATAGACCGCGATGCGCCCGGAGGCGGGGTCGGCGACCGCGGCGACGTGGGACCACTCGTTCGGTGCGAGCGCTGCCTCGGCGCCCACCGCGGCGCGCCCGACCATGAATCGCAGGCTCCGCCCGGGATGAGTGTCGAGCAGCCAACCGTCGCTCCCGCCGGGGGTGATCCGGTCGGCGATCCGCCCGCCCCCGGGGGCGAGCGTCCCCGGGCGCACCCACGCCTCGATGGTCAGCCCGCGCGAGAACTCCCACGCCTCCGAGCCCCCGAGCGCGCCCCCGGGCCCCGCCTCGCCCGCGAAGAGCGCACCTTCGATCCCGCGCAAGTCCGATCGGCGCGTCGACGCGGACCACCGGCGGACCTCCTCGGGGCCGGCGGCTCGTTGGAGAATCGTCACCCGCCCGATCTCTCCCACGAACCGGTTCTCGCCCTGCTGATCGGCGCCGATGCGCACCGGGTGCGCAGACGCAGGCACGAGGTCCGGACCCTGGCCGTCAGGCGTGGTCACGTCGATCCAACTGCGCTCCCAGAAGTCGCGCCACCATCGCCCGTGCGCGCCCCGGGCCCGCTCGGACGATCCAACCCGGGCCGCCAACCGCTCGGCCGCCCCGAGCCACTCGCCCGGCGTCGCGGGGTGAAGCGTGAGCACGGCGATGTCGAAGCCGTGGCGGCGCGCGGGCCCGGCGCGCAGCGTCGCGGCGTCCAGCCGCTCGGCGCCGGCGCCCGTCACGATCGCCCCGAACACGCGCCCGGCCAGAGGGTGCGGCACGCCCTCGAAGCACGGGCCGAGGCCCTGCGTGTCGATGACCTCCTGCGCCAGCGGGCTCTCGCCCGTCGCGTGATACCAGCCGATGCGCCCGGGCAGCGGGTCGATCAGCACGTCCGGCTCCGTCGCGATAGGGCGCCCGAGCGGGCCGGGCCCCAGCCGCCCGAAGAAGAGGTCGCTGACCTCGGCCGACGGGATGGGCTCGGGGATCGTGCGCCACAGCTCGACCGACGCCGCGGCCGCGCAATCCGCCGCGCTCTCGATCTCCACGCGCACCACAGGCTCGTTCGCGTCCACCCAGACACGCATCTCCACGCGCTCCCGCGGCCCGCCCGAGCGCACGACCATCGCGCCCTCCGCCAGGGCGAGCCGCTGCTCGAACGGCCGCACCGGCAGCGGCGGGTCGAGCGTGATCCGCACGCGCCCGACCTTGAGCAGCCGCCCGTGCGCATCCCAGCTGTCCGTCTTGCCGATGTAGAGCAGCAGATCCCCGCCCGGCTCGACCCACGCGTTGGCCGAGATGTCCCCGTTGCCGAGTGGCATCGACCCGTCAGCGCCCCCGCTTGGAGCGGTCCAGATGACGTCGTAGCGAGAGACATCGCCGGCGGGCGCGTCCGGGGCGGCGAGAAGCAGCACCAGGACGAGCGGCGCGGTCGCGAGCCGCACGGCATGGTGGAACGCTTGACGAAAGCGGATCATGGCCGCTCCTTCTCGGTGCGGTGGGGGTCCCGCATTGTACATGGGCCTCGCGGCGACGCCCTCGGCGTCCCGCCTGCGCGCGGATTCCGGGGGGGGGCGTGGAGGCGAGGTACCATGGAGCCGTGGCGAAGCGGATTGCCATGTGGATGGCCGTGGTGGTGCTCGTCGCGTCGATCGTGGGGTGGTCCGCCAGTTACTTCGCCGTGCAATGGACGGGACGGTCGGAAGTCGCCGTGGCGCTCCGCGCCGGTGAGCTGCGGGTGAGCAGTTGGGCGAGCCTCGTGGATCTCGGCGAGTACGGGGAGCACTCCCCTCTCCCGCGCCGCGGCTGGCAGGCCTCCCCCTTTCGCTGGCCGCGCATCTGGCGATGGAGGCCGACCTGGCTCTCGGCCTCGGGAGTCTGGCTCGTCTCCCTTCCGTTGTGGATACCAGCGGCCGCTGCCGCCGTGGTGTTGGGGGTTGCTTGGAGGGGCGGTCGGCGCGCTCGCGCGCGGGCGGGCCGGTGCGAGCATTGCGGCTACGACCTCACGGGCATCGTGGGGGCTTGCCCTGAGTGCGGGTTTGCGCGGCGGGCTGATCGGCGGGGCATCTCGTTGGCCCGATCACGCTTTGGTATGTCCGGCATGTCTTCAGGGAGTCGCATCGCTCTCTCCGTGCTCGTCGGCGTTCTGCTCGTCATCGTCGGGGTCGTGGCGTGGCGTGAGGCGTTCTGGCGGTCGCGCTCGGCCGGCGCGGATGCACGGGTGCTCTACCACGGAGGCGTCTACCCGTCGTTCGAGGTGCTCTCGGACGATGTGCAGCTGGTCCCCGGAGAGCCGCGGGTGCTGCGGCTCGCGCGACTCCCGGAGCAAGACCTGACCGTCACGATCGTGGTTGACCGGCGGGGCCTTGAGCTGGCGAAAGCACGCGGCCTTGGGCTGACCATGACCTGCTACAGGGAAGACAGGACATCCCCGATCGCGGAGGTCGAGGGTTCTGTCGCGTCCGAGTGGATCACCACCGATGCGGGGGACTGGGTCGCGCTCTGGCACCCCGGCTTCGTGGAGTTCCGGCCGGCCCGGCGGGCAGAGTACCGGTTCGTTCTGGCGCTTTCCGCCGCGGACGCGGAAGGTCCCTCGCCCGGGGATTTCGAGCTCGGAGCGCGCTTGGAGATGTACGGAGGCGGGTTGGAGCTGCCGTGAAGGGCGTGCACCGGGCCGTGCGACCGGGGCCCGGGTTGGCTGGGCGAACGATGGCAGAGCTTGCGCGAGGCGGCGCCCGGGGGCGCCGGTGCGTTCGCCGTGTCGCGTGCAATGCGTCTTCCGCGCGGTGTACGCCTCGCCGCGGTTGCGCGGCGCACGAGAGCCGGACCAGACGGGGAGGGCCTCGTGTCACGAGGAAGCCCGCGCTGAGACGCGCCACCGGGCGACACGGGTACGTCGCCCGGTGGCGAGAGTGGTTGGACCATCGGTGGGTGGAGGGACAGCGTTGTTACCTGCGCCGGCGTGCGCCGAGAAGGCCGCCGAGGCCCAGGAGCGCGGCCGCGCCGGGCGCGGGCACCGCCCGCGTGAAGACACGGACCTGCTCGAGGTTGTTCGAGGGGCTCGCGGTCGAGAACTGGAAGTGCAGCACGTTGCCGTTGATGTCCACGTAGTCGGCCCCGGTCCAGTTGTTGAACCCGCGCAGCGGCATGAACGTCGGGTAGATCGTGCCCGGAGACGCGAGGGCGTCGGACAGGTCGAGATTGCTGTCGCTGTACTGGACGCCGATGATCGGGTCGCTGAACGTGACCGTCCCGGTGATGACCATGCCCGGCACGCCGTCGAAGTGGATGAAGTGGGAGTCAACGACCGTGGAGAGCAGGCCGGGAACCGGGCCGAAGCTGTTGCTCGGGTTGGTCGAGAGATCGACCGGCATGGACACCAGGCTCACGCCCGCGAGCTCGTCCCAGGCCCACGCGTTGTTCGCGGCCAGCGAGCCCGGCAGCGCGTTGGCGGGAGCGCCGATCTGCGAGCACGCCCCCGACGTGGAGACGATGCCCGCCGCGGCGATCGAGGCCGCACCGCCGACCACCAGGCACACCGAGAGCGCAGCAACAGCCTTCATGCGACACACTTCCTTCCTTCAGGGAGCTGCCCCGACGCCCGCCAGCCGGGACGTCCGGTGCTGCGTCGGGGAGGGGCGAGACGGGCCGCGTTCACCCGCGCCCGTCGCAATGAGAGCGACCGGCCCCCGCGCCACTCACGCGCTCGCAGGAGATTTCTCGCAGTGGCCCGCCGCGCCTACCCGACCCGGCGCACCGCCGGGTCGGTGAACACGTCCAGCTCGTCGCGGCTGGTCGAGCTGAACTCGCTCACCACCGCCCCCTCCGGCCCGGCCTGGAACCAGTGCAGCGTGTCCGGCGGGATCGTGTGCTGCTCGCCCGGGCCGAGCACGATCTCGCGCGCCGCCGTGTACCACCGCTCCTTGCCGCGCGGCGGGCGCGCAACCGGCGCCCCGCTCGGCTCCCCCTCGACGTGGAGGTACACCGTGCCGAACCGGACGCGGAAGGTCTCCTGCTTGCCCGGCTCGCCGCCGACGGGCGGATGCCGGTGCTCGGGGCAGGTCTGCCCCGGGAGCAGGACCAGCTCCTTGGCGCAGTACCGGTCGTTGTTGACGTACACGATCAGGGCGAGCCCCTCGGTCTCGAACCGGCCGAGACCCATGTCGGCGAGCTCGAGCGAGGCCAGTTCCGCGTCGGTGACGACGATGCCGGCGCGCCGGAGCAACCCCGCGGCCGCGTCGCGGTGGCGGTCGGCTGGGCTGGCCAAGGCGGGATCCCTCCTACCGGATGAAGGCCGAGACGTCCTTCCCGCTCTCCTCGCCGCCGGCGTCGCGCCAGCGCTTGACGGCCTCGCGGATGCGGTTCTTCTGGATCTTCCCGGTGACGGTCATCGGGAAGTTGTCCACGAACCATATGAGCCGGGGGATCTTGTAGTGGGCGATCCGGCTCTTGGCCCAGGCCTGCAGCTCCTCGGGGGTGACGTGGGCGCCCTCGCGGAGTCGCATCCACGCGCCGACCTCCTCGCCCATGCGCTCGTCGGCGACGCCGAAGACGGCGACGTCCTCGACGGCCGGGTTCTCGTAGAAGAAGGCCTCGATCTCGGCGGGGTAGATGTTCTCGCCGCCGCGGATGATCATGTCCTTGATGCGTCCGGTGATGGCGAGGTAGCCGTCCTCGTCCATGACGCCGACGTCGCCGGAGTGGAGCCACCCGGCCTCGTCGATGGCCTTGTCGGTCTCCTCGGGCTGGGAGTAGTAGCCGCGCATGACGAGGTAGCCGCGGAAGCAGATCTCACCCGGCACGCCGCGGGGCTGCACGCGCCCGGTCTCGGTGCTGACCACCTTGCACTCGACGTAGGGGATCGGGGTGCCGATGGTCTTGGTGCGCCGGTCGAGGTCGTCGGCGGGATCGGTGAGCGTCACGATGGGGGACGCCTCGGTCTGGCCGTAGCCGATGATGATCTCGCGGCAGCCCATCTCGCTCATCACGCGCTTCATCAGCTCGGGCGGGCACGGCGCGCCGGCCATGATGCCGGTGCGGAGGCTGGAGAGGTCGAAGGACTTGAACTCGGGGTGCTCCAGCTCGGCGAGGAACATGGTGGGTACGCCGTGCACGGCCGTGCACTTCTCGTCCTGGATGGCCTGCAGCGTCGCCCCGGCCTCGAAGTGCGCCGACGCGATGACGATGCACGCCCCGTGCGTCAGGCAGGCGAGGTTGGCGACCACCATGCCGAAGCAGTGGTAGAAGGGCAGCGGGACGCAGAGTCGGTCCTTCTCGGTGAAGCTCATCGCGTTCCCGGTGAAGTAGGCGTTGTTGAGGATGTTGTGGTGAGTCAGCACCACGGCCTTGGGGAAGCCGGTGGTGCCGGAGGTGAACTGGATGTTGACGGGGTCGTCGGTGTCGAGCTGTTCGGAGCGCTCGACGACCTTCTCGGCGGGCACTGTCTCGCCCCCGTCGATGAACTCGGCCCAGGTGAAAAAGCCCTTCGCCCAGCGCTCGCGCCGGTCGATCCTGTCGGGGTCGTAGACCACCACGCGGTGGAGGTACGGGAGCAGGTGCGAATTCAGCTCGAGCGGCGCGCACTCGGCCGACTCGGGCACCAGCTCGCGCAGCATGCCGGCGTAGTCGGAGGACCGGAAGCTGGGCATGAGGAAGAGGCAGTTGACCTGCGCGAGGCGCAGGGCGTGACGGACCTCCGAGATCCGGTAGGCGGGGTTGATATTGACGAGGATCGCCCCCACGCGCGCGGTCGCCAGCTGGAGGAGGACCCACTCGAGGTTGTCGGTCGCCCAGATGCCCACGCGGTCGCCCCGCGCGACGCCGAGCCCAAGCAGGCCGCGCGCGACCCGCTCCACCTCACCGTCGAGCTGCCGGTAGGTCGCCCGCCGGCGCTGCGGCAGGGAAACCACCGCGTCGCGGTCGGGGAACTGCCGGACAATGAGCTTGAAGTGCTCGTCGATGGTGCGGCCGAGCAGGGGCTCCGATCCACCCTGGTGCACGTATGAACGGCTCGTCGGACACATGGGATTTGACCTCCGCCGGATATTAGCGACCTCAATGTCTAGATTCTCGCGAGCCCGCCTCGGCGCGGGTCACCCGCGCCGGCCGGCCTCGCCCAGGGGGTCGGGGCGGGGTGAACCTGCAGCCGTCACCTCGCCTTGGGCCAATGGCAGGCGGATCACGACTTCGCACCCGCCGCTGGGGCCGTTCTGCAGCCCGATGGATCCGCCATGGAGCTCGACGACCCGCCGGGCGATCGCCAGGCCGAGGCCGTGGCCGAAGGTGCGGGCGGGGGTGGGCCGTGCGGAGACGAATCGCTCGAAGACGTGGGGGAGGAGGTCGGCGGACACCCCCGGGCCCTCGTCGCTGACCCCGACGGTCGCGTGACCATCCTGGGAGGCGAGCACGACGCGGACCGGGGCGCCGTCGGGGGAGTAGTCCACGGCGTTGCGGACGATGTTCTCGAGGGTGATGCGGAGCAGGTCGGCGTGGCCGGCGATGACCGGCTCCGGCGCGGTCTCGTCCGGGAGCATGGGGATGAGGCGAACGGAGCGGGGGCGGGCGTACGGGAGGCAGTGCGCGACGGCGTCCGTGACGACCTCGTTGAGGGCGACACGGGCGGCCAGCGCCCCTACGCCCCCGTCGGAGCACTGGGCTAGGAGGAGGAGGGCGTCGGCGGTTCGGGTGAGGGCCCCGACCACGGACTGGACGGCCGAGTCGAGCTGGCGGCAGGCGTCCGAAGCGCGGCTGGCCGCGGCCATCATGCGGGCCTCGGCGGCGAGGGCGTTGAGGGGCGCCTTGAGCTCGTGGGACACGTCGGCGAGGAACTGCTCCCGGGACCTGAGCGCCTGCTCGAGCCCGTCGAGCATGGAGTTGAGGCTCTCGGAGAGTTCGCGGAGCTCGCTCTCGCCGGTGGCGGGCCGGATGCGCCTGTCCGGCGCCTCGGGGGTGATGCCGCCGGCCTGCCGGACGATGGAGCGGATCCCGCTCTGGACTCGGGAGGCCAGGACCCACGAGGCGACTCCGGAGAGCAGGAGACCGATGCAGACGGCGATGAGGAGGTGGCGCCGGAGCGAGGCGATGGCGGAGGTGAGCGGCTCGACGTCGCGCCCGACCTGGATGATGAACGGCTCCTCCCCGGGGATCTCGCCGCGGACGGAGACGATGCGGAGGGCGCCGCGCGGGCCGAGCAGGACGTCGAGGTCGGGTGATCTCCAGGTCTCGATCGCGGGCTCCTCCCCGGCCTCATCGGCGAAGCGTGGGGCGGGAAGGACGACCTCGCCCAGGCTCGGAGCCCGTTGAATGACGGCGCCGTCGTGGCGCAAGAGCTGCCAGTGGTAGCCGTCGAGGGGGGCGCGCTGGAGGAGGGTGAGCTGCCCCGTGCGGAGGTAGGCTGCCTCGATGGCGTCGCGGGCGCCCGCGGCCCTGACGACGATGCGGTCGTCGAACTCGTGGCGCCGCTCGGCCTCGCGCACCACCAGGATCAGGGCGCAGAGGAAGACCTGGATGAGCCCGAAGGTCAGGAGCACCGAGAGGGCGAGCCGGGATGCGAAGCTCTTGGGGTACCACATGCGGCGGGCGATCAGCCCGTCGGCGGGTCGCGGCTGAGCACATAGCCCGCGCCCTGGACGGTGTGGATGAGGCGTGGGGAGCCGAGCTTGCGCCGCAGGGCGCTGACGAACACCTCGATCACGTTGCTGTCGGGGTCGAAGTTGAGGTCCCAGACGCTCTGGCCGATGGCGGCTCGCGAGAGCACCTGCCCGGCGTTGCGGACGAGGTGCTCGAGCAGGGCGAACTCCTTGGGCGTGAGGCGGATCGGCCGCCCGGCCCGCGTGGCCGTGTGCTTGTGGACGTCCAGCGAGAGGTCGTCGAACGCGAGCAGCGCGCCGGCGCCGGCCGAGTTGCGCCGGGCGATCGCGCGGAGGCGGGCGCAGAGCTCGTCCACATCCGCGGGCTTGACGATGAAATCGTCGGCGCCGGCATCGAGGCCCCGGATCTTGTCGCCGGTGGCCCCGAGCGCGGTGAGCATGACGATGGGCACCCCGACGCCGGCGCTGCGGAGGCGGCGGCAGAGGTCCAGGCCGTCGCCGTCGGGGAGCCGGATATCGAGGATGATGGCGTCGAAGCCGCTCGAGAGGGCCAGCGACTCGCCCTGCCGGGCCGTGGGTGCGGCGGAGACGCTGTAGGCGTGCTCGGCGAGGCCGTTGCCGAGACTCTGCGCCAGGCGCTCGTCATCCTCGACAATCAACACGCGCATGGCGGCGGCCTCTCCGCCGGTGCCCCCGGGCGGACCCGGCTCGCCGGAGAGCGTACCGGAAGGCGGGTGGGCGCGTCAACGACGACGCCCGTGGTACTCTGGGCGAATGAAATACTTGCGCCCGAACCCCTCGCTGTGCGTTGCGGTCATCTTGTCGGTGTGCGTGGGCGCGGGGCCGTGCCCGGGGCAGGACGTCGGCGAGCGGCCGAGCGCCGGGCAGATCGGCTCGGACCGGGGCGCCCGGGTCGCGTTCGCGATGCCGGAGGGGGCGCGGGCCGAGCTGGTGTTCCTCGCGGGCGGGCTGTCGGACGAGCAGATCGCCGAGCTGGGGGCGGTGGCGCCGAACGTGAGGGTCGTGCGGGCGGGCTCGCGCGCCGAGGCGATGGAGCAGGCGGGGCGGGTGCACGGGGCGGACGGTCGCTTCGCCACCCCGGAGTTCGTCGCGGGGGCGCCGAACCTGGTGTGGGTGCAGTCGCCCTCGGCGGGAGTGGACCGGTATCTGGGAAACCGCGCGCTGATGGAGAGCGATCGGATCGTGCTGACGAACATGCGGGCGGTGCACGGGCCGGCGATCGCCGACCACGCGATGGCGATGCTGCTCACGCTGACGCGGAACATGCCGGTGCACCTGCGCAACCAGCGCGAGGGGCGGTGGGGGAGCGACGACTCGGACCGGGGCGTGGCGCTCGAGGGCAAGACCATGTTCGTGGTGGGGCTCGGGGGGATCGGGACGGAGATCGCGCGGCGGGCGCACGGGTTCGGGATGCGGGTGATCGGCTCGCGCCGGTCGGATGCGCCCTCGCCGGCGTTCGTCGAGCGCGTGGGCAGGCCGGCCGAGCTGCTGGAGATGCTGCCCGAGGCGGACGTGGTGGCGATCGCGCTCCCGCTGACACCGGAGACCGAGGGGCTGCTCGACGAGCGGGCGTTCGCGGCGATGAAGGAGGGCAGCTACCTCATCAACATCGCCCGGGGCGCGATCGTGGACACCGACGCCCTCGTTGCGGCGCTCGAGAGCGGGAGGCTCGCGGGGGCGTGCCTGGACGTGACCGACCCCGAGCCGCTGCCCGCGGGGCACGCGCTGTGGGCGATGGAGAACGTGGTCATCACGCCGCACACGGCGGGGACGGCGGAGCTGACCGGGGAGCGGTGGTGGGCGCTCTACAAGGAGAACGTGCGCCGGTTCGGGGCGGGCGAGCCGCTCCTGAACACGGTGGACAAGGCGGCGGGGTATTGAGCGGATGGTGGGCAGGCACGCGCGCCCGCCGGGCCGGATTGCGAGGACGCGGCTCCTCCTGCCGCTCGGCCGAGGAGCGCGATCGGGTGGGAGGGATGCTCCTCGCGGATCCCTCCCACCCGGCGCTCCGCGCCGGCCCCTCCGGCCGGCGCCCGGGCTTCCGTCGCGGGGAGCGCCCGGCTTCTCTCGCCTCCCACGTGCGATCGCGGCGCGTCCGGAGCGGGGCGGCGATCGGGCGCTGCGCCCGATCGCGTGCGTGCGGGCCGTCCACACCGCTCCCGCGCGGATCGGTAGGTCGCAGGGAGGTTAGCGGGGCGTGCTGAAGCGGCGCTAAGAACGCGGTGAGGGTCTGCTTATTCGTGCGCGGGGAGGATGTGGGTGAGGGGGTGAGGGGGGAGCGATGGGGATGGGGGCGCGGGGTGGCGCGCGATCGACACGGGCGCGCGCGATCGACGCGGCCGGGCGCGCTCCAGCGACGGCTGTCGGCGCGGCCGGCGCGGGCGCGCCGAGCACCGGATCGGCCGTCCCGGCGGGCGGGTTGAGCGTCTGCGGCGGATGGACGCGCGTCCGCGTCGACGGGACGTGCGTCCCGATGATCGGGACGCGCGCCCGCGGGATCGGGACGGCCGCCGCGGCGGCGGTCCGGGGGCACGGCGGGCGGACACGCAGCCGGGCGAGCGGGGGCTCGCCCGGCTGCATCGAGGGAACATCCGGGGAGGTATGGAGGGGCGCGTCAGGCGCCGCGCCGGCGGACGGCGGCGAGGCCAAGAACACCCACGCACGCGAGCCCGG
>CAYTAH010000016.1:0-3597 GCA_964435785.1 uncultured Phycisphaeraceae bacterium | reverse complement strand
GCGCCGCGCCGGCGGACGGCGGCGAGGCCAAGAACACCCACGCACGCGAGCCCGGCGGCGCTGGGAAGCGGGATGACGACGAGCACGTCCTGGTTGTACCCCCCACCCTGGGAGAGGTTCATGACCTGGACGTTTCCGGCTCCCGGCATGAGCGAGCCGCCGAAGTTGCTGAGGATGGCGTTCACCGAGGCTGCGAACGAGGCATAGATTCCATACCCGCCACCGAGGCCATAGTTCGCGACGGCCACACCTTCCTCGACGTGCCAGATGGCGAGCTGGATCACGTCATTGATTTCGGCTTGGTCATCGCCGTATTGCGACAGGTTGATTCCCTTGCGAAACGCGTAGTAGATGTTCTGTGTTGTGGACTTCAGGTAGTCCTTGTTGTCGTTGAACCCGTCCGTCTCCAGGATTCCGCCCTGCTCAGCGTAGGGGTTGACGACATAGTTGTACACGTAGGCGGGTCCGATCTGGATGTGCTCGTCCAGCTCGACACAGAAGGTCTGGAAGTTGCCATGGCCCGTGGTGAACGCGTTCCACGCCCCACCCGTGCCATAGCCCGCGTTGACGCTGCCTCCCGGTCCGTCGGTGAAGTACACGGTGTCAGCCGCCGCCGCCGATCCGGCGAGCGCCGCGAGAACCACGATCCCAATTGTCTGTCTCATTGCAGATCCTCCGTTCGGGCCCAAGCCCCATGAACCACACATCGATGACTGAGCAGGCGGCGGTGCGCCCCGCGCAGCCGCCCGGGCTCTCGGGTTGTCGTCGTGTGATGCGGTGTCGCGGGCGCGCAGGACGCGGCGTGGGCGAGCGTTTGCGGAACGATCGTCTGCCGGCCGCGGCGAAACCTCGAACAAGACCCGCGCATTCCCCCCGCTTCTCTCTCTCTCCTCGGTCGGCGTCCCACGCCGACGTGCCGCCGTGTGGATCACGAGTGAGCCGCGGCGGCAAGAAGAAGTCTAGAAGAATCAGAAGCCCTGACAATCACGCGCCACCAATACTGCCCATAAAAGATCGCTGAAGAACCGCTTAGCGGCGTGCGCTCTGCACAGCGCACGCGCCGTTCGAGCCATCCTCGAACGATCAACACCAGGCACGCTCGCGCGCAGGCGAGTGGCTTCTCCAAGCAATACGCATCAAGGGACGCGGGATAGGTCGGCAACTCGTCGTTTCGCGCACGATTCGCCCCGCGTTCGTGGCAACGTGCCGTTTCGCCAGCCTCAGGCGGGAGGGCTGACGGCGGCATGGGCGAGGGGCAGGCGCACTCTCACCTCGCACCCGCCCGCGGGGCGGTTCTCCAGGACGATGGAGCCCCGGTGCAGCTCGACCACGCGTCGCCCGATGGCGAGCCCGAGCCCGTGGCCGCCGGCGCCCGCGCCCCGTGTGCGCCCGGTGACGAAGCGGTCGAAGACGCGGGGGAGCATCTCCGGCGGGATCCCCGGCCCGGTGTCGGAGACCAGGATCCTCGCCTCGCCGTCCTCGCGCGCGAGGGCGATGTGCACCGGCGCGCCCTGGGGGGAGTGCTCGACGGCGTTGCGCACGACGTTCTCCAGCATGACGCGGAGGAGGTCGGCGTGGCCCTCGACGAGGAGCTCCTCCTGGTCGGGGAGCATCGGGATGAGACGGACCGAGCGTGGGCGGGCGAAGGCGAGGCACTTGGCGACGGCGTCGGTCACGATCTCGTTGAGGGAGAGGGTCGCGGCCTGGGGCCCGCCCGCGCCGTCCGAGCACCTGGCGAGCATCAGCAGGGCGTCGGCGGTGCCGGTGACGGACGAGACCACGGACTGGACGGCGGTGTCGAGCTGCCGGCAGAGGTCGGAGGTCCGCGAGGCCGCCGACATCATGCGCGCCTCGGCGGCGAGGGCGGTGAGCGGGGCCTTGAGCTCGTGGGAGACGTCGGCGAGAAACTGCTCGCGGGAGCGCATGGCCCGCTCGAGTCCGTCGAGCATGGTGTTGAGGCTGGCGGCGAGCTGACGCAGCTCGCTCTCGCTCCCGCCCGGGGCGATCCGGCGCGGGGATTCGCCCCCAGTGATGCTCTCGGCCTGTCGGGTGATGCTGAGGATGCCGCGCCGGATGCGCCGCCCGATGTCCCACGCGGCGAGGCCGTTGAGGGCGAGGCCGACCAGGATCGCGAGCAGCAGGATCCGCTCGAGGCGGGTCAGGGCGGTATGGACGGGCTCCAGGTCGCGGGCCACCTGGAGGGTGAAGGGCTCGACGCCCGCGAGGCTGCTGCGGAGGGTGAGGACGCGGAGCGCGCCCGGGCGTCCGAGCAGGGCGGAGGCCTCCCCGTCCCGCCACGTGGTGATCGTCGGCGCGTCGGGGCCGGCCGGCGCGTCCGCCGGGTGGGGGATGGTGGCGGCGCCGAGGCTGGCCGAGCGCTGGATGACCTCGCCCGCGGGGTCGCGGAGCTGCCAGTAGACGCCGCTGAGCGCGAGCCCGCCGGCGAGCGACCCGGACCGTTCGGAGGGGGTGAGCGCGCCGGCGCGGAGGGACGCGGCCTCCAGCGCGTGCAGCGAGCTCACCGCGCGGAGCGAGAGGCGCTCGTCGAAATCGTCCCGGATCTCGCCCGCGCGCACGAAGAGGATCAGCGCGCAGAGCGCGATCTGGATGAGCGCGAAGTGCACGAGGACCGGCACGACCAGGCTCGAGGCGAAGCTCTTGGGGCGCCACATCGGAGGGACGGCTCCATCAGCCGGGCGGGGCCTCTTCGCTCAGGATGTACCCGGCGCCGGGGACGGTGTGGATGAGACGCGGGGACCCGAGCTTGCGGCGGAGGGCGCTGACGAAGACCTCGATGACATTGCTCTCGGGGTCGAAGTTGAGGTCCCAGACGTTCTGCCCGATCGAGGCGCGGGTCAGGACGCGCTCAGGGTTGCGGACGAAGTGTTCGAGGAGGGCGAATTCCTTGGGCGTCAGGCGGATCGTCTCGCCCTTGCGGACGGCGCGGCGCTTGTGGAGGTCGAGCTCGAGGTCGTCGAAGCGGAGCAGCGAGCCCGCGCGGGCGAGCTGCCGCCGCGTCACCGCGCGGAGCCGGGCGCAGAGCTCCTCCACGGGCGCGGGCTTGACGACGAAGTCGTCGGCGCCGGCGTCGAGGCCGCGGACCTTGTCGGCGGTGTCGCCCAGGCCGCTGAGGATGATGATGGGCGTCGTGACGCCGGTGCGCCGCAGGCGGCGGCAGAGCTCCAGGCCGTCGCCGTCGGGCAGGCGCACATCGAGCAGGATCGCGTCGCGCACGCTCCCCGTCGCCAGAATCTCGCCCTTCTCGACGGTGGGAGCAACCTCCACGGAATGGCCGTGCTCGGAGAGGCCGAGGCGGAGATCACGCGAGAGCGAGGGGTCGTCCTCGACAACCAGGACCCGCATGACCGCACCCCCCTCCCTGGGCGCCGAACCGACCGATCCACTCGCGCCCGGCGCACATCCGCGGGCGCAGTTCTCAGCGTAGTGGTCGGGATGCGCATGGTCAATGCCGCTCCGCGCTCGGGGGTGCGGCCCGCATTGTCGGGCCGCTCGCGGCACCGGTGCGTCGGCAGCTTCCGGGTGGAAGTACGCCCAGAGAGATGTCCGGCTTGTGGACGCGGGACGCGAGGGTCAGCA
>CAYTAH010000015.1:80767-84340 GCA_964435785.1 uncultured Phycisphaeraceae bacterium | reverse complement strand
TCTACGGCGCCATCCAGCTCGAGATCCGCAAGAACCCCCGAACCTGGGACCCCTTCAAGGAAGCCCTCGAGCAGAGCCCCCTCTGCACCCTCGCCGGCGACAACGGCATCGACTGGACCCGCACCATCGACGTCTCCGACATCGACGAGAGCACCGAGATCCACACCGCCTCCGCCACCATCACCTGGACCAACGCCAACGGCGCCACCAAGCGCACCCACCTCCGCCTCGCCCGCGAGCCCTTCCTCGGCGCCGGCGACTACCACTGGTGCGTCACCGAACTCAAAACCGATACGAGCTAGTCCGAGCCCCGGACTTCAAGTCCGGGTTGCCAGCGAGCAGGTGCGCCGAACTCTGAACTCTGAGAGTTGAGATTCGAACTTGAAAACTCGAAACCGCCTCACATCCCCCGCCCCCCATTCGGCCCGAATTTCAGCGCCGCGATGCGCTCGGGCAGGCTGAGCAGGCGGATGAATCCCTCGGCGTGCTTCTGGTTGTAGACCTCGTCGGCGGAGAAGGTGGCGTAGCTCTCCTCGTAGAGGCTGTTGGGGCTGCTGCGTCCGACGAGCATGGCCGCGCCCTTGTAGAGGCGGACGGTCGCGCGCCCGGTGAGGCGCTCGGCGATCTTGTCGGCGCAGGCGGAGAGGGCCTCGCGGAGGGGAGTGAACCAGCGCCCGTTGTAGACGAGCTCGGCGAAGGTGATAGCCATCTGCTGCTTCCAGTGCGTGGTCTCGCGGTCGAGCACGCACTGCTCGATGCCCTTGAGCGCCTGCACGAGCACCGTGCCTCCCGGCGTCTCGTACACGCCGCGGGACTTCATGCCGACGAGGCGGTTCTCGAGGATGTCCACGCGTCCGACGCCGTGGGCGCCCGCGACCTTGTTGAGGTGGGCGACGAGCTGCTCGGGGGCGAGTCGCTCGCCGTCGACGGCGACCGGGCGCCCGGCCTCGAAGTCGATGGAGACGTCCTGCGGCTTGTTGGGCGCGTCGGCGGGGTTCACGGTGAGCATCCACACGTCGTCCGGCGGCGTGCAGGCGGGGTCCTCGAGCGAGCCGCCCTCGTGGGAGATGTGCCAGAGGTTGCGGTCGCGGGAGTAGAGCTTCTTGGCGGTGGCGGTGGTGGGGATGTTGCGCTTGGCGAGGTAGGCGAGGAGGTCCTCGCGCGAGCGGAGGTTCCAGTGCCGCCAGGGGGCGATGACCTCGAGATCGGGGGCGAGGGCCGCGAAGGTGGACTCGAAGCGGACCTGGTCGTTGCCCTTGCCGGTGCACCCGTGGCTGACGGCGTCGGCGCCGAACTCGCGGGCGACGTCGACCTGGGCCTTGGCGAGCAGGGGGCGGGCGATGGAGGTGCCGAGGAGGTAGTCGTGCTCGTAGTGGATGCCGGCGAGCATGGTGGGGAAGACGTAGTCGTCGACGAACTCGCGCTTGAGGTCCACGACCTTGCAGGCCGAGGCGCCGGAGGCGAGGGCCTTCTTCTCGATGCCGGCGAGCTCCTCCTCGCCCTGGCCGACGTCGCCGGCGTAGGCGATGACCTCGCAGTCCATGTTCTCGCGCAGCCAGGGGATGACCGCGGAGGTGTCGAGCCCGCCCGAGTACGCCAGAACGACCTTCTTCTTCGCCATCGTGAGCCTCCGCCCCGGTGTGCGTCCCGGTGTTGGCGGAGAGGATACGCGGGTATCCAGCGGGCGTATAGGTATTCAGCCGGTGAATCTGCCCGCGCCCGGGCGGCCGTGGCGGCGCGTAGGATGCGCTCCCGGCGGCGGCCGCCGGACGGAGTCCCGAGATGATCCTCTTCGCCACGATAGGGGCAATCGCCATGACGCTCGCACAGCCCGCCAACCCCCACAATCCCGGCAACGCCGGCGACGACTCGTTCCGCGTCCTCGTCTACTCGCGTACGGTCGGCTTCCGCCACGACTCGATCCCCGACGGGATCGAGGGCATCCGCAGGCTCGGCGAGGAGCACGGCTTCAAGGTCGACGCCACCGAGGACCCGACGCGCTTCACCGAGGACAACCTCGACCAGTACGCCGCGGTCGTCTTCCTCTCCACCACCGGCGACGTGCTCGACGCCGAGCAGGAGAAGGCGTTCGAGGCGTTCATCGCCAAGGGTCGCGGCTACGTGGGCATCCACGCCGCGGCGGACACCGAGTACGACTGGCCGTGGTACGGCGAGCTGGTCGGCGGCTACTTCAAGAGCCACCCGGCGATCCAGCCGGCCGACATCCACGTCGTCGACCACAACCACCCCTCGACCGCCCACCTGCCCGACATCTGGCGCCGCACCGACGAGTGGTACAACTACCGCGAGAACCCCCGCGGCAAGGTCAACATCCTGCTGGACCTCGACGAGAGCACCTACAAGAACGGCGAGATGGGCGACGACCACCCGATCGCGTGGTACCACGAGTTCGGCGGCGGGCGGAGCTGGTACACCGGCGGCGGCCACACCTCCGAGAGTTTTTCCGAGCCTGACTTCATGAAGCACGTCTTGGGCGGCATCCGCTGGGCCGCGGGCGTGGCGGAGACGGCCGAGCCGGAGCGTAAGGAGCCGGTGGTCAGGTAGGAAAGGCAGGACGCGGACAACGCGGAGGGGACGCGGTCGTCGGCGTGCAGGGCCGTGCCACCGGTTAGGCTTAGCTTTGAGAGCTTGGCTGGTGCGGGGCCGCAGCCGAGCCGTCCGGCAGAGGCACCAGTCAGTTCCGCAAAGCCTCTGCTGACTGGTGGCACGTCAGTTGGTGGCGCGTCAGCGCGCGGCGCGGAGAGCCGCGATCACCTCGTCGGGGTCGGCGCGCTGCGTGTAGTCCCATTCGGCCCACGCGTAGCGGACGACGCCCTCGCGATCGACGACGAACGTGCCGGGAGCGGGGAGAGTCCACTCGCCGGTCGTGTTCCACGCGGCGAGGTCGATGCCGAAGCCCTTGTACTTGGCCTGCGTCTCGGGATCGACCTCGAAGAAGACCTTGTACGCCTTCGCGGCCTGCATCGTGTTGTCGGAGTAGACGGCGAAGGGCATGTCGTTCTTCTCGATCGTCTCCGCGGCGTGGTCGGGGGATTCGGGGGTGAGGGCGATCATCCGCCCGCCGGCCGCGGCGAGGTCGTCGGCCTTGTCGCGCCAGGCGCTCATGGCGCGGTTGCAGTAGGGGCACCAGCCGCCGCGGTAGAAGGTGACGACGAGGGGGCCGTCGGCGTAGAGGCCGGCGAGGGAGACGGGCTCGCCGGACTGGGTGTAGACGGTGGCGTCGGGGGCGCGGTCGCCGACACGGAGGCCGGGGGTGGCGGGGTCATCCGCGGCGGCGGTGGGGGCGGCGCTCGATGCGCCGTTGATGGCGGGATCGGAAGGGGCGGCGCAGGCGGTGAGGAGCACGGCGAGGGCGGGCATCGGGGCGTGTCTGAGCACGGGCGTCCTCCGAGGTGTGATGTTTGAACGTGTGCTGAAGTGCGCGTATTCCGGCAGGCGCCGGCGGTGTGCCATGACGGTCGGTCCTCTTCCCCTCTTTGCCCTGCTTCCTCTCGACCGTCGTGCGTCTGCCCGAATCGATGGCCTTCCCCATTTAGGCACTACCGTCGTGCC
>CAYTAH010000015.1:73866-80667 GCA_964435785.1 uncultured Phycisphaeraceae bacterium | reverse complement strand
AGGGCCTGCACGTCGTTGGCGGTGGCGACGAGGAAGACCGGGGCGGTGTGCTCCTGCATCCAGGTGAGCAGCGAGCCGAACATGCGACGGCTCAGGCCGCCGTCGTTGGATTGCTCCGCGGCGGAGGCGAATCCCTTCTCGATCTCGTCGATCCAGAGGACGATGGGGGCCATGGCCTCGGCCTGTCGGAAGGCCTCGCGGAGGCGGCGCTCGGACTCGCCGACGTAGCGGTCGTAGAGGACGCTGGGGTCGAGGCGGAGGAGGGGGCGGCGCCAGGCGGTGGCGATCGCCTTGGCGCAGAGGCTCTTGCCCGCGCCCTGCACGCCGAGGAGCAGGATGCCGCGGGGCGGCGTGATGCCGAACTCCGCGGCCTTCTCGCCGAAGGCCCGCTCGCGCTCCCCGAGCCAGGCCTTGAGGCGGGCCATGCCGCCGATCTCCTCGAGCGAGGCGGGGGACTCGACGTACTCGAGGACGCCCTGCTCGCCGACCAAGCGGCGCTTGGCGGCGAGCACGTGGTTGAGGTCGTCGGCGTCGAACTTGCGGTCGGAGGCGACGACGTCGCGGACGATCTGCGTGCACTGGCGGCGGGAGAGGCCGCGGAGGTTCTTGAGGATGAGCTGGTAGTCGGAGGCGCCGATGTCCACGTCGATGGCGTGCTGGTGGTGCATGTCGCGGAGGGTGGCGCGGACGAGCTTGTCGATCTCGTCGTCGTCGGGATAGCCGAGGTGGAAGGGGGTGACCCAGGCGCGGACGGAGGCGGGGAGCGTCGAGTCGTGGTCGAGGAGGATCACGCAGCTCCCCGCGTGGGCGGCGTGGAGGAGGAGGCGGCGGAGGGTGCGGAGCGTGCCGGGGTCGTCGAGGTGGCGGGCGAGGTCGATGAGGAGGATGACGCTGGAGGGGTCATGGATGGCCAGCCAGGTCATGGCGGCCGCGGGGTGTGTGGTGTCGGGGACGGGGAGGGGCTCGGTCGAGAGCGGCGCCGCGAGGCCGTCGATGGCGTCCCACTGCCAGAGGTGGGCGCCGAGCTGCGTGGCGCAGTCGCGGACGAGCGCGACGGCCTCGGGCTCCTCGTGGGTGACGATGTGGACGGCGGGGTGGCGGGCGCGGATGAGGGAGCAGAGGCTGGCGGCGGATCCCATTTGGACACTGTACCGTGAGAAGCGGAGTGGTGAGGACGCCGGTCGGTGAGCGCGAAGGCGGAGAGCTTCATGGCTCGGTCGCTGGCGTAACAGCGTGCCAGCGCATGCACGGCGGGCACGCTACGCACCGCAGTGCCTGCGGCTCAGCAACCCGGCGCAGCGGGGCGGCCGCAAATCAGATCAACAGCCCGCCACCCATGCGTTCAGGTAGGCAATGACATCGGCAGTATTGATGACACCGTCGTGATTCCAATCGGCGAGCTGGTCACCGGCGGCCCATGCGGTCAGGAACGAGAGAAAGTCCCTGGTATCGAGCACGCCGTCGTTGTTGAAATCTGCTGAACAAGAATCGAGTTCGAAGACGTATGCGGCGCCGGCCATCTTTCCGCGTGTGGTGTCGCCTGTCGCGCCGATTAGGGCGATACCGCCGGACAGCGCAGTCGCAGACCCGAACATGTCGCCGGAAGTGGCGTGCTCGGCGACAATCTTCTCGATCTGCAGCCCCGTCGAAATCTGAAAGATATACACCGCACCATCCCCCTGATCGTGACCGTTCGCGCCGATCGCTCCTATCAGCACCAGGTCGCCGTCTACTCGCAAGGTGCGGCCGAACTGCGCGCCTGCATGTCCATCGTTTGGGATCAGCTTCGCATACTGTTGGCCGGTTACTGCATCGAACAGGTACACCGAGCCGGAGCCGCTGCCCTGGTCGTCGTCACCGTACGCGCCGATGATGGCGGTCTGCCCGCTGAGCGCGACCGCCGATCCGAAGTAGTCCCATTCCGCTCCATCGATGGCCAGGAGCCGCCGAAGCTCCTGACCCGAACCAGGATCAAACAGGTACGCCGCACCCGCGCGGATCCCATTGGCATCGTGCCCGTTCGCTCCGACAAGAGCGAATTCACTCGAAATTGCGACAGCGGTCCCGAAAGTGTCCGAATCCGTCCCGTCGCTGGCGGCGAGCTTCGCTACGCGGTTTCCCGTGGCCGTGTTGAAGAGGTACGCGGCGCCGTCACCCGGGTAGTTGACGTGCTCCCACTGGCTGCCGATGATGATGCGTTCGTCGGTGGCAGCGATCGCAAAGCCGAAGGCGCCATCGGAATTGCTGATGTCTGGCAGCAGAGTCCGGATCATTTGGCCCGTTGCGATCTCGAATTGGTAGGCGGCGCCTGAGCCGCCGATCACGAGATAGGGGCCGACGGGAACAACTTGGCGTCCGAACCATGTGAAGCGGTCGTCCGTCGGAAGCACTGTGCCGATGAGTTGACCGGTGGTGAGGCTGTACTCGTAGACGAGCCCGCTCTGGTGTGGTCGGTGCCTAACAGCATATGCCCCTACGTAGGCGGAATCCGCGTGGATCGCTACGGCGCTCCCGAAGCGACTGTACGAGGCGTCGGGGATTGGCAGAACCTTGGCGGCTTGAGAGCCGGTCGGCGCATCAAAGAGGTACGCAGAACCTGCATCATAGCCAGCGGCCTCATCGAAGGGAGCACCGCCGATAACAGTGGTGCCGCTGACCGCAACCGAAACTCCGAAACGGTCGAGCGGGTCTGCGTCATCTGGCAGCAGCATCGCGATCTGTTGGCCGGACATGGCGTCGAAGAGGAACGCCGCACCCTCGTAGTCAATCGTGCCATCGTGATCGGCCGCGCCGACGACGACGATCGGTCCATCGACATCAACCGCCTGCCCAAAGTCACGAGTAGGAGCTCCATCTCCCGGCGTGAGAATCGCGATCAGCCCGCCTGTTGTCGCGTCGAAGAGGTATGCAGAACCCTCGCCGGCCAAGTCACCGGGCGCTCCCACAGGCGCGCCGACCACAATGGTGTCGCCGTCGATGGCAACCGATGATCCGAACGCGTCGTTGTACCCACCGTCCGGCGCAACGAGCTTCCTGAGCTGCTGCCCTGTGGTTGCGTCGAAGACATAGACGGCGCCGGAACCCCAACCGAGATCGTCATCGCCCGGCGCCCCGACGACCGCCACAGAACCTATGACCGCCACCGCTGAACCAAATCTGGCGTTGGGCGCCCCGTCCGGAGCTGCCAGCTTGCGCAGCTGCGCTCCCGAATCAGCATCGAACACGTACGCGGATCCGGAATTGCCGCCTTGGTCGTCATCCTCCGGGGCGCCGATGACGACGAGTCCGTCGCTCATCGCTACGGCGTAGCCAAACTGATCATACCATCTCGCATCCGCCGCGGTCAGTCGGTGGAGTTGGTTTCCCGTTGGGCGATCGAAGAGATACGCCGCTCCCGCACCGGAGTACGAGCCTGCCTTAGCGCCAGGCGCACCGATCAGAATGGTATTCGGGGTCATCGAGACCGACCGGCCGAACTGGGCCCCTGCGGCACCATCGGCGGGCAGCAACTTCGTGAGGTACTCCCCCGTGGCGGCATCAAGCAGAAGGACCGAACCGGAGTACCCGTCGTCGTCCTCGTCGCCGGGCGCGCCGACTGCTGCTGCGGCGCCTTCGATCGCCACCGCGAATCCCAGTTCATTCTGCACACTCCGCGACTCGGGGAGGTACTTGTGCAGTTGCTGGCTTTCGGCCACCCGGGGAAGAGCGAGCATGATCCCGACACCCAGCAAGGTCGCGCGAGAGTAGTTCATGATGTCATCCAAACCGACGCATTCACTGAATGGCGGCATGCTTGCCTTCACCTGCCGAACCCGGGGATTCCCTCGCCCGAGTTTTCAGTGTACTGGTTCTCTGGAGAGCGTCAAGCTACGCACCGACTACCGGATCGGGGGATTGCTGGGGGCCATCAGCAGCCTTGCCGTGCTCGGACGCGCTCGTTATCGGGTCATGTGTCAGCACGCCAAGTCCGGCCCGGGGGGACGTATCCCTCCGGACCGGACCGCGTGTGCGGGAGGGTCGAATCGCCCGCGTCACGCCGAAGGTTGGGCGAGGATCAGTCGTCGTCGTGGTCGTCTTGCGTGTCCTGGTCCGACGCATCCTCGCTGATCTCGATGCGGGCGGTCTGGCCGGGGGCGGTGGTGACCTTGGGCGCGGCGCCGTCGACGATGACGGTGGACGTGCCGCCGGTGGGGGAGTTGACGTCCACGGTGACATTCTTCTGGGCGCCGACCTCGACCATCTCGATGCCGTAGACCGTGCCGTCGTCGGTGACGAAGGTGCCGGCGGCGCCGTCGGGCGTCTCGGTCAGCTCCACGTCGTACTGCGTGCCGTCCGGCGCGATGACGGTGGCGCGGCGGGTGAGGACCTGGTGGGTGACAGCGGCCGCGAGACTGCCGCCGGCGACGGCGCCGACTCCGAGCAGGATCAGGGCGGAACGTGTGAGCGTGTGCTTGGGATGTGCTTTCATCGTGATGCCTTTCAGGTGTTCCTCGACCCTGGGTGAATGGCCCGGACCCGTCCAGGCCTGCCGGCTGGCCTGGGCGAGCAGATCGTTCATGCGGCGCTCCGCGGCGTCGTTCGTCGTGGGCTTGAGCCGGTTCATGAGCGTCCTCCGGTTCGGATCAGCTCGCGTCGGAGCGCTTCGCGCGCGCGGTGGAGGCGTGACTTGACGGTTCCCTCGGCGATGCCGAGGACGCCGGCCGCCTGCTCGACGCTGAGGCCTTCGAGGTGGACGAGGGAGATCACCGACTGGAACTCGGCGCGGAGCCGGCGCATCGCGGCGTAGAGGTGGTCGGTGTCGTCGGTGGGGGGCTTGCCGTCGGATGGGGCGGGACGGGCGAGCAGCGAGAGGACCCGGCGTCGTACGCGCTCGCGCCGGGCGACGGCGTTGGCGCGGTTGGTGGCGATGCGGAGGAGCCAAGCGCGGAAGGGGATGCCGGAGTTCTGGTAGGTGGTGAGGGCATTCCAGGCGGCGAGGAAGGTGTCGGCGGCGAGATCCTCGGCGAGGGCGGTGTTGCCGGTGCGGCGGAAGAGGTAGCCGGCGACGGCCTCGAAGTGGCGGCGGTAGAGGGCGGCGAAGAGGTCGGGGTCGCCGGCGGCGCGGGCCGCGAGGGCGGCGTCGGGGCAGGGCGTTCGCCCGACGTCATTGGCCTCGGGTCGGGCGGGGATGGTGCAGGCGGCCTGGGTCATCGTGAATAGCAATGCGCGAGCGAGGTCTTGGGTTCCGGGATTGTGACGTCTCCCGGCGCGCGGCGTGTGCCGCCCATGGTCCTCGGGGCGTGAGGGCGGGATCGGGTCAGCACCGATCGCGCTCGGCGTGGCGACTCCGAGGGCCCACGCCCTGGGACGAACACCTGCGGCCGGTCGTCACTCCTTCGGCTCCCATCCGAAGACGACGTACTGGTTGTGGAATGACCCGTCCTCGTAGAGATCGAGCAGGCCGTAGCCGGGCGCGCACTCGTAGTAGCTGCCCTTCCACCACGCCCCGCACACCGCGCCGTTGCAGCAGTACGTGACGCCGTTGTACGTGACCTGGTCCACCAGGTGCTCGTGGCCGGAGAGGCAGAGCCTGACGTTGGGATGCCTGGCGAAGAGGTCCTTGAGCCGGCGGGCATCGAGGTGCATCCACGAGCCGGGCACGACCCAGTCGCCGGTCTTCTCGTTCTCGCCGTCGAAGAAGGAGGTGACGGTAATGATGGGGATGTGCGTCAGCACGAGGATGGGGCGGTCGGCGGGCGTCTCGG
The DNA here is from genome assembly GCA_964435785.1 of uncultured Phycisphaeraceae bacterium. Lineage (GTDB taxonomy): Bacteria > Planctomycetota > Phycisphaerae > Phycisphaerales > UBA1924 > PNC22. The sequence continues at coordinate 74,923 of CAYTAH010000015.1, read as the reverse complement.
CCAGATCGCGCTCCAGCCATGCCGACTGCTCGCGGTCGAGCCGGGCCTTGTATCCGCCGCCGGGCTGCGGCTCGGTCGAGTCGAGGACGATGAAGTGCCAGGGGGCGTGGTCGAAGCTGTAGTAGTGATGCTCCAGGCCGAACTGCCGGACAGCCCAGGCCTTGCCCGCGTCCTGCGTCATGCCCAGCACGTCGTGGTTGCCGACGGCGATGCGCCGCGGCAGCTTGCAGTGATTCTCGAGCACCGACCGCCAGACGGCGAGCTGCTCGTCGCCGCGCTCGGCCGATTGCCCCGCCACGTCCATGATGTTGTCGCCGCCGAAGAGGATCAGCTCGGGCGGGTCGTCGAGGGCGTGGACGTGGTCGAGACAGGCGGCAAAGCCCGCGCCGGCGTGCAGCTCCGGCTGCACGTGGACGTCGGTCAGGTGCGCGAGGCGCAGCACGCGCCGCGCCGTTCGCGCCGGCGCGGGGTCGGGCCGGCCGAGGGCGACGAGTGCGCCCGGTCCCGCCCAGGCGCCCAGGGCGGCGGTCGAGAGGAACGTCCGGCGGTGGACGCAGACAGTGGCCGAATCGGCCTGCGAGCGGTCGGAGCGGTGATGCGGCGTGTGGCTCATGGTGCGGATCCCGAGCGGCGAGAAGGATGTTGGCGGCAGAACCCGGCGACCCCATCATAATCGCTGGCCGGGCGCTTGCAGCGTGGCGTGGGGCTCGGCCCGGGCCTGCTCACGCTACACTGCGCAGGGAGGCTTTTGGTCATGAAGAGCCGCAGAAGCCGGTCGAGAGCAGCGAGCAGAGGATCGGCCGCGTTCGGCCTGATCGCCCTGCTCGTCGTGATGGCGATCGTTCTGTACCTCCTGTTCGGCAACATGGGCGGGACGACGTACATGGACGAGGTGAACAAGGGCAGGGAGCAGGGCCAGCAGGTCAGCATCGACTTGCAGGCCGAGCAACTGCTCGTGAGCGTGACGCAGTACCAGTTGGCGAACGATGCGCTGCCGGAGTCGATGGAGGATCTGGAGGCGCCGGCGGGAGCGTTTCTGGATCCGTGGGGGGTGCAG
>CAYTAH010000015.1:0-73766 GCA_964435785.1 uncultured Phycisphaeraceae bacterium | reverse complement strand
GATGGAGGATCTGGAGGCGCCGGCGGGAGCGTTTCTGGATCCGTGGGGGGTGCAGATGCGGTTCACGTGCGAGAAGGATCAGGGCTCGGGCAGGGGAGTGCTCCACATCGTGAGCGCGGGGCCGGATGGGGAGTTCGAGACGGAGGACGATCTGGTGGTGACGAGGGACCTGGCGGTCTGAGGATGGTCTGCCATCGCCGACGCGGCGCCCGGCTTTCACCGCGGAGCACGCGGAGGGCGCGGAGGAAGGCCGTCAAGGCAGTTCAACACAGAGGCGCAGAGGCACAGAGGATGAGACGGAGACGAGGGTCTTGATCGTGCCACCAACTTGCTGCTCTGAGCAGGTCATGCGAGGGCTGGCCGTAGTGCACCGACCTCGCAACGCCGACGCAACGCCGAGGTTGGTGGTACGAATTCGGTCACGCGGGGTCGGTGCGGCCCCTCCCTGAATCCAGCTCTCCGAGGAGTTCCACCTCGGTGCGTGGGTCCAGACCTCTCGCTCGCATGTATGTGTTGAAGTCCTCCCATCCTGGATGCCGAATCTCCTCAACGGCCTTCCATAACGCATTGCATTCATCACACATGAACAACATCTGGCCGGTGCTCTTTAGCCGCACGCGGAGAACGATGCCCTGGCCGTCACAGCGTGGACACACCATGGTGTTTCCTCTTCCCGCCTTGTCTCAGTGATCTCCGGGTCTCCGTGGTGACACTGCGTTTGCTGTCTCTCTCCGCGTCCTCGGCGTGCTCGGCGGTGAATCGTTCGCAAGTGCGCGAGGGGCGGACAGAGCGAGGCATGACCCTCGCTCGCGCTTCAGGCTCCGATGCCGGATCGAGCGTGACACCCGAACGAGGACCCCTCCGGAGTCCTGGATGTGCTTGGTCTCGGTCCCGGGGGTGTCGCTCGAAGACTCGCTCCACCCCCGGCTACTGACGACGAGCCCTCCGGGCTCGACGGCGCGCCGGATCGGCTCGCTTTGCCTTGGGTTCTTCGCGGGTCTTGCGATCAGCTCGCTTTGCGTTGAGTCCTTCGCGGGTCGGGCGATCAGGTCCCCATCGGGATGTGGGCATCGTGCTCGCGTGCGCAGTTGCGGGCGAGGTCGTAGCCCGCGTCCGCGTGCCGGAAGACGCCCATCGCCGGGTCGTTGGTGAGGACGCGCTCGAGCCGCCGCGCGGCGTCCTCCGTCCCGTCCGCCACGATCACCTGCCCCGCGTGCTGGCTGAAGCCGATGCCGACACCGCCCCCGTGGTGGAAGGAAACCCAGCTTGCGCCGCTGGCGACGTTGACCATGGCGTTGAGGAGGGCCCAGTCGCTGATGGCGTCGGAGCCGTCCTTCATGGCCTCGGTCTCCCGGTTGGGGCTGGCGACCGAGCCGCAGTCGAGGTGGTCGCGCCCGATCACGATCGGGGCGACGACGCGCTTCTCGGCGACGAGGCGGTTGAAGAGGAGTCCGGCCTCGTCGCGCTCGCCGAGGCCGAGCCAGCAGATGCGGGCGGGGAGGCCCTGGAAGCCGAAGCGGGGCGAGCAGGCGCGGTAGTCGCCGGCGAGCAGGGCGTCGGGGTTGGCGTGGCAGGCGAGGATCCAGCGGTGGAGGCCCTCGTTGTCCGGGAAGAGCTTGAGCAGCTCGTGATCGGTCACGTAGATGTCCCGCGCCTCGCCCGAGAGCGCCACCCAGCGGAAGGGCCCGCGACCGACGCAGAACTGCGGCCGGATGAAGGCCGGCACGAAGCCCGGGAAGGCGAAGGCGTCGCGCAGGCCGTGGTCGTGCGCCCGCTGGCGGATGTTGTTGCCGTAGTCGAAGACAACCGCGCCGCGGCGCTGCAGCTCGACCATGCCGTGCACGTGCCGGTGCATGCTCGCGAGGGCGAGCTCGACGTAGTGCTCGGGATCGAGCTTGCGGGCGATGTCGGCCTCGGCGTGGCTGTACTCGATGGGCACGTAGCCGTTGAGCGGGTCGTGGGCGCTGGTCTGGTCGGTGACGGCGTCGGGCGTGATCTGCCGCTCGAGGAGGCGCTCGAGCAGCTCCACCGCGTTGCAGTGCACGCCGAGCGACCGGGCCCGGCGCTTGCCGGCGCACTCGATGGCCCGGTCGATCGCGTCGTCGAGATCGAGCACGACCTCGTCGAGGTACCGGTCGCGGGCGCGGCGCTCGAGGCGGGTGTAGTCCACGTCGGCGATCAGGCAGACGCCGCCGTTGAGGGTGACGGCCAGCGGCTGGGCCCCGCCCATGCCGCCGCACCCGGCGGTGACGCACAGCCTGCCGGCGAGCGTGCCGCGGAAGTGCTTGCGGGCGCACTCGGCAAAGGTCTCGTAGGTTCCCTGGAGGATGCCCTGCGTGCCGATGTAGATCCAGGAGCCGGCGGTCATCTGGCCGAACATGATGAGGCCCTTGGCCTCGAGCTCGTCGAAGTGCGCCTGCGTCGCCCAGTGGGGGACGAGATTGGAGTTGGCGATCAGGACGCGCGGGGCGTCCGCGTGCGTGCGCACGATGCCGACGGGCTTGCCCGACTGGACCAGCAGCGTCTCGTCGGGCTCGAGCTTCTTGAGCGACTCCACGATCGCGTCGAAGGCCGGCCACGAGCGGGCGGCCCTGCCCCGGCCGCCGTAGACGACGAGGGCCTCGGGGTGCTCGGCCACCTCGGGGTCGAGGTTGTTCATGAGCATGCGCATCGCGGCCTCGGCCTGCCACGACTTGCATGTCCTGGTATCGCCCCTCGGGGCCCGGATGGTGCGGAGAGCGCGCCTTGCCGGCGGCTTCGGACGGACGAGCGTGCGCGTGCCCACGTTGTGCCTCTCCCAGAGGACGTCTGCTCTCCCTACAGGCTATCCCCGCCGAGGGCGAGGCACAACCGCGCCCGCTAGAGCAGCGGTGGGGCTTCCTCCGGCAGTGGGGTATCTGTTCGCAGGATCACGGTGATCGCCTCGATGTCGGGCGTCTGCGGGCGGTCGGCCTCGAGCGTCGGCACCACGGCGCGGATGCGGGCGTGCAGCGCCTCGACGGCGGCGCCCGAGCGCAGCGGGCGGTGCAGATCGATACCCTGCGCCGCGCAGAGCAGCTCCACGGCGATCACCGAGCGCGTCAGCTCGAGCGCCCGCGCGGCCTTCGCGGCGGCGCGGGGACCGAACGAGTTGTAGTCCTCGATGCCCGCGCTGGTCGAGATGTTCGCGACGCTCGCGGGCGTCGCCAGCCCGATGATCTCGTTGCAGCAGGCGGCCGCGGTGTACTGTGCGATCATCAGCCCCGACTGGAGCCCCGGGCGGGGCGCGAGGTAGGGCTTGAGCCCGGAGTAGGGGTCGGACGCGGCGAGCATCGCGAAGGTGCGCCGCTCGCTGATGCCGGCGATGTGCGCGAGGGCGATGGTCGCGGCGTCGAGCGGGATCGCGAGCGGCATGCCGTGGAAATTGCCGGCGGAGACGATGTCGTCCTCGCCGAAGATGATCGGGTTGTCGGTGACGGCGCCGAGCTCGCGCTCGACGGCGAGCTTTCCATAGCGCAGTGCGTCCAGCGAGGCGCCGAGCACCGGCGGCGCGCAGCGGAACGAGTAGGGGTCCTGCACGCGCGGATCGTCCTCGCGGTGGGAGGGGATGATCTCGCTCCCGGCCAGGCACGCCCGCAGCGCCGCGGCGATGTCGGCCTGCCCGGGCTGGCGTCGCAGCTCGTGCACCCGCGGATCGAGGAACGCGTCGGTCGCCATCGCCGCGTCGATCGACATGGCGCACGCGAGCACCGCCGCGCGAACGAGCTGCCCGGCCTCGGCGAGGAGGAGCGCCGCCCGCGCGGCCATGAGGTGCGTGCCGTTGATGAGCGCGAGGCCCTCCTTGGCCTGCAGCTCGAGCGGCTTGAGACGGGCCTCGACGAGCGCATCCGCCGCCCGGCGCAGCACGCCACGCTGGTAGACCTCGCCCTCGCCGGTCAGGGGCAGCACCGCGGCGGCGAGGGGCGCCAGATCGCCCGAGGCCCCGACCGACCCGACGGCGGGTACCGCGGGCGTGACGCCGGCGTTGAGCATCGCCGCGATCGACTCGACCACCTCGGGGCGCGCCCCCGAGACTCCCCGGGCGAGGGATGCGGCCTGGAGGAGCATCATGGCGCGCACCACGGGCGGCGAAAGGTGCTCGCCCACCCCGGCGGCGTGGCTTCGGATGAGGTTCCGCTGGAGCTGGGCGAGGTCGTCGGGCGCGATGCGCTGGCGCGACAGGGAGCCGAAGCCGGTATTGATGCCGTATCGGGGGGCGTGGCCGGCGCAGGCGGCCTCGACGGCGGCGCGGGAGCGGGCCATGGCCGCGCGAGCCCGGTCCCCCAGCGCGACCGGCCTCGCGTGCTGCGCAACCCCGACGACGTCGGCGATGGTCAGCGGGGATCCGTCCAGTGTGAGTGGTCTCGGCATGCCTCGGTGCTCGCTCCGGCCGGCTGGCGATCATAGCGGGAGCGGTCCGCGCCGAGCCGACGGGCGGGAGATCCCTCCGCGGTGTCCGGCCGGATTCGGACTTCATACACTGCGGGTCTGGCGGCCGTCACGCGGCCCGAGAGAGGAGTTTGTGATGCGCAGGCTTCCGTTGCTGGCCGGGGGTTTGGTGGGACTGTTGGCGCTCTGCGGGGTCGCGCTCGGCGACGAGGTCTCCGCGAACTGGTTCCGCTCCCCCGCGATCTCGCCCGACGGGCGCACCATCGTCTTCACGCACGGCGGCGACCTGTACCGAGTGGGAACGGACGGCGGCACCGCGGTCCCGCTCACCATCCATGAGGCCTACGAGACACGGCCGTTGTGGTCGCGAGACGGCGAGCACATCGCGTTCGCCTCTGATCGTTTCGGCAACTACGACGTCTTCGTGATGCCGTCGGCGGGTGGCGAGGCCAAGCGCCTGACGTTCCACTCCGCGGACGACCTGCCGACGGACTTCACTGTCGATGGTCTCGCGGTGCTGTTCGAGAGTTCGCGCACCGACGACGTGATGAACGTCCAGTTCCCCAGCGGGGTGCTCTCGGAGCTGTACCGCGTCTCTCTCGAGGGCGGCACGCCGGAGATGGTGCTCACGACCCCGGCGATCCGCGCCGTGTGGGACGGCGATGGGCGGATGATGCTCTACGAGGACCGGAAGGGCTACGAGAACGAGCTCCGCAAGCACCACACCTCGTCGGTCGCCCGCGACATCTGGCTCTACGACTCGGGGAAGGGATCGCACACGCGGCTCACGACGTTTGAGGGGGAGGACCGCGACCCGCACTGGTCGCCCGACGAGGGATCGCTCTATTTCCTCTCTGAGCGGGCGGGCGACTTCAACGTCTTCCGCATGCCGCTGGAGCCGGGGGCCGAGGCCGAGCAGCTGACGTTCTTCGAGCGTCACCCGGTGCGGGATCTGTGCGTCTCGGCCTCGGGCGGGCTGGTCTTCAGCTGGCACGGCGAGATCTACCACATGGCCCCCGGGGGCCAGGCCAGGCACGTGCCCATCCGTATCGGGGTGGACGGGCGCCAGGGCGCGCGCCACGCCGAGACGGCGCGCTCGGGGGCCACCGAGTTCGCCCCGGCGCCGAGCGGCAAGGAGATCGCCTTCGTCGCGCGGGGCGAGGTGTTCGTCACCTCGACCGAGTTCGGCACCACCCGGCGCATCACCAGCACGCCCGAGCAGGAGCGATCGGTCGGCTTCTCCCCGGACGGGCGCAAGCTCGTGTACGCCGGGGAGCGGGGGGGCTCCTGGAACATCTACGAGGCCTCTCTGACCGACGACGACGAGCTGTATTTCTTCAGCGCGACGAGCATCGAGGAGAAGCCCCTCGTGGCGAGCGCGGCCGAGGAGTTCCAGCCGCTCTACTCGCCCGACGGCAAGAGCCTCGCCTATCTCCACAACCGCACGGTGCTGCGTGTGCTCGACCTCGAGAGCGGCGAGTCCCGCACCGTGCTGCCGGGCGACGCCTTCTACTCCTATAACGACGGCGACCACTGGTTCCGCTGGTCGCCCGACAGCAGCCACCTGGCCGTGCACTTCTTCAACCGCGGGCGCATGTTCTTCACGGAGGTGGGCGTCATCCCAGTGGACGGGTCGGCGGCGTGGCCGATCGATCTCTCCTTCTCGGGCTACGACGACGTGCGCCCGCGCTGGGCGATGGAGGGCGGGGCGATCGTCTGGGCCTCGGAGCGCTACGGCGAGCGCAGCCACGGGAGCTGGGGCGGGGAGATGGACGTCCTCGGCGTCTTTCTGAATCGCGAGACGTACGACCGCTTCCGGCTCTCCAAGGAGGAGCACGAGCTCCGCAAGGAGCTCGAGGAGAAGCGCAAGAAGGACGAGGAGAAGCAGAAGAAGAAGGACAAGGAGGAGCAGCCGGCGGACGCCGACGAGGGCGGCGCGGCCCCGGATGGTGAGGGTCAGGGCGACGCGGACCAGGAAGCGGACGAGGACGAGGAGGAAGAGAAGGAGGAGCCCGAGCCGGTGAAGGTCGAGCCGGAGGGCATCGAGTCACGCGTCGTGCGTCTGACGCTCCACGCCTCCGACCTCGGGGACTTCGAGCTTTCGCCCGAGGGGGACAAGCTCTACTACCTCGCCCGCTTCGAGAAGGGCTACGACCTGTGGGTTCGGGACTTCCGCGAGGAATCGACCAAGATCCTCAAGAAGCTCGAGGCCGACGAGGCCTCCCTGCGGATGTCCGACGACGGCGAGACGCTGTTTCTGCTCGCCGACGGATCACTCTCCAAGATCGAGACCAAGAGCGGCGAGCAGAAGCCCATCAAGTTCGCGGCCGAGCTCGACCTCGAGACCGGCCGGGAGCGGGAGTACCTCTACGAGCATGCATGGCGGCAGATGATGCAGAAGTTCTACAGGCCGGACATGCACGGCGTGGACTGGGCACAGTACCGCCGGGACTACGAGCCCAAGCTCGCGGGCGTCACCAACAACCGCGACTTCGCGGAGGTGCTCTCGGAGCTGCTCGGCGAGCTCAACGCCTCGCACACCGGCGCGATCTACCGTCCGCAGCCGAGGGACGGCGCGGCACAGACGTCCTCGCTGGGCGTGTTCCTGGAGAACGGGTACAGGGGTCGGGGCGTGCGGATCGCCGAGATCATGCGCGGGGGACCTCTGGACAAGGCCGATCTGGCGGTCGAGCCCGGCATGGCGATCACGCACATCGACGGGGCGCCGATCGACGAGGGGCACAACTACTACGCGCTGCTCGACGGGAAGGCGGGCGAGCGCGTGCGTCTCACGATCGCGCCGCAGGAGGGCGAGAGCTTCGACGTGGTGGTCAAGCCGGTCGGTCTCGGCCAGGAGGGCGAGCTGCGCTACGAGCGCTGGGTGCGCACGCGTCGCGAGCTGGTCGAGGAGCTTTCCGGCGGGCGGCTCGGCTACGTCCACGTGCGCGGCATGAACGATCCGAGCTTCCGCGTCGTCTTCGCCGACGTGCTCGGGCGGCACTTCGACAAGGAGGGCCTCGTCGTGGACACGCGTTTCAACGGCGGCGGCTGGCTGCACGACGACCTCGTGACGTTCCTGACCGGCGAGCAGTACGTGGACCTTCATCCCCGCAACGACGAGAGCGACGGCGAGGGCTACCTCGGCGACTCGGCGCGACGCTGGACCAAGCCCTCCGTGGTGGTCATGAGCGAGAGCAACTACTCCGATGCGCACTTCTTCCCGTGGGCCTACACCGAGCTCGCGATCGGTCCGACGGTCGGCATGCCCGTCCCCGGCACGGCCACGGCGGTCTGGTGGGAGCGCCTGCACACCGGGGACGTGATCTTCGGCATCCCGCAGGTGGGCACCAAGGGCATGGCCGGCACCTATCTGGAGAACGATCAGCTCGAGCCCACGCACGAGGTGCGCCTGGATCCCGAGTCGGCCGCGGCCGGGCGCGACACGCAGATCGAGAAGGCCGTGGAGGTGCTGCTCGGGATGGTCGAACGCGGAGACTGACCGGGGAGGCGGCGGATCATCGGCGCCGGAATCGGAGGAAGTAGCTCTCCTCGAACCGCTCGATCTGGACCTCGTCCACGAGCTCGAAGCCGGCGCCGACGATCTCGGCCGTGAACTCCGCCTTTCCTGCGCGCACGTGGTCCAGCACCCACTGGCGCGAGACGCCGGGGATGCGCTCGAAGTCGATCACGATCAGCTCCCCGCCGGGGCGCGGCGCGATGTGGATCGACGCCAGGCTCGAGTTCGGGAATTCGAAGTGGTGGTACACGTCGCACACGAACGCGACGTCGATCGAATCGGGCGGCAGATCGATCGAGTCCTCGCCGCAGAGCCGTGCCTCGACCTGGCGGAGGCCTGCCTTGCCCGCGCGCTCCGCCACGTGCTCCACGAACGCGGGGGCGATGTCCAGGGCGTAGACCCTCCCCGACGGCCCGACTGCTCGCGCGAACGACTCCACGAACAGGCCCGTGCCCGTGCCCACATCCGCCACGGCCTGTCCTCGGCGCAGGCCGACCGCGTGCACGATCTCGTCGCGTGCGTCGTAGATCTCGCGCGACTCGACCTCGAACCGCTGGACCCACGCGTCCGCGTCGAGGCCCGGCTCCAGATAGGGCTCGTTGATGCCGGGCTTGACGCTCTCCTCGCGAGGGGCGGGCTCCAGGGCCTCGTAACCGGGAGTCCGGATCGGGGCGCACCCGAGCGGGAGCAAACCCGACAGGCAGGCGATCAGCCCGCACCATCGCACGATCGACTCTCGACGCATCCGCTGGCCTCCCGATTTCGGCCGGGAGTCTACGGCGGCGCGAGGCCGCGCCTCTTGCCTCGCTCGGGCGCCGGCCGGGCCGGGCCAGTATTCGTCGGCTTGCAGATATATCCCCATGGTGCCGAGCTTGCGTTCTCGCTAGCTTGTGAGTTGTCCGGGCGCGGGCGAGATCGCTCGGCACCGGCGCGCCCGCTCAAACGCAGGGGGGGAGCGTTCGCAGCCGACCAGCCCGCGCCCGGATGCTTGCTTTGAGGGGATCTGTGAACGCCGGCCGGGAGCCGGACACAAGGCCCGATAATACATGTTATGTAAAATCGACCGCCCTCGGTCCGCGCGGGGCGAGGGGCGGGTCGCTGTGGGTCAGACGCCGGCGGCGACGGGGGTCGGCTGCCGCCTCAGCATGGCGCGACAGCTGAGGCCGTCCACCCCCGGGCCGTAGTAGGCCGGGAGGCGGCGGATGGGGCTGAACCCCAGCTTCGCGTAGAGCCGGAGCGCGGCGTCGTTGTCCTCGCGCACCTCGAGGTAGACGCGCTCGATGCCGCGGGCCTGGAAGCCCTCCAGGAGGTGCTCGGTGAGCCTGCGCCCGAGGCCCTGGCCTCGGTAGCCACGGTGGACGCCGACGGCGTAGACGCGGCCGGAGAGCCACCTGCGGTGGTGCCTGACGAGGCCGACGGCCCAGCCCGCCACGTGCCCGCCCGACTCGATGATGATGACCGTGGCGCGCGGGTTGTGGATGAGGGCCCGGATCTGGCGGCGGGTGAACCGCTCCTCGGGCCGCTCGAAACAGTCCTTCTCGACGGCGACGAGGGCGTCGAGGTCGCCGGGGGCGGCCAGGCGGATATTGAGGTGCATCGGGACCGGATCGGCCTGGAACTGCGCGGGCGTCGCGGGCTCGGGGACGAACGAGGGGACCTCCGCCGTGGGCACGGGCACGGCGAGCGGGAGCGTCTGCCTCGCGAGGACGTGCTTGTTGAGAAGGCGGATCGGCCGGTAGCTCTGCTTGGTGAAGCGGAGCGTCGGGATGCCCCAGTCGTCGCCGACGTTGGTCTCGGGGTGGCCGGCCAGGGCCGCGCGGCAGAACTCCGAGAAGATGAACTGCGGGCAGCCGGGGAACTCCGGCGCGGTCTTCTCGATGAGGACCATCGCCTGCATGGGGCTGAGCTGCTGGCCGAGGGTGAAGCCGGCGAGCTTGTCGCCGACGGTGACGACCATGCCGACGAGGCCGAGCTCGCGGGCGTGGCGGAGGGCCTCGCCGGTGGCGTGGAGGTCCTTGCTGCGGAGGATGTCCGTTCCGAGGTGCGCGTCGTTGACCTCGCCGTCGTGGGTGTCGTCCCCGTGCTTGGCCCACTGCTCGAGGAGCGCCTGGCAGCGGCCGACGTGCTGGTCGCCGAGGGGCTCAGCCCGGGCCTCGGGGAAGTCCCGCAGGAACTTGGAGCGGGCGTGGCGCTTGCTCTTGAGGTCGCCGCCCTCGAGGCTGATCAGCCGCCCCGTGTCGTAGACGTAGTCCGCCCAGAGGGGCGAGGCGCTGAGCGGGAAGGGGCTGGAGGCGCTGAATCTCTCGAGCATCTCGTCCGAGACGTACTCGATGCGCGAGCGCTCGCACCCGTTCCGGGGCGCGTTGTACGCGTCCATGATCTCGAAGCACTCGGCCACCGCGCGGGCGAACTCCTGGTCGGTCGCCCCGGGCAGACCGATCGGGGGGTTCAGCATGGTGAGGTCTTCGGCGCCGTTGGCGAACACGCAGACGTGACGCTGGATGAGGGCCCAGGTGGTCTTCAGCGGCCCGGCCCACATGAACGTCGACGCGAAGCTGTAGTCCGAAATCGGCTGCTTCAGGGTGGAGAACGCCAGGTCGAACGTCGGCTTGTCACAAAGCCTGACGGGCGTGAGGCTGCTGAGCAGCCCCACTTTGTCATCGTCCATGCGGTGGCGGAGTTGCCTACCTCCGGGGGGCCGATCCGTCCGGCCCCGGGACACGCCACCGGCCCCGGCCAACGCACCGAGGCCCGTGACATGCAAAAGAGCATATTCGCCGATCGGCGGAGTCAAGGGCGCGTGATCAACCTGCCCCGATATTTTTTCTTGGTGACACGCCGGACTCAGCCGGCCAGCACGCCGAGACAGCGTTCGCGGACCTGGTCGATCGGCACCACCTCGCCCTTGCCCGGCTCGCGCCGGGCCTTGAGCTCCACGCCCCCCGCCGCCAGCGCCTTCTCACCGATGGTCACCCGCACCGGCATGCCGATCAGGTCCGCGTCCTTGAACTTCACCCCGGGCCGCTCCTGCCGATCGTCGATCAGGACGTCGATCCCGGCGGCGGCGAGCTCTCCGGCGAGGCGCTGGGCGACCGAGCCGTGCCCCGCGTCGTCCGGCTTCATCAGCACGATCTCGACGTGGAAGGGCGCGATGGCCGGCGGCCAGATAATTCCGTCGGCGTCGTGGCTCATCTCGACGCACGCGGCCATGGTCCGGCTCACGCCGATGCCGTAGCACCCCATGACGACGCTCCGCCGGGTCTGGCTCTCGTCCATGACGGCGAAGCCCATCGCGTCCGAGTACTTGGTGCCGAGCTTGAAGATGTGACCAGTCTCGATGCCCCGCCGGGCCTCGAGGGCGGCTCCGTCGGCGCGGGGGGAGGGGTCGCCGACCTGGGCGTTGCGGATGTCGGCGACCTTTACATAACGCGGGTCGGCCAGGAGCCCGCCCAGCTCCCGCGACCAGTTGAACCCGGTCACGTGGTGGTCGCGCTCGTCGGCGCCCGTCGCCCACGCCGCCCCGCCCTGGGCCGCGTCGGGGTCGATGACGAGCACGCACCGGGTCGTCGCGCTGCGGACGGCGCGCGGGCTGACGTACCCGATCACGAAGCCGGCCTCGCGGGCCAGCCTCTCGTCCGCCAGGACCACCTTGAACCCCAGCGCGTCGCGCACCTTCCCCTCGTTGACCTCGTGGTCGCCGCGCACCACGGCGAGCACCCACTGGACCCCCCCGCTCTCGGCCCCCGGGGCCGGCTGGAGGACGATCGTCTTGAGCATCTGCGCGGGCTGGACGCCGAGGAACTGCGCGACGCCTTCGATCCCGGGCATGTCCGGGGTGTGCTTCCTGCTCAGCTCGGCCGAGGCCGCACCCTCGAACGACCAGGGCCGAGGGCCGATCTCGCACTTCTCCACGTTCGCCGCGTAGCCCGAGACGGGGCAGCGGAGGATCGTGTCCTCGCCCGTCTCGCAGTTGACCATGAACTCGTGGCTTGCCGAGCCGCCGATCGGCCCGCTCTCGGCCTCCACCGCGGTGAAGTCCAGCCCGCACCGCGTGAAGACGTTCGTGTACGCCCGGTACATCGCGTCGTACGCCTCGTTCAGCCCGCCCGGGCCATCGACGGAGACGTGGAACGAGTAGGCGTCCTTCATGATGAACTCGCGGCAGCGGAGCAGGCCCGCCCGCGGACGCGGCTCGTCGCGGAACTTCGTCTGGATCTGGTAGAGGATCAGCGGCAGCTGCCGGTAGCTCGTCACCGCGTCGCGCAGGAACGCGGTGATGACCTCCTCGTGCGTGGGGCCCAGGGCCGTCGCGCGCCCGTGCCGGTCGCTGAGGCGGAACAGGTCGTCGCCGTAGTCCTCGGCGCGCCCGGTCTCCTCGAAGAGCTCCATGGGCGCAAGAGCGGGCATGAGCATCTCGCTGCCCCCGGCCGCGTTCATCTCCTCGCGCACGATTCGGCTGACCTTGGTCAGGCTCCGCCAGGCGAGCGGGAGATAGTCGTAGACCCCGGCGGCGACCTGGCGGATGTAGCCCGCCCTGAGGAGGAGGCGGTGGCTCGGCGTGGTCGCCTCGGCGGGCGCCTCGCGGAGCGTGGGGATGATCGTGCTCGACCAGCGGACCACGTCGCCGTGGGTCGAGGTGGTGGGCGCCCAGCGGCGTGCGGCTTCGTGCGTTTCTCGGGCCATAGGGAGCAACTCTATGGCCAGCCCGCTCAATCGGCGATCGGCTCGACGGGTTCGGCCGGAACTCTGGAGGGCGGGCTCGGGCCGGCCTCGATCCAGCCAGCGTCGCGCAGGACGGGGAGCCACGCGCGGCGTTCGGCGGCCGCGAGGCTTTCCGCGCGCCGACCGGCGAGCGTGCGCCACCACCACGCCAGGTGGACCGGGGCGTCGAGGTCGAGGACGAGGTCGGCGACCTGCGCGTCCGTGAGGTCGGCCAGCGGCGTCTCGAACCGGGGCGGGACATCCCCCGGGCGGGTGTCGAGCAGGCCGAGGCGGCCGACGAGCTGCGCCCGGTCGACCGCCGCGGCGATTCGGTCGAGGTCGCCGGCGATCGAGGCGTCGTCGTTGTGGTGCTGCACCGGCCAGATGATGCGCGCACATCCCCGGGGGCGCCCGGTGTGGAGCGCCGTCAGCAGGGAGAGCGATTCCCGCATCCCCGGCTCGAGCTCACGCGTCGGCGGCTCGAGGCACGGGTCGGCGATCTCGAGGCTCAGGAATCGGGCGAGCGCGGCCACCGCCGCCCCCTGCTCGGCGGCCGCCTCGCGGCTCGTCGGCCAGGGCATCAGGAGGACCTCCCCCCCACCGCCCGCGAGGCGCCGCTCCGCCTCCATGGCGGCTGCAAGCACGGCGGGGAGCCCACCGTCGGAGATCACGAGCGTCGTCGATGGGGTCTCGGTCACGGGGGTGAGTCTATCGGATGCGGCTCGCTCAGGGGCCGGGGACGGACCCGGGCGCAGGATACGATCATCCGGAGGTCCCGATGGAAGCCGTTGAGCGCGCCGCTTCGCTCCTGGCGCCGTGCCGAAACATCGTGGTGCTGACCGGCGCCGGAGTCAGCGCCGAGAGCGGCGTGCCGACCTTTCGGGACGAGGGTGAGGGCCTCTGGGACAGCCAGGACTCGATGTGGCTCGCGACCCCCGAAGCGTTCGCCGACGACCCCGAACGCATCACCCGCTGGTACGACGAGCGACGTCAGCGCGTCCTGCAGTGCCAGCCGAACCCGGCGCACCGGGCGCTGGCCGAGTGGGAGCAGCTCGTCCGCGAGCGGGGCGGCCGGTTTCTCCTCCTGACCCAGAACGTGGACCGGCTTCACCAGCGGGCCGGGAGCAAGGACGTCGTCGAGCTGCACGGCTCCCTGTTCGTGTGGCGGTGCACCCGCACCGGGCACGAGCGGGACGACCTGCCGGTGCCCCTGCCCGAATATCCCATGCCGTCCGAGCCGGGCGGGGGGCTGTACCGCCCGGGCGTCGTGTGGTTCGGGGAGAACCTGCCCATGGCGGCGCTCACCCGCGCCTTTCTGGCCCTCGAATCGTGCGACGCGGTGGTCTCGATCGGGACGAGCGCGCTGGTGCTGCCCGCGGCGAGCTTCGTCACTTTCGCGAAGGCGTGCGGCGCGGTGGCGATCGAGATCAACCGCGACCCGACGCCGATCTCCGACGATGTCGACGTGTCGCTCCTCGGCAAGGCCGGGGAGATCGTGCCGCAGCTCGTGCGGATGATTCGTGAGAGCCCCCCGGGCTAGCTCGACGGCGACAACAACGAGGCTCTCCGGGGGCGGTCTTTTTGTTCACTCAACGGCGCCCCGGCTGTTCCACCCCCGCAGGCTGAGCGAGCGACGGCTCGACTTCGCTCGGCTTGATCGGAACGCGGTTAAGCACCACGATCAGCAGCGTCGCGATCGGTCCAAGCAGCAGGGAGATCAGGAACCACGCCATCCCGCGCCGGCCTTTGCCCTGGGCAAGCCCGGCATTGATGAGCGCGACTGTGCCCCACCCGGCCGCCCAGCTCTGGGCGACCGGAGAGTCCGTGCCGATTGATGTCTGTGCGATCGTCACTGCATCGAGCATCCTCACTACCGAACTCCTTCCCGACTCAAGCCGGAGCCGCCCGCTGCACGTGCGCCCACGGTGCGACCGCGCTTTCAACCCTCAACCCCTACGTCCCTCGCACCGGGATCTCGCACCGCGATGGGCCATAGAGCCGTGCCCGCAGTCCGCCTCGTGGTCCCGCGGACGGCGACAGAGCATCTCGTTGAGCTAGGCCAGCGGGTACGCCCGCACCTCGGCGTGCTCGGCGCCCTGAGGCTTGAGCACGCTCCGGACGAGAACGACGCGGCTCACCAGGAACGGTGGAGTGTCCAGCGCGACCGCCAGGGGCCGCGGCCGCTCGCCGTGCAGAAACCGGCAGAGCGTCATGTGCGGGCGGAACCGGTCCGCGGCGTCCTTTCGCGGCTCCCTGGCCAGGCGGTGGGCGAGCCGGCGGTGGATCTCGGCGAGCTGCGCCGGGCAGTCGGTCTCCGCCGCCACGAGCCTCGGGCGTCCACGCTCGGGGAGCGTGATGAGGGCCGCCGGCGCGAGGCGGAAGGCGCCGACGCCCGCGCACGACCGCCCCACCGACTCGGCGACGCCCTCCAGCTCGGCAACGGATCGCTCGCCGATGAACTGGAGCGTCATGTGCACCTGCTCCGGCTCGACCTCGCGGTGACGGGCCAGCTCGAGCCGGCGCAGCGCCGCGAGCATCGCCTCGGCGGCCTCGGCCGTGGGGTAGGCGGCCACGAAGAGCCGCAGGCTCTCGGCTCGCGCGCTCATGGCGCCTGCCTCCCTTCGAAGCGCCGGAGCGAGAGGAAGTTGACGGGCAGCGTGCTCCGTCCCTCCAGGGCGAGATCGGCGAGCGCCTCGCCCACGACCGGCGCGAACTTGAATCCGTGGCCGCTGAACCCGGCGCCGAAGACCACCCGCTCCGACCCCGGCAGCCGGTCGATGATGAAGTGCCCGTCCGGTGAACCGGTGTAGAGGCAGACGGCGTGCGCGACCACCGGGCCCACCCCGGGGGGGATGAACTCGTGCAGCACGCGCATCAGCGGCTCGCGGTCGGACTCGCGGAGCGTCCGCGGGGGCGCATCGGGATCGACCACCTCCCCGGCGACGTGCATCGCGAGCTTGATGCCCACCCGGCCGGGCGCGAGCGGGAATCCGTAGGCCAGCCCGTCCCGGGTCTCGATCGCCCAGACCGGGAAGCGATCGGGAGTGAACCGCCCCGGCTCTCGCGGCCAGACCCAGACCAGCACCTGGCGCGTCACGCGCAGTCCGACGCCCAGGCCGGCCAGCAGCCTGCCGCTCCACGCGCCGGAGGTGACAACCAGACGCCCGGCGTGGTGCTCGCCCTCGCTGGTCCGGACGACCACCCCCCCACTGCGCTCCTCCCAGGAGAGCACGGGCTCGCTCCCGTGCAGCTCGGCGCCGGCGCGGAGGGCGGCCGTGGCGAGCGCCGCGACCCCCGCCTCGGCCGCCACCCAGCCGGCGCGCGGCTCGAGGAGCCCCGTCCAGCCTTCGGGGACTCGGAACTGCGGGAAGCGCGTCCTCAGCGGCTCGCGCTCCAGCCGCTCGAGCGGGACGCCGTGCGCTCCGGCGGCGCCGGCGACGCCCGTCACCAGCGCTCCATCTCCGGGTCCCACGTAGAGCACAGCGCACCCGCGGTAGAGATGCTCGCCGACGTCGTGCCCGAGCTCGACCCACGCCGCCTGCGCGCGCCGGAGGAGCGGCACGTAGTCTGGGTGCTCGGCGTAGGCGACTCGGAAGACTCGGGTCTGCCCCGTGTGCGACGAGTGCCCGTTGGGGATCGACGAGGCATCGAGGCCGAGCACACGCATCCCGCGCCGCGCCAGGGCGGCGCAGGCGGCGGCCCCCATCGCCCCCACGCCCGCCACGATGACGTCGTGGGCGCGGCTCACGCCTGCATGATCCCGATCAGCCGGCGCAGGTGCTCGCGGATCCCGGGGTGCCCGCGGTCGAGCTCCACGCCGAGCGACCGCGCGGCGGTCTTCGCGAAGGTGTTCACCGGCAGGGGAGGGCTGGAGAGGTCGATCTCCGCCTCGATGCCGAGCAGCTCGGCGGCCATCACCGCCCAGTCGCCGTAGCGCGCGTAGCAGTCCGCCAGGTTGTACGGCTGACCGGAGGCGGCCGGGTTGCCGACGATGGCGCAGACGGCCGCGGCGACGTCGTCGATGTGCACGAACTTGCCGCCCCCGGGCTTGGCGTACCTGGCCGTCTCGCGGAGTTGGCGCACGACATCGAACCCGTGCGAGCGCTCCAGGCGGGGGTCGATGCCGTAGACCGCGCAGGGGCGGACGGCCGAGGTGTGGCGTCCGTACTCGAAGTGCTCGGCCCAGAGGTGCGCCTCGACTGCGGCCTTGAGGGCCCCGTAGTAGTTGCCGGGGCGCAGCGGGTGGTCCTCGTCCACGAGGTTCGTGCCCTCGGGCGTCTTCATGCGCGGCATCATGTCGTGGTGCACGGCGATGGAGCTGATGTAGATGAACTGGCGCGGGGCGGACTCGTGGAGCAGCAGGATGGATCCGTCGAGGTTGGTGCGGAGGTGCGCGGCGATGTCCGGCGGCTCGGGGCGCATCGGGGACCAGTCGATGCTGTTGTGGACGACGCAATCGGTCCCATCGAGGAGCTCGCCCCAGCGGGAGCGGTCCGCGTGGTCGCCGACGACGAAGCGCTCGACGTAGGGCTCGACGTGGTCGCGCCGGCTCGCCGGGCGGACGAGGGCGACGACGCGGTGGCCGTCGGCGTGGAGCGAGCGGGCGATGGCCGACCCGAGGAAGCCGGAGACGCCGGTGAGCGCGATGTCCATCGCCTGAGCATAGGGGCGGCGCGTCAGGGGGCGATCGGCTTTCGGAAGCAGCGGATGTCGGCGACCGGCTCGAAGCCCAGGGCCGCGTGGGCGGCGAGGCTCGCCCCGTTGGCCAGCTCCGCGTCGGAGGCGAACTCGGAGCAGCCCTGCTGGGCGGCCCATCGTTCGCACTCGCGCACGAGCGCGGCGCCGACGCCGAGCCGTCGGGCGGCCTCCTCCACGTACCAGCCCTCGAGGTAGCCTACGGGCGAGGTGAGGCACCCCTCGGCGTATTGGCGCAGCGAGACCTCGGCGAAGCCGACGACGGCGCCCTCATTGACGGCCACGAAGACGCCGTGCCGCAGGCCCTGGATCCGCCCTGAGCTCAGATACTCGCGCACGAGCGCCTCGAAGTCGTCGGTGAGCCACTCGGGGCCCATCCGGCGGCGCATCTCGCACCAGCGGCCGGCGGTGGCGGGATCGACGGGCTGGATGGCGGGTCGCATGCGCCGCTCGCTCTCTCGCTTCGGCCGCCCCGATCAGTAGTTGGGAGTCGGCGCGCGGTAGTCGGCGATGTCGATCGATCGGAACCACTCGATCGTGCGCGCGAGGCCCTCGCGGAGCCTGACCCTCGGCTCCCAGCCGAGCCGGGCCCGCGCGAGGGAGATGTCCGGGCAGCGCTGGCGGGGATCGTCCTCCGGCAGGGGCTTGTTCACGAGCTGGGAACGGCTGCCGGAGAGCTCGATGACGAGCTCGGCCAGCTCGCGGATCGTGAACTCGTCGGGGTTGCCGAGGTTCACGGGGCCGATGAAGTCGTTCGGGCCGTCCATCAGGCGGACGAGCCCCTCCACGAGGTCGTCGACGAAGCAGAACGATCGCGTCTGGGAGCCGTCGCCGAAGATCGTGATGTCCGTGCCGCGGAGCGCCTGGCGGATGAAGTTGCTCACGACGCGCCCGTCGAAGGGGTGCATCCGCGGCCCGTAGGTGTTGAAGATGCGCGCGACCCTGATGTTGACTCGGTTGCTGCGGTGGTAGTCGAAGAAGAGGGTCTCGGCGGCGCGCTTGCCCTCGTCGTAGCATGCGCGGGGCCCGATCGGGTTCACGTTCCCGCGGTAGCTCTCGGGCTGGGGGTGGACATCCGGGTCGCCGTAGACCTCGCTCGTGGAGGCCTGGAGCACCCTGGCGCGGCAGCGCTTCGCCATGCCCAGCACGTTGATGGCCCCCATGACCGAGGTTTTCATGGTCTTGATGGGGTTGTACTGGTAGTGGCCCGGGGCGGCGGGGCAGGCGAGGTTGTAGATCTCGTCCACCTCGAGGTAGACCTGGTGCGTGATGTCGTGCCGGATGAGCTCGAAGTTGGGCAGACCCAGGAGGTGCGCGACGTTGCTCTTCTGGCTCGTGAAGAAGTTGTCGAGGCAGATGATGTCGTGCCCCGCCGCGACCAGGCGCTCGCACAGGTGCGTGCCGACGAAGCCCGCCCCGCCCGTCACAAGGATCCGCTTGATGCTCAACGCCTCCGCTCCCTTCGATCGCGGGCCGGCCGATTCTACCGGTCGCCGCCCCCCAGCACCGACTCCGGGGAGGGGATCTGCAGGACGTCCCCGATCTGCAGGTCGTCGATGCTCGACATGACGTCGCGGTTGGCGTTGTAGATCACCTCGGCGTAGCGCAGGCTCCCGTAGAAGCGCTGCGCGATCTCCGAGAGCGTGTCCCCCTTGACGACGACGTACTCGATGAACTGGGGCTCCGGGATCGCATCGGGCTCGCCCTCCGCCGGCGTGCCCTGCACGTTCTCCGGGTCCACGGGCACGCGCAGCACCTGCCCCTCGCGCAGGTTGCTCGGGCTGACGAACGGGTTGGCGGCGGCGATCGCCCCGGCGTGGCGCGTCGTCCCGTACACGCGGCGCGAGATCGCCGAGAAGCTGTCGCCGCGACGCACCGTGTAGTCGCGGAACTCGGGGGGGATGACGCCCCCGGTCTCGGCCGGGGGCTGCGCGCCGGTCTGGTCCGTCGCATCCCCCTCGGGCTGCCCGCTCGCCTCGGGCGATGGCGTCGGGGGTTGCGACGTCGGGGCCGGCTCGGCCTGCGGCGACTCGCGCGGGTCCGGGGCGGTTTCGCGCGGCTCGCTCGAGAAGGTCACGTCCGGGCGGCCGGGCTCCCAGAACCAGTAGACGCCGATCCAGATCGCCGCGAGGGCCAGGAAGCCGCCTCCGATTCTCGCCGTCGCTCCGTGCATGGGGCAGCCTCCGTCACGCGGCCGGCAGCTCCGCCGCGCCGCTCTCGGCGGTCTTCTCCACCTGGTGACGCCGCCAGACCAGGGGCGCCGCGATGGCGACGGACGAGTAGGTGCCGATGCCGACGCCCATGAGCATCGCGTAGGAGAACCCCCGCACGCCCTCGCCGCCGAAGACGTAGAGGATCAGCACCGCGAGCACCGTCGTGCCGGAGGTGATCACGGTGCGGCTGATCGTGATGTTGATCGCGCCGTTGATGATCTTGTCGGTCGCGTAGGGCAGGCGCCCCCGCATCTCGCGGATTCGGTCCATGACGATGATCGTGTCGTTCAGCGAGTATCCGATGATCGTCAGCAGCGCCGCGATCAGGTTCAGGTCGATCTTGAAGGGCATGATCCCGAGCTTCGCGGCGAGCGGCTGGGTGATCGGCCAGTCGCAGAGGATCTCCGCGATCGCGATCAGGCCGATGCAGGTGAGGCAATCGTGCACGAGGCACGCGATCGCCGCCAGCGAGTACCGCACCGAGCCGAACCGGACCCACACGTAGATCAGGATCAGCAGGAGCGAGAGCGCCACCGACACGACGGCCCTCGCCCGGAACTTGCCCGCCATGGCGGCGCTGAAGCTCTGCACGCTCGCCAGGGTGGTTGTGCGCGACAGGGCCGCGTTGACAAGCTCCCATTCGCGCGCGGCGACATCGGACTCCCACTGCTCCTGGTGGTCGAGGAAGGCCAGGGCGGGGTCGGAGACGAGCACCACGGCCGTCTGCACTTCCTGCTCGGTCCCCTCCAGCACGAGCACGCGCCACTGCCGGCCGGCGATGTCGCTCATGTCCGGCTGGTCGCGCATCTGCTGGATGCGGACGTCCAGGCCCTGCAGCGTGGGACGCGGCTGGAGGTTCTCGAGCACGATCGCGACGCCGCCGGCGAAATCGCTGACGTCGTCGAGGTGCTGCGGACGCCCGATGTCCGGCCCGAGGAGGCCCCGCGGGTTGACGAGGGGGTGGACCGGGGCGTCGGCGAGGTCCAGCCCTTCGCCCTCGAAGGAGAGCGGCGGCCGGCTGTCGATCGCGTCCTCGAACGCCTTGGTCAGCGCCTCGACCACGGCCTTCTCGTCGGTCACGATGGTCTTGATGAGGAATTTGTCCGAGCGGAGCTGGTTCTCGGGGTCGGGGTCGAGCGGGATGATGTCGGCGATGCGCAGGTCGGCCAGCGAGCTTTCCGGCGGCGCCGCCTCGGCGATGTCGACCACCCGGTCCTGCACCTCCTGGCGGGTCATGGTCACGCGCCCGCCGGGGTTGTCGCCCGACTCGTCGAGCTTGAACTGCAGGGTCATCTGCGTCCCGCCGCGGAACTCGGTGTCCATCATCTCCCCCCGCTGGAGGAACACCATGTAGAGGCCGAGGCCCACGTAGATGGACGAGATGACGATGAACGCTCCCCGGAGGCGCAGCCAGTTGATGTTGGGCTCCAGCGCTCGCTCGAGGGCGGGGACCACCGTGGGGAGCATGCGGAGCCGCGTGATGAGGCCGAACTCGATCAGCAGATCGAAGATGAGGCGGCTGACCACGAGGGCCGAGAACATCGTCGTGACGACGCCGACGCCGAGCGTGATCGCGAAGCCCTTGATCTCCTGCGTGCCGACGTTCGCGAGGACGATGCAGACGATGAGGTTGGTGACGTTGCCGTCGACGATGGAGGACATCGCCTTGGAGAATCCGAGGCGGACGGAGGTCTTGACGTCCTTGCCCAGGCGGAGCTCCTCGCGGACGCGCTCGAAGATGAGCACGTTGGAGTCCACCGCCATGCCAAAGGTGAGGACGATGCCGGCGATGCCCGGCAGCGTGAAGGTGGCCGACATGGCCGCCATCGAGCCGACGAGCAGGAGCGCGTTGCACGCCAGGGCGATCACCGCGATCACGCCGCAGCGGAAGTAGTAGAAGATCATGAAGAGCGAGATCGCGATGATGGCGATGATGCCCGCGCCGAGGCCCTGGCGCAGGTAGTCGAGGCCCAGCTCGGGCCCGATCGCGTTGCGGCTGATCGGGGCGGGGGAGAGCTTGTTCTGCAGCGCCCCGGAGTTGAGCACCCGTATGATGTACTGCAGCTCCTCGGCGCTGAACTCGCCCATGATCTGCCCCTGGCGGGAGATCCGGCTGTTGAGCGTCGGTGCCGTGTAGACCTCGTCGTCGAGGAGGACGGCCATCTTGTCCTGGACGTGCGCCTCGGTCAGCTGACCGAGCAGCGTCGCGCCGCGCGGGTCCATCTGGAAGTTGATCGCGGGGCGGCCCAGCTCGTCGACGCCCTGCGACGCGCTGCGCACCCGCCAGTTGCGATCGCTCTCGGGGGTCAGGCGCGAGCCGCGGATGTCCCAGAGCAGCATGTAGTGCTCGCCCTCGTACTCCTCGACGACGTACTCCCTCGACGTGAAGTAGCCGGGCGGGTCCGCCTCGAGGGCGAGCATCTCCCTGACGCTGTTGTACCAGTTCTCGATCTTGTTGATCTTGTACCACCGCATGGTGCTCGACCGAGCGCCGCGGGGCCCGTTCTCCTGCAGCTCGGTCCGGAGGCGGGCCTCCTCCGCGGGGTCGTCGCCCGGGTTGACCGCGATGCGGAAGCTGAGCACGCCGGAGGACTGCAGGAGGCGCTCCAGGTCGGCCGGGTCGTCGAGCGTCGTGCGGATCGACTGGTATTCCTCGAACCTCTGGATGATGCGGTCGAGCTCGTCCTTCTGCGCGGGATATTCCTGCGCCAGCCGCTCCAGCGCCCGGTCGCGGGGGCTGGGGATCACGGCCTGGTGCCCCGTGGTCTCGTCGTAGAGCCGGCGCTCGATGTCGGAGAGTCGGAGCGCCTGCGAGACGGCCTCGGCGGTCAGGGTCTCGGCCCGGAACGCGTCCCTCGCCCGCTCGAACTCGATCTCGGCCTGCGAGGCCTGGAGGGCCAGGTCGGCGAGCGTCGCCTCGTCCGCGCCGGAGGCCTGGGCCTCCTCGAAGTTCTCTCGGAGGTGCCTCGCCCGGTCGGCCACCTCGGCGAGCCCGCGCAGCTCCTGCAGGCGCGCCGCGTCGCCGCCGGCCACCGCCGCCAACTCCGCCTCGCGCTCTCCCGGCTCCAGGGCGAGGGCCCGCGTGATCCGCTCGGGGGTGACGCTCTCGGTCGCCAGCGCGTCAAGGGCCGCCTGGAACTCGGCCCGCTTGGCCTTGACGTCCGCGCCGGGGAGCGGCATCGTGATCTCGATGCGGTCCCGCCCCTGCGGCACCATGGAGATCTCGTACATGTTGTTGGGGTCGATGCGGTTCTTCAGGACATCGATCACGCCGGAGAGGATCTCCGACGACCGCTCGCCGGGGCGGACCTCCACGGAGTAGACCAGCGTCACGCCGCCGCGAAGGTCCTTCCCGAGGCGCAGCTTCTTCGCCGGCGGCGTCGCCGCCACGTACGCGAGGATCAGCAGCGCGACGACCAGGGCCAGCTTCGTCCAGTACTTCTGCATAGACGTCTCACCGATTCACTTGGCGCTGTCGCCGCTCTCGCTCTTGCCGTCCGACCTCGCGGGCTTGAGCACGTGCTGCACGGCGGTCCGGGCGAAGTGGATTTTCGTCCCCGTCGCCTCGTCCACGCGGATCACCACCGAGTCTTCCTTGACTTCGTGCACGGTCCCGATCATTCCCCCGGCCATCTGGACGCGGTCGCCCCGCTTGAGCCCGGAGATCATCTCCGCCACGCGCTTCTTCTCGCGCCGGCTGGACATCATCGTCGTCACGATCATGAAGACCAGCACCAGGAGCAGCAGCAGGAACATCGGGTTGAGCCCGCCGGGCTGCCCCTGCGTCCCCTGGGGTGCGCCCGTCCCGCTCTGGCCCTCGGTCGCCCCCGGGCCGGGGCCAACACCGGGCACGTTCGTGGGCAGATCCCCCTCCTGCCAGAGCGACGTCCCCGCGACCGCCGACATCGAAAGCCAGTCCTGCATGCTCGCATCCTCGCCGAACAGGGCTCCGGCCGCGCCCCGGGTTCTCCGGGCCGGGCCGGCTGGGTCTCCCTACACCGGAGCGATCGGATCATTCACATCGCCGACTCCATCGGCGAACCCCGGCTCCACCCCCGCCGCCGAGGGCCATTCCCGGGCGAATGAAGGCCAGTCATCTTCCGCGATGGCACGCCTGATGTCCAACATGAGCCTCTGGAAGTGGCGCAGATTGTGGATGGTCAGGAGGGTGGGCCCGAGCATCTCCCCGGCCATGAACAGGTGCCGGAGGTAGGCCCGGCTGAAGGGCCTGCCGCCCGGCGTCGCCCACCCGTGGGCGCCCGGCGCGCAGACCGGGCAGTCGCAGGACTCCTCGACGGGTCGGGGGTCCTCCGCGTGCGCGGCGTTCCGGAGGCGCAGGGTCCCGCGGCGGGTGAAGGCCTGCGCGTTCCGCCCGTTCCGCGTCGGGAGCACGCAGTCGAACATGTCCACCCCCGCGCGCACGGCCGCGACGAGGTCCCGCGCGTAGCCCACGCCCATCAGGTAGCGCGGCCGTTCGTCGGGCAAGAGGGGGGCGGTGTGGGCCGTCACGGCGGCGATGGCCTCGTGCGGCTCGCCGACGGCGACCCCGCCGATCGCGTACCCCGGCAGATCGATCGCGCCGACCCGCTCGGCGGACCAGCTCCGGGCCTGGAGATCGGTCCCCCCCTGCACGATGCCGAAGAGCGCCTGGTCGCCCGGCCGGCCGTGGGCGCGCACGCAGCGCTCGAGCCACCGGACGGTCCGCTCGTTGGCGACGCGCAGACGCTCGGCGTGGTCGTAGACCCCCTTGCGGCGCGAGTCGCGGGCCGCGGCCAGGCGGAGCCTGGCCTGGTTCGCGGGCCCGACGGCCGGGTCCATCGAGGGGGGGCAGTCGTCGAATGCCATGATGATGTCTGCGCCGATCTGGTTCTGCACGTGGATCGACCGCTCCGGGGTGAGGCGGACCCTCGAGCCGTCGACGATCGACCGGAACGTGACGCCGTCGTCGTCGACGTCGTTGATGTCGGCGAGCGAGTAGGCCTGGTAGCCCCCCGAGTCGGTGAGGATCGGCCCCGGCCACCCCATGAAGGCGTGCGCTCCGCCCAGCCTCGCGACGATCTCCCCGCCCGGGCGCAGCATCAGATGGAACGTGTTGTTGAGGACGACCTGCGTGCCGGTCTGGGCGATCTGCGCCGGGGTGAGACCCTTGACGGTGCCGCGCGTTCCCACGGCCATGAAGGCGGGCGTGTCGAAGGCGCCGTGCGGGGTGGTCACCCGTCCGACGCGCGCGCGCCCGCTCCGGGCGAGCACCTCGAACCGCAGGGATGCGTCCATCAGGACCCGCTCTCCCGGCGGCGTCGCTCGGTATCTCTCGCGAGCATCTTCTTCTCCCGCGCCGTGAGGCTCTGGAGGCCGTGCTCCTTGACCTTCGCGAGGATCGCGTCGATCGACGCATCGTCGCGATCCGCCGCCCGCTCGCGCCGGGAGGGCCCCGCCGGCCTGGCGGGTCCCGGGCGCTTCTGCTTGCGCGAGTCGCCGAAGACGTCGAAGAAGTCGAGCAGCAGGTGCGAGTGGCGGATGAAGTACGCCCCCGCGATCGCTCCTCCCAGGTGCGCCGCGTCGCCGCCCGCGTTGCTCCCCCCGAAGAGGAGGTTCACGGCCGCCAGGCCGACCCACGCGTACGCGACCCACTTCATGCGGAACGAGACGGGCAGGAACAGGAGGTAGACGGGCATGTTGGGCGCGATCTTGGCGCACGCCATGATCACGCCGAAGACGCCCGCGGAGGCGCCGATCAGGGGCGTGCGCACGTCCCCGAACAGGACGCCGGGCACGTTCACGTGGAAGCCCGCGCCCAGGAGGTTCAGGACCAGGTACGAGATCCCGCCGAAGATCCCGCAGACGAGGTAGAAGGCGAGGTAGCGCTTGCGCCCGAGCTGCTCCTCGACCAGCGAGCCGAACATGTAGAGCCCGAACATGTTGAGCGCGATGTGCCAGATCGAGTCGTGGCTGTGCAGGAACTGGAACGTGACCAGGCGCCACACCTCGAGGCGCCGGAAGCCCAGGAAGGTGCTGAAGTGCCCGAGCGCTTCCAGCGGGGGCTGGACGCGGTACTGCTGGCGCGCGACGGGTCGGTTGGTCTCCTTTTCGACGACCGTGCGATAGACGCGCGTCCCCACGAGCCGGGGCTCGACGGGGCTCGCCCGGCCGAATTCGTCGAGGGTGTAGAAGGGCCCGACCACCTCCCTGCGCGGGGGGGGCGGCATCCGGTCGAGCTCGACGAGCGCGACGTCCCCGCGGTACACCGGCAGCCCGTGGCGCGACATGAGCGCGTCGAAGGCGAAGATCGCCACATTGATGACGATGACCCACGTGGTGACCGACCAGGCGCTGAGCCCCTTGAAGTGGTAGCGCCCCGCGCCGCCGGGGCCACCCGGCTCGTCTCGGTAGTAGCCCCGGTCGTAGATGCCCATCGCCCGCTGACGCTCCCTGTCACGCCCCGCACCGGAAGGAACCGTCCACCCCATACACGTCCCGATCGAGGCGAATGTTACCCGCGCCGGAGCCGTTCCGTGGCCTCGTGGAGCAGCCGGCGCTCCGCCCGCGTCAGGCTCGCGATGCCCTCGGCGCTGATCTTCGCGAGCACCCGCTCCACGTGCTCGCGGTCCTCCGCCGTGATTGGGCCGGCCGATCCGTGGGTTTCGCGCGGCTCCTCCGGCTCGCGCAGCGCCTCGCGCCACCGATCGACGCCCGCGGGGTCCACGCGAAACCGCGACGACTGCCACTCGAACCAGCACACGACCGCGCCGCACATCCCCAGCAGGGCCACGGGCGTCAGTCCCGTCACCATCCCGCACACCACCAGCGATGCCGCGGTGACCACGCCCACGGCCGCCAGGCGGTCCAGGCCGCCCCGGGCCGGGAGGGCCCATCGCAGCAGGAGCGCGCCGTCGAGCGGGAGCATCGGGAGCAGGTTCGCGAGGAGCACGTACACCGTCATCGCGTACGCCTGCCAGAGCGCCCCGATCGCCAGGGTGAGCCCGCCGAGGGCGAGCCCCGGCCGGAAGAAATCCAGCAGCAGCCTCGCGCCGTCGGGCGCGAGCGCGAAGACCAGACCGCCGAGGATCGCGCACAGGCCCCCCACGACCACCAGCCCCATGAGGGCGCCGAGCCCCTCGGCGCGGGCCGTCTCCTCGTCGTGGAAGCGCCACACCGCGCCCAGCGGCCAGAGCGTCACGTCGATCGGGTGCAGCCGTCCCCAGCGCACGAGCGCGTGGCCCCGCACCGCCTCGTGCAGCGCGACGACCAGCGTCAGCGCGCCCAGACCCATCAGGACGAAGGGGATGCCCAGATCGTTCCAGATCGCGTGCGCGATCGTCGCGAGCACGTACACGGGGGTCACCAGGTGCACGCGCACGCGGCAGCCCCCGATCGAGCCGACCGGGACCCCCCACCACGCCGGCGACTCGCCGTCGCCGAGCACGCGCGCGAAGAGCCCCGCGTCGCGGTCCTCTCTGCGCCCCGGCTTGGGCGTCCCCGTCACCACGCCCGCTCTCCGATCAGCCCGAGTTCGTGGGCCAGCAGCACGGCGAGAACCGTCTTGCCGTCGTGGATCTCCCCGTTCCGCGCCCACGCCAGCACCCTCCCGAGCGGGACCTCCTCCACGACCAGAAGCTCGTCATCCTCGAGGGCCTGCCCCACGGGCTCCAGCCCTGTCGCGAGATACGCCCACATCAGCTCGTCCGAGAGCCCGGGCGAAGTATGAAACCGCCCCAGACCTCGGAGCGTTGCGGCCCGGTAGCCCGTCTCCTCGATGAGCTCCCTCGCCGCGCACGCCGCGGGCTCCTCCCCCTTCTCCAGAGTCCCCGCCGGCGCTTCGAGCACCCACGCCCCGACCGCGGCGCGGTAGTTCCGCACCAGCACGGCGAAACGCCCCGCGGCCGACTCGCGGATCGGGAGCACGCAGACCGCGCCGGGGTGCCGGATGTGTTGGCGCAGCGACCGATGCCCTCCGGAGGAGAGCAGCTCGACCTCCTCGAAGTCGAACCGGCGGCCGCGGACCAGCGTCTCGCGCCGAACGACCTGCGGCGAGGGCGGGCGTGCGTCGCTCATGGCGCGATGCTAGCGCCGGATCGGCGGGGGCGAGAAAAACGCAACCGCCCGGCCACGAGGACCGGGCGGCTGTTGGGTCAGGATCCGCGACGCAGCCGATCAGCGGCGGCGACGGGCGGCCGCCAGGCCGCCGAGCCCGAGGAGGGCCATGGCGCCGGGGGCGGGGGTCACGGTGACATTGTCGATCTGGATGTACCAGTCCCAGTCCCCGCTGTTGGGGTCGTAGTAGTGGAAGCGGACCTGGGCGGTGTTGCCGCCGTAGGCGGACAGGTCGAGATCGATGTCCTCGCCGGGGGGCGCATCGAACCCGCCGTGGTCCTCGTTCCAGCGGAGCAGGTTGGTCCAGCCCGCGCCGGTGTTGATGTCGATGTCGAAGAAGTCGAGCGCGGCGAAGTTCTGGTAGTTGGCGGTGAGCTGCAGACGGGCGCCGCCGGGCACCGTGAACGCGTGGGTCACGAGCTCGGTGTCGAACTCGACGCTGCCGGCGTGGTCGGAGTTGACCGCGGCGGACAGGCCCGAACCGTTCGTGTAGTTGCCGTCGCCCCAGGCGACGTTGGTGTCCCACACCACGCCGGTGCCCTCGTTGTCGACGACGGTCCAGGAGCCGGGGATGCCGCCCTCGAAGTCCTCGGTGAAGGCCTGGCCGTAGGCCGAGCCCGCAGCGGCCACGATGGCCGCGACAGTGATGATCTTCCGCATGTCAAATCTCCTCTCGTTCCTCGCGCACAAACGAAACACGCTCCCCCGAACGGGGGTGACAAAGGCGTGTGAATTGTCGAGGGATGCGAGTCCCTCTCTCTCCTGTGACTCACCGGGCGCAACGCCCCGAGCACGCGCCAATGTACGGCGTGGTCTCCGCGATGTCAACCACAAAAACGTCTGGGTGCCAGCGATCCCTCGAAAAAACCCGCACTGGAATCGGTTGCGGGATCGACCTATTTCGCCCAGGTTGTCGCCCCGTACACCCCACGATCGCCTAACTCCTCGGCGATCCGGAGCAACTGGTTGTACTTGGCGTTCCTGTCCGAGCGGCACGGGGCCCCCGTCTTGATCTGCCCGCAGTTGGTCGCGACGGCGATATCCGCGATGGTGGCGTCCTCCGTCTCGCCGGAGCGGTGGCTCAGCACGCACGCGTACCCGTTCCGCATCGCGTAGCCGACGGCGTCGAACGTCTCGCTCAGGGTGCCGATCTGGTTCACCTTCACGAGGACCGCGTTGGCGCACCCCCGTTCCACGCCCATCTCGATGAACCTGCGGTTGGTGACGAACACATCGTCGCCGACGAGCTGGATCCGATCGCCCAGGTCGGCGGTCAGCTTCGCCCATCCCTCCCAGTCCCCCTCCGCCAGACCGTCCTCGATCGAGCGGATCGGGTACTTGCGGCACCAGTCGGCCCAGATGGCGATGAGGTCGTCGCTGCTCACGATCTCCTGGCTGCTGGAGAAGAACTTGTATCCGCGCTTGCCCGCCTTCTCCGCCTCGTTCCACAGCTCGCTCGTGGCCGGGTCGAGCGCGACGAAGATCTGCTCCCCCCACTTGTACCCGGCCTTCTCGGTCGCCTCCTCGATCACCCGCAGGGCGTCCTCGTTGTCCTTGAGGTCGGGCGCGAAGCCGCCCTCGTCGCCGACGGCGGTGGACATGCCCCGGTCCTTGAGGACCTTCTTGAGCGTGTGGTAGATCTCCACACCCGCCCGCAGCGCCTCGCCGAAGTCGTCGAACCCCCACGGCTGGATCATGAACTCCTGGAAGTCCACGGTGTTGTCGGCGTGCTTGCCGCCGTTGAGGATGTTGAGCATCGGCACCGGGAGCACCTTCGCGCCCGTGCCGCCGAGATAGCGGTACAGCGGGAGCCCGGACGCCTCGGCCCCGGCCCTGGCCACGGCGAGCGAGACCGCGAGGATGGCGTTGGCGCCCAGCTCGGCCTTGTTGGCCGTGCCGTCGAGCTCGCACATGATCGCGTCGATATCTTCCTGGGCCCGTGCGTCCATGCCTTCGATCGCGGGCCCGATCCGCTCGATCACGTTCTCGACCGCGCGGCGCACCCCCTTGCCCATGTACACGGCCTTGTCGTCGTCGCGCAGCTCCACCGCCTCGTTCTCGCCCGTGGACGCCCCCGAGGGCACGATCGCCCGGCCCGCGACCCCGCACTCGAGCACCACCTCGGCCTCGACTGTCGGGTTCCCCCGCGAATCGAGCACCTCTCGGGCGTGAACGATCTCGATCTGGAACGTCATGGCTGCCTCCGATGTCCGGGGCCGGCGCCCGGTCGCGAGGCTCTCGCCCCCGGCCGCTCGTCGGACCCCGCGCGCGGAGCATAGCGCCGGGACCCGGGGGCGGGCGGGCGCGGCGCCCTATCCTTGCATCTCAGGAGCCCTCGATGCCCGCGACACCCAACGGATTCGAACGGCGCCTCGACGCTCTGGCCACGCAGCTCGGCGAGCAGGGCCGTCGGGTGACCTCGCTCTTCGAGCAGGCCGCCGAGGTGGTCTTCTCCCGCGATGTCTCTCGCGCGCGTGCCGTGGTGGACGCCGACGACGAGATCGACCGCGTGGACGTCGAGATCGAGCAGGCCGCCGTCGCGCTGCTCGCCGACGCGACCCACAACGGGGCCGCGCTCACCGCCGAGCAGCTCCGGCGGATCCTGACGATCGTCAAGATCAACAACGAGCTCGAGCGCACCGCCGACGCGGCGACCATGATCGCCAGCGAGGCGCCCGTGCTCGCGCAGATCGGCACGCCGCTCCCGATGACGCTCCAGGTGCTCACCAACAGCGTGGCGGGCATCCTGCGCGACGTCGTGCAGAGCTTCGAGCGAACCGACCCCCGGCTCGCCAAGATCGTCCTCGACAGCGAGGACACGGTGGAGGCGTTCAAGACCCAGCTCCTCCGCGACGCGGAGCGCTCCATCGCCAGCGGCGCGATGCCCGTGGACTTCGCCTTTGCGATCCACGAGCTCGTCAACCAGTGCCAGCGCATCGCCGATCACGCGACCAACATCGCCGAGCAGATCATCTACGCCGCGACCGGCGCCATCGTCCGTCACACCGACGCGGGGTGGATCGAGCTCCCCAAGCCGGCCTGAGCTTCGAGCCTCCCCGCGCGCGCGTCGGC
This sequence comes from uncultured Phycisphaeraceae bacterium, assembly GCA_964435785.1. Classification (GTDB taxonomy): domain Bacteria; phylum Planctomycetota; class Phycisphaerae; order Phycisphaerales; family UBA1924; genus PNC22. The sequence goes on along the minus strand of CAYTAH010000015.1, from coordinate 43,070 downwards.
CTCGATGCCCGCGAGACACCCGCACGCCGCGCCGATCTCCTCCTCGGTCACGAAGGGCCCGAAGCTCAGCCGGCATGTCCCGCCGGCGCCCGCCGTGCCGATGGCCTCGTGCGCCCAGGGCGCGCAATGCAGCCCCGCGCGCGTGAGCACGCCCGCCCGCCTCTCCAGCGCCGATGCGAGCAGCCCGGGCGCCACCCGTTCGTGCGTGATCGAGAAGACGCCGACCCTCTCCGCCGACTCGCGCGGCCCGTGAACCGTGAACCCGGCGAGCCCCTCGATCCCGGCGAGGAATGCTTTGATCAGGCCCTTGTCGTGGCGCCGCAGGTTCGCGACGCCGCGCTCCAGCAGCCATTCCACGCCGGCGAGCAGGCCCGCGATCCCCACCGTGTTGTGCGAGCCGGGCTCGTAGCGGTCGGGCAGCTCCCGGGGCTGCTCGTCGCTCTCGCTCCGGCTGCCCGTGCCCCCCTGCCGCACAGGCTCGAGAAGGTCCTCCATCCCCGGACGCATGTAGAGCCCGCCCGTGCCTTGCGGCCCCAGCAGCCCCTTGTGCCCCGGGAAGGCGAGCAGGTCGATCCCCATCCCCGCGACGTCCACGGGCACGTGCCCGAGCGACTGGGCCGCGTCGACCAGGAAGGGGACGGCGCGGCGCCGGCAGGCCTGCCCCACCGCCGCGACGTCCTGGATCGTCCCGGTGACGTTGCTCGCGTGGACGAGCGCGACCAGGCGCGTGTCGGGGCGGATCGCCCTCTCGACCTCGCGCGGATCGACGCGCCCCTGCCGGTCGGCGGGCACGCGGGTGAACGCGACACCCTCGCCCGCGAGGTCCTTCAACGGGCGCAGCACCGAGTTGTGGTCCATCGCCGAGGTGACGATGTGCACCGGCCGGCCCGGGGCACGCCGGCGCGCCCCCTTGACGATCCCGTGGATCGCCAGGTTGAGCGCGTCGGAGCAGTTGAGCGTGAAGATCATGTGCTCAGGGGACTCGCCGGCGAACAGTGCGCACAGCCTCTCGCGGCAGCGTCTGAGCAGTTCGGCGCCCTTCCGCGATTCGGCGTACGCCCCGCGCCCCGGCGACGCCCCGACGTCCCGGGCGTAGTCCACCATCGCGCGGATCACCGCCTCCGGCTTCGGGAAGCTCGTCGCCGCGTTGTCCAGATAGATCCGCCCGTCCCGCATGCTGCCGATCGTAGAACTCGGGCGCCCCGCCGGACGCCTCAGGCCGTGCCGCTTGCCTCGTGCCTTCCTCCGGATCAGACCGAGAGCCGCACGGGCTTCACGACTTCTTCGGCGCCTTGTAGAAGGGCAGCGGCACGATCCTCCCGGGGAGTCGCCCGCGGCCGGTGTCGATCTCGACGGCGGAGCCCACCTCCGCCCTGTCCCGATCGACGAAGGCCATCGCGATGCCGTGGCCGAGCGTCGGGCTCAGGCAGCCGCTGGTCACAGTCCCCGCCGCGGCGCCGCCCGCGAAGACCTCGTTGCCCTGGCGCGCGGTGCGCTTGCCCTCGAGGGCGATCCCGGCGAGCTTCTGCCTCGGCCCGCCCTCGGCCGCCGTGCGCTCCAGCACGTCCTGCCCGATGAACCGCTCGCCCCGCTCGTGCGTGTGCTTGTCGAGGGCGATGGCGAAATCCACGCCGCAGGAGAGGGCGTTGATCTCCTCGCCCAGCTCGTGCCCGTAGAGGGGCATTCCGGCCTCCATGCGGAGGGTGTCGCGTGCGCCGAGTCCGGCGGGCTTGATGACCGCCTGGGCGGCGGTCATGTCCACGTCCTTGAGGATGAGCTTGAGGGCCATGTTGATCGCGCTGGCGGGGAGGATCGCCTCGACGCCGTCCTCGCCGGTGTAGCCCGTGCGCGAGACGATGATCTTCATCACCAGCAGGTTCTTCACGGCGAAGCGGTAGCGCTTCAGCGTGGGGATCTCCTTGCTGAACTGGCTGACCAGCTCCATCACCCGCGGCCCCTGCACGGCGATCATCGCGGTGGACTCGGTCTGGTCGTCGATCTTGACCTTGAGGTCCTCGGCGGCGCGGACCTGCTCGAAGTGGCCGAGCAGCTTCTCGCGGTTGGAGGCGTTGACCACCACGAGGAAGTCGTCGTCGTCGAAGCGGTAGACGAGGACGTCGTCGCGGACGCCGCCGCGATCGTTGCACACGAGGCTGTAGCGGCACTGCCCCGCTTCCATGTCGGTGATGCGCCGGGTGCAGAGGCGCTCGAGCAGCTTGCGGGCGTGGCGCCCCTGGAACTTCACGCGTCCCATGTGGGAGACGTCGAACACGCCGCCGCTGGTGCGCACCTGCACGTGCTCGTCGTGGATGCCCGTGTACATCATGGGCATCTGCCAGCCGACGAAATCGACCATCTTGGCGTGGTAGTCGAGGTGGAACTGGTGGAGCGGGGTTTTGCGCACGTCGGGTCTCCTGCGAGGGCGGAGAGGAAGCCTAGTCGTGCGATGGGGACTCAGCGAGCCGGGCCGTTTCGGCCCGGTGTGCCCCCCGGCGGCCACGCATCGTTGTCGATCAGACGCACCGCGCCCGCCCGTGCCGCGATCAACGCCCGCCCCGGACGACCCGGCTCGTACGCCAGGAGCGTCCCCGCATCGCGGACGACGGCGTACTCCACGGCGAGCCCCGAAGCCTCCAGGCACGCGAGCATCGCCGTCTCGGCGGAGGCCGGCTCCCGCTCTCGCCCGGCGGCAGCGAGCGCCAGCGGGATGGCGGCGCCCGCCCGGCGTGAGGCGCCGTCGAGCAGCCTGTTGCGGCTGCTCATCGCCAGCCCATCCGCCTCGCGCAGCGTCGCGCCCGGGATGATGCGGACACCGAGGGCTTCGCCTGCGGCCATGGCGCGCACGACCTGCAGCTGCTGCCAGTCCTTCTCGCCGAACACGGCCGCCGCCGGGTGCACCAAGTGAAAGAGCCGGCGCACGACCTGGCACACACCGGCGAAATGCCCCGGCCGGTGCGAGTCCTCGAGCCCGGGGCGCGTCGCGACCTCGGGCAGCTCGCCGACGGGCACGTCCACTCCCGGCGGGTACATCTCCTGGGCCGCCGGCGCGAAGACGGCGTCCACGCCGAGGGCCTCGCACATCGCGAGGTCGGCGTCGAGCGTGCGCGGGTAGCGCTCGAAGTCGGACGCCTCGTTGAACTGGGTCGGGTTGACGAAGATGCTGACGACCACGGGCCCGGCGCGCTCGTCCCGGGCGATGCGCACGAGCGAGGCGTGGCCCTCGTGCAGCGCCCCCATCGTGGGCACCAGCACGCCCCCCGTCAGGCCCGACTCCCTCAGCTCCGCCGCCGTCCGAGCGATGCGCATGGCGGAAGCATCCCACCCCCGGGTGGCATGGGCAAGGCGGGCCAACGCGTGACGTGCGAGGGCCGAGTTCGCGGCCGGGCCCGCATTGCCCGTGCGGGGCGGCCGCACGGGCGCAATGATCAAACGTGCGCACCCTCGCGGACTGGCATCGGCACGTCTCCAACCTCGCCGATGCCGGCCTGCGCGGCACGCGCCTCGCCGACGCCCTCGGCCTCGACGAGGCGGGCCGGCGCGCGTTCGGCGAGGGCTTCGCGGACGACTTCGGCCACCGGCGCGCCGTCGATCCCCCGCTCCTGGCGTGGGTGCTCCGCGTCCCGCCCTGGCGCGAGCCGGCGGGCTCGCGGATGGACGTGCGCCTCTGGCACGCGCTGCACGCCGGCGAGACGCCGGAGCTGCCTGGCGATCCCGGGCCCCTCTCGCCGCACGCGCGCGAGGAGGGCATCGAGGTGTGGACCGAGATCGAGCTGGCCTCGCTCCAAGCGCTGTGGTGGCTCGCGCGTCGGACTGGACGCACGGAACTGGAGTCGCGCGCGAGGTCGCTCGCACGCTGGCTCATGGACGAGCTGCAGCCGGACAACGCCACCAACCGCCCCTGGGCCGTCGGCGCGTTCGCCCAGCTCGCAGCCGAGGGGGACGGCGACGCCGCGCTCTACGCCGACACGCTGCTGCACAACTGCCAGGTGAGCCTCGGCAGGCCGGACCTGCTCTCCAGCGTGCTTCTGCTCGACGCGCGCCGGTCGCTGGCGGAGATCACGCCCGGGAAACCGTGCGCTTGATCAGGCCGGCTGCCCCTCGCGGCGCAGGTCGCTCAGCCAGCGGCGCACCACCGCGTCGGCCTCGAGCTTCCGCCACAGCTCGGCGTCCTCGGCGTAGCGACGGCGCATGCCCGCGGCGATCAAGCCCATGAAGAGCGGCTGCGGGCGGAGCGGGCGGCTGGTCAGCTCGGGGTGGAACTGGGCGCCGACGAAGTAGGGGTGCGTCACCCGCGGCTTGCCTTCCTGATCGCCGTTGCGATCGGGGAGCGTGCGCGGCAGCTCGAGGATCTGCATGATGGGCTGGCTCGGGTGGCGACCGGAGAAGATCAGGCCCGCCGCCTCGAGGCGCTCGATGTAGGCCGGATCGACCTCGTATCGGTGGCGGAAGCGCTCCCGGATCGTCCCCTTCGCCGAGAGCTGCTCGCGGTAGAGGGCCGCGGCGAGGGTGTCGGGCACCACGACGACGTCCTGGGCCCCCAGTCGCATCGTGCCGCCGAGCCCCTCGATCTTCTTCTGCTCGGGCAGCTCGCTGATCACCGGGCGCGGGCAGTCCGGGCAGAACTCCGCGCTGTTGGCGTCGCTCATCCTCAGCACGTTGCGGGCGAACTCGATGACGGCGACCTGGAAGCCGAGGCAGATGCCCAGGTAGGGGACGCCGTTCTCGCGGCAGTGCTTTACGGCCGCGATCTTGCCCTCGACGCCGCGCGAGCCGAAGCCGCCGGGGACGATCACGGCGTCGAGCCCGGCGAGGGTGCGGGCGACGTTCGCGTCGTCCACCTCGGTCGTCTCGATCCAGCGCTGGGTGATCTCGACGCCGAGGTGGGCGCCGCAGTGCTCGAGGGCCTTGTCGATCGAGGCGTAGGCGTCGCGCAGCTCGGAGTACTTGCCGGCGATGCCGACCGTCAGGGGCTGGCGGTCCTTCCGTGTCAGCCGTCGCACGAACGTGCCCCAGCGGTCGCGGGCCCGGTCCTCGGCGGCGACATCGACACGGTCGTGCAGGTCGAGCAGGGAGAGGATCTCGCGGTCGAGGCCCTCGAGGCGCATCTCGTCGGGGATCGTGTAGATGCTCGAGCGGTCGTGCATAGAAAAAACCCGCCGGAGCGGGACGTTGGAGAACATGGCGATCTTTTCCATCACCTGCCGCTGCACCGGGTTGGTGGCGCGGCAGGCGATGATGTGGGGCTGGATCCCCGCCTCGAGGAGCCTCTTGATGCCCAGCTGGGCCGCCTTGGACTTCTGCTCGCCCAGGGCCGGCGGCTCGATGACGTACGTGAGCGCCACGAAGCAGACCGCCTCGGGCCCTTCCTCGAACGCCAGCTCGCGCATGGCCTCGATGTAGAGCCCGTTCTCGTAGTCGCCCACGGTGCCGCCGACCTCCACGAACACGACGTCCGCGGGGCGCTGGCCGTCGCCGCGCAGGGCCAGCTCGCGCAGGCGGCGCTTCACCTCGCCGGTGACGTGCGGGATCATCTGGACGTCGCGACCGAGGTAGACGCCGTGCCGCTCGCGGTCGAGGATCTCCGAGTAGATCCGCCCGCTGGTCGTGAAGTTGTGCGTGGTCAGGTCCTGGTCGAGCATGCGCTCGTAGGTGCCCAGGTCCATGTCGCACTCGGTGCCGTCATCGAGCACGAACACCTCACCGTGGCGGTAGGGGTTCAGCGTGCCCGAATCGATGTTGAGGTAGCCCTCCATCTTGATGGGGGCGACGCACAGGCCCTTGTCCTTGAGCATCTTCGCGACGCTCGAGGCGAAAATGCCCTTGCCAAGCCCGCTCATCACCGTGCCCAGCACCACGACGTACTTGTGACGACCCTTGCGGTAGCCCTCCGGGACGGGCGAGTAGAACTCCGTCGAGGCTGTCGTCTCGCCGAGCGAGGCCAGCAGACCCATGCCCACGGCTCGACCGCGCGGGCCGGAGGTCTGTCCGCCGATCACGCCCCTGCCGCTCTGAGGTCCGTCCGTGCTGGGCATAGACGATCGTACCATGAACGCCGGAAACAACAAGGCCCCCCGCGAGTCCCATTTCGCGAGAAGGGTCGGAATACGCATACCCTCCGCGACTCGCTCCGCGCGGCCGCACGCCGAGACCCACATGTCACACCGCCACGCTCTGCTGCTCGTCATCAGTGCCGTCTGCACGCTGACCGCCCCGTCTGCCTCGGCCCAGTCGGGGCTCCGCTTCGACCCCGAGACGGGACGCGACCTCGCGAACTGGTTGCCGCCGCGTGACTTCGACCACACCCACATGCTCCTCGAGCTCGACTTCCCCGACTTTGAGAGCCGCGCCGAGGCGATCTGCCGCTGCACGATCGCCATGACCGCGATCGGGCGCCCCCGCGAGGAGGTCCGGCTCGATGCCGAGGGCATGCACGTGGACCGCGTCACCCTCGGGGGGAGGTCGCTCACGTTCGTCCACGAGGGTACGGAGCTGCGCGTCGAGCTGCCCCGCGTGGCGGAGGTCGGGGACGAGATCTCGCTGACCATCGACTACGCGCTGGGCCCCGACCAGATGGCGCCGGACGGAGAGGCGCTCTCCTGGTCTCCCCCGACGCGCAGACCCAGCGATCCGAGCGAAGAAGTACCCATGCTCCACTCCCAGGGCCAGCCCGAGTACGCCAAGCGCTGGTTCCCCTGCTTCGACCACCCCAACGAGCGGCTGGCAACCGAGCTGATCGTCACCGTGCACGACGGGTTCGAGGTGGTGTCCAACGGCGTGCTCGTCTCCCGTGAGCCGCAGCCGGACGAGCGCGTCCGCTGGCACTGGGACCAGGAGCTGCCCCACGCCCCGTACCTGGTGTCGCTGGTGATCGGCCGCTTTGACGTGGTCGAGCTCGGTGGCCCGGAGTCGGCCCGACCCGACCTGTCCATGCCCGTCTACGGGCCCGTGGGGACGGCCGACCAGATCCGGGCGGGCTTCGCCAATACTCCGGCCATGATCGCCTACTTCGAGCGCCTGTTCGACGAGCCCTACCCCTGGGCCAAGTACTCGCAGGCGATCGTCCGGGACTTCGCCGCCGGCGCCATGGAGAACACGTCCGCGACCACGTTCTTTCCGTTCGCGGCCGCGGCTCCGGAGGGCTCGCTCGACGATATCATCGCCCACGAGCTCGTCCACCAGTGGACCGGCGACCTTGTCACGTGCAAGAACTGGGCGCACCTCTGGCTCCAGGAGGGCTGGGCGACCTTCGGCGAATCGCTCTGGGAGGAGCACCAGGCCGAGCGTGGGGCGCTGGACGAGGGCAAGACGCCCGAGGAAGCCCGCGCCGCCGGCCGCCGCGCCTATCTACGAGCGATCCGGTCGAGCTTCCGCGGCGCCCGGGCCGCCGCCGGCACCCGCGCGCCCGACGACCCCGCTCTGGCCTCGAACCTCTACGCCGACCCCAACGACACCTTCATGAAGGCCAACAACCCGTACGGGCGCGGCGCGTGCGTGCTGCACATGCTGCGCGAGCGGCTCGGCGAGGAGGCCTTCTGGGGGGGTGTACGCCTCTACATCGACCGCCACAAGTTCTCCGCGGTCGAGACGGACGACTTCCGCCGGTGCCTCGAGGAGGTCTCCGGAGACAGCCTCGAGAGGTTCTTCGCGCAGTGGGTCTCCCGCGCAGGGCTCGCCCGGGCTGATGTGCAGCTGCACTGGGAGCCCGCCTCCGACGACGCGGACGGGCCCGGCGTGCTCACCGTCATCTTCCGACAGGTGCAGGAGATCGACGAGTTCAACCCGGCCTACGCGATGGTCGTGCCGGTGTACGTGAAGTTCGGCTCGGGCGGCGGGGAGTACCTCTACATCGAGACCGAGGAGCGCGAGGCCGTCCAGACCTTCGTGCTCGACGAGCGGCCCTCCGACGCCGTGATCGATCCATACCTGTGGAATCTCCTCGACGCCACGATCACACGGGGGCTCGAGGCCCCCGCCGAGGAGCCCGCCGAGGAGGCCGAGCCGGTCGGCGCTGCCGGGGGGTCATGATGATCTCTCGCGGCGCCGGACGAACGCCTCGTACTGCTCGGGCGTGTCGATCCCCGCGTGGTGCGATTCGGCGACGGCGACCGCGATCGAGTGCCCGTGCTCGAGGACGCGCAGCTGCTCGAGCTTCTCGGCGCGCTCCAGCGGCGTCTGCGGCAGCGTGACGTAGAGCCTGAGGAAGCCGGCACGGTAGACGTAGAGGCCCACGTGCCTGAGCGGGCGTGCCCCCTCGCCCGTGCCGTCCCGGTCGTGCGGGACGAGGCTGCGCGAAAAGTACAGGGCTCTGCCCCGCCCGTCCAGGACGACCTTGACGATGTTGGGGTCGGCCGGGTCCTGGCCCTCGGCGAAGGGCGATGCCACGGTCGCGACGTCGGCCCCGGTCACGAGCAGGGTGTGCACGGCGAGGTCGATGATCGAAGCGTCGAGCTCCGGCTCGTCCCCCTGCACGTTGACGACGACGTCCCGCCCCTCAAGGCCGAGGAGGTCCGCCGCCTCGGCGAGGCGCGACGTGCCATTGGGATGGTCGGCCGACGTCATCACGGCCTCACCGCCGTAGGCCCGCACGGCCGCGGCGATCTCCTCGGCGTCGGTCGCCACGACCACGCGCGAGAGGCTCCGGGCGCGCAGCGCCGCCTCGCGCGCGTGCTGGACGAGGGGCGCGCCGGTGGCGTCGGCGAGCATTTTGCGGGGGAACCGCGTCGATCCGAGGCGCGCCGGGATGATCGCGACGACGGGATTCTCGCGCTGGGGGCTCATGGCGGGCTGGTCAGCCGCCCTGGCGGAGGCTGAGCACGAGCTTCTTGAGGTCCTCGCGCCGCTGGCGGATGTCGCGGTAGCTGAAGTTCTCGATCGCGATGGAGCTGGCGAGCTTCTCCGCCTCCTCGGCGGCGCTGAGGTCCTTCTCCTGCTCGGCCTTGGCCCCCAGCGAGGACATCAGCCCGTATCGGAGATCGAGGCGCAGCTCCTCGCTGAGCGAGGGGGCGTTTTCCAGCGCCTGGCGGTAGGTCGCGATCGCCTCGTCGTTCCAGTCCATCGCCCGGAATGCGCTGCCGAGCAGCGCCAGCGCATGGCCGCGGAACCGGGCGTCGGCCTTGGCCTCCTGGAGCAGTCCGATCGCCTCGTCGTAGTTGCCCAGCTCGTAGTAGCGCTTGCCCAGCTCGAACTTGAGCGAGAGGTCGGTCGGGTAGTTCTCGACCGACGCCTTGAGCTCGGTGATCTCCAGGTTGAGGAACTGCTTCTGGGCCTCCTGGTAGGTGCTCTGGGCCTGGGGATCGTCGGGGTTCTGCTGGGCGCGATCTCGGTAGGACGCCAGCGTCCGGCGCGCCTTGCGGATGCGGATCCGCCCAGCCTCCTGGCGGAGGCGGAACTGCTTGGTGTCCTGGAACGCCTTCATGAGCAGCCGGTACGCCCTGTCCTCGTCCTCGGGCCGCCCTCGCTCCAGCAGCCGCTTGGCCAGCGTCTGGATCGTGGGCAGGTCTTCCGGGCGGCGCTGGTACTCGGCCTCGGCCTCGGCGATGAGCCGGTCGATCGTCTCCTCGGTCTTGACGATCCGCTCGGCCTCCTCGAGCTGACGCTGCCGGTCGGCGTCGCGGATGTTGCGCCTGAAGCCCCCCTCGGCCCCGGCCTCGTCGAACCCGCCCCGCCCGATCGTCGCCGAGGCGGACATGTTCTTCACCCGGGTCGCGAGCGGCCCGTCGGCGGGGTCCATCTGCACGGCCGCATCACCCGCCTGCACAGCGAGGTCGAACGCCTGCACCGAGGCGAACGCCTCCATGAGCTTGACGAACAGATCCTTCTTGGGCTTGTTGTGCGCGAGCTTGATCGCCTGCTCGCCGATGAAGTGGGTCTGCTCGCCCAGCCCCAGCTTCGCGGCCGCCTGCACCGCCCGCACGGCCAGTGTCGGCTCGAGCACCCTGAGGCCCCACTCCAGGAGCGCCTTGAGGTAGCGGTCCACATCGCTCCGGCCGTCGACGGTCTTGAGCAGCTCCTTGCCGGGCTTGCCCTTGAAGTTCACCGCCGCGTTGAGGAACTGCTCGAGCCCGTGCATGCTCGAGGCGTCGAGGCGCAGCCCGCCCAGCCACAGCTGCATCGCGTACTCAAAGTTGCCCGTCTCGCCCACGGTCTTCGCGCGTTCGAAGAATTTCTGGGCCTTCTCCGGGGAGAACGACATCGGCTCGGGCTGGCCGGGCTCGGCCTCCGTCTGCAGCTCTTCGTCGCCGGGTTTCTTCTTGCCGAACAGTGCCAAGGTCGCGGTCCCTCGCTTTCCATACGTCCGCGGCGCGCGTCTGGCCCGCTCGCCGGGGCCGGAGAGGCGGATGGTAGTCTTTCGGGCGTCGCCGGTGTACCCCGCGAGCTTCCCGCAGCCCCGTGAGAACCTGTCGCGCCCTCGTGTCAAACCCTACCATCCACCGATGAGCGTCGATCCCGCCGGTCTCTCCATCGTCCACTACCCCGCGGATATCCTCCGTACCCGCTGCGCGCCGGTGCCCGAAGTCACCGATGGGGTCCGCGCGGTTGCGCGGCGGATGCTCGAACTCATGGTCGAGGCGGACGGCATCGGTCTGGCCGCGCCGCAGGTCGGCCTTCCCTGGAGGCTCTTCGTCTGCCACGTGCCCGCCGACGCGAGCCCAGACGGCAGCCGTTCCACGACGGCCGAGCCGGCTACGGCCACCGCCGCCCCCGAGGTCTACATCAACCCCGTGCTCCGCGACCCGGGCCCCCCGCTCGAAACCGCCGGCGAGGGGTGCCTGAGCCTGCCCGACATCACCGGCGAGGTCGCGCGGGCCCACTCCATCACCATCGACGCCCTCGATCCGGAGGGCAGGCCCTTTTCCCGAACCGCCGCCGGCCTGCTCGCCCGTTGCTGGCAGCATGAGGTGGACCACCTCGACGGCGTCCTCATCCTCGACAGGATGAGCCATCTGTCCCGACTTCGGATGCGCTCGGCTGTCCGCGGCCTCGAGCGCGCCGCGACCCGGCTCTAGCCGGACATTGATCCCCCGCACACGAGGATCGGTCGTCGCCCCCTGACGCAAAAAAGGCGTCGCCCTCGGACAGAGGGGGACAGGTTCCGTCCAAGGGCAACACCTATGCAGTCAGTGTAGTGCCCCCCCCGGGCGCGTCAACCCCTCGGCCCGCGATCCACGGATTATCCACGGCCGCTCGCCACGCGTCGCACGACCTCGACAAACCGATCCGGCGTGACCCCCGTACCCTCCCGCCATGCGGCTGATCTACTTCGGGTCCGGGGCCTTCGGACTGCCCACCCTCGCCGCCCTCGCCGGGACGCACGAGCTGGCGATGGTGGTGACGCAGCCCGACCGCGCCGCCGGGCGAGGGGGGCGCCTCACGCCGACGCCCGTCGGCCTCTGGACCGCCGAGCACGCCCACGGCGTGCCGCTGCTCAAGCCCGAGCGGGTCAACGAGCCCTCGGTCGTCGAGCGGGTACGAGCGGTGCAGGCCGATGCGTGGGTCGTCATCGCCTTCGGGCAGAAGCTCGGACGCCCGCTCCTCGAGGGCCGATTCGCGATCAATCTCCACGCGAGCCTGCTCCCACGCTGGCGCGGCGCGGCGCCGATCAACGCGGCGATCCTCGCCGGCGACGCGGTGACGGGCAACTCGGTCATCACCCTCGCCGATCGCATGGACGCCGGTCTGGTGCTCGCCAGGAGCGAGCGCGAGATCGAGTTGGCGACCACCGCCGGCGAGCTGCACGACCAGCTCGCGGCCGACGGGCCCGCGCTGGTGCTGGGCGTCCTGGCCGCCGTCGCCGAGGGGACGTTGCGCCCCGCCGCGCAGGACGAGTCGCTCGTAAAGCACGCGCCCAAGCTCTCGCGCGCGGACGCATGGGTGGACTTCGCCGCTGGCGCCGACGAGTGCCGCCGGCGCATCAACGGGCTGAGCCCATGGCCCGGCGTGCAGGCCGAGCTGGAGGGGCCGGGCGGGACCGGGCCGCTCAAGCTGCTCAGGGCCGCGCCCGCGTCGGCGCACGGTCGGTCGGCGTCGCCGGGCGCGCTGCTCGACGCGTCGTGCGGGGTGGTCGCCTGCGGCGTGGAGGGCGATGGCGGCGCGATCCGACTCCTCGAAGTCCAGCCGGTGGGCAAGCGGCCGATGCGCTGGGAAGATTTCGCTCGCGGCCGGGTGATCGCCGAGGGCGCGGTCCTGCGCCCGCTGCACGCGGGAGGCGTCCCGTGAGGACCCTGTGGGACCTGCTCGCAGAGGAGAAATCGGCCACATCCGCGACCGTCGGTCGCCTCCATCATCCCCGGGGCGGTCCCCCCGCGCCCGCCGCCGCACGCTACGCGCGGATGGAGAGGGCGATGCTCGAGCGTCACCGCGTCCGCGTGCGCAAGTGGCGTTCGGGCACGACCGGCGTCGCGTGGCAGGTGTTCTATCGCGACGGGAGCGTGAGCCGGCTGATCGAGTCGCCCCGCCCGCGCGGCCCGGTCTCGGCGGCGGTCTTTCTGCACGAGATCGGCCATCACGCGATCGGATTCGACACCTACAAGGTCCGCTGTGTCGAGGAGCTGCACGCGTGGCGCTTCGCGCTGGCCGAGATGGCCCGCTGGCAGATCCCGATCACCGCTCGCGTCCGCGCCCGCGTGCGCGACTCGCTCCGATACGCGATCGACAAGGCGACCCGGCGCGGGCTCAAGACCGTGCCGCCCGAGGTGCTCGCCGGCCTCGCCGAGCAAGACGCCCTGCTCGCTACGGAAGCCCCTGGGGCTTCTTCGCGGACCAGGTTCGCCACGCCCCGCCCGCGCCGGACAATGTCGGGCGAATCCTGATCCCTACGCCTCGGCCTCGAAGAGCGCGTCCACGAACGCCTCGGGGTCGAAGGGCTGGATGTCCTGCGGCGTCTCGCCGACGCCCACGAACTTGACGGGGATGCCCAGCTGCTCGCGGATCGCGATCACGATCCCGCCGCGCGCGGTGCCGTCGAGCTTGGCGAGGAAGATGCCCGTCACGTTCGCCGCCCGCCCGAACTCCTCGGCCTGGCGCAAAGCGTTCTGGCCCGCGGTCGCGTCGAGCACCAGCAGCACCTCGTGCGGGCCGCCCGGCACCTGCCTGCCGACGACCTTGTGCAGCTTCTCGAGCTGGCGCATGAGCGGGTCCTGCGTGTGCAGCCGCCCGGCGGTGTCGAGGATGACGACGTCGATCTTCCTGGCCTTCGCCGCCGCGCACGCGTCGAAGGCGACCGCCGCCGGGTCGCCTCCCTCCTGCCCGCGGACGATCTCGACGCCGAGGCGCTCGGCCCAGATCTCCAGCTGGCGCACGGCCCCCGCGCGGAACGTGTCGCAGGCCCCCACCAGCACGGTCCGGCCCTGCTCGCGGAGCAGGGCGCAGAGCTTGGCGATGCTCGTGGTCTTGCCCGCGCCGTTGACGCCCGTGACAAGGACCACCGTGGGCCCCTCGCCTGGGGGGGCGAAGCGCAGCGAGCGGTCGGCCTGGGGCCACATCGCCTTGAGCTCGGCCCGGAGGAGCTCGAGCACATCCTCGCCCCGCTTGAGGCGACCGGACTTGTGCCCCTCGCGCACGCGCTCGATCAGCCTCGCGGTCGTCCCCACCCCCACGTCGCCCTGGATCAGGCGCGCCTCGAGCTCGCGGATCAGCGACTCGTCGAGGGCCCGCCCCCGCAGCAGGCTGCGCAGCCCCCCAACGAAGGACTCCCGCGTCCGCGAGAGTCCTCCCTTGAGCTTCGCGACGGCGCCGGCGAGGAAGCCCATGACCTAGGCCTCCGTCCGCCCGCCCTGGGCGGCGGCGAGCGTCCGCTTGAGGACTTTGTCGAGCAAGGCGTTCACGAACGCGGGCGATCGCTCCGTGCTGAACTCCTTGGCCAGCTCCACCGCCTCGTTGACGACGGCCTTCGGCGGCGCGTCGCCCCGCACCATCTCCTCGTGGGCGAGGCGCAGGATCGTGCGGTCCACCGCCGCCTGGCGGTGCGCCGGCCAGTCGGGAGCCAGCTCGGCGGTCAGGCGGTCCGCCTCCGCGCGGTGCTCCCACGCCCGCAGCGCCAGCGCGAGGGCCCGCTCGCGCTCGGCCGGGCGGAAGCCCTCGGCCTCCTCCAGCCACGCCCGCACGTCCTCGGCGTCACGCCCCCCCCGGGCATCAAGCTGGTACAACGCCTGGAATGCCAGACGCCTGATCTCGCGCGGCTGAGACATCAGACCACCACGCCGCTCTGAGCCGCCTTGTCCGGCTTGGCGAGCACCGGCGCACACGCACTCCCGTGGCCGGCCAACGCCCCCATCGCGCTGATCGTCTCGAGAACCGCCCGCATCGCCTCGGCGCCCTTGTTCCCGTCACGCCCGCCCGCCCGCGCGTACGCCTGACCGGCGCTCTCCACCGTCAGCACACCAAAGGTCACCGGCACGCCCGTCTGCAGCGTCACCCGGATCAGCCCGTGCGCCACCGCCTCGGCGATGTAGCGGTTGTGGCTCGTCTCCCCCTGGATGATGCAGCCCAGAGCCACCACGCCCGCGAAGCGCCCGCACTTCGCGGCCGCCAGGCTCAGCGCCGGCAACTCGTAGGAACCCGGCGCCTCGATCACCTCCACGGCGGCGGGGTCGCCCCCGGCCTCGGCGTACGCCTCGAGCGCGGCGTCGCGCAGGCGGCCTGTGACCGAGGCGTTGTACTGCGCCACGATCAACGCGACGGAAGGGAGACTGCCTGGTCTGTCGTTCATGCACCGACATCGTATGCAGAGCAGCGCGGGAGCGCGCCCCGCCCGGCCCCGCCCTCGCCCGCGCCCCGCACGGGGCGGAGCCCATTCCCATACCATCGTGCCGCCATGGAGAAGCTCCTCGGCCGGGTCAGCCCGATCCTGCACCTCACGCGGGTGACGACCGCTTTCGCGGCGGTCTCCAACGTCTGGTTCGTCATCCTCTGGTCCGTCTACACCGAGGGGGAGAGCCGCACCCGCGCCCTCGAGCAGCACCCGATCGGCCTTCTGCTCCTCGGGGGCGCCGCCTCCGCCCTGGGGCTCTATTCCTACGGAGCCTGCCTCAACGACATCCTCGACGTGCGCCGAGACCGGGCCCTCCGCCCGGAGCGCCCGCTCGCCTCCGGAGCCATCTCCAGCGAGACCGCGTCGGTGGCCGTCGCCGCGACGCTCATCCTCGCGGTGCTCGGGGCGGCCGTGTTCGGCATCCACTCCGTGCTTCTCACGCTGGCGCTCGCCGTGGGCATCCTGTTCTTCAACGCCGCGGCGCGGTTCATCCCGGGGGTCGGCCTGGTCGTCCTGGGGTTGATCTACGCCGGCCACATGCTCGTGCCCAACCCGGGGATGCGCTTCCTCTGGCCGGTGTGGCTGGTCATGACCCACTCGCTGCTCGTCGCGGCCGCGACCCACGTCATCGCTCGGAAGGTGCCCCCACTGTCCGCCCGGGCCACCTTTCTGGCCGTGTGCGGGTGGTTTGCGTGGTCGGTCCTGATCATCTGGACCGGCTGGGTGCGCTCGGGCGGCGTGGTAGAGGGCATCCGCTCCATCCGCGGCGCCTGGCCCGCGTGGGTCCCCCTCTCAGCGGGCCTGGGGCCGGCGCTGCTCGTGCTGGCGTTCATCTTCCTCGCTGTGCGCCGAACGGCCCAGTTTGGGATCGGGCCGCGCGCCGCGGACAAGGTCTACCGCTACGGCTCGCTCTGGCTGACCCTGTACGCGACGGCGTGGATGATCGGGGCCGGGCGGGTGCACGAGGCCCTCATCCTCGGCGTGCTCGCGGCGGCGGGCTTCTTCACGATGACGACGCTTCGGGAGTTGTACGGGCTCGCCGAGCAGCCCGTCGGATACCGCCGGTAGACGTTCCCGGGTGCAACCGGCGTCCCAAAGCGTTCGAAACCCTTGACTGGAGCCCCTCAGCCGGGCATGGTTCTGCAGCGCATGAGCCCCGCGCCGGCCCAGGAGGGCTGGCGCCGCCCCCGAGCGAGGGCTCGCATCCGTCATCCGGAGACACCCGTCATGCGAAAGCTGTGGTCGCGCCGATCGGACCGTCCGAACCCCGTCCCCCAGGCCCCCGAGCCGGTGTTCGGCCTCCAGCCGCTCGAGCCGCGGATCGTGCTCGACGGCACGCCCGACGACGCTTCCAACCCCGTGGTCGAGGTGCAGACCAACTTCGGCAACATCTACATCGAGCTCTTCCCCGATGTCGCCCCCATCACCGTGGACAACTTTCTCGGCTACGTCGAGCGTGACGACTACGACGACTCGTTCTTCCACCGCTACGTGCGCGGCTTCATCCTCCAGGCCGGCGGCTGGACCTTCGACGAGGCCCAGCAGGACGTGGACCACATCACGCAGCAGGACCCGATCAAGAACGAGTTCAAGCTCTCGAACTTCCAGTGGACGGTCGCGATGGCCAAGCTGCCCGACAAGCCCGACTCGGCCACGAGCGAGTGGTTCATCAACCTCGCGAACAACTCCACCAACCTCGACAACCAGAACGGCGGTTTCACCGTCTTCGGCGAGGTTGTGGGCGGACGGAGCGTGGTCCAGGAGATCATGGGGCTGCGCGTGGCCAACCTGGGGGGCGGCTTCGAGGTGGTGCCCGTCACCGAGGAGTTCGACCCCAACGACGACATTCTCCACGACGAGGACCTGGTCAACATCTTCGACGTGAAGGTCGTGTACAACCCCGACGAGAGCCTGGTGGTCGATCCCGACGCCGTGCCCGGCGGGAGCGCCAACGGCGCCAACCGCACCACCGTCGTGCTGCCCAACGGGCTCGGACGCGCCATCGCCTTCCAGCAGAACGGGCTCTCGGGGGGCTGGACCGTCGTGGACCTCGGGCTCAAGAGCGAAACGGAGAACCCCGGCTCCGCGCCCGTCACCTGGATCGACCCCAAGGACGGCCTCACCTACGCCGCCGCGATTTCCCAGGACGGCCTGATCATCTACAAGAACACCGCCGGCACCACGTGGACCAGCCGAAACCTCAACAACCTGATCTCCAACGCGGAGCTGATCAGCTCGAACCTCACCGTCTTCGTCTCGGCGGGCAAGAAGGTGCACATCGCGGGGCTGACGGCGGGCGGCGAGGTGATGCTCTTCAACCAGACCGGCGCCCAGAGCGGCGGGGAGTTCACCTGGGTCGCCCGGAACCTCTCCGATACCGACCTGGCCTCCAAGGACATGGAGACCCCCGAGTTCAAGAGCCCGCTCACGAGCTACGTCACCTCGTGGAACGGGCTGAACATCGTCGGCCTGGACGCGAACGGCGACATCCAGGCGCTGTGGTGGTCGCCCGCGCAGAGCAGCTGGGAGGTGGCCAACCTCAGCGCCCTCACCGGCGCTCCCACGATGAAGGGCACCATCGCACCCTACCTCACCAAGTGGGGCGCGATCAACCTCTCGGGCACCGACGAGAACGGCAACGTCGTGGTGACGTGGTGGACGCCGCAGATCAAGTGGACCACGAGCAACCTGACCGCGATCAAGAGCGGGCCGCAGCTGGCCGCCGGCTCGGTCGCGACCTACGTCACGCCGTGGGGCGGCACCAACATCCTGGGCAGGAACGTGAACGGCGAAGTCGTCGTCTACTGGTGGAACCCCAGCCTCGGGCCGGGGAACTGGCAGATCGCCAACTTCAGCGACACGATCGAGAACGCCGAGGTGCCCACGGGTCCGACGATCGGCTTCGCCTCACCCTCCGGCGTCAT
Organism: uncultured Phycisphaeraceae bacterium; assembly: GCA_964435785.1. Taxonomy (GTDB): domain Bacteria; phylum Planctomycetota; class Phycisphaerae; order Phycisphaerales; family UBA1924; genus PNC22. The sequence goes on along the minus strand of CAYTAH010000015.1, from coordinate 25,397 downwards.
CAATATCTTCGGCGCCAACGACGACGGCGAGCTCATCCGCTACTGGTGGACCTCGACCGATCAGTGGCAGTGGGAGAACGTCAGCACCGAGGCCGAGCTGGTCTGATCCCCGACCGACCCGAGACCGTGCCACCAGTCTGCGGGGGCTCTGCGCAGCAGACTGGTCGTCGCCGGACGAACGCACCAGTCACGCTCCCAAGGCGGAGCGTGACTGGTGGCACGCTACACTGCGCGCGATGACCCGGATCCCTCGCACGGACCCCCGCCTCCTCGCCGTCGCGCGCGGCGACGCGCCCGCCGACCTCGCGATCGACAACGCCCGGATCGTCAACGTCTTCACCCGGCGCGTCGAGCCCGGGTGCATCGCCATCGCGGGAGGTCGGTTCGCCTGCGTCGGGCCGCACAGCGACGCCGCCGAGCGCATCGACGCAGGCGGCGCCTACGCCGTCCCCGGCCTCATCGACGCCCACATGCACGTCGAGTCCACCATGCTCATGCCGAGCGAGTTCGCCCGCCTCGCCGTCGCCCACGGCACCACGGCGGCCGTGCTCGACCCGCACGAGATCGCCAACGTGCTCGGGCTGCCCGGCGTGCGCATGCTCATGGATGATGCCGCCGGCTCTCCGATCCATGCCCTGTGGATGGCCTCCTCCTGCGTGCCCGCCTCACACATGGAGACCTCCGGCGCGACGCTCGGGGCGCCGCAGATCGCCGAGCTCCTCGGCGACGCTCGAGTCCTCGGCCTCGCCGAGATGATGAACTTCCCCGGCGTCGTCCGCGGCGTGCCCGAGGTGCTCGCCAAGATCGCCCTCGGCCTCGAGAAGGGGCTCGTGGACGGGCACAGCCCCGGCCTCGGCGGGCGCGCCCTCCAGGCGTACGTCGCCTCGGGCATCTCCTCCGACCACGAGTGCTTCACGCTGGCCGAGGCCAGGGAGAAGCTCGCGCTCGGGATGCGGATCCACATCCGTGAGGGCTCGGCCGCACGCAACCTCGAGGCGCTCCTCCCCGCCGTCACGCCGGAGACGCTCGGGCGCTTCTGCTTCTGCACCGACGACCGCCACCCCGCCGACCTCATCGACGAGGGGCACATCGACCACGTCGTGCGCCGCGCGATCGCGCTGGGGCTCGACCCCCTGCACGCCGTGGTCATCGCGACGCTCAACGCCGCCGAGCACTACCGCCGCCCGGACCTGGGCGCGATCGCCCCCGGGCGCCTCGCCGACTTCCTGCTCGCGGACGATCTGGCGGCGTTCGAGGCCCGCGAGGTCTACTTCGCGGGCGGGCACGTCGCGTCCGGGGGACGGTTCACCGGCGAGCGGCGCGGGGCCCCGAGCGTGCGTGCCGCCGGACGCGTGGTGCTCCCCGACGGCTTCGGCCCGCACTCCCTCCGCGTCGCGGCCCAGGCCCGGGGCGCGCGCATCCGCGTCATCGGCATGGATCCCCACCAGCTCATCACCGACTCCCTCGAGCTCGAGGGGCGCGTCGAGGGTGGACAGCTCCTCGCCGATCCGGGGCGCGACATCCTCAAGCTCGCCGTCATCGAGCGCCACACGGGCTCCGGCAAGATCGGGCTCGGCTTCGTGCGCGGCTTCGGGCTTGCGCGCGGGGCGCTGGCGAGCACCATCGGCCACGACTCGCACAACCTGGCCGTCGTCGGGGCGAGCGATGAGGACATGGCCGCCGCGGCCCGCGCCGTCGCCGAGTGCGGGGGCGGGCAGGCCGCAGCAGCCGACGGCAGGGCGATCGCCGTGCTTCCCCTGCCGATCGCGGGCCTCGTCACGCCCGACCCGGCGCCCTCGGTCGTCGCGGCCCAACGGGCACTCCTCGACGCCGCCCACTCGCTGGGCTGCCCCATCCACGACCCCTTCATGCCCCTGAGCTTCATGCCGCTCGTCGTGATCCCGCACCTCAAGCTCAGCGACCGCGGGCTCGTCGATGTCGACGCGTTCGACTTCGTCCCGCTGGAGGCGGGCTGACGCGTCCGAATCAGAAGGCTCCGAGGCGCCCAGGCATCAAGGCATCGAGGGCTCGATGCCGACGCCCTCGTCCTCAGAACAGCTTGAACGCGTAGAAGATCGCGGTGAACACCAGGTCCGCGACGATGATCGCCACGACGCACTGGACGACCGTCTGGGTGGTCGCGTTTCCCACGCCCGCCGCACCGCCGGTGACCTTGAGCCCGTTGGTGCACGAGATGAGCCCGATCAGCATGCCGAAGATGGTCGCCTTGCCGATGCCGGTGAGGAAGTCGATCAGCGCCACCTGGGAGAGCAGGTTGTCCATGAAGATCGCGGGCGGTATCGCGAGGATCGTCACCGACACGAGCATCGCGCACGCGATCGCGACGAGATCCGAGATCACCCCCAGCACGGTCATGCTCACGATCGTTGCGCTCACGCGCGGGACGACGAGAAAGCGCACCGGGTTCAGCGCGTGCGCCTCGAGCGCCTCGATCTCCTCGCTCACGACCATCGTGCCCAGCTCGGCCGCGATGGACGCCCCCGCGAAACCCGTCAGCACGATCGCCCCGATCAGCGGCCCCAGCTCCCGCAGCACCGCCACGCCGATGATGTTCGCCACCAGGTCGCGCGACCCGAACTTGTCGAGCGGGGGCGCCAGCTGCAGCGCGAGGATCAGCCCCACGCACCCCGAGACCAGCGAGACGATGAAGATCGATCTGACGCCCACCCGGATCGTCTGCATGACGACCGCCGGCACCCCGCGCCGGGCCCGGCGAACCGTCAGCCCCCGCCCGAGCCAGACGAGCGTCTCGATCCCCAGGTTGACCGCGTGCCCGGCGTGGTCGAGGAGCTCCAGAAGCATCTCGCCCAGGCGCTCGACCGGGCGCAGCAGCCTCGCCGCTCTTCCGTGGTGTTCGCCGCCCTGGGACATCGCCGCCCGGCCCTCCCCGGCCCCCCCGATCCCGCTCACACGCCGACCGCGTCGGCGACCGTCGGCACGATCCTGAAGAACTGGTGCAGCCGGGCGATCTCGAAGATCGCCAGCACGCGCGGGTTGAGCCCGCAGAGGACCAGCTCCGTCCCCGCGGCACGGGTGTTCCGCATCGCCTCCACCAGCGTGGCGAGCCCGGAGCTATCCATGTACTCCACGCTGGCCATGTCGATCACGAGGCGCTTCGGCTTCGACGCCTGCGCCAGGCGCACGTGCTCCCGGAACGCCGGGGCGCGGCTCATATCCACGTCGCCCCGCGGCGAGAGGATCGTCGCGACCCCGCGGCGCTCGACGTCGATTGGCAGTGACGAGTCTTCCATGTCCGCGAACAACTCCTCGCTCACCCGCACCGGCCCGGTTCGCCGGCCCCCGGAGCATACTTCACCATCGTCAGTCGCATCCCGCAGGGGGACCGCTTGTCGTACACCACGTCGTCCATCACCTCACGGATGATGTGCACCCCCAGCCCCCCGGGCCGAGGATCGTCCAGCGCCCGGCCCTTCAGGTCGGTCACCTCCACCTGCCTGGCCTCGTCCTCGATCTCGATCTTCACGCCCGGCCCGCGCCCCTCCGAGGCCGGGAGGGGCCAGAGGCTGATCCAGATGGGGCGGTCGCTGGCCCGCGCGTAGCCGTGCCGGATGACGTTCGCCAGGGCCTCGTCCACGGCCAGCGCCACCTGCGAGCACGCATTCTCGCACAGCCCGATCCTCTGGCACACCCCCGAGACGAGCTGACGCACCCCCGCCAGATAGCACGGGTCGCTCAGAAGCTCCACCCGGATGTGAGGCTTGTTCTCCATAGGCGGCCCTGCCACTCCCCACCCGCTCTCCCGGCGCGTCACCCGACGCCGCGCCCTCCCTCGCCGACTCCATCGGACCGTTCCCGCTCCCACTCCACCCACCGATCCACCGCCTCCTCCCGCTCCCGCTCCGGGGCGGCGTGGTCGTACCCCAGGGTCTGGCCGGTCAGCCGCTCCAGCGAGCGGATCGCGACCAGACGCGTCGCCGGGTCGTCGCTGTCGAGCAGGCCGATCAGGTCGGGGATCGCGCCGGCGTCCCCCGCGTCGGCAGCCTCCACCGCGGCCGAGATCCGCGCCGCCGGCTCCGGCGAGTCGAACCCCTTGGGGATCCGCACGCACCCGACCGCCGCGACGACGAGGAGCAGAGCCGGCCAGGGCCATGCAAGCGGGTTCCGCACGGCCTGATCGTACCAGTCGCCCGCCCTTCGTGCCGCTCGCCCCGGCCCGGCCTGCCAGCTACCCTTCCCTTTCCCCCCGAGAGACGGCCACGGAGTCGCCCCCGATGCAGATCCCTCACGATGAAGTGATCCCCATCCTCGACTTCGGATCGCAGACCGCGCAGCTCATCGCCCGGCGCGTGCGCGAGGCCGGCGCCTTCTCGCTCCTGCTCCCGCCGGACACGCCGCTCGAGAAGCTCCGCGCCCTCGAGCCCAAGGGGATCATCCTCTCCGGCGGCCCCTCCAGCGTCTACGAGCCGGGCGCACCCGTCTGCGACGAGGGCGTCCTCGACCTCGGCGTCCCCGTTCTCGGCATCTGCTACGGCCTCCAGCTCGCCGCACGCGCGCTCGGCGCACGCATCGACCGCGCCGGCAAGCGTGAGTTCGGTCGCGCGAACCTGGAGATCACCGACCGCGCCGACCTTTTCCGCTCCATCCCCCAGAAGACAACCGTCTGGATGTCCCACGGCGACCAGGTCACCGACCTCGAGCGCGCCGGTCTCCAGACGATCGCCTCCACGCCGACCTGCCGGCACGCCGCCGTGCGCTCGACCGATCCGAAGCGCCCCTTCTACGGGGTGCAGTTCCACCCCGAGGTCACGCACACCCCGCACGGCGTGGACATCCTCCAGAACTTCCTCTACCGCATCTGCGGGTGCAAGGGCACCTGGCGGATGGCCGACTACGCCGAGACCGCGTGCCGGCGGATCCGCGAGCAGGTCGGAGACGGCCACGTGATCTGCGGCCTCTCCGGGGGCGTGGATTCCTCCGTCGCCGCCGCGCTCATCCACAAGGCCATCCCCGGCCGGCTCACCTGCGTCTTCGTCGACACCGGCCTGCTCCGCAAGAACGAGCGCCAGCTCGTCGAGACCACGTTCCGCGACCATTTCCACGTCGACCTCCGGGTCGTGGACGCCGAGGCCGCGTTCCTGGGCGATCTGGCCGGAGTCAGCGACCCGCAGGAGAAGCGCCGGCGCATCGGCCACCGCTTCATCGATGTCTTCAGCGACCAGGCCGCGCATATCGCCGCCGAGGGTAAGCACGCCCGCTTCCTCGCCCAGGGCACCCTCTACCCCGACGTAATCGAGAGCGGCCATTCGATCGGCGGCAAGTCCGCCGGCATCAAGCTCCACCACAACGTGGGGGGCCTGCCCGAGGACCTCGCGTTCGAGCTCGTCGAGCCGCTCCGCGACCTCTTCAAGGACGAGGTCCGCAAGCTGGGAGAGGTGCTCGGCCTGCCCGACCAGATCATCTGGCGCCACCCGTTCCCCGGCCCGGGGCTGGCCGTCCGCGTGCTCGGCGAGGTCACCAGGCCCAAGCTGGAGATCCTGCGCGACTGCGACGAGATCCTCCTCGAGGAGATCGTCGCCGCGGACCTCTACCGCAAGACCAGCCAGGTCTTCGCCGTGCTGCTCCCGGTGCAGTCCGTCGGCGTCATGGGCGACGGCCGCACGTACGAGAGCGTCGTCGCGATCCGCGCCGTCGAGACCCAGGACTTCATGACGGCGGACTGGGCGCGGATCCCCTTCAACATCCTCGCCCAGATCTCCAACCGCATCATCAACGAGGTCCGCGGCGTGAACCGGGTGGTGTACGACATCTCGAGCAAGCCGCCGGCGACGATCGAGTGGGAGTAGGCTGGCTTTTTCCCCGGGGAACGCCGATAATCAGGGCATGGTCGCCCCAGTCACGAATGTGCCCTTCCCCGCCGAACTTGCCAAAGAGCTGCAAGGCCGGGCGGAGCGTGCGGGCATGGACCTGCCCACGTATCTCGCGTACCTCGCGAGGGTTGACATCCGCAGCCACGATCCGGCGTTCGCTGCCGCAACGAGGCACCTCTTCAAGAGATACCCCGAATCCATGAGGAAGCTCGCCGAGTGATTGTCGGTGTGCTGCCCAAGCCGCCACGGTTCCTCGAACTGAGCGAGGTCATCACGCTCCACGAATCCGCTGTCGATCAGTTCGGGGGCAGTCACGGCGTCAGAGATCAGGGACTTCTTGACGCGGCGGTGAGCATGCCCAGGCAGGCCTTCGGCGGCGAGTTCGCCCATGCCGTCCCCTTCGGCATGGCCGCCGCATACGCGTTCCACATCTGCAAGAACCACCCATTCATAGACGGGAACAAGCGCGCGGCGCTCGCCGCGATGGTGGTCTTCCTGCACGTGAACGGGTGGGTGCTCGATGTGCCCGACCTCGCAGCCGGCGAGAAGATTCTGGCATGCGCCGAGGGCATGCTCGACAAGGATGCCCTCGCCGAGTGGATCGGCTCGAATTGCCGCCCGAGGCCCACCCTCGAACTCAGGGACTTCTTCAGTGCGCTGTCGCCTACAGATGTACACAAGATGGCGAGCCGCGTGATCGCGAGCAGCAGCGAAGTCGAAGCACAAGCCACGATGGACGAGGCGTTCCAGGCGATCGAAGTCGCCAGGGCCTACAACGAAGCCGCGCGCCAGGCAAAGGAGTCTGGAGACGACATCGCGCACATCTCCTACAACGCGATGACCGTGCTCTTGGTGGCGATGTACCGCATCGCGGAGGATATGGGATACGAGTGGTAGAGCGTCGAACGCACCTCCGAGACCGCGTCTTTCGCCGCGCGAGCCTTCGAGTCGCAGCCGCCGCGACACCTGTGATGCAACCCGTCCCGTTCCCTACCAACGGCGCCATCGACCCCAACGTCAACTCTCGCACCCCGGCGCACACCCAACGCCGACACCCGCATCACCGCCGCGCTATCTGCCGCTCCGCGAGGCGCGCCAGCGTCGCCGCCTGATCCGGCCGCATGTCCTCGAGCAGCCCGATCGGCCCGATCTGCACGATGAGCTCGGGGGAGAACTCGTACAGCATCGCGCACACCTCGATCAAGCGCTGCACCTTCTCCTCGTTGTCCCGCCCCGCGGCGACATATGGGCACACGTTCGGTCCGATGTACACGATGTGCCTGCGCTCGGGGTAGTCGCGAGGATCGAGCGCGTCGTCGTCCGAGCCCGTGCCCCGGCCGCCGGTGCGCAGCACCAGCCTCCTGTCTCGCGACAGCGCCGTCTGGTTGAAGAGGACGTCGATCGTCTGCCACGAGCCGACATACGGGTACTCGTTCGGCTCCATCCACTGTCTCGTCCGCTGACGCCGAAGCCCCGGCTCGACGAAGATCCATTGCCCCGGGTACTCGCGGTGCCACCAGCCGATGAACCGTGCCGCGGCCGTGAGCGTGCCCGTCGCCTCGTCGGTGATCTGCGCCGTCGCGGTCGTCCCCATGATCACGTAGTGCGACGCCGCGACGATCGGGCGCATGTGGCTCTTGGCCGCCAGGACCTCCGTTTCGAAGGAGCCGTTCTCGGTGAAGGGGCAGCCCATGTAGACGAACTTCGGCCCGGTCAGCCCGTCGTCCCACTCGCCGTACCGCTCCACGAACGCCTGGAGCTTCCTGCCCTCGGCAGGGCTCCGCACCGCCAGCCCCGACCCGCCGTGCAGATGCTCGAGCCCCAGCGACCAGACCTCCGGCAGCGACATCGTCGCGTCGTCGGCGAACGCCCCGATGGTCTCGTAGGTCGGCGGATCCCACGACGGGTAGGCCCCCGTCGGGCGCGGCAGGCTCTCCACCCTCGCACGCCCCGAGGTGCCGCGCGACCTCCCGTCGTCGGCCACCAGCTTGTGCACGCCCAGGTCCTTGACGCACCATCCGATCGCCCCCGACCCGGACGAAAGCCCGAGCGCGCGCTGCAGCTTCACGAACCGGGACCGCCACGCCGCCGGCCCCTCGCGCTGCCTCGCCCCGACCGACGCGAACGGCGCCGCGGTCTCCGGCTCCGCCGAGTTCCCCACCATCTGCGAGATGATCAGCGACGGCAGCTCGCCCGGCGCGTACTCGGGCAGCGAGGCGGGCAGCCTCGGCAGCTCGCGCCCGGTGTAGCTGACGCTCGCCGTCTCCGACCAATCGCCGACGGACGCGACCTTCCCCGAATCCCAGATGAGCTCGCGATAGCGGTAGTAGTTCATCCCCGGCGCCGGCGCATGGTGGACGAACTCCTCGAGCCCGTAGTGGCCCTGCGCTTCCAGCGGCGGGACGCTCGTCTGATTCCCCTCGGAGTAGTACTTCCACAGCGACTGTGCGGGCCGCTGGCTCATCTGCCGCGTGAGAACGGCCTCCTCGCCCGACCATGCACCGGTCGTCGAGTGCTGCACCTCGAATCGGGCCGTCTGCGCCGAGGCGAACGTCCGGTGCTTCGTGCGGAACTTCTCGTCGCGCGGCCAGCGCACGCGCACGACCTCGCCCGATTCCTCCGCCCGGATGCCGGCGGCGGGCGCCCCGGCCCGGTCGTCGCGCTCCCCTGGCGAGCCCCCGCCACGCGACCCCGAGCCGTCGGACGTGCACGCTGCGAGCGCCGACGCGCCGATCGTCAGGAAGACCACGGAGAACCACGTTGCCACCGAGCCGTTCGCCATTCCGGGAACCCACCCTTGTCTGCCCCCGAACGAGCGTTCGGGGGTCTCGCATCGCGGGACCTCTTGCCGCGCGGCGGCTACGAGGCACTCGGCCTGCAGCCACCCGGGTCCGCACTCGGAGCGACGTCGCTCCTGCCGACGTGAGTCTACGTTCGCGTCACCGCCGCCGTCGCCTCGCCTCCAGGAGCCCCCCCGAGCCTCGACGATCTCCGAGCGCCGGAACCGCGTGATCCAGTTGATGATCCTCGCGCTCGCCGTCGCGGGGCCACTCGCCCGGCACTCGGCGGCCGGCGCACCAAGGAGCGCGAGAGTGTGCGCCCCGGCGAGCGCCGCACCCGGCGCCGAGGGCCCGGCAGCGCCTCATCCATCTACCCACGCGTTCAGCCAGAAGAGCACGTCCTGCGTATCCACGACGCCGTCCCCGTTGAGGTCCGCGACCGAACTCCCCGACGCCCACAGATTGAGGAACAGAATCGCGTCGGTCGTATCGACCGCGCCATCGAGATTCATGTCCGCGATGTCCGTGTGCATCAGCACGACTGATCCCGCGTCGAACCGGAGCGCCCACTTGTCCGTCGGCTGCGCCTCGGGCAGCGCCAGCGCACCCCACTCCCCCCGCACGAGGGGCGACGTCACGATCTCGTGCCCCGCGCCTTCCTCCGGCACGTAGCCGCCGGCCAGCACGACCACCAGGCGCCCCGCCAGCCAGACCCCTTCGCTCGCGCGCACCCGTCCGTGTTCCGTCGGCCCGTCCGTCCCCGCGACCTCGATCTCGAGAATCGCGCTCCCGGTCTGTGCCCACGTGCCCGAGACTTGCACGTCCGAGCCCACCCCGAGACGCACCGCGCCGTGCTGCACCAGCAGCCCGTTCCGCGGCGACATCGACACCCTCGCGTCGTCCAGCAGCTCGAGCCGGCCGCGGACCGCGCTCAGCCCCTCGATCCCCACCACCGCCGAGCCCCAGCCCCTCACCCGCACGGTGGTCGCGTCGCCGATCACCCGGATCTGCGGCCCCTCGAGCCACAGCTCCGCGCCGCCGCCGATCTCCCACGTCCCGCGGAGCAGCACGCCCGTGCCCTCGAGGTCCAGCGGCATCGAGACCCGCACATCCCCCGCCTCGATGAGCACCTCGCCGGGATTGGTGAACGTCAACTCGTCGCTCACGCGCCCGATGTGCAGCGTCGAGCCGCCGCGCTTGATCAGCACGCCGTGGTTGATCACCGCACCCGGACCCTCCGTCGAGCCGATGCCCGTGATGTCCGCGACGATCATCCCGAAGCTCTCGACCGTTGCGCCGTGGAACTCCACCGTGTTCCGCGGCCAGATGAGCGTGCCCAGGTTCTCGATGTCCAGCCCCAGCTCGCGCCGATAGTTCTCCGTCGCATCCAGCGTCGCGCCCGGCAGCACCCGCAGCAACCCTCCGCCCTCCAGCTCGCCGTACGGCCAGATCACCCCGCCCGTAATCTCCAGGAGGCCCTCCGTCGAGAGCCGCTGGATCTCTCCGCTGCTCACGCGCAGGTCATTTGCGCCCAGGTGCGCCTCGCCGCGGACCCGCACCGGCAGGTTGTCCCCGAGCGCCAGCGCCCCCGCAAAGGTGGTGATGCCCGCGTTGACATCCAGGCCGTTGCCGGCCGACACGTCGCCGAAGAAGGTGTTGAACCCGTCGAAGAAGATGCGTCCGACCGCCACGTCGGCGTGCACCTCGAAGCCCGGCTGATACCCGTAGAAGTTGGCCCGCCCGGACCCGGCGATCGTCGAGCCCTCGGGGAACTGCAGATCGAGCCCCCTGAAGCTCGCCGTCGCGTTCGCCCCCGCCAGCTCGATCGCACCCGCCAGCACGCCCCCGTGCTCGATGATGATCGCGCCCAGGTCGAGCAGGATCTCACCCGGATTGTCGATCGGCGCCGACGAGCGCACGCTGCCCCTGACAAAGTGCACCAAGCCCGGATTCTCGAAACGCGGGAGCGTGTACGTGCCGCCCGGCAGATCGACCCTCAGCTCGCCCAGATTGACCAGCCTCCCGCCCGACGCGCTCGTCATGCTTCCGCCCGTCCACGTCACCAGCGTCTCGTTCACGACCTCGGCCGCGAACGACTTGGTTCCCGTGCCGGTCAGCTCGACCGTCGCCGTCGGCGCGAACCGGCGCGCCCCCGTGCCCCGCAGCGCCCCCTCCGACCACACCACGCTGCCCACCAGCTCCGCGTCCTCCGGGCCGCCGAGGTCGCCCCCCGCGATCCTGATCTCGTCGAACGACATGGGCACGCAGAGCTCGAGCAGGCCGCCGAGCAGCGTCACGCCCCGGGCCGTCTCCGGCCCCGTATAGATCTCGACGGTCCCGCCAGCGATGCGGAGCTCGCCGACATCGATCTCGCACCCGAGGGCTGTGTCCGCGGCGAACTCCAGCACCCCCTCCCCGGCCAGCGTGACCGCCGGGTCGAAGACATGCCGGCCCGTGAACGCCAGCTCGGCGCCGGCCTCGACGGAGAACGATCCCGCGTGCGTGCCGTCGGTCCCGACCTCCAGGCGCCCCGCCTCGACGACGACCGTGCCCGCATTCGCGACGTACACGCGGGTCGGGTACGCCGATGAGAAGAAGAGCTCCCCCGCGCCGCGCTTCACCCAGCTCCCCTCGTTCCGGAACTCCGCGCTCGCGGACTTCGATCGAACCTCGAGCGCAAGCTCGGTGTCGCACACGAGCGCGCCCGTGCTGACAAACCCACCGCCCTCGAACGTCGTCAGCAACCCGCCCCACTCGGTCTCGCCCTGCGCAACGACCGCTCGACGGATCGTCGAGTACCCGCGAAGCCGGAACACCCCTCCGGGCGCGATCGTGAGATCCCCGCCATCGTCCAGCACGACGCTCGTCGCGTCGAGAACCGCGTGAAATGTCGCCGTCCCGGGCCCCTTGAGCTCGAACCCACCGCCCGCGACGACATCGCCCTCGAAGCTCGATGGCGCGAGCAGCAGCAGGTCGGAACCGTTGCCGAACTCGAGGCGCTCCCGCGAGAGCACGCTGTTCACCCCGACCGACTGGCTCTGACCCACGACGACCGTCGGGTCCGCCGCGACGTCGATGACCACGTCCGAACCGAGCCCCGGCAGGACGTCGCCGTCCCAGTTCAGCGGATCGCTCCAGCTCTCGCCGTCGCCTCCGCCGTCCCAGTAAACCATGCTCAGGCTCAGCCGCGCCTCGAGCGCCATCCAATACGAACGCATCCCTGTCCCTCCTCCGCCGCCGCGCGCCGGCCCCGCGCGAGCGACCCCTCAGCGTACCCGAAGCGCCCGGCGATCCAAACCGGCGGTCTCCCCGTTTCATCGAATCGCGCGGTCCCCGCCTCAGCCGAGCCCGCCCGGGGGCGTCCCCGGTTCGCTCCCCCCCGCCTCGATGGCACCCGGAGCGCTCGCCGGCGTGTACACGGGCAGGTGCACGTCGGACACGATGCCCCACGCCCGAAGCGCGAACCCGATCGCGATGCCGCCCCCCACCGACGCCCACGCCGGCGTCTCGAGCAGGTGCAGCGCAACCAGCGTCGAAGCCCCCGCGACGGCGGCGGTCGCGTAGATCTCCCGGTGGAGCACCAGCGGCAGCTCGTTCCGGATCATGTCCCGGATCACGCCGCCGCCCGCGGCGGTGAGGGCGCCCATCAACACCGCCACGAGCGGCCGAGCCCCCTCCTGAACGGCGATCCCCGCCCCGATCACCGCGAAGAGCGCCACCCCCACCGCGTCCGCCCACACCAGCGCCCGACGCAGCCGGTGCAGCCGGCCGCCGGCGAAGAAGATGAGCACCGCCGCCGCGATGCAGAGCACGATGTACAGCGGCCGATCGGCCCAGAACACCCCGCCCCTTTCCAGGATCAGGTCCCGCGTCGTCCCGCCCCCCACGCCCGTGACAAACGCCAGCAGGCAGAAGCCGCCCAAGTCCAGCCGCTTCTCCGCCGCGGCCAGCGCGCCCGTCACGCCGAACACGAACGTGCCCAAGTAGTCGCCGATCTGGATCATCTCTTGCATGGCGCCAGCCTATGGCGCACGCCGCGTCGCTTCCCGAGACCCCGCGGCGCCGCCTCCGGCCCCCGGGCCCCCGCTGCACACAACGGGGAGACGCATGCGCGCCCGGTCCGGGCGCGCTCCCCGCGTACGATGCGACGTGGTCGGGCGCCCCCACGCGGCCTCCTGGTCGGAGATGCAGGTTTGATCCCGCTCATCACACCGGGAACCGGAGAGCTCACCGCCCTCGCCGCGCTCGCCGCGGCCATCGGGCTCGTGCATACGCTCGCCGGCCCCGACCACTACGTGCCCTTCATCGCGATGGCGAAGATCGGGCGGTGGACCTACCGCAGGACGATGCTCGTCTCCTTCCTGTGCGGGCTCGGCCACGTGCTCGGCTCGGTCCTCCTTGGGACCATCGGCGTCGCCGCCGGCGTTGCCGTCGCGGGCCTCGAGTCGTTCGAGGGGCTTCGGGGGAATCTCGCCGCATGGCTGCTCCTCGGATTCGGACTGGCATACGTCGCCTGGGGCTTGAAGCACGCGGGCAGGTCAGGCCGCCACGCCCATGTGCACCGGCACGCGGACGGCACCGTGCACAGCCACGAGCATGCGCACCACGGGGAACACACGCACGCACACGATGATCGCGCGGGCTCTTTCACGCCGTGGGTGCTCTTCATCGTCTTCATCCTCGGCCCGTGCGAGCCGCTCATCCCGCTGCTCATGTACCCGGCCGCCAAGCAGAGCGTCGGCGGCCTGCTGCTCGTCACGGCCATCTTCGCCGCGACGACGCTGGGGACGATCCTCCTGCTCGTCACCATCGGCCACTTCGGACTCGCGCGCGTCGGGCCGGGGCCCATGGCGAAGTTCTCCCACGTGCTCGCGGGACTCGCGCTCGCCGCGTGCGGATCGGCCATGATCTTCGGACTATGACTTCCGGGGGGGCGCCCTCGTCCGGCTTTCCACCGCGTCGTCCACTCACGATGCCTCGCGTCAGCGACTCCGGGCGGATCGATCCCTTTACTTCCCCATGCTTACCAGCCTCACCCTTGAGACGCGCGCCCAAGGCCTCCACGAGATCACCGGCGAGATCAACCGCGCCCTCGCAGGCGCCGCATCGGCCCTGGCCCCGGACCGCTCCGGACTCTGCACCCTGTTCATCCGCCACACCTCCGCGTCGCTCACGATCCAGGAGAACGCCGACCCCTCCGCCCGCCGCGACCTCGAGCAATGGCTCAACCGCCTCGTCCCCGAGCGCGACCCCCTCTACACCCACACCGCCGAGGGAGACGACGACATGCCCAGCCACATCAAGGCGCTCCTGACCTGCACGTCCCTTGCGATCCCCGTCCAGCAGGGAAGACTGGCACTCGGGACCTGGCAGGGCGTCTATCTCTGGGAGCACCGGAGGGCCCCCCACCGGCGCACCGTGCTCCTGCACGTCGGGACCTGAAGCGGAACTTTCGGGGGCCGAGGGAATACCATCCAGCCAGGATTTGTCTGTTCCAACAAGTATTCCGGCCCACCACGGAGAGAACCATGCGACGCACGATCCTCACCGCCCTCCCTGCCGCGCTCCTGATCGCCTCCGCCGGGTTTCTGGCCGGCTTCGCGCCCGGTGCGGCGGATGCGCCTGCCCCGGCGTCCGCCGCGGCCCCCCGGTACGAGGCCGACCCCGTCCACTCCGCCGTCCTTTTCCAGATTCGCCACTCCGGCATCACGAACTTCTACGGGCGCTTCAACGAGTTCTCGGGGAGCTTCAGCTTCGACCCCGAGAGCCCGACCGAGGGCGAGTTCGCGTTCGAGGTCCAGACCGCCAGCGTGGACACCCACAACCAGAAGCGCGACGACCACCTGCGCAACGCCGACTTCTTCAACTCCCGCCAGTTCCCGACGATCACCTTCAAGAGCACCGGCATCGAGGCCGTCGAGGGCAACCTCTACAAGCTCACCGGCGACCTCACGCTCCACGGCGAGACCCGGCCCGTCACCGCCGATCTCGAGTGGCTCGGCACCGCGACCAGCCCCAACGGCGCCACGCTCAGCGCCTTCGAGGCCAGGTTCGAGATCAAGCGGGCCGACTTCGGCATGACCAAGTACCTGGCCCCCGACGGCTCGGAATCGGGCGGTCTGGGCAACACCGTCAAGCTCATCGTCAGCGTCGAAGCGATCCGGAAGTAGCAATCCGTCCAACGCGCCGAGACACTCCTTCCCGCGGCGCGGGCCCCGATCGATCGGCGGCGACCGTCGGCGAGGCCCGTGCCTGCGCTCCCGATCCCCACCGATGGCGCCCGCATGACACCCCTCTCCGCGTTCCTCCAGTTCATCCTGCCGGCGATCCTCGCCGCCGGCGCCATCGCCGCGCTGACGCTGCTCAGCCCGCGCGCGGGGCCCGACCGCGACGTCCCCTCCCGTGCGCCATGCGCACGCGGGCTCGTCGCCGGCGCCCTCGCGCCGCTCCTCCTCGCCCTCTCCTTCTGGCCCGGCGACGTCGCGCTCAACCAGTGGCACCCCCTCTGGCCGACGGACGGCACCAACCGCTTCCTGGCCGTCGCCCTCGGCGCCGGCGCGTTCGGCCTGCTGCACGGGGCGGCTCGCTCGCCCTTGCTCCCGGCCTTCTTGCGCGCCGCGCTCGGGGCCGCCGTCGCCCTCGCGCTCCTCTCACCGCTCGACGAGCGGTACATGCCCCCCATGCTGCTCGTCGGTCTGACCCTCGTCACAACCGTCTGGCTGGTCGGCGCCGGCGCCGCCCTCGACCACGCCGCCGCTCGCGCCCCGCGGCCGGCGGTCCCCGCGGCCTTGGCGGCCACTGCCGGCGCGGGCGCGCCCGGCCTCTTCGCCTCCGGCTATGCCGGCGGCGCGATGCTCGGCGGCACCCTCTGCGCCATCGGCGCGGGGTGGTTCATCGCCGCGCTCCTGCCCCGGCGAGCCCTGCCCCGTCTCGCTGGGGCGCACACAGTCTGGCTCGCGCTGCTCGCTGCCGTTCTGCTGGTTACGTACGGCTACGTCGACGTGCCCGCGTGGTGGCCCCTCGTCGCCATAGCGACGGCGCCGCTCGGTGCGCTCGCCGCCGCGCTGCCCTTGCGTCCGTGGGCGCGGGCCGGCGTCGCCTTGCTCACCGCCGGGCTCGTCGCGGGGGGCGCGAGCGCCGGGGCCATGCTCTCAGTCCCCGCGGAGACGGGTGACCCGTACTATGGCTACTGACCGCCGCGCCCCGAGCCCATCCATGACCAGCCGCCCCCCGCCGGCCAGCCCGCCGCACGCCCTCGAGGTCGGCACGCTGGTCTACCTCCGCTACCCGATGCCGCGCGACCGCGAGGAGTTCATCGCCCTCCGGCGCGCCAGCCGCGCGTACCTCGAGCACTGGGAGCCGCGCCCGCCCGCGGGCTTCGACGCCTTCGGGGACGACCAGTTCGAGTGGATGCTCAAGTCTCGACGGCGGACCGACCAGGAGCGCTACTTCATCGCCACGCTCGAGGGGCGGAGGCTCGCGGGACAGATCTCGCTCAGCTCCATCACGCGCGGACCGCTGCTCTCGGCGTACATGGGCTACTGGATCGGCGCCGCCTTCGCGGGACGCGGCTACATGACCGAGGCAATCGGCCTTACTCTCCGGCACGCCTTCGACACGCTCGGGCTCCACAGGGTCGAGGCGAACATCCAGCCGCACAACCGGCCGTCCCGCGCGGTCGTCCAGAAGAACGGCTTCCGTCTCGAGGGGTTCTCACCGCGCTACCTCAAGATCAACGGCAAGTGGGCCGACCACGAGCGATGGGCGATCACGCTCGAGGACTGGCGAGCCGGCGCCCAAGCCGGGACGCTCAGGCCCGGCCGTAATATTCGGGCGCGTTCCCGGCCCTCCACTTGATGTTGCACCCGATGCTCGGCATCTGCGGCTCGGGCGCCGGCTTCCCGCCGAGCGCCGCGTCGAGCGCGGCCCGCAGGTCGCGCCCCGTGACGGGCAGGCCGTTGCCGGGCCGGCTGTCGTCGAGCTGCCCGCGGTAGAGGAGCCGGTGGTCCCGCCCGAAAACGTAGAAGTCGGGCGTGCACGCGGCGCGGTACGCCTTGGCGACCCCCTGCGCCTCGTCGTACAGGTAGGGGAACCCATACCCGGCGCTCGCCGCCTCGGCGCGCATCTTGTCCGGGCCGTCGTCCGGGTACTTCGCGGCGTCGTTGCTGCAGATCGCCACCACCCCGACGCCGCGCCCGGCGTACTCCGCGCCGATTCTCGCCAGCTCCGCGCGGACGTGCTTCACGAACGGGCAGTGGTTGCAGATGAACATCACCAGCAACGGGCGCCCCGCGAAATCCTCCAGATTCACGCGCCGGCCGGAGACCGAGTCGGGCAGATCGAACGCCGGCGCCGCCGTGCCGAGCGGGAGCATGGTCGAGGGTGTGGCCGCCATCGAGCCCTCCGAGCAGGGTGTTTTCCCCCTTGCAGAGTCCGAATATCGCAACTACCCGCCGGAACCAGTGGAACCGGCCGGCGCAACACGCGACATCAGGTATGGTACCCTGCGATCCAACCCACGAGGGGGATGATCCCGGTCCCGTCGCGAGGCCCGGACCATCCCGACCGCACCCTGCAGTCGGAGACATAGTGATGCGTCGATATCCGTTCCGCTCGGCCGCCCGCGTCGCGGCCCTCGTCGTCGGTCCCGCCGCGCTGCTCGCGGCCTGCTCTTCGAATCAATCCGCGCAGTACGCAGGACTCGACGGCAAGGCAGTCCCCGCGCCGGCGGCCCCCACCGGAGCGCAGATCCGCTACGACACGCTCGAGGGCTTCCCGGAGCTCGCCGCGGGCCTGACCCCTCCGGACCTCACCGAGGAGGGCGCATGGGCGCGAGGCACCGCGGACGCCGAGATCCTGGACACGCGGACATTCAAGGAGCAGATCCAGCCGGTGGGCGACTTCGGCGAGCCCACGATCATCAAGCACATCCTCCCGCCCCACCACCGCGACCGTCCCAACCGGCAGGGCGAGCCGAACGGCCTGGTGGCCGGCGAGCTGACCGACAGGGTCAACACCGCGCCCGGCGCGCTCTTCCCCGGCCTCGACCAGACCCCCTGGTCGCCGCCGGATCCCACGCTCGCCGTCGGCCCCGATCACATCGTCGAGACGGTGAACATGGACATCGCCTGGTACACCAAGGACGGCACGGAGCAGTTCCGCGCCCGCCTCGACAGCAGCGGCAACCCCGGCTTCTTCGAGACCGTCGGCGGCGGCAACTTCACGTTCGACCCCAAGTGCTTCTACGACCACTTGGCCCAGCGATTCGTCGTCGTCGCGCTCGAGGTCTACGGCTCGACCCAGGCGTGGATCGACATCGCCGTCTCCGACGACAGCGACCCCAACGGCGTGTGGTACAAGTACCGCACCGACGCCCGGGTGCAGGTCGGCGGTTCGCAATACTGGGTCGACTACCCCGGCTTCGGCTACGACGGCCAGGCTTACTACGTGAACGGCAACCTCTTCCGGCTCAACGGGAGCGGCGGCGGCTTCGCCGGCGTGCTCTTCCGCAGCTTCGACAAGTCCAAGCTGCTCGCGGGCGACCCCGCGGTGTGGACCGACATCCGCAACGGCAACGCCGGGTCGGTCCAGGCGGCCCAGCACTTCGGCGCCAACCCGGCGCCCTACTTCGTCGAGCATTGGTCCACCAGCAGCCTCATGCTCACCGCCGTCAAGGACCCGCTCACCAACCCGCAGATCGTGACGCGAGAGGTGTCCGTGCCCGCCTACGGCTATCCCAGCGGCGGCGCGCCGAACAACGGCGGCACGCTCGACGTGCTCGACGGCCGGCTCATCAACGCCATGTGGCGCGATGGAAAGCTCCTCACCGGCCACGGGGTGCGCATCAGCAACAAGAACCAGTCCCGCTGGTACGAGGTCGCCACCAACGGCTGGCCCTCCAGCGGCCAGAACCCCTCGCTCGTCCAGTCGGGCAACGTGGACGGCGGCAGCGGCGTGCACACGTGGTTCCCCGCCCTCTACAGCAACAACGCGGGCCACGTCGGACTCGTCACGGCCGCGGGCGCCTCCAACCAGTACGCCAGCGTTCAGTACACCGGGCGCAAGAGCACCGACGCCCCGGGCACCATGGGCGCGCTCACGGTCGCCAAGATGGGCACCGCCTCGGGCAGCGGGCGCTGGGGCGACTACTTCGACATGGCCCTCGACCCGGACGGGCGCACCTTCTGGATCTGCGGTGAGTACTATCAGAGCGGCGGGTGGGGCACCTGGATCTCCAGCTTCACCCTCTCCTGCCCCGCCGACTATAACGGCGACGACGTCGTCGACACCCGCGACGTCCTCGCCTTCCTCAACGACTGGTCCGCCGGGAACAACGGCGCAGACTGGAACAGCGACGGCGTCATCGACACCCGCGACGTGCTCGCGTTCCTCAACGAGTTCAACAGCCCCTGCTGACCCGCGTCGCCACGCACGCGAAGCCCAAGGACGCCCGCCCCGCGCGGGCGTTCTTGCTTTCGGCGCCGTGAGCCCCATCACGTCGGCCGCAGATCGTTGATCGACGGCCCCATGATCAGCCGGCCCCTGGCGTCGAAGCGGCTGCCGTGGCACGGGCAGTCCCACGACTCCTCGACCGCGTTCCACCGGACGATGCACTTGAGGTGGGGGCACACCGCCGAGCACCTGTGCAGCCGCCCGTCGCGGTCGCGGTACACGGCCAGCTTGTGGAGCCCGTCGCGCACGATCGCGCCCGTCCCCCGGGCGATCTCGTCCTCGGATGACACCTCGCCGGGCGTCAGGTAATCGGCCAGCTGGGCCGCGGCGTTGGCGTTCTCTCGCACGAACGCCCCGGGGGCGCGGAGCGGCGTGCGCTCCGGGTCGTAGACCTGCTCCCACGGGCTCGGTCTGCCGAGGATCAGGTCGCTCACGAGCATCGCTCCCAGCGTGCCGTGCGTGAGCCCCATCCCGCTGTCGCCCGAGATCACGTAGCACGCCGCGTGCTCGCGGCTGGGCACGCGTCCGATGAGCCCGAGCCCGTCATCGGGCTCGCACACCTGGCCGGACCATCGGGCGACCACCCCGCCCGCCGACGGGAACCACTCGCGCGCCCACGCCGCCAACCTCTCGAAGCGATCGCTCGGCGCGGCGCCGTCTCCGTGCTGCCCGGTCTTGTGGTCCTCCCCGCCGACGAGGAGCACGCTGCGCCCGCCGAAGCGCCCTACCCGGACGTAGTGGTAGGGGTCGAGCATGTCCCAGTAGAGCGCGTCGCCCACCGAGCCGGCCGTGATCTCGAGGCCCACGACGTACGTGCGGTAGGACGCCGACTTCAGGTAGATCCCGGCCCAGTTGTTGATCGGCGTGGGCACGTTCGTCGCCGCGATGCCCGCCCCGGCCGTGACGATGTGCCCCGATCGTGTCGTCGCCCTCACCGGCCCGTCGCCCGAGAGATCCATGACGCGGGTGCCGCAATGGATCGTGACGCCGAGGCCCTCCGCGGCGGCCGCGAGCCCCACGAGGTACTTCAGCGGGTGGAACCTCGCCTGGCGCGGGAATCGCAGGCACGGGCGCGCGAGCACGCCGGCCGCCGGAGGACGAGCGAGCCGCTCGACGCCGGCGACACCGGCCCTCCGCGCCGCCTCGAACTCCTCATCGAGGGAGTCGTCGGGCTTGTCGTCCCCGGCGAACAGGAGCCCGTCGATCCGGGCGAAGTCGCAATCGATCGACTCCTCGGCCACCACGGCCTCGATGAAGTCGATCGCCGCGGCGTGGCTCTGGTAGGCCGTCCGCGCGGCGGCGAGGCCGTGCACGCGCTCGATGTGTGCGAATCGGTCGTCGATCGCGGAAGCCAGGTGGGCGCTGGTGCGTCCCGACTCGCCGCCGCCGACGGGCTTTTCGTCGATCACGATGACCGACTTGCCCGCTCTGGCGAGAAGGTACGCGGCCGTGATGCCCGCGATACCGGCCCCGACGATGCAAATGTCGGCCTGAGCCGCGCGGGCGAGACGCCCACGCGTGAGCCGGCCGTGCCCTTCGTACCATACCGGCGTCGTCGTGCCCGAGGGATTGGACCCGCACTCAGACGCCGCCGCGCTCTCGTTCTGCTCGTGCGACGTGGTCATGCCGCATGTACGCATCGGCGCGGCGCCGCGGCGGGCCTTGAATGACGTTTCACGCCCGGTTCATGCCCGCGCGGTCCCGCGCGCACCTATTCTGGGTGGCTCTTCGGGGTACGGCCCGCGCGCCGTCGCCGGCGTCCGCGCGAGACCCGCGGTTCGTGCGCTCATGGGGTGATCGCGCTGCCCGGCGCTTCGCCCGCGATGAGGTCTCGCATCGCCGAGACGGGCGAGCTCCGGGCCAGAGCGCAGGCGCCCAGACGCGACCACCTCTCGCACGCCTCGCCCACGACGACGATGCGCAGGTCGGGGCTGCGCTCGCGTAGCGCCGCGGCGATCTTCGCCGCCTCCTCGGTCGGATCGGTGAACCAGAGCGCCGGGGCCGTATCCCGGGGCATGCGCCGCTCGACGAGGTACCCGCTCCGGCCCAGCAGAACGCCGAGGATCGAGCGCAGGCGCGCATCCTCGACCGACACGACCGCGAGCGGGCCCGGCCGCTCCGACGCGCGCGGCTCGCTCGCCGCCGGGAGGGAGATCGTGATCGTGGTGCCGACGCCGAGACGCGACTCCACCACCACCTCGCCCCCGGCCGCACGCACGATGCCGTCCACCAGCGAGAGGCCCAGGCCCGTAGATCGCTCGTGCGCGCCGGTCGTGAAGAGCGGCTCGAGGCATCGGCGCTGCACGTCTTCCGACATCCCGGGGCCGTTGTCGCTGACGCTCAGGCGCACGATCGAGTCGCCCGGCACGCGCGTCGCTGCGACCTTGACGGCCCCGAGCGCCCCCGTCGAGCGGATGGCGTCGCCCGCGTTGGAGACGAGGTTGAGCACGGCCTGGGTGAGGCGGTGCGGGGCGAGCCGCACACGCAGACCCGGCTCGAGATCCGCGTCGAGGCGGGTGCCCTTGGGCAGCGCCATCTGGAGCATCGGGGTGCGGTCCTCCCACCAGCCGGCGAGATCGGTCTCCGGCTCCTCCTCGACCCGGGCGCCGTCGGGATCCAGCGCCAGCAGCCTCAGGCTCGCCGCGAGCTTGGCGATGTAGTCCAGGGACTTGCGGATGCGGGCGAAGTGCACCGAGGCGATCTCGGGGGGCAGGCGCTCGATCGCGTCGAGCGACGCACGCACGGGAAGGAGCAGGTTGGCGAGGTCGTGCCCGAGCCCGGCGGCCAGCGCGCCGATGGAGGCCATGCGCTCCGAGAGGCGCAGCAGCTGGTTGGTGGCCTGCAGCTCCTCGGTGCGCTTGCTCACCGCCTCCTGGAGCTCGTCCCGGTGCCGCGCGATGTTCTCACGGGCGCGGAGCAGCTCGTGGAGATACCGGCGCGTGAGATGCTGCCGTCCCCGTGCGCGGAGTGCGGCCCTGGTGACGGCCACAAGCGTGAAAGACCGCATCGGCCGCTCGAGAAGCGTGATGTTCGCAACGCCGGTGAGGTGGTTGAAGAGCCCGATGCCCGACGAGCGGTGCGGCGATGCGAGCACGACGATGGGGAAGTCCGACCAGGGCGGCTGCGCCGCGAGCGCCCGCGTCAGGCACGCCACGGCCGCGGAGGACAGCGCCTCCTCGGCGATGATGCCCGCGTCGGCGCTCTCCAGCTCGGCGCAGAAGCACTCCATGTCGGCGCAGTTGATGGAGAGCATCTCCGCCCTGCGCAGCGTCGAGCTGATGATCGCGCCGTCACGCCCGCTGGGGGCGAGCACCAGCACCGGACCCGTGGCCGTGAGTGCGGCCCGCTCCATCAGCGATCCCCTCCGGACAGCTTCACCGCCTCGCCGGTGAACATGGGCACGCCTGTCAACACCCCGCGGAACTCGGTCAGCGCTTCCCCGACCGCCAGCCCGTCGGCGCTGAACCGCAGCTCCCGGATGGTCCGCTCGTGAGATCCGGTGCGCTTCTTAAGCACGGACACCGCGGTGTGAATCGCCCCGGAGGACTCGAAATGCCGGAACATGACGACGACGTCGGTCAGATACGAGACGTCCAGCGGAGGCTGCTCCCCGGTCCCGACGAGCCCGGGGAGGGCGAGCACGAGCACGGTGACGACGCCCTGGTTGTTCAGGAAGCCGAGCAGCTCGTGGAGCTGGGCGGTGAGGAACCGCTCCTCCGGCATGGCGTTGAGATACCCGTTCAGGCTGTCGACGACGACCACGCGGGCCTCGTTGCGCTGCACGACGTCGCGCACCACGGAGGCGAACTCGCCCGGCGACATCTCCGCGGGGTCGGTGTGCCGGAACAAGATCCGACCCGAGCCCATGTGCTCCTTGAGCCGCTCGCTGAGCGCCCGGCCTCGCCGCAGAACGATGCCGAGGTCCTCCTCGAACGCGAAGACCGCGGCGCGCTCGCCGCGTTCCGCGGCGGCGATCGCGATCTTCATCGCCGCCGACGACTTCCCCGTGCCGGCCGGGCCGGTGAAGAGCGTGGTGGTGCCGCGGTCGAGGCCCCCGCCGAGCAGCGAATCGAAGCCGGGCATGCCGCTCGTGACGGGGGCGACCTCGAACTCGCTGCGGTGCTCCGAGGCCACCAGGCGGGGGAAGACGGTCAACCCGCCCCTGACAATGACGAAGTCGTGATAGCCGCCGGTGTACGACGCCGCGCGCACCTTGCTCACGCGGAGCCTTCGTCGTTCGGCTCCGTACTCCAACGGCACCTGCTCCAGCTCGATCACCCCGTGCACCATCGTGTGCGAGGAGCTGTCGCCGACCCGCACGGGGCAGTCGTCCAGCAGCAGCAGCGTGCAATCCCTCGCCAGGAAGAACTGCTTGATGCGGAGGAGCTCGCGCCGGTAGCGAAAGAGCTCGTCCGCGAGCAGGCGCAGCTCCGACAGCGGATCGATCACGACGCGCGAGGGCCTCTCGGCCTCGACGAGCGCCAGAATCCTGTTGGTCGTCTCCGCAAGCTCGACCTCCGACGGATGGAACACCGTGTAGCGGTCGTCGCCGGAGGTCGCGCCCAGGCCGTGATGGACCTCCTGGATCGTGATGCCGTCCAGGCCCCACCCGTGCGACGCGGCGACACTCTCCAGCTCACCCCTGGTCTCCGACAGCGTGACGTACAGGCCCCGCTCGCCGCGCCGGGTTCCCTCGAGCAGGAACTGCATCGCCAGGGTTGTCTTACCGGCGCCGGGTGCGCCCTCCACGAGGTAGAGCTGACCCCTGGGCAGCCCCCCGTGCAGGATCGAGTCCAGCCCCTCGATTCCAGTCTCCACGGTCCGTTGCGCCACACGCACACTCCTCAGCCGCGAGCGATCGCTCGCCCCCGACTCCGTCCAGTCGCCGGATTGAGAAGGATTCGCGCAACGTCGCGCGTGGGAGAAACGCATCCCCGCCGCCACCGCTCGGACGGTGAACTGCTCTACACGACCGAATGTACCGAGAGCGTAGGCCTTCGGTCAAGAGGAAGCCCGAGCCGTGTGGGGGATTCCTCGCTCGGGCGCCCGGGCGAGGGGGGAGCGTGTTTTCCGCTATGCTGAAGCACGAGCGTTCTGGTGATGGCGCGATCAGGAAAGCGCACTCGCCTCGGACGAACACCGTTGAGAATCCCTCACATTGCGAACTCTGACCTGGACGGGTGAAGCAGACGGACCGCGCATGGCGGCAGAACAAGGCGAGACTCCCGGTCACCCCCTCCGGCTCTACCGCGACCTGGCGGAGTGGTATCCGCTGCTGACGCCGGTGGGCGACTACGCCGAGGAAGCCGCCTTCTACCGGGGTTTGTTCGAGGCCCACTGCAAGCAGCCGCCTCGGACCCTGCTCGATCTCGGCAGCGGCGGCGGGCACAATGCCGCGCACCTGAAGTCAACCCTCGCCTGCACACTGGTGGATGTTGCGCCTGACATGCTGGCGCTGAGCCGCCGCCTGAATCCCGAATGTGAGCACGTTCAGGGTGACATGCGGTCGATCCGGCTTGGCCGCGTCTTTGACTGCGTGCTCATCCATGACGCGATCAGCTACATGGCTTCGCGCGAGGACCTCGGCCGGGCCATCGCGACGGCACTCGTGCATACCGCTCCGGGTGGCGTCGCGATGTTTCAGCCGGATTACGTCTCGGAGACCTTCCAGCCGTGCACCGAATCCGGCGGGAGCGACGGCGACGGGCGCGGCTTGCGCTACCTCGAATGGCGATGGATTCCTGACTCAAGAGCCGATGTGTACGTGACCGACATGGCCTACCTGCTCAGAGATGAGAACGGCATCGTCGAGGTTGCTCACGACCGCCACACCATGGGGCTGTTCCCGCGGTCCGCCTGGTTGGAAGTGATAGCGGAGACCGGATTCGAACCGCTCGCCGTTCACTTTCAGCATCGCTCGTATAGCAACACCGGCCACGATGTCTTCCTCGGCCTACGAACTGTTGTCAAGGGAGGGACATGACGTGCACGATCTCTCGCGCCGCGTCTGGCCGATCTTCTTCGAGGCCTATGAGTCGCTCCCCCAGGCAGGGAGCTGAACTCGATATCCCGCTCGAAGCGGCACCTGGGCGTCCGCGTGAGCTGCCCGTCGCCGATCATGCCCGGACGGCGCGGACTTGGGGCGAGACTCGCTCGCGGCGCTCATCGGCGGCGGCGAGGCATCAAGACGCCCATTTGACGCACGGCCGATTCCGAACCCGACGACGCCGAGGCCGGAAAACGACAAAGCCCTGCTGGAGCAGGGCGTAGGAAGCGAGGCGGACGGGACTCGAACCCGCAACCACCGGATCGACAG
>CAYTAH010000014.1:0-85388 GCA_964435785.1 uncultured Phycisphaeraceae bacterium | reverse complement strand
GCGAAGCTCTGGGCCTCATCTTCAGACTCCCGAGCTTGCGCTCGGGGCTCGTCGAAGCGGCCTTGGGACTGCCGAGCTTGCGCTCGGGGCTCGTAGAGGCAGGACGTCTCACGGCTCGTCCAATGCCCGCTGGATCTCGGCGATCTCGGGCGTGGGCGCGAGGAAGGTGAGGTACTGCTCGATGACGGCGCGGAGCGCGGCCCGGACCTCCGGGTCGTCGGAGCGGGCGAGGGCGAGCAGCTCGGGCTTGTACACCGTGAGGATATCGGGGTCTTCGAGGATTGCCCACCAGCAGTCGCGTCCCTGCCACGGGCCGGGGGGAACGTGCTTGCCGAGGTTCGAGTCGGGCACGCCGAGCGGGTATTCGAACGTGCCCTGCTCCTCGGCGATGGGGACGAGGCGCTCGGACCCATCAGCGCCGGGCACGGCGAGACTGATCGTGCTCGCGATGTCGTAGGACGCGAGATACCGGCCGCCGCGACGGAGGACGTTCGGCTCGGCGGGCTCGAGCGTCTGATGGAAACGGGAGTTGGAGAAGCCCCGCGGCAGGAGGGCCTGCTCGAGCACGAGCCGGCCGCGCTTCACGCGGTACCAGGCGTCCTGCATGATGAAGTACGAACCATCTTGGCTGGAGCCGGCGTCGCGGCGGAGGACGAGCCAGCGAGTCCCGTCGGGTTCGGTGACGCTGTTGAACTGCGGCGGCGCGATGTTCGAGTTCGAGAGATCGATGCGAGCGACGAACCGCCAGCCGTCCTCCTCGCGCAGCAGGCACAAGCCCTCGTAGTGGATACGGGTCACGTCCGTGCCCCAGTATCGGTTGCTGATCAGGAGGACGCAGTCCTCGCGATCGTCGCCGTCGATGTGCAGGTCGAATCTCTCGACTTGGATCGCATCAGGCTTGGTGTCGTCCGCATCGGCGAGCATGACCGGACGGACGCGCAGCCTGCGCGCAAGCGCGATCAGCTCACTGATGCTCCGCCCGTCCACGGCGCTGATGATGCTCTCCGGCGAGACTTCCATGGTGGCGATCGCTTCGAGACGTCGGTGCCGGTCGGGGTCGTGCCTGCTCGCGAGATGGGCCGCGAACCGAGCGCGATCGGCGTCGTGCCGCTCGCGGTAGAACTCGTTCGAGTCGCCGGGCATCCGCCCCATCGCGGCGTCGGCCCGCGCGATGAGCGCATCGTCGAGAAAGAACCGCATCCGCGGCAGATAAATGCACGCGACGCGACGCGCCTCCTCCGGGCCCTCCTCGATCCACGAGAGGAGGAGGTCGCAGGCGTCCTCGGGGTGAGGCGAGCCGCAGACCAGGCCCAGATAGGGGTAGGGCCTTGGGGGCGGCGGGGTGCTCTGGAGCGCGTCGAGGCGCTGGCGCTCGCTGAGCGTTCCGGGCGTGTCGAGCGTCTGGGTGACGCCATTGGTGCCCAACCGCCGGATCATCTCGTTCACCGCCCAACCGTCCTGAGTCGTGTGCGGGATAAGGCGTATCACAACCGCATCGGGGAGCCAGCGCCGCCATACCCCGCCTCTCGCGTGCGGATACGCGATCGCCCCCGCTCCCGCGGCCATGACGAGCGCCGCGACGATCGCCCACCGCCAGCGGCGTCGCGAGCGATGCAACGTGCGCTCGCGCTCCGCCTCGCGCCCGCACTCGGGGCAGCGGAGGCCGGCGACGGCGGACATGTCGTACCAGCAGCGGGGGCAGCGGCGCAGCGGACCCTCCTTGCGCGGTGCGCGGGTGCGGATGCGGTCGGCAAAGAGAGCCCACGCGAGGAGGGCAAAGCTCGCGAGGGTGAGCAGGCCGCCGCTGCCCGTGATGATCCAATCACCGAGCGCCATGTGCCTGTTGTACCGGCGCGGCGGGGCGCGGGTGCGGCTCGGGTCGGGAACTCCCGCTCCCTGGGGCTTCTCGGCCAAGACCTCCTTGCCAATAGAGCGCGCAGAGGAAGCAGGAGGCTGGAAGAAGGAGTAGAAGCAGGAGCCGCCGCGGAGGGGCGGGGTACCCGGTGATTCACGGCTCCTCGAGCGCGGCGTAGACGGGCGCGAGCTCTGGAGAGTCGGGGGCGATGAGCGAGAGGATGTGGGCGAGCTCGGCGCGTGCCGCCTGGTCGTCGGAGCGGGCGATCTCGAGCAGACGGGGGGCGTAGTGGCGGACGTACGGGGTCTCGTCCGAGCCGAGGATCCAGCCGGGGCTTCGCCCCTCCCACGGGCCGCAGTCGCGCGGACGGCCGAACGCGGGGGGCGCGGCGTCGAGTGGGAAGAGGAACTCGCCGGCCTCCTCGGCGACCACGACAGAGCGCCCGAGCCCGCCGCGCTCGTCGTAGACCCTGAACTCGGCGCGGGCGCCGAACTGGTAGAGCGCGTGCCAGCGCCCGCCGGCGCGCACCAGCCGCGGCTCGGTGGAGACGAGGGTCCGCTCGAGGGAGCCGGGCGCCGACCCGGCGACAACGAGAAACTGAACGGGACGGAGGCGCCCGGCTCGCGCGCGGAACCACGCGTCGCAGGGGGAGCTCGCGCCGACGCGGGCGAGGTCGGTGTGGCGAAAGCGGAGAAAGCGCGTGCCGTCGGGCGCGGCGAGCGAGTGAACCGCCGCGTCCACGCCCATGCTGCCCTGCTCGATGCGACCGACGAGGCGCCAGCCCTGCCCGCGCCTGACGAAGAAGAGGCGGTCACGCTCGTGCCCGTAGATGGGGCCGATCTCGAGCATGCAGTCGGGGGTGTCGTCGTCGTTGATCTCGATCGCTGTCGCGGCGATGGCAATCGTGCGCTGGAGGGTCATGGGCGCGGGGTGGGAGAGGCCGAGGCGGCGATACAGCGCGGCCAGCTCGTCGGGCGCGCACTGCGAGAGCTCGGCGGCGATCACGTGGGGGTCGAGGTTGAGCTGCACCACGGGGGCGAGACGGCGCTGATGCTCCTCATCGGAGCGGGCGGCGATCGCGGCGCGGAGGCACGGCACGACGGCACGGACGCCCTCGACGGCGGGCCCGGGTATGGCGCCCGCGACCGACGCCTCGAGCACGTCGCACGCGCTCTCGAGGTCGCGCACGGGCAGGTCGGCGGCCCGCCAGACGAAGAACCTTGTCGCGGCGTAGTGCATGGGGCCCGGGGCGGAGAGGTTCTCGATGGCGATCGGGGCCGCGGCCTGGGGCTCGGGGCACAGGCGCGTGAGCATGCTCCACGCGGTGTAGTGGTGCTTCTGGAGGTCGGGCTTGCGGACGATGCGCACGCACGCGTCGGTGAGCAGAGCGAGCTGCCAGCCTGCGAAGCGGTGCGGGTGCTCGACGTGGGGGACGCCCGCCTTGCCCCACGCGCGCCGGGCCAGCTCGTCCACGGTCCACCCCGGGTCCGGCGCGAACTGCATGGCGAGGATCACGGCAGTGTCGGGCGCCCATCGACGCCATGCCCCGCCCTTGCCCTGCGGCGAGACACCGACGCCGACTCCGATCGCGAGCACGAGGAGCCCGACGACGCCCGCCCGCCAGCGCCGGCGCGTGCGGAGCAGGGCCCTCTCGCGGCGCGCCGTCCTCCCGCACTCGGGGCAGGTGAGGCCGTCGGTTGCGCGCATGTCGTACCAGCAGCGGGGGCAGCGGCGCAGCTCGCCGCGCCGGCGGAGGTCGCGGGTGGCGATCCGGTCGCCGGCGAGCGCCCACGCGAGCAGGCCCAGCCCGGCGAGGGCGACGAGCGCGCCGGCGGTGGTGAGGAGCAGGTCGGGCGCGGGCATGGCGTGTTGTACCCGCTGCCACGTGGGTCGGTTCCGGGTACCCCGTTCCTCCGGAGCGGCTCCCTCTTTCCACGTCTTCACGCCTTCTCCCTCCGGAGAAGCCGCGACGCAGCGGCGCGGCGCCTGTACGCGCGACCGTCTGTTGGCGCGCACGACGCACGAGGCGCGGATCGACAGGTCCGCGATCCGCCCCGGAGGGGCGGGATACCCAAGACCTCGGGGCGGGGTACCCGTATGCTTGCCGCGGAGAAGCGCGCCCGATGACAGAACCCCTCGCAACCGGCGTCGTCGTTCTGGTCTTCGGCGCGCTGCTGGGGGTGAGCGTGCTCTTCAGCCGCGCGGTGGAGCGGCTGGGCGTGCCGATCGTGCTCTTGTTCCTCGTCGTAGGGATGCTGGCGGGGTCGGAGGGGATCGGGCGGATCGGCTTCGACAATTACAGCCTCGCCTACCGCTTCGGCACGCTCGCCCTGGTGCTCATCCTGTTCGACGGCGGGCTGAACACGCCGGTGGGGGCGATCCGTCAGAGCTGGGCGCCCGCCTCGATCCTGGCGACGCTCGGCGTCGTGCTCACCGCCGGGCTCACCGCGTGCGGCGCCCGCCTGCTCGGCATGAGCTGGGTGCACGCGCTGCTGCTCGGCGCGATCGTCTCGTCCACCGACGCCGCGGCCGTGTTCGCCGTGCTGCGTGGCAGCCGCCTGCGCCTCAGCCGCCGGGTGGGCACGACGCTGGAGATCGAGTCGGGCGCCAACGACCCTATGGCGGTGATCCTGACGGCGGCGATGACGGAGGTCGCGCTCACGAACCAGCCGCCCTCGTGGGGGCTGGCGCTGCAGGTGCCGTGGCAGCTGGCATCGGGCGCCGCGCTGGGCGTGGGCTTCGGTCTGCTCGGGCGCGTGCTGCTGCACCGGATCAGCCTCTCGGCGACGGGGCTCTACCCCGTGCTCACGCTCGCGCTGGCGCTGGTGTGCTACGGCCTCACCACGGTGTTGGGCGGGAGCGGCTTTCTCGCGGCCTACGGTGCGGGCGTGATGCTCGGGCACGGCCGGGTGCCATACCGCAGCGGCCTGGCGCGCGTGCACGACGCGGT
Organism: uncultured Phycisphaeraceae bacterium; assembly: GCA_964435785.1. Lineage (GTDB taxonomy): Bacteria > Planctomycetota > Phycisphaerae > Phycisphaerales > UBA1924 > PNC22. The sequence continues at coordinate 80,583 of CAYTAH010000014.1, read as the reverse complement.
GGCGTGGCTCTGCCAGATCACCATGTTCCTGATGCTCGGGCTGCTGGTGTACCCCTCGGACCTGCCGGGCGTCGCCGGGCGCGGGCTGGCCATCGGCCTCTTCATGACGCTGGTCGCACGCCCCCTCGCGGTCTTCGCGTGCCTCGCGCCCCTGCGCTACCCGCTGCGCGAGAAGGCCTACATCAGCTGGGTCGGCCTGCGCGGCGCGGTGCCGATCATCCTCGCGACGTACCCGGTGCTCCGCGGCGTGCCGGGGTCGGTCGAGGTCTTCAACACCGTCTTCTTCATCGTCGTGCTCAACGCGTTCGTGCCGGGCGCCACGATCCGCGCGGTCACGGGCAGGCTCGGCCTCTCGGAGGGCGGGGCACCCGAGCCGGCCGCCACGATCGAGATGACCTCCACCAAGGCCCTCGACGGGGAGATCCTGCCGTTCTACATCGACCGCACGCTGGCGGTGTGCGGCGTGGCGATCGCGTCGGTGAGCTTCCCGGAGGGGTGCTCGGTGGTGTTGGTCGTGCGGGCCGGGCAGCCGATCCCGGCGCGGGGCAACACGGTGCTGACCGAGGGGGACCACGTCTACGTCTTCTGTCGCGAGCGGGACAGGCCTTTCATCCAATTGCTCTTCGGCGGGCCGCAGGACAGGTGAACCAGGCCGGGGATTCCATGTGTTTCGACCCGGATTGGGTGGATCGGGGTATTTCGGATATTTCAATGGACATATGGTTCTCTCGCGCACCGAAGGAACCCCGCCATGGCGTCAAACCTCGCCGCGATCGCCCAGCCCGGCGCGATCCATTACGTCCCGATCCTGACCACCCTGCTCTCGGCGGCCTTCGTGGCGATGCTGCTGGCGCGGGCGCGGACGCGCGGCTGGCCGCCGCACCTGATGTGGTGGGCCTTCGGCATGACCTGCTACGGGCTTGGGACGGCCATGGAATCGGCGATCACGCTCTTCGGCAACACGCCGGAACTGACGCGCTGGTGGTACTGGGCGGGGGCGATCCTGGGGGGATATCCGCTCGCAACGGGGAGCCTCTACCTCATCGGCAAGCGGCGCATCGCCAACGTGCTCACGGCGGTCTCGCTGGTGTTCGTGATCTTCGCGACGGTCGCCGTGTTCCTCACGCCCATCAACGCGGAGGCGATCAACCCGGCCAAGCCCAGCGGGAGCGCGATCGAGTGGCGGTGGGTGCGCCTGCTCACGCCCTTCATCAACACCTACGCCGCGGCGTTCCTGATCGGGGGCGCGCTCTACTCGGCGGTGCGGTATCTGCAGGCGGGGTCGCGTGGCCAGCGGCGGCTGGCGGTGGGATTGGACGTGATTGCGAGGCTGGTGCCGGGGCTGGCGATCGCCGACCTGCTCATCGACTACACGCCCGAGAGCTGCAACGCGCGCCGCGCGGCGGGGACGATCTGGATCGCCGCGGGCGCGCTGCTCCCGGGGATCGGCGGGAGCATGGCCAAGGGCGGCATCGTCGAGGCGCTCTATGTGGGCGAGTTCCTCGGCGTGATCCTGATCATGCTCGGCTACAGGCTGTGCGTCACCGGGCCCAAGCCGCGCCAGGCCGACGCCCCGGCGCTCGCGACAGCGTGAGTCTCACAGCCAAGCACGGCCTCAAGACTCAAGCCTCAGCCCTCGGGCCTCACTTCTTGTAGTAATCGAGGTTGAGCTGGACGTACCTGTTCCACTCCTCGGGAAGGTCTTCCTCGGGGAAGATCGCCTTGACGGGGCACTCGTCCACGCACAGGCCGCAGTCGATGCAGGTGTCCGGGTCGATGTAGAGCTGATCGGCGGTCTCGAACTCGGTCTCTTCCTTGGTGGGGTGGATGCAGTCGACGGGGCAGACCTCGACGCAGGAGGTGTCCTTTGTCCCGATGCACGGCTCGGCGATGATGTGGGGCATGGCAAACCTGTCTTTGCTGTCGGGTTGCGTGGAGTCCGCGGACCGCTCCCGCGCGATGATACGCGCTCCATGAGCGCTCAGCGTCCTCGCGTGCGCACGCGCCCCTGCATCCGCTTTGGCGGGAGCTTGGTGGGCACCACGCCGCCGGGGAATTTCTCGGCGAGCGTCGCCTCGTCCTTGATCACCTCGGCGGGGGCCTCCGCGGCGAAGCGGCTCTTGACCGGCCCGGTCTCGGGGATTTCGAGGGGTGGGCGTCCGCCGACGGGCTCGTCGCGCCAACCGTCGGGCCGGTCGTGGTGCTCGAAGTCGGGGTAGTCGAGCTTGGGGATCTCGGCGTTGACGAGGTTCTCGATCTGCGTGAGCAGCTTGCCCTGGGCCTTGGTGACGAAGGTCCACGCGACGCCGCGAGTGCCGGCCCGGGCCGTGCGCCCGATGCGGTGCACGTAGAGGTCGGGGTCGTCGGGGAGGTCGTAGTTGACGACGTGGCTGATGCCGTCGACGTCGATGCCGCGGCTGGCGAGGTCGGAGGCGATGAGCACCGCGAGCTGCCCCTCCTTGAAGCGGCGCATGGTCGCGGTGCGCTGGCTCTGGCTGAGGTCGCCGTGCATGGCGTGGGCCTCGACGCCCTTCTGGGTCAGGTAGCGGGCGAGCTCGTCGACGCTGCGCTTGAGGCGGCAGAAGACGAGCGTGAGCGCCGGCTCCTCGCGCGTGAGCAGGTGGAGGAGGAGGCGCTTCTTGTCCCACTGCTCGACCGACAGGTAGTGCTGCTCGACGAGCGTGGCGGTGAGCGAGCCGGCGCTGGTGACGATCTTCTCGGGATCGCGCATGTAGCGCCGGGCGAGGTCCTCGATCTCGGGGTTGAAGGTGGCGCTGACGACGATCGTCTGCCGGTCGCTCGGGCACTGGCGGAGGATTCGCCGGATGTCATCGCGGAACCCGATGTCGAACATCCGGTCCACCTCGTCGAGCACGGCGAAGCGGATGTTCTTGAAGTGCAGGTGCCCGCGGTCCACCATGTCCAGCACTCGCCCCGGCGTGCCGACGATGATCTCGGGGTTCCGGCGCAGCTTGTCCACCTGCGTCATGATCCGCTGCCCGCCGTAGATCGTCACCGCGTGGCAGGGCGAGTGCCGCCCGAGGTCGTTGATCTCCTCGGTGATCTGGATCGCAAGCTCGCGCGTGGGCGCGAGGATCACCGCCTGCATCGCCAGGCCCGGCTCGCACAGGTGGAGCAGCGGCAGGCCGAACGCGGCGGTCTTGCCGGTGCCGGTCTTGGCCTGGCCGAGCACGTCCCTGCCGGCGAGGGCGGGCGGGATGAGCGAGGCCTGGATGTAGGTCGGTTGCTTGAAGCCCGCCTCGTCGAGGCCGCGCAGGATCTCCTCGCTCAGGCCGAGGTCGCGGAACGCGAGCGACTGCTCGAAGACCTCGACGTTGGAGACGTCGCCGGTGGCACGACGCACGCGCCGGGGATCGCCGCCCTCGGCGGTGGTCTCGGGGGCTTCTTCGCCCTCGCCCCGACGGCCGCGACGGCGGCGGCGCTTCTTGCGCGGGCCGTCCCCTTCGGGCCGCTCCCGCCGATCCGACCGCCCCTCGCGCTCGGGCCCGCCGTCGCCCTGCTCGGCGCGCGGGCGCGGCGCGGCCGGCTGCTGCTCGGCGCCGGGCTCCGCCTGCGGCTTGCGCCGGCGCCGGCGGCGCCGCTTCTTCTTGGGCGCGCCCTCCTGGGTCGGGGCGTCCTCGGCGGGCTGATCGTGATCGAGATGGGGGGTGTCCTGCTGCGTGTCTTCCGGGGTCATGCGCGTGCCTTAGCTCCGCCGCAGCTCCGCGGTGGGGCGCGCCTTGCTCCGGATGGCAGGCCCTTCGGTCGATGAAGCCGGCCGGGGGGCTCGCCATCCGTCCCTCTGCGACGCACCCATCGGGCTGCTCGGGGCGGGAATCTGACTCGTCTGGAGCGGGCGCCAAGGCTCGGCGCCATCCTCGCCCCATCGAGCACCGACGCCAAGTCTATGCAGGCCGACCCGATCAAGCCCCGGCGCGGGGCGGGACAGGTAGGATCACCTGGCGCCTGAGAGCCGGGAGCGCCATGGAGAGGACGATGAAGGCACGGAGCTTCGGGGTGCTCGGGGGCGCGCTGGCGGCCCTGCTCGGGGGCTTCGCGCCGGCCCAGACCTCGGACGACATGCGGGAGCGGATCGAGGGGCTCTTCTCGACGGGCGAGGTGGCGCTGGCGGACGGGGCCTCCTACGGCTACCGCCTCCTCTCCCCGCCGGAGGGGGCCGCGACGCCGGAGGGGGGGTGGCCCCTGGTCGTGTTCCTGCACGGGGCGGGCGAGCGGGGGGACGACAACCGGTCGCAGCTCGCCCACTTCCCGGTGCGGATGGCCGGTGAGGCGTACCGCGAGCGCTTCCCGTGCTACCTGCTCGCCGTGCAGTGCCCGGAGGGCTCGAGCTGGTCGGACTTTGACTGGCGCAGCGCCGAGCCCGCCCCGATGCGCGAGGAGCCGGAGCCGGCGATGCGCGCGGTGATGCAGGCGGTGGAGAATCTCGTGGCGGAGGAGCCGATCGACCTCACGCGCATCTACCTCACCGGACTCTCGATGGGCGGCTTCGGCAGCTGGGACCTCGCCGCGCGGAGGCCGGAGTGGTTCGCGGCTGTCGCGCCGATCTGCGGCGGGGGCGACGCGGACGCCGCGACGGCGTACAAGGGCCTCCCGATCTGGGCATGGCACGACGAGGGAGACCCGGTGGTGCCCGTCGAGCTGTCGCGCCGCATGGTGAAGGCCGCGGAGGGGGCGGGCGCAATCGTGAGGTACGAGGAGACGAAGGGGCACGGGCACGCGAGCTGGGAGCCGGCGTACGAGACGGACCAGGTGCCGGCGTGGATGTTCGAGCAGAGGAGGATGGCGCCGAGCCCGGAGCTGGTGCGCCTGCGGGACGGAGAGGGGTGAGCCACTCGACGGAAAACGAGCGGTGGCCCGCGCGCCTTGGTGGGCGACGGGCTCCCGCGCGTCCGATCGTTTCACTGCCTTCCCCGCTCAATCCTCGGGGACGTGGTCGCTGGTGACGATCTCACGGAACTTGGTGCGGAGCTTCCTGGTGACGGGGCCCTCGCCATCGGTGATCTTGTGGCTCCGGGTGATATGCCCCTTGCCGTCGTGCTCGACGATCTCGCGCACGGCGATGATCTCGGCGGCCGAGCCGGTGAGGAAGATCTCGTCGGCGGTCACGAGCTCCTTAAAGTCGAAGTCTTGCTCCACGCACGCGATGCCGAGGGCGGGGGCGAGCTCCTCCATGACGAAGCGGCGGGTGATCCCCTTCAAGATGCCGGCGTCGCCGGGCGGGGTGACGAGCTTGCCCCCCTTGACCATGAAGATATTGTCGCCGGAGCCCTCGGTGACGTTGCCGTCGAGGTTGAGCATCACGACCTCGAGCATCTGGTCCTCCGGCTTGGTGATGCCCAGCGAGCGCGACAGGTGGATGGACTCCACCTTGGCCATGATGTTGTTCAGGTAGTTGAGACTCTTGATCCGCGGATCGAGGCAGGCGATGGGCGTCTTCGGCCGATGCGCAAGGACGACGCGCATGCCCGCGGCGTACTGCTCGGGGGTGAAGAGGCGTATCTGGTCGGCGATGCAGACGATGCCCGGGACGGGGCAGTGGTACGGGTTGAGGCCGAGGGAGCCCTCGCCGCGGGTGATCACCAGGCGGATGTAGCCGTCGATGATCTCGTTGGCGGCGACGCAGCGTCGCATGATCTCGATCATTTCCTCGGGCGAGACCGGGATGTCGAGGTCGAGCGCCTTGGCGCAGCCGTAGAGGCGGTCCATGTGCTGGCCGGCCTTGAAGATCTTGCCGCGGTAGACGCGGATGCCCTCGAAGATGCCGTCGCCGTAGAGGAGGCCGTGGTCAAAGACGTTCACGGCGGCCTGTGACTTGGGGAGCATGCGCCCGTTGACGTATACGAGTGGTCGGTCGGCCGCGCTGCTCTTCGAAGTGACAGGCTGGGTCGTGGTCTGTGTCATCGGGCGCCCTCCATTGTCCGGACTTGCTCCGTCTACTGGCATCGTATCGGCCGGGTTCGGCCCGCGCCCGGGAGGGGGCGGGCTGTTCGACAAGTTCGAGTTCTGGCTTGCCCGCGTTAGGCCCGCAGCTCGGCGGCGAGCTGGGCTTTCGCGGCGGCGACGAGGGACTCGACCTGGGGGTCGACCTCCTCGTGGCGCAGCGTGCGGTCCGGGGCTCTGAAGCGCAGCCGCAGCGTGACGCTCTTCTTCCCGGGGCCGGTCTGGGGTCCGCGGTAAGTGCCCACAAACGTGAGCTGCTCGAGCAGGTCGGGGCGCGTGTGCTCGACGAGCGACCGGAGCTGGGCCCAAGCGGTTTCCTCGGCGACGACGAAGGAGAGGTCTCGCTCGATGGAAGGGAAGGCGGGGAGAGCATGTGTGAGGGCGCGGGGCGGAAAGAGGGCCACGAGGGCGTCGAGGTTGATCTCGGCGCCGAGGAGGGGCACCTCGAGGTCGTACGCCTGCTGGGTCCGCTGGTCGATCTGGCCGAAGGCGCCGAGGCGTTGCCCCCGGAGGAGCACGTCCGCGTACGCCGACCCGTCGAAGCCGTCCTGGCAGGGCTTGGCGGGCTTGACCTCGGGAACCGCCTCCGCGCCGGCGAGCGCGCGGACGACGGCCTCGACGGAACCGCGCATCAGGCGCAGGCCACGCTGCCGGTCCTCGGCCGACCGCTTGCGCCCCTCGCCGGGGACGTCCATGAGGAGGGTGAGGTTGCGGTTCTCGACCTGGTGGCGTCCGGGCTTGTCAAGCTCGGCGAAGACCGAGGCGATCTCCCAGAGGCGCACGCCGCCGGGCTGCTCGACCTGGCCGTTCTGGTTGGTGCGCCGGCAGGCGAGGAGGCTGGGCAGGACGCTGGGGCGGAGGCAGGGCTCGTGGGCGCGGCGCTCGTCGTCGACGGCGAGGAGGCGGAGGCCGGGGGGGAGGAAGGGGCGGGCTTGGGCCTCGGTGACGAAGGTGAAGGTGACGGTCTCGTAGAACCCGAGCCCGCCGAGGACGTGGCCGATGGCGCGCACCGCGCTCTCGCTCCCCTGGGGATGGCGGGCGACGATGGGCATGCGCTCGAGGATGGGGACGGCGTCGAGGCCGTTGGTGCGCGCAATCTCCTCGATGAGGTCGATCTCGCGGGTGAGGTCGGGGCGGAACGGAGGGATGGTGTAGGACTGGTAGGAGGGGGAGTGAGTGGGTGAGTGGGTGAGTGGGTGAGAGGGTGAGGGGGTGATTTCGAGGCGGGAGAGGAGTTCGGATTGAAGGGCATCGGGGATGTCGATGCCGAGGAGGTCGCGGGTGCGCTGGGGGCGGAGGGTGATGACGGTGTGGGGCTTGAGGGGCTGGCCGGCGGCGAGGATGTCGTCGAGGAGCTGGCCGCCGGCGAGCTCGTGGAGGAGCGCGGCCGCGCGGCGTGCGGCGTGGTCGATCTCGCGTGCGTCCACGATGCGCTCGAAGCGGTGCCCGGCGTCGGTGCGGATGGCGAGTCGGCGGGCGGCGCGGCGGATGGTGACGGGGTCCCAGGTTGCCATCTCGAGGACGACGTCGGTGGTGCGCGCGTCCACCTCGCTGTCGGCGCCGCCGATGACGCCGGCGAGCGACTGGGCGCGCTGCGCGTCGGCGACGACGAGCTCGTCGGCTTTGAGGACGCGGTCGCGTCCGTCGAGGGTGCGGAGCTTCTCGCCCTCGCGCGCCCAGCGGATGACGAGTGAGGCGCCGGCGAGCTTGCGCAGGTCGAAGACGTGGCAGGGGTGGCCGAGCTCGAAGGTGATGAAGTTGGTGACGTCGACGACGTTGTTGATCGAGCGCTGGCCGACGGCCTCGAGGCACTCGACGAGCCACGCGGGGCTGGGGCCGACCTTCACGCCCTTGAGCACCTGGGCGGTGAAGAGGGGGCAGGCTTCCGGCGTGGTGTTCGTGAGTGCGAGCGCCTGGGACGCGGGCCCGCCGGTGCGGGCCGGCTCATCGAAGGAGGGCTTGACGAGGGTGCGCCCGGTGCCGGCTGCGACCTCGCGGGCGAGGCCGAGGTGGGCGAGGCAGTCGCCGCGGTTGGAGGTGACCTCGACGTCGATCATGGTGTCGCCGGAGGGGAGGGCGACGTGCTCCTCGATTGGCAGGCCCATGTCGGTGAGGACGCGCTCGGCCTCGGCGGCGGAGACATCGCCGGGGGAGAGGTAGCGGTTGAGCCAGCGGATGGAGCAGTGCATGGGAGGGAGGGTAGGGGAGGAGCGGCGGTGACAGGGGTGACAGGGGTGACAGGGGTGAGTGGGTGAGTGGGTGATGGGGAGGCGCCCGGTGGCACGTCCTGGAGCCCCTTCGGGGCGAGGAATGCGCGGGATGACCACGGCGCCCGTTTGGAGCAGCGAGTTCTGTCGCCCCTGCCGGGGCTTGGGCATGTGCGTCGGCGTACGGCGGGTTCCGCTTCGTCCGCCTTCGGCGGACTGCGCTCCACCCGCCGCTACATTCTGACGCCCCTTCGGGGCGAGGAACGCGCGGGATGACCACGGCGCACGTTTGAGCGGCGAGTTCTGTCGCCCCTGCCGGGGCTTGGGCGTGTGCGTCGGCTTACGGCGGGTTCCGCTTCGTCCGCCTTCGGCGGACTGCGCTCCACCCGCCGCTACATTCTGCCGCCCCTTCGGGGCAGAGGGTCTCGGGCCGTGGGACGGTCGCCAGCGGCGACTGGAAGTCGCCGGCTCGGAGTGCGGCCGCGGGGTGTAGACTCCGCGCATGGTGCGGGAACTGGCAATGGTTGTGGTGTGCGTGGGGCTGTGCGGCTGCTCGTCGGCGCCGCCGCAGAAGGAGGAGCCGGAGCCGGTGGTATTGCCGGAGCGGGCGCCGGAGGACTTCACGCTCGCGGTGACGGTGATGGGGCCGGCGGCGACTCCGGAGGAGATCGACGCCGAGCCGCGCGCGGAGCGGCCGGCGCGGTACATCGTGGAGCCGGACGGGGTGCTGCGTGCGGCCGTGGGCCCCGGGGCGACGCCGCGGGTGTACCCGGGGCAGACGCGCCAGCTGACAGCGGATCAGGTCGAGCGGGTGTGGCGCCTGGTGGTGAACACGGGGCTGCTCGAGCCGGGGACGCTGACGCGGATCGAGAGCACGGAGACGTTCTTCCCGAGGCGCGAGCGGGCGACGGCGCTGATCTACGTGCGCGAGCGGGGGGAGGCGAGGCACTTCGCGGTGCGGCTGCCGGTGGGGGACGTGGAGAGCGCGGGGGTAGTGCAGCTGGTGGATGAGATCGCGGGGCTGGCGTGGGTGCCGGAGTGAGGTGACAGGGGTGACAGCGGTGAGGAGCATTGCGGCGGCGGTCTTGGTGGTGGGCGCTGCGGCCGTTAGGGTGGCGGGGGCGCAGCCGGTCGATCGCGGAGATGTGGAGCTGACTGCGCGTTTGCCGGTGGTCAACGACTCCACGCTGGCCCGGGTCGTGATGGATGGGGCGGGGGGCGTGGCGGCGTGGCACCAGGGGTTCGGGCAGTCGTGCTGGGATGGCTGGATCGCCAGCGCGCCGGAGGGCGAAGAGGCGCGGACCCTGATGCTGGGGACGAACAGCCCGCTGTGGAAGCAGGCGGGTAACGCGTCGCCGGAGCTGCTGTGCGCCGTCGATCCGTCGACCTATGTGATCAACCTCTGGTGCGGGCGTCATTTCCCCGAGAAGGACGACCGAAAGCGGGGCACGACCGGCAACGTCGTTCTGTACGACCCGGCGAGCGGCTCGCTGGAGAACATCACGGGTCTGGAGGGTGACAGCGGCGTGGCGGCGAGGGCGATCGCGTGGTTTGCGCGGCCGCGGGTTTTGCTGGTCGCGGTCTCGGATGTGTGGGGCGAGGGCACGGTGAAGGACGGGACGGAGCGCGCCCAGTACCTGAAGCTCTCGGGGACGCCGGCGGGCGACGTGGCGGAGTATCCCGCGGCCGCGGAGCTGTTCCGGGCGTGGACCACGACGTGGGTGGTGGGGCAGCGCACGGAGGGCGGCGTGGCGTGGGGTATCGAGCGCGACGGCGAGAGCTGGGAGCTATGGGAATCGGCCGACGGAGCCGGGGCGCGGGTGTTTCCGATTGACGTGCACGGCGAGCGTGTGCTCGCGACCGGCGCGGGCGTGGGGACGTGGGTGCTCGATCTCTCGACCGGCGAGAGAAGCCGGGAGAGCCGGCTGCGGACGCTGTCGGTGGACGCGGCGCGTGGCGACTGGATCGTGATCGACGACGAGACCGGGGAGATCTGGTCGCGCGCGGCGCGGTTCCTCGATGGCATGGATGCCGATTTGCTGGCCCCGGGCACGCCGCCGGTGCGGGTGAAGTGGCTGGCGCGTGGAGGCGATGCGCCCGACCCCGACGCGGCGTCGCACGACGCGTCGCCGGCGCGCGTGGCGAGATTTGAGCCGATCTCGGCCTTCGACGGGCGCCGGTTTGTGACCGGCATCACGCAGAGCCCAGCGCTGGTCCAGGTCGGGGAGGGCAAGGGTGACTTCCCCGGCGAGTTCGTGCTCGTTCACCACGCCTCGCTCTGGGATGTGGAGTCTGGCGGGGTGCTCCGGCGGTTCGAGGGGCAGCGCGACCCGATCAACGCGGTGGCCTTCAGCCCCGACGGGAAGCTCGTGGCGACTGGCGCCGGCAGCTCCTTTGAAACGAACGTGTACCGCCCGTTCGACGGTTCGATCCGGGTGTGGGACGCGGAGACGGGCGCCGAGGTCCGGAGGTTTGCGGGCCACCCGGACGGCTATGTCATGGCGCTGCAGTTCAGCGCCGATGGCGGGCGGATACTCAGCGTCGGACGCGACTCGAGGGCTCGGATCTGGGATGTGGACTCGGGGCAATTGCTCTTCGCGGTCGAGAACGTAGGGGAGCTTCCGCCCGGCGCGGAGTTCAGCCCCGATGGTCGGACCATGCTCGCGATCGTCCGGCGAACCGTGCGAGTGCTCGACGCAACGAGCGGATCGGAGATCTGCCGCATCGGGTTTGATGACCCGACGAAGGCCTTCGACGGCGCGGCGTTCAGCCCCGACGGGCGGCGCATCGTCACCCGCTCCACGCGCGATGTCGTCCTTGTGTGGGATGCGCGGACGGGCGAGCCTCTGCTGGAGATCGCCGGGCACGAGAGGACGCGGCACGACCCGTACATCGGGAACGTCAGCGGGGCGCAGTTCGGCGTGGACGGGGCGATGGTGGTGACGGCCTCGGCCGACGGGACGGTGCGGCTGTGGGACAGCGCGACCGGCGAGGAGCGGATGAGGCTCTCGCACCCGGGGCCGGTGCGGCTGGTGGTGCTCAGCCCCGACGGCGGGCGCTGCCTGGCGACCTGGCAGGTCTACGACGAGCACCAGAACCCGGGGCCGCTCCGCGCCTCGCTGTGGGATCTGGAGTCGGGCCGGGAGATCACGCGGATCATGGAGCGGGCGGAGTTCCTCGTGGGTTTCGCGCCGGACGGCGGAACGTTCCTGATCGGGGCTCTCGGGCCGGAGTCGCTGTGGGATGCGGAGACAGGTCATCTGTTACGCCGATTCGACCCTGAATGATCGTGTGGCGAGCACGCAAGGAGCCAAGCAATGCGAATCGTGGCGCCGGTAATCTGGCTCGGCTTCGTCGCGCTCGGCGCGGCTTGGGGTGATCAGTCGCCTGAGCGCCCGCCGATGGGAATGCGACCGTCGAGCGTCGTCGCGGAGCCCTCGAACCCCACGATCGCCGCGCACGTGCTCTTCGAGAGCACAGGAAACGACCTGCACTGCGGCCCGACGCCGCGCTCCCTCACCTCCGGCGACGTGGCCGTCATCATCTCGCCGCGTCCGGGGGCGGGGGCCGGCGGCTGGGTGGTCGTGGCGCACCGGGCGGCTGCGCGCGAGGAGGAGATGGCGACGGTGTGCCGCATCGAGCCGGAGGATCACCTGCGTCCGGCGGTAGGGATCTGGAACGCGTCCGGCGACGAGTTCCTGCTCGGCATGGAGAGAGGCGGGGAGTACGTGCGCTGGGATCGCCTCACGCTTTCCGAGCCGGGGGGACACGTGGGGCGGGCCCCCGTCTTTGAGAGTCCGACAGAAGGCGACTTGGCCGGGCGAAGCCTCTACTCCCCGTGCTTCGGCGCCGACGGCACGCTCTACCCGACCGAGTGGAGCGCCCGCGAGGCCGGGGCCGCTGTTGTTCGCACGCAGGAGCCGGCGGGGCGCCCGCTTTCGACCGACCCCGGCGGGTTCCGCCTCACGGATCGCCGGCGTTCGGCGTCGTACACGCTGTTCGTGGACGGGGGGAATGAGGTGGTCATGTGCTGGGCCGACGGCGCGGCGCCGACCGTCTGCCGGGTCGAGGCCCGCCTGGCCGCACCGCTCCTCTTCGTGAACGACGGCGCCTGGCACGCAGCCAAGTGGCGCCCCGACCTGGAAGGAGACCTGCGCTTGCCCGGGGTGCCCGCGTCCTTCGCGTCGGTGGCCGTGGCATCGGAGGACGAGCAGGTCGAGGTCCTCGGACGGCTGGATCTGCACACGGTGCTCGTCTGGGTCCAGGGCCCGCGCGGCTCACGCCTGCTCGCGGTGTGGCACGTTGCGGATTGAGAAGGTCCGGGAACGCGGTCCGCGAGATTCCCGTGGTCGGGCCCTTCTCTCGCGCCGTTGGGGCTCCGGCGCAGAAGAGCCGCGGGAGGGCGCAGCTGACCCACGGCGTTGCCGGTGTTGCCCCGGACTGGCCCGAGGACACGCGGTTGGAGTTGCGGAGGGGGCGGTCTCACGCAGGCTGATGGCAGGACGGGCCCTGACCCTCGCAGGGCCTCAGGTCAGTCGTCGGGGGCGTGGTATGCTTTGGGTTGCGGGATATCGGCCGGACCGACGCGCCGCGGCGATCGCCGACGCGTGTTGACGGCGACGCGGCGGCCCGGTGCCGGGAACGCACAAGGGAGGGCGGCATGGGCGCGGCGCGATGGGGCTTCGTGCGCGGCGGCGCGGTCGGGCTCTCGGTGTGGGCGGCGGGGGCTTGGGGGCAGACGGAGATCGCGAGGCTGACGGCGGCCGACGGTGAGGAGGGCGACAGCTTCGGCGCGCCCGTGTGCCTGAGCGGCGGAATGCTCGTCGTCGGGGCGCGGTACGACGACAACGAGCGGGGCAGGGACGCGGGCGCGGCGTACGTGTTCGAGGATGTCGGCGGCGTCTGGACGCAGACGGCGAAGCTCGTGGCGTCCGACGGCGAGGAGGGGGACCACTTCGGCTGCGCGGTGGGGCTGAGCGGGGACGTGATCGCCGTGGGCGCGTACCTGGATGACGATCTCGGCGAGCGAGCGGGCTCGGCGTATGTCTTCGAGCGCGTCGGCGGCACGTGGGTGCAGGCGGCGAAGATCCTGCCGGCGGACGGCGCGGCGTACGACGGGTACGGGTTCTCCGTCGCGGCCAGCGGCGAGAGCGTGCTCGTCGGGTCGTTCAACGACGACGACATGGGCAATTTCTCCGGCTCGGCGTACGTGTTCGAGAGAGTCGGGGGCGAGTGGGCGGAGGCCGCGAAGCTGACGGCGTCGGATGGAGCGCCGTGGGACTACTTCGGGTATGTGGTGTCCCTCGGCGGGGACGTGGCGGTGGCGGGCGCGTACCTCGACGACGACATGGGGTCGAGCAGCGGGGCGGCGTACGTGTTCGAGCGGACGGGCGGGGCATGGACGCAGGTTGCGAAGCTCACCGCGCCCGACGGGGCCGCGGGCGACGAGTTCGGACGGTCGGTGTGCGTCGCGGAGGGGGCGATCGTCGTCGGCGCTCCGGGGGACGACGGGGCGTACACGACGAACTCGGGCTCGGCGTACGTGTTCGAGCGGGTTGACGGGTCGTGGACGCTGGCGGCGAAGCTGACGGCGTCGGATGCGCGGCCGCAGGACATGTTCGGCTCGGCCGTCTCCGTCAGCGGCGACACGCTCGTGGTGGGCGCCCAGGGGGACGACGACGGGGTGCCGGACTCGGGGTCGGCGTACGTGTTCCGGCGCGTGGGCGGGGAGTGGTTTGAGGGGGCGAGGATGATGGCGTCGGACTACGCGCGGTCGTGGCGGTTCGGGAGCGCGGTGTGGGTGGAGGGGCGGACGGCGCTGATCGGCGCGCCGGGGGCGGACCCGGGCGGGGCCGCGTACGTGTTTGATCTGGCGCTGTGCGGGGTCGATTTCAACGCGGACGGGCTGGTGGATTCGCGGGACGTGGTGGCGTTCCTGAACGCGTGGGTGCGGGGCGAGAGCGGGGCGGACTTTGACGGGAACGGGGTGGTGGACAGCCGCGACGTGGTGGCGTTCGTGGGGGCGTGGGTGGCGGGGTGTTGAGGTGCCGTTGCAGGAGGCGGGTCAGTCCGCGCGGGGGAAGACGGCGCTCCAGTCGTCGCGGGTGCTGACGACGATCCAGCCGTTCTCGGGGGCGAGGTCGAGGGCCTGGTCGAGGCGTCCGACGTGGGAGTCACGGTCGTAGGCGTACTCGCGCTCGGCGTCGGTGTGGTGGATGATGACGCCGAGACTGGGGCCGGCGCGGGCGGTGGTCCACTGGAGCATCTGGAGGTCGCCGTCGGAGTTGCCGAAGGCGATGACGGGCCGGCGGCCGATGAACTTGTGGATGGCGACCGGCTTGCCGGCCTTGTCGTCGATGAAGTCGATCTCGGGGAGGCGGACGAGCACTGGGCCATGGTCGCGCATCTCATAGTCGGTGGCGATCGTGCTGCCGATGACCTGCTCGGGTGGGACGCCGTAGAGGTCGGAAGAGAATGCGCGGATGAACTCGACGCCTCCGCCGGAGACGATGTAGGTCTTGAAGCCGTGCGCGCGGAGGTAATCGAGCATCTCGAGCATCGGCTGGTAGGCGCAGCCGGTATAGGGCGTGTCGAATCGGGGGTGGCGCGTGTGGGCGATCCAGGCGCGCACGGCGGCGTCGAACGCTTCGGTGGTCGTGCCGGCGTGGCTGGCGATGATCAGCTCGAGAAGGCCCTCCTCGCCCGAGGCGGCGAGGGCGCTGAGGTCGCCGGCGATCGCGGAGCGGAAGGGCTCGGTGTGCGCCCAGTCGGGGTGGTCGGGCGCGAGCGCGCGGGCGCGGTCCATGGCGAAGAGGAGCTGCGCGTAGGCCGGTTGCTCGCACCACAGGGTGCCGTCGTTGTCGAAGACGGCGATGCGCTCGTCGGGCGGGACGAAGTCGGGGCTGCCGCGGGTCGTGACGCGGGCGACGAAGTCGGTGATGGTCTCGCGCGCGGGGCCGTCGGTCCACGAGTCGAGGCGGGCCTGCGGCGCACAGGCCGCGGGCGCGAGGAGCGCGGCGCCGATCGCGATCGCGAGGGCGTGGGGCCTGGTCATTGCGAGCCGGCGGTGCGGTTGAGGGTCTCCATGGCCTGCTCGAGGCTGAAGCTCGCGGCCTTCATGCGGGGCGGGTAGTCGTTGAAGGACTGCAGGAAGCGGCCGACGTAGGACTGCGCGGGGACGAGCAGGTAGGCGCGGTCGATGAGCCAGTCGTAGTAGGTGTTGGAGGTGATGCTGGCGCGCTCGTAGGGGTCGCGGCGGAGGTGGAAGATCATTGGGAGGCGGAGGGGGACGAAGGGCTCCGCCCAGGCCTGGAGCGTCGCCTCGGCGCGTTGCTCCATGAAGATGAGCTTCCAGTCTTCGTAGCGGAGAGCGGTGAGGTCGCCGTCGTCGGAGAAGTAGAAGATCTCCTCGCGGGGCGACCGGTCGGTCTCGCCGGTGAGCATGGGGAGGATGTTGTAGCCGTCGAGGTGGACCTTGTATGTCTTCCCGCCGGCAGCGTAGCCGTCGAGGAGCTTCTCCTTGACGGCCGGCTCTCCGGCGAGGGCGAGGAAGGTCGGCATCCAGTCCATGTGGTGGACGATCTGGTTGGTGACCGAGCCGGGCTCGATCCTGCCGGGCCAGCGGACGAATGCGGGCACGCGCCAGCCGCCCTCCCAGTTGGTGTTCTTCTCGCCGCGGAAGGGGGTCATGGCGGCGTCGGGCCAGGTGTTCATGTGCGGGCCGTTGTCGGTGGAGTAGAGGACGACGGTGTTGTCGGCGATGCCGAGCTCGTCGAGGAGGTCGAGGAACTTTCCGATGTGCATGTCGTGCTCGACCATGCCGTCGGAGTACTCGTCCTGGCCGGAGACGCCGCGGAGCTCGGGCTTGACGTGGGTCCGGAAGTGCATGCGAGTGCCGTTCCACCAGCAGAACCAGGGCGTGCCGGCCTCGTGCTGCTCGCGGATCCACTGCATGGCGCGCTCGGAGGTCTCGTCGTCGATGGTCTCCATGCGCTTGCGGGTGAGAGGGCCGGTGTCCTCGATGCGCTGGGCGCCGTTGGCGTTGGCCCAGGAATGGACGACGCCGCGGGGGCCGAAGCGGTCGCGGAAGGTCTCGCCCCCGGCGACGACGATGTCCGCCGGGTAGTCCTCGTTCTCCGGCTCTTCCTCGGCGTTCAAGTGGTAGAGGTTGCCGAAGAACTCGTCGAAGCCGTGCATGGTGGGCAGGTGCTCGTCGCGGTCGCCGAGATGGTTCTTGCCGAACTGTCCGGTGGCGTAGCCCTGCTGCTTGAGGAGGCGCGCGATCGTGGGGTCGTCGGGATGGCTGCCGAGCTCGGCGCCGGGGAGGCCGACCTTGCTGAGGCCGGAGCGGTAGACGCTCTGGCCGAGGATGAACGAGGAGCGCCCGGCGGTGCAGGACTGCTCGCCGTAGTAGTCGGTGAAGGCCATGCCCTCGTTTGCGATGCGGTCGATGTTGGGCGTGCGGTATCCCATGACGCCGCGGGTGTTGAAGCTGATGTTCGACCACCCGATGTCGTCGCCCCAGAGGACGAGGATGTTGGGGCGGTCTGGTTGGGCGAGGGCGGAAGAGGCGAACGCCACCAAGCCGACGAGAACGCGTGCGACGTGCTGCCGGAGGGTCATGGCCATTCCTTTCGTGCGCGCGGCCTCGTGCGTGGGGCGGCGCTGGAGCGGGCGCATCATACCCGATCCCGGTGGACTCCCTGGGGCAAGGGCGGCATTGGTGCAACGACAGGGCTCCACTGGGCCGGGGGCGCTGGAGAGCGAGTGCGTGGCGTGATGCGGCAGGGTCCAAACCGGTCTTAAAGTGGTCTTTCGCCGCGTGCGAGAGGAGTCGGGCCATGTGGACGCTGGCGTCGGCGGTACAGGTTGTATGTCTGGTTGCGGCAGTGACTTGGGCCCAGGAGGGTGGAGCATTGCCGAGGCCGCAGGGGTTGTCGGCGGACGTCTCGGTGTGGCCGAACGTGGAGAGCTGGAGGAACTCGGATCCGTGGCTGGCGGAGCATCACGGGGAGATCCGGGAGATGCGGCCGCGGGTGGTGGTGGTGAACTTCGCGAACGAGATCGGGATGGAGGCGGTCCGCGAGCACGCCGAGGGGGTGGTGGCGGCGCTGGCGGAGAGCTCGCGGTGGCATGGGTACGAGGACGAGAGTGCGCCGGCGTTTCTGAAGTATGAGGTGGTGAGGTATGTCGATCTGCGCGACACGCCGGGGACGAGCGCGTCGGATGACGGGAACAGCTCGCGCTTTCCGCGGAAGGCGGGAGATTCGCCGGACGTGGCGTGCGACTACGGGGGGCTGTACACCGAGGAGCTCTCGCGCCTGCTGGGGTTCGGGGACCCGCGGGAGGAGGGGGCGTTTCTCGACCTGCACGAGCTGATCAACGCCGGATACGTGCACGAGCTGTGGATGTATCTCGAGCACGACGGCCCGTGGCCGGCGCTGGAGGTGATCGAGCTGAAGCAGAAGTACGACGAGGCGTGCCGGGCGGTCGAGGGGGAGTATGCGCCGGCGGGGAACGGGCACGACGAGACGATGCCGTGGTCGGGGCGGACGTTCCGGATTGCGTTCTTCAATCCGAGGCGGGGCGTGGGGTGCGCGCTGGAGAACTTCGCGCACGGGCTGGAGTGGACGGCGAACTCGGGTGCCGTGCCCTCCTTCGGGCGCTACTTTCGCGAGTACGCGGAGCTGAACCTGGACGAGCGCTACGGCGTGCCGTTCGACTCGCTGTACAGGACGCGGTACGGGCACGAGTCGATCTCCTACCCGGACGGCGCGATGGAGGTGCGCGTCGGGAGGGAGACGCACCGCATCGACCCGTATGTGGCCGTGGGCGGGAACGCGCACTTCCCGCCGGGGGCGCGCCAGCACTACGACCTCGAGAGCCCGGTGACCGTGCTCAGCACGATCGAGCACTACCGGCTGCGCGACGGGGAGGACGGCGGCGACGCGGCGGCGCCGTTCAACGCGTCGAAGTTCGCGCGGTACCAGGAGGTGGCGGGCGACTGCATGGGCCCGTGGCTGGTGTTCTGGCGGCAGTGCATGCCGGGGCTCGACAACCGGTGCGTGGACGACGAGGGCGCACCCATGAAGAACTGGTGGGTGTACCTGTTTTATTGAAGTGTTCGTGTGCCGGTGGCGACGACGGCACCAGGCGATGCGTTGTCCTCGACCACGCCGTTCGATAGACTGACTGGGTGAGCGGCGCCGCGCGGGCCGTTCGCGTCGCGCGGCGTCGCGATTGCGGACAGCACGGAGGTCGGAGCCATGAAGCTCGAGAGCAGGGCATTCCAGGACGCTGCGGCTATCCCCAAGAAGTACACGGAGGACGGCGAGAACCTCTCGCCGCCCCTGGCGATCCGGGACGTCCCCGAGAAGGCGCGCTCGCTCGTCCTGGTGTGCGACGATCCCGACGCGCCGTCGGACGAGCCGTTCGTGCACTGGGTGATGTACGACATTCCTGCGACGGTGCGGGAGCTGCCTGAGGGCCTGGCGCGGAGCGCGGATGTGCTCGGCGGTGCGCACCAGGGGCGCAACTCGTTCCGGTCCAACAACCTGGGATATCGCGGCCCCGCCCCGCCCCACGGGCACGGCGTGCACCACTACCGCTTCCACCTCTACGCGCTCAGCGCCCCGCTGAACCTGAGCGGAGGACTGGGGCGGAAGGCGGTGGAGCGGGCGATCGGGAGCAGGGCGATCGCGGAGGCCACGCTCGTCGGGACTTACGAACGGTAATGACGCAGCGGGCGCGCGCGATATAACGGATATAAGGGTGGGTATGTGCGGGTGTCCTGTGCGCGCTTTTCGTTGCGTTGCGCGCGCGGGGGCGGGTAGACTGCGCGTGCGGCGCCCTTTGGGACCCAGGATCGGTCGGGCGCCGAACGCACCCCTTTGCACAATGTATCGGAGGTTCGCATGAGCCGGAGTTCCGTTTTGACAGTCGTCGGTGTGCTCGCGCTGGCGGGTTCGGTGGCGTTCGCGCAGGCGACGAAGGAGAGCAAGCCCGGGCAGCCCGCGGGACAGCCGGCCGGCCAGCCGGAGTTTGAGCTGCCGCCGGGAATGACGATGGAAGACATGCAGGCGTGCATGGAGGCGGCGACTCCGGGGGAGATGCACTTGCACCTGGCCAAGGGCGTCGGCGTGTGGGAAGGCAAGACCACGATGTGGATGACGCCCGAGGCCGAGCCGGTGGAGAGCACCTGCACGACGACGATCTCGCCGATGATGGACGGTCGCTACATCAAGTGCAAGACCGAGGGCGACATGGGCGGGATGCCCTTCACCGGCCTCGGGATCTACGGCTTTGACAACGTGTCGCAGGAATTCCAGACGATGTGGATCGACAACTGCGGCACCGGGATGGCGACCGGGACGGGTGAGCTCTCGAGCGACGGGAAGACGATGACCTGGGTGCTCGAGTACAACTGTCCGATCACGAAGAAGCTCACGAAGATGCGCGAGGTCGAGCGGCGCACGGGCGAGGACATGATGACGATGGAGATCTACGGTGTCTCGCCGCACACGGGCAAGGAATTCAAGATGATGGAGATCAAGTACACCCGCGTCTCCAGCGACATGACGGCGGACGCGTCCGTGACGGGCGGCTGACCGGGCCCTCCATGAGGCATGCGCGCGGCCGCTCCGGGATGGGGCGGCCGCGCTTTCGTTTCAGCGTGCGGCGCACCGGCGGGGCCGCGGGCGCGGCCCGCTGCGCTCGGCTCGGCGCGCCGAGGGCGTGCCGCCGGGGCCGGGCGGCGTTGCGCCTATGGTGGGGAGATGCCGGCGGCTGAGAAGAACATCATCGTGGGGATCGATCTGGGAACGACCAACAGCCTCGTGGCGGTGTACGGCGAGGATGGGCCTCGCACGATCGCCGACGAGCGGGGCGACCCGCTGCTCCCGAGTGTGGTGCGGTTCGAGGCGGGCGCGGGGGGGGTGTGGCGGACGGTCGTGGGGCGCGACGCGGCGGACCGGTCGGTGGAGTTCCCGCGCACGACGGTCTCGAGCGTGAAGCGGCTGATGGGGCGGTCGCTCGCGGACGCGGCGGAGGACCTTCCTTATCTCTCATACCGCGTGGTGGAGGGCGAGCACAGCACGGCGCGGGTGGCGATCCGGGCGGGGGGCGTGGAGCGGGTGGTCTCGCCGCAGGAGGTCTCGGCGCTGATCCTTCGCGAGCTCGCGGGGCGTGCGAGCCGGGCGTTGGGAACGGAGGTGCGCCGGGCGGTGGTGACGGTTCCGGCGTACTTCGACGATGCGCAGCGGCAGGCGACTCGGGACGCGGGCCGGCTGGCGGGGCTCGAGGTGGTTCGGATCGTGAACGAGCCGACGGCGGCGGCGCTGGCTTACGGGCTGGGGCTGGGCGAGCGTCGCGAGCCGCTGACCGTGGTGGTGTTCGATCTTGGGGGCGGGACGTTCGATGTGTCCTTGCTGCGGATCACTCCGGGCGCGGCGGGGGAGGCCGACGGGGAGTCGGGGGCGCCGTCGTTCTTCCAGGTGCTCTCGACGGCGGGCGACACGCACCTGGGGGGCGACGACGTCGATCACGCGCTGGTGCGGATGCTCGCGGAGCAGATGCGGGAGCAGCTGAACGTCGGCGTGGCGAGCGACCCGCTGGCGGGGCTGGATCCCTCGACGCGCCGGGCGCTCAAGCAGTTCTCGCAGGCGATCAAGCACAGGCTCAGCGAGGAGGAGCAGGCCTCGGTGCGGATCGACGTGCACGGGGCGGGGACGTTCTCGACGACGGTGACTCGCGCGCAGCTCGAGGGGATGATGGCGCCGTGGGTGGAGCGGGCGATCGACTGCTGCCGGAGGGCGGTGCGGGACGCGGGGATCGGGGTGCGCGGGGAAGGACCCTCATCCGGCCTTGAAGACTCGGCCACCCTCTCCCTGGGGGAGAGGGGATCGATCGACGCGGTGATCATGGTGGGCGGGTCCACGCGGATCCCGCTGGTGCGCCGGCGGGTTCGCGAGTTCTTCGGGCTCGAGCCGTACACGGCGCTGGACCCCGACCGGGTGGTGGCGCTCGGCGCGGCGGTGCAGGCGGCGATCATGTCGGGCGAGGCGAGGGGGGCGCTGCTGCTCGACGTGATCCCGCTGTCGCTGGGGATCGAGACGGCGGGCGGGGCGGTGGCGAAGCTCATCATGCGGAACAGCACCGTGCCGGCGCGGGCGACGGAGATGTTCACGACGAGCGTGGACGGGCAGCGGTCGATCAAGATCCACGTGCTCCAGGGCGAGCGGGAGATGGTGGAGCACTGCCGGTCGCTGGGCGTGTTCGACCTGCGGGGGCTGCCGCCGATGCCGGCGGGCGTGCCGCAGCTGGAGGTGGAGTTCCTCGTGGACGCGGGGGGCGTGCTCCGGGTGACGGCGGCGGAGCGGCGGACGGGGAAGCGGGCGGAGCTGCAGGTGGTGCCGAATCACGGGCTCACGCGCGAGGAGGTCGAGCGGATGGAGTCGGAGAGCTTCGTGCACGCGCGCGAGGACATGACGCGTCACCGCGTCGTGGACCTGGTCGTGAACGGGAAGCTCGACCTCAAGTGGATCGGCGAGCAGCTCGAGCGGCACGGGGCGGCGCTGGAGCCGGCGTACCGGGCGGAGCTCGAGGCGAAGATCGCCACGCTCGGCGATCTCGTCGCGCGGGCGGAGACGGACTGGCGCGCCGTGGACCCCAACGCGCTCCACGCGGCGAAGGAGGCGCTCGACCGGGCGAGCATCCGGCTCCAGGAGGTCGCGATCACCGAGTCGTTGCGGCGGTCGTGATCCGGGCGGCAGCCCCGGCTGAAACCGGGGGCTCTGAGTGGGGGCTCTGAGTGGGGGCTCTGAAAAAAGGTCCGGCCCCGCGTGGCGGGGCCGGCCGGTTGCGTGATAGAGAGAGCGTCTCGGTTACGCCGCGCGGGGGCGGTCGTCGTCGGGCCATCCTGAGGCCAGCAGGTGGCGCGCTTCGTCGAGTCGGGATTGGACGGTCTCGAGGGCGTCCTCGACCTGGCGGACGGGGTCGTCGGCCAGGCGGAGTCGGAAACGGCTCTCGTCCCGACGCGCCCTGGGGAAGGGGATCGCGTCGGAATCGAGAGGATCGGTGTCGTGGAAGAGTCTGAGCCTGGGCATGGAAGCCTCCTCGTTGCACCCCATTCATCGGTTCCGCCGGGGCGTGAGCCTGAACTCCGTGAGAAGCGGTTCACCGGCGCCGGAGGGACAACCGCGCAACTTTCGCCTTCCTGCCGGCGGCGGCGGGTTATCGCCCGGGCGGGCGTCCGAAAAGGGTTCGGGCGATCGGGCGCTATCGGGCCTCGGGCGGGCCGGGGGCACGGGGGTCGACCCGCCGGCCGATCCGGTTCTCGCGCCCCTGGAGGAGGCGGGCGATGTTGGCGCGGTGCTTCAGGGTCACGACAGCCGCGAGGAACGCGACCACCACGTAGAAAGGAAGGGCGGCGGCGTGGCGTCCTGGCTCGCGGGAGAGGGTCTCCACGGTGAGGAAGAGCCACGCGGGCAGTGCGAGGGCGGCGGCGATGGAGGCAACGCTGACGTAGCGGGTCAGCTTGGCGACCCCGATCCACAGGGCGAGTGCGCCGAGAGCGGGGCCGGTGAGGAGCGGGTAGATCCCCAGGAGAGCCCCGAAACCTGTTGCAACACCTTTCCCGCCTCGGAAGCCGGCGAAGGGCGTGAACATGTGCCCGAGGATGGCGGCCACCGCGACGGCGAGCCAGAGCCATGCGTGGGCGGCGGGCAACGAGGTGCGTCCGAGCGTCCCGGCGGCGAGGCCGGCGCCGAGGGTGGGCACGAGGCCCTTGAAGGCATCGCACAGAAAGCACGTGAGGCCCGGTCCCCTGCCGAGGACGCGCCAGACGTTGGTCGCGCCGATGTTGCCCGAGCCGTGCTCGCCGATGTTGACGCCGCGGGCCCGCGCGATGAGCAGGCCGCAGGGGATCGAGCCGGCGAGGAAGGCGACGGGGATTGCGGCGGCGAGTGCGAGCATGTGCGGCTGGGGCGGTAATCAGCCGGCGGCGATGGGGTGGGCCGCGAGCTTCTCGAGCAGCGCGGCCCAGACCTCGTCGGGCGGGCGGGAGGCGTCGAGCACAATGTAGTGGGCGGGGTCGGCGGCGGCCTGGGCGAGGTAGCCCTGGCGGACGCTGACGTGGAACGCCTCGCCGCGAGCCTCGATGCGGTCGGCGAAGAGGGAGAGGGTGGGGTCGGCCTTGGGGCCGGGGGCTTTGCCGGTCATGCGGGCCGCGGCGGTGTTGGTGTCCACGTCGAAGAGGATCGTCGCGTCGGGCCAGAGGCCCCCGGTGGCGACGTCGGCGGCGGCGCGGATCTCGGCCTCGGGCAGGCCGCCGGCGGCGCCCTGGTAGGCGAGGGTGCTGGAGACGAAGCGGTCGGCGATGACGAGCTTGCCGGCGTCGAGCGCGGGGCGGATGTGGCGGGCGACGAGCTCTGAGCGGCTGGCCATGTAGAGGAGCATCTCGCAGCGGAGGGTCATGCCCTCGCTGTCGCGGCTGAGGAGGACGTCTCGGATGCGCTCGCCGACGGGCGTGCCTCCGGGGTCGCGGACCTGGACGAAGGGGACGGCGCGGGCGTCGCACTCGGCGGCGAAGCGGGCGAGCTGGGTGGACTTGCCGGAGCCGTCGGGCCCGTCGAAGACGAGGAACTTGCCGGCGAGGCGGGGGAGGAAGTCGGTTGATTCGGAGGGCGCGGGGGGCACGGGGCGAGTGTAGGAACCGGGGTGGGGTTTAGGGGTTGGGGAGCGCGCGGAAGTAGCCCTTGATGCAGCGGGGATCGCGCACGCAGATCTGGACATGGCTCTTCTCGTGGAACCCCGCGTTCTCGTAGAGCGGGGCACCCTCGACGAAGACACCGCGAACAGAATCGAAAGGCGGCTCGCTCTCTTCGATGCGCAAGTGGTGCACCCACTCAATTACGGCGCAGTCGAGGTGGCGGAGCAGGAGCTGGGAAGATCCAGAGGGGGCGGCGTTGCGCGGCAGATCCTCGCCGAGCAGGGACGTGGCCGCCCGTAGCTTGAGATAACCGTCCCGGACGATGCTGATGGCGTGAGCGTCGAGGAGGTTCAGACATCGGCCCAGGTCGATCACTGCCCCAACAACCGCGGGCTCCTTGATCGCTCTCGTCGGGCGGCGGCGGCCGGATGCGAGAAGACGAGCGAAGTCGATCGCCCTCGCGGGGCTGCTCTCCCAGAAGTAGATCCCGTGACCGAGCCAGTCATACGAGTTCTCGCTGGGCTTGAGAACGGTCTCACCCGCGAAGACCGCCTCGGCCACGGACCGATCGCATCCGTGAAAGCCGAGCAGGAACGAGGGAAGGACGTCGTACACGGCTCAGCGGTAGGGCTTGGAGAGGCCTTTGCCGCTCTTATCCAGAATGCCAGCCTTGATGAGGGCTTCGCGGGCGCTCCGTTTGGACGCGAGGATCCGCTTCATGGCCCGCGCCGAGGCGGCGAGATGGTCCTCGACCATGCTGCTGCGGTGGTGCTTGCTTGCGTTCACGACATGGCTCATCGGCGTGTCTCCCTGCGGATCATAGCGGAACCATGGGACGCATGGAAACCTTCGGCGGCCGACGGCTGACGCCAGGGGGATAGGCAAGCCGGGTGCACTTCCGCGATGGAGCGCTCAGCGCGGTCGATGGGAGGTGCGTATGGGGGTGTGGAGAACCCGTGATGGCTCCGGACGACGAGCAACTGATGGGGCGGGTGAGGCGGGGGGACGAGGGGAGTCTCGGGGCGCTGGTGCGGCGGCACTCGGGGCCGCTGCTCTCGTTCGTGACGCGGATGGCGAGGGACAGGGCGGAGGCGGAGGACCTGTTTCAGGAAGTGTGGATCGCGGTGTGGGTGCACCGCGCGAGCTTCGACGCGACGAGGCGGTTCAAGCCGTGGCTGTACCGGATCGCGGCGAACAAGTGCGCCGATGCGCGCCGGAGGCGGCGGGCGTGGGCGAGCAGCGGGGTCGTGGCGATGAACGCGCGGGCGGGCCCGGATTGCGATCGGCTCACGCAGGAGGAGTCGCTCGCGGCGGTTGAGCGGGCGATCGGGTCTCTGGGGGATATGCAGAGGGAGGTGGTGACGCTGCGGCTGTTCGCGTCGCTGCGGTACGCGGAGATCGCGGCGGTGCTGGGGGTGAGCGAATCGACGGTGCGGTCGCACATGTGCCACGCGCTGCGGACGCTGCGCGGGGCGCTGGCGCCGTGGGCGGAGCGCGGCTGCGCCGGGGAGGCTATCGATGAACGGGCACGGGCTGGAGAGTGACATCCAGCAGACGGTGGACGAGTACGTGCACGGCCTGCTCGGGGAGGCGGAGCGCGCGTACGTCGAGGGGCGGATCCGCGAGAGCACGGTGTGGGGCGCGGCCCACGCCGAGGCGCTGCGCAGGCTCGCGCTGCTGCGGGCGGCGCCGGCGAGCGAGCCCGACCAGGGGCTGATCGCCAGGACGCTGGAGCGCGTGCGCGAGGAGGGGGAGGCGCGGGTGCGCCGGCGCAGGATCAGGGGCTGGGGGGTGGTCGGCGCGATCGCGGCGGCGGTGCTGCTCTTCGCGGGGCTCAACATCTACTTCGCGTCGCTCGCGCCCTCGCCGCTGGACCTGGAGGTGCTGGGGCAGGACGAGCTTGCGGCGGGGAGCGCGGGGTCGCTGCGGGTGAGGCTCAGCCGCGGGGAGACGGGGGAGGGGGTGGCGGGCGCGGAGGTGGAGATCACGCTGCGCGACCGTGCGGGCGTGGCGGAAGTGAGGCTGGCGTCGTTCGTGACGGACGGGGCGGGGACGGGCTCGCCGCGGTTCGTGCTGCCGGAGTGGGCGGGGGGCGAGTACGAGCTGCGCGTGTCGGCGCGGTCGCGGGGCGAGGTGGAGCGCGTGGTGAGCGCGGTCGAGCTGAAGCGCGAGTGGCGGGTGATGCTGAGCACGGACAAGCCGGTGTACCAGCCGGGGCAGACGATCCGGATGCGGACGCTGGCGCTCGCGGCGGCGACGGGCAGGCCTGTGGCGGGCGAGCGGGTGGTGTTCGAGGTGGCGGACCCGGCGGGGAACATCATCCTGCGCGAGTCGAGCGTGACGAGCGAGTTCGGGATCGCGTCGGCGGAGTGCGCGCTGGCGGACCTGCTGAAGGAGGGGGCGTACGCGGTGCGCGGGCGCGTGGGCGAGACGGAGTCGGCGTCGAGCGTGGAGGTGAAGCGGTACACGCTGCCGAAGTTCAGGGTGGGGCTGGAGCTGGATGCGCCTTTCTATGAGCCGGGCGGGGTGGTGCGGGGCACGATCGGGGCGGGGTACTACTTCGGGAAGCCGGTCGTGGGGGGCGAGGCGGAGGTCGAGATCGTGCCGGACTCGGCGGGCGAATTCGGCGAGATCGCGCGGGCGACGGTGCGCCTGGACGGCGAGGGGCGCGGGGAGTTCGCGCTGCGCCTGCCGGAACGGCTGGTGGGGACGGTGACGGACGGGGGCGACGCGGCGGTGCGCGTGGGCGTGGTCGTGCGCGACGCGGCGGGGCAGGAGGTGCGGGCGAGCGCGCGGCGGATCGTGACGACGCGCCCGCTGCGGGTGACGCTGGTGCCGGAATCGGGCGAATTGGTGGAGGGCGTGGCGAACGAGGTGTTCGTCTTCGTGACCACGGCGGACGGTGAGCCCGCCGGTGCACGGGTGTCGGTCGAGGGTCTAGATCGCGACCTGGAGACGGGCGAGCTGGGTGTGGCGTCGTTCACGCTCGAGCCGGATGGTCCCGAGGTGTCGCTCGCGGTGCGGGCCACGGACGCGGCCGGGCGGAGCGCGGGCGAGACGGTGACGCTGCGGACGGACGACCACTCCGGCGCGTTCGTGCTGCGGACGGACCGCGCGGCGTATGGCGCGGGCGAGACGGTGGTGGTGTCGGCGCTGGGTGGGGGCGACTCGCCGGTGTTCGTCGATGTGCTCGCGGACGTGATGGGCCGGGGGCAGACGATCGCGACGGCGCGGCTGGAGATGAAAAACGGGCGCGGCGAGGCGGCGATCGACCTTCCCCCGGAGGCGACAGGGGCGCTGCGCCTGATCGCGTACCGCTACAACGCGCAGGGGTTCCCGGTGAGGCGCGAGCGGGCGGTCTTCGTGAGGCCGGCGGAGGAGCTCCACGTCAAGGTGATGGGCTTGGAGGTTGCGGGCGGGGAGCGCGCGTACCGGCCGGGGGAGACGGCGAGCCTGACGCTGGCGGTGCGCGGTGTCGATGGGCGGCCGGCGCCGGGGGCGGTGAGCCTGGCGGTGGTGGACGAGGCGGTGTTCGGCGTGCTGGGCGGGGCGTCGCCGCTGGAGATGCGGACGCGCGAGACCGAGAGCAAGCTGCTGGAGCCGGTGTACGCGGTGTACCCGTGGGACCCGTTCGAGGTGGAGGGCGGGGAGGATCGGGCGAAGCTGGCGCGGGCGGTGGGCGCGCTCTCGGCGCGGGAGACGCGGAGCGGGCGCGACGAGGTAATGGCGCGACTGGTGGAGGAGTCGTACATCCCGGAGGACTACCTCGAAGTATTCGAGAGCGAGCGGCTTGATGAGCTGCTCGCCCGGGCGGAGGACTGGCTGCCGGCGGACGTGGTCGCGGTGCTGCGGGGCGAGAGCGAGGCCGCGTACTCGCTGCGCGAGTCGTCGTACCCGGAGAAGCTGCGCAGGGTCGCGGCGCAGAAGGAGCGGTGGCGCGAGGTGCGGAACGTCATCCTGGCGCTGGGGGGTGTCTTCGCGGGCGTCGGCGTCGTGATCGCCGTGATCGTGGCGTCGGTGCGGGCGTTCGGGGGCGGGGCGGTCGGGTGTCTCCTGCTCTGCGTGCTGGGGCTGATGCTGTTCGCGGCGATGCTTCCCTCGCTGGGCAAGGCGCGGGCGTCGGCGCGGCAGCTCAAGGAGGACAGCATGCTGCGGGGGATCGCGCAGGGGATCGAGCTGGCGGGGATTCCCGAGCGGACGGGGTGGCGCGGCTCTGAGGCGACGGGCGCGCGGGTGCGCGAATGGTTCCCCGAGACGCTGCTGTGGAGGCCCGAGCTGGTGACGGACGACGAGGGGCTCGTGCGGATCGAGACGCCGCTGGCGGACTCGATCACGAGCTGGAGGATCAGCGGCGGGGCGATCACGCGCGACGGTCGGATCGGCTCGATCGGGGCGGACCTGCGCGTGTTCCAGCCCTTCTTCGTGGATATCGACGCGCCGGTGGCGCTGGTGCGCGGCGACGAGGCGGAGCTGCCGGCGGTCGTGTACAACTATCTCGACCGGACGCAGCGGGTCACGCTGCGCGTGGCCGACGCGGGGTGGTTCGAGCTGCTGAGCGACGCGGAGCGCGTCGTCGAGCTCGACCCGGGCGCGGTGGTGAAGGTCGGCTTCCGCATCCGCGCGCGGGAGATCGGCGAGCAGAAGTTCGAGGTCCATGCCCGCGGCGTGGACGCTGTGGGCACTCTGGTCGAGGACGCGATCCGGCGGGCGATCGCGGTGGACCCCGAGGGCGAGCGGGTCGAGCGGGTGGTGAACGGCGTGCTGCGCGACGGGGCGGAGCTGCGGATCGAGTTCCCGGAGGCGGCTGTCGAGGGGAGCGAGCGGGCGGTGCTGAAGCTGTACCCGTCGGGCTTCTCGCAGGTGCTCGAGGGGCTGGAGGGGATCTTCGAGCGCCCGTACGGGTGCTTCGAGCAGACCAGCTCGACGACGTACCCGAACATCCTGGCGCTCGAGTATCTGCGGAAGACGGGCGCGGGCGCGCCGACGGTAGAGGCGACGGCGCTGCAGTACATCCACCTCGGGTATCAGCGGCTGCTGACGTTCGAGGTGGCGGGCGGCGGGTTCGACTGGTTCGGCAACCCGCCGGCGAACCGCGTGCTGACGGCGTACGGGCTGATGGAGTTCGAGGACATGGCGCGGGTGCGCCACGTGGACGGGGCGCTGATCGAGCGCACGAGGCGGTGGCTGCTGGAATGCCAGAACGCCGACGGCTCGTGGGCGCCCGAGCGGCGCGAGATGCACGACGGGCCGGCGGGGGCGGGCGGCGCGCAGGCGCGGCTCGCGACGACGGCGTACATCGCGTGGGCGGTGTTCGGCGGCGGCGACGGCGAGACGGAGGCGGCGAACCGAGCCGCGGCGTATCTCCGCGAGACGGCGGCGGCCTCGGTAGATGATCCGTACACGCTGGGGCTGGTGTCGTTGGCGCTGCTGACCTGCGGCGATCGCGACGGCGCGGGGATGTATCTGGACCGGCTCGTGTCGCTCGCCTCCGGCGAGGCGGATGTCGCGTGGTGGGCGCGCCCGGCGGAGTCGCGAACGATGTTCTACGGCGCCGGCCGGTCGGCGGACGTCGAGGCGACAGCCCTGGCGGCGCTGGCGCTCATGGAGGCGGGGCGCGAGCCGCGGCTGGTGCGGGGGGCGCTGGCGTGGCTCGCCGAGCAGCGGGACGCGTACGGCACGTGGGGGACGACGCAGGCGACGGTGCTGGCCCTGCGTGCGCTGGTGGAGGGCGCGGACCGGGCCGGCGACTCGGGCGAGCGGCGGGAGATCGAGGTGCGGGTCGGCGGCGAGGTGGTGCGCCGCGTGGTGGTCGAGCCGGAGCAGTCGGACGTGATGCAGGTGATCGACCTCGGTGGGCTCGTCGGGCGCGGGCCGGCGGAGGTGCGGGTGGCGGACGTGACCGGGGCGCGCACGGGGTATCAGCTCGCGCTGACGCACCACGAGGTGCGGGCGGGCGGTCAAGCGGCGGGACTCGAGGTGGGCGTCGAGTACGTCGCGAGGGAGGGCGCGATCGGCGAGTGGATCGGGGCGGCGGCGAGCGTGCGGAACGCGACGGGCGAGCCGATGCCGATGGTGATCCTGGACGTGGCGATCCCGGCGGGGTTCGAGGTGGACCGCGCGGCGTGGGATGCGCACGCGGGGGCGGGGCGGATCGCGCGGTACGAGGTCACGGCGCGGAGTGTGATCGTGTACCTGCGCCGGATAGCCGCCGGCGAGACCCTCCGCCTGGACTACCGCGTGCGCGCGACGATGCCGGTGGATGTCGAGGCGCCGGGGCCGGCGGCGTGGGAGTATTACAAGCCGGAGGTGAAGGCGAGCGGGGAGGCGGTGAGGTTGAGGGCGGGGGTGTGAGAAATCGGCACGTCGAGCACTATTCGGCTCACCAGAGACTGCGCCGGAGAGCGGCACGGGTCAGGGAGTGGTCCGGCGAACGCACTACTCGGCTCCGCAGAGCCTGCGCCGAGTAGTGGCACCGGTGCGGGTCGGTGGGACGTGGTTCGGCAGACGCACTACTCGGCTGCGCAGAGCCTCCGCCGAGTAGTGGCACGGCTTTGAAGGTGTCTACTTCTTGGCGGGCGCGGGGGCGGGCTTGGCCGGTTCCGGGCGCGGCGGGCCGCCGACGAGGAGGCGGTCGAGGCTGAGCGCGCCGGGGCCGGCGAGGAAGAGGGCGATGGCGGCGCAGAGGAGGATGAACTGCAGGAGGGGGGTCTGCCAGGCCGGGTCGAAGGCGGGGTAGTCGGGGAGGAAGCCCAGGGTGGTCTTGCCGGACTGGAGGGCGGGGCCGATCGCGGTGAGCCAGAGCGCGCCGATCATGACGCCGCCGACGCCGAGGGCGGCGATGCGGGTGAGCAGGCCGATGGCGATGAGGGCGCCGCCGATGAGCTCGGTGAGGGCGACGGCCCAGGCGAGACGGACGGGCCAGGGGTCGAAGTCGCGGGTGGGGTCGAGGTCGGGCCAGAGGCGCATGCGCGGCGAGCTGTCGTCGGGGTCGAGGGCGGGGTGGATGGCGTCGTGCAGCCCGAGCACGAGGCCGGCGTACTGG
Organism: uncultured Phycisphaeraceae bacterium; assembly: GCA_964435785.1. Lineage (GTDB taxonomy): Bacteria > Planctomycetota > Phycisphaerae > Phycisphaerales > UBA1924 > PNC22. The sequence goes on along the minus strand of CAYTAH010000014.1, from coordinate 49,667 downwards.
CGCACCTTGATGGGGTCGGGGAAGTCGGCGGCGGAGGCGAGCACGCGGGACGGGGGCGCGGGCTGCGGCTCGGGTTGCTCCGGGGCGGGCTGACTTTCTGGCTGGGCGCCGGGGCCGGGGGCGTCCTCGGGCTGGAACGAGGCGAGGCGGAGAGTGAGCGAGGGTGCTTGGGCCTGGTCGTCGGGCGGATCGGGGAGCGTGTTGGGGCTGCCGGGCGCTGCGCGGCCGGCGTGGGGGTTCGGGAGGACGCCGTAGTTGGCCAGGATTGCCGCCTGCTCGCCCTGGACCTCGATGCGGGCCATGAACTTGCCCAGGCCCGCCCAGAGGAAGGTCACCGCGAGGGCGAGGCGCAGGAAGACCGGCGCGAGCGCGAGGGCGGTTCGGTCACGGCTACGCATCGGTGGTCCTCCCGTGGGGTGTGGCCGAGGCATCCATAGGGATCGGCGAGGCGGGGTTTCCGCGTGGAAAGGTAGGTGAGCGGGTAGGATGGTGGGCGGGCGGGCGTGGCGGAACTGGCAGACGCGCGGGATTTAGGTTCCCGTGGCCGCGAGGCCTTGCAGGTTCGATTCCTGTCGCCCGCATTGACGTGTTCGGGTTGTGGGCGGAAATGGGCGGCGAGAACCGTCCGGAAATGCCGGGCGTACCGGGTTGTGCGGCCACGGCGACACCGTGGATCGGGGCGCCGTCCGGGGAAAGGTGGACGAGGGGCCGTGGTGTGGTATTGGTGTCGGGGGAGGCTCCGTCGCCGTGCGCGGCGAGTTCGCTGTGGGCAAGGACAGATGCGGAGGAGTTGGTGATGCGTCATCGGAAGCACGGTGGGGCCGGTCGGGTGGCATTCTGCGCCGGAGACGCGGCGGGTCTGGAGCGTCTCGAGGTGAGGCGCGTGCTGGACGCCGAGCTCGCGGGCATCCGCTTCGAGTTCAGCGCGGAGGGGATGGCGGAGATCTCGCTGTGGACGGGCGAGCACGACGTCGTCCCGGGCGAGACGGAGTCGGATCCGACGCGGTTCGTGGTGACCCTCGACGAGCTGCGCAGGGCCGGGGAGACGGACTACTCGGGCATCGAAGAGTTGGGCTGGCAGGCGTTCAACCATTTCCCGACGGGCCGTCTGAGCGTGGAGTATCCGGCGGGGGCAGGGGACTACCCGCTGAAGGTGGGGTCGGCGTTCAGCGCGGCGGACGGGTTCCGCGCCGGGTGGCTGATCGAGTCGGGCACGGGCGGCGCGGGCGTGATGAGCGTGCTGCACGAGCTGCCCGTGGAGGCCGCGCTCGCGGACCTGGTCGGGCACTGGAACTTCGTGACGCTCGTGCTGCCCACGAGCGGCGGGCCGACCTCCGGCGAGGTGGAGGGGGCGTACGGCTCGGTGGACATCCTCGACGCGTCGGGGAGCTTCACGTACCAGTATCAGAAGATCGGCGACTCGGGCTCGGGGAGCGGGACGATCGAGGAGCTGGCGTCGTTCGGCTTCGGGATCGTGCAGACGTCGGAGTACTTCGCGGTCAACAAGGACCTGAACACGATCACCGCCGCGGACCTGAGCTACGGCGACGGCCGGACGTATCTGACGATCGCGCTGCGTCGCGGGACGCCGATGACCCTGACGGACGTGGTTGGGCAGTACCGCTTCGGTTCGGTGGTGACCGGGGACGCGGCGGCGCGCCGGGGGGGCGGCGAGGCCGCGTTCGAGAGCCTGCTGCTGGACATGAAGTCGGACGGGACGCTGACGGCGTACGACCTGAAGGACTGGGACGCGGGGACGCAGACGGTGGTGCACACGGGGAAGTGGACGCTGCTGCCGGAGGGGCGGACGCTGTCGGTGCAGTATGACGGGAGCGGGGAGTCGCACTTCTTCGCGTTCGGGGCCGATCGCAGGACCCTGATCGACCTGAGAATCGGGCACGAGAACGGCAACTCGTACACGCTGGCGCTGGGCGAGCGCGTCGTGGACGCGGGCGGTGGCGGCGGCGGAGGTGGTGGGGGCGGCGGAGGCGGCGGTGGGGACGACGACGACTTCGGGGAGGACGACGACGGGACGGGTGACGAGCTGGTGACGGATGTCCCCTTCCCGCGGTTCGTCGTGAACGGGCGTGCGCCCACGGGCAGGCAGGCGGTGTGGGAGCTGGGCAAGGACCTGACGTGGTACTACTCGAAGGTGGGTGTCCGCACGGAGACGTTCGACCTTGTCGGCGAACTCGAGGCGTGGCAGGACGGCAAGGCGTTCTACGCGGCCGCGTCTTCCGAGAGCGGGATGCTGCTCTTCACGCGCGGCGAGACCGGCCCTTACACGAAGCGCAACCTGACGGAGGAGATCGGCGAGGACGCCGAGATCCCGGCGACGGGGGTGTCGCTGCTGACCCTCAGCGACGGGCGCGCGGTGCTGATCGCCCTGAACGCCGACGGCGACGTGATCGCGTACGTGTCGAGCTCGTTCGGCGATGACTTTACGTTCCTGAACATCTCGCGCGACGAGATCCGCGAGGAGGAGAAGACGGTGCCGGCCCTGACGGGCCGTCCGGCGGTGGCGCAGACGAAGTGGGACACGGCGATCATCGCCGCCCTGGACGCGGACGGGAACGTGTGGTCGGTCTGGTTCAGCGTGCAGCGGCCCGGCGACGGCTGGCAGGCGAGCCCGCTGAGCGGGATCTCCGGCGCGGGGCCGATGGCGGGGAACATCTCCATCTATCTGACGGACTGGAACGGGATCAACGTGGCCGGCCTGACGGACACCGGCGCGACGACGGTGATCTGGTGGGTGCCGAGCTTCAAGGGCAACTGGGAGGTCACCAACCTGACGGAGAAGTTCGAGGGCCCGGCGTTCAAGGCCAACACGATGACCACCTACACGACGCCGTGGAACGCCCTGACGGTGATCGGCATCACCGCCGACTCGAGGATGGTCGCGTACTGGTGGGCGCCGGGCTTCACCAAGTGGACGGTGAGCGACTTCAGTAAGTTCCTGCCGTCGCAGCAGCCGCGGGTGCTGAAGGGGCCGATCGAGGTCTCGGTCCGGGACAGCGGCGACATCTGGATCTTCGGGCGTGGCTTCAACGACGACATGATCCGGGTGTTCTGGTCGCACACGCGCGACTCCTGGACGAGCAAGTCGCTGAGCACGGACGCCAAGCAGTTCTGACGGTCGCGGAGCGAAGCGCCCCCGCCGGGCTCTCGCCCGGCGGCGGCGTGGGGCTCGGTCAGCAGCCCGCGTTCCAAAGGTTGAGGAAGCACAGCACGTCGCGGGTGTCGATCAGGCCGTTGCCGTCGCAGTCGGACGACTGATCGCCGGCGTTCCAGGCGTTGAGGAACGCGAGCACGTCGCGGGTGTCGACGACGCCATCGCCGTTGAAGTCGGCGGGGCAGTCGCCGGCGGCGTTGTTGAGGAAGACGCTGGTGGTGTCGCTGTCGCGGTTGGTGACGGCGAGATCGGGCGCCGTAGAGCCGCCGAGGTCGGCGACCCCGACGCGGCTGGGGCTGGCGCCGACGGCGAACATCTGCGGGGCGCCGAAGGCGCCGTCGCCCAAGTTGGGGAGCACGCCGATGTTCCCCGAGTCCTGGTGAACGACGACGAGGTCGATGTCGCCGTCGCTGTCGAGGTCACCCGCGCCGATGTCGCCGGCGCCCACGCCCCCACTGCCGTAGTTGTTGGGACCCGAGAGGCCGTTGGTGTTGAGGAAGACGGCCGCGCGGCTGGGGTCGCCCACGCCCACGGCGAGGTCGGCGTCGCCGTCGCCGTCGAGGTCGGCGGCCACGGCCCCTTCGGGACGGACGTCGCCGCCCACCGAGAGCGTGCCGGCGGCGGTGAATCCGCCGGATCCGTCGCCGTTGAAGACGGAGATGGTGCGGTCGTCGTGGTTGGTGATGACGAAGTCGATGTTGCCGTCGTTGTTGAAGTCCCCGGCCGCAGCCGCCCGTGGCTCGCCGCCCGCGGGGTAGGTGGTTCCGTTGAATCCGCCCCCGGTGTTGAGCAGGACGGTCGCGCTGTTGCTGTCGCGGTTGGCGACGACCATGTCGGGCAGACCGTCCTTGTTGAGATCGGAGACGGCGATGGAGCGCGGATTGGCGCCGACGGTGAAGGTGCCGACGGGGCCGAAGCTGCCGGCCCCATCGCCCTGGAGGACGAGCACGGAGCCGGAGTTCTGAAGGGCGACGGCGAGGTCGACGGCGGGTCCGCCGACGAAGTCCGCGGCGGCGATGGCGCCTGGTCCGGTGCCGGCGCCGGTGAGGATGTTGACGGGTCCGGTGAAGGTACCGTTGCCGTTGTTGAAGAGCAGGCTGACCTTGTCCTGGGTATCGGTGGTGACGGCAAGGTCGCGCCCGTTGACGCCGTCGAAGTCGCCGGCCGCGACGCCGTCGGGCCGCTGGGGTGTGGCGTAGCTGGTCGGACCGCTGAAGCTGAACTGTCCGAGCGCCGTGCCGGCGCAGACGGCGAGGGCGAGGGCTGGGAGATGCATGCTGGTTCTCATCGGTGTCTCCTTTCCAGGGGTTGGACTGACAAGGCTGTCACACATCCCGCGGCGGGCCGGCCGGACACGCCCGGGGAATGGCTTCGAGACGCGCTGGCGCCGCGACAGCCGTGCGGGGCCGATGCCGCCGCCGGCGCGGCGATTCACGCTGGGTCGGCGGGGCGGCATGGGGTGATCGGGTACGGGACTTCGAGACAGGGTGCGGCGACGGACATGCAATCGCCGTGCCGCGAGCGCGAGGCAACGCGGCGTGACAGGGGCGGACCGCGCAGATGCGAGTGGCCAGGCATCGCCTTGATTGGCTGGAAGCCGTCACCATGTGCGCATCCAGATCGCCGCGACAAGCGGCGCTTGTTCCGGTGTGTGTGTGTGTGCCGCCGCGCCGTGCGCCGCGGATCGGAGCGCCCTCGGGGGCACCGGGCTGGATGGCTTGGAGCGCGCACCGCGCGCGAGTTGGGCCGCGAGTCCTCAGGATGGCATGCACGGTCCACGCGCGAGCGGGCTCACGGCGGCGTCGCGTCGGAGCGAGATCGGGAATCAAACTCTGTCGGGAGTTGATCTATTTCCACATGCGCAGATCCGGAGCAGGTCGCCGCGCGTTCGCGCGACGAGACCTCAGCACCCCCCGCTCCATGCGTTGAGGAATGCAAGCACGTCGAGGGTGTTCACCTCGCCGTCCGCGTTGAAGTCGGCGGAGGCGTCGCCCGAGGCCCAGGCGTTGAGGAATGCGAGCACATCCTGCGTGTCGACGGCCCCGTCGCCGTTGAAGTCGGCCGGGCACCCATCGGTGAGGTCGATCGCATAGAGGTACGCGTGCGGGTCGTCGTCATCTCCGCCGAGTGCGGAGGTGCTCATGTAGGCCGTGCGTCCGTCCGGGGTGATGCGCGCGTAGTGGGTGGGAACGAACCGGGGGGCGGGGTAGAACTCGCCCGGCAGGTCGATGTTCCAGAGCGCGTCGCCGGTGTGGGCGTCGTATGCCCGGATGAAGCCGAGATCGCCGTAGTCGATCACGCCGCCGACGATGAGCACCGAGCCGTCGGGCGTGACGGCCGGGCGGTAGAGCACGTTGTCGGTGAAGACACTCCAGTTCCGCGTGCGTGTGTGCGGATCGAAGGACTCGAGGTGCGAGAGGTCCCGAGACCAGAAGAGCGTGTCGTCGGGGGCGATGGCGAGGTTGGAGACGCGGCTGATGAACCCCCCGTCGAAGATCCAGCGGGAGCGGCCGTCCGTGGGGTCGAGTGCGTGGATGACCCATCCGTAGCCGCTGGCGATGAAGTCGGGCGTGTAGACGGCGCCGTCGGAGCCGACCACGGGCTCGGCGCCGTCGCCGTTAGGCCCCACCGGCGCGGCCCAGCGTTGCCCGCCGTCGAGGCCGAACGCGTAGAGGTGGTTGTCGCCCCTGAGGTCCATGCCGATATAGAGCTGGTCGATAGGGCCGCCCGGGCGGGAGGGGCCGAAGATAGTGTCCTTGCCGAGTCCGCCGTACTCGAACATGGCCGGGTCGCCCCAGTTGTACCAGCGGAGCTCGCCGTCGGTGGTGAGGCTCAGCGCCGCGAGCCCCCAGTCGAACGCCCCGTAGAGGTGCCCGTCGGGCCCGGCCGTGATGGCGTTCTGCACGCCCTGGGCTCCCGGGTCGTCGAACGTCCAGAGGGCATGGCCCTGCGCGGAGATGGCGTAGATCGTGTAGATGCTGCCGCAGTAGAGCGTGCCGTCGGGGCCCGCGGCGGGCGGGACGTAGGGGTACCACCCGGCATCGGCGATCCAGCGGAGCCCGCCGTCGGGGCTGAGGGCGTAGACGATACCGCCGGAGACGTGGACGTAGACGGCGCCGTCGGGGGCGAGGGCGGGGCGATACCAGAGATTGTCGGCGTCGGTCTCGAACGTCCACCTGACGCGCCCGTCCGTCTGCCTCAGCGTGACCTCGAGCGGGACGGTGTTGCTCGTGAACCCGGCCGCGACGACGTGCACGGTGGTCGGGTCCGGGCCGGCCTGCTCGGGCACGTAGGCGACGATGCGCGAGTCGGTCCAGGTCGTGAACCAGGCGGCGAGGCCGTCGATCTCGACACGGCTGGTGTGCCCGGGGGCGCCGAAGCCCGAGCCCGTGATCACGATGCGCCGGCTTCGCGGGAGCGTGTCGTTGCTGATGCGGTCGATCACGGGCTGTGCGTGCGCGGCGGCGGCGAGTGCGGCGGTGAGGACGTGCAACGTGCGCATGGATCCCTCCTTTGCGTTGTCGGACGCCTGGATGTGAGCGCGCCGTCCGGAGTGCGGCGCGGGTAGCGCCGCTCATGCTCGGGCGGGAAAGGTGCCTGTCGGCGTGGGATCATGCCGCTCGCCTCCGGGCCGTGCATCGCCCCACTGAGTATGCGCCTTCCGTGGCTGGTCGCCATCACCGATCTGGGCAAGCGGCGGACTTTCCGTATCGCCGCGGCGCCGAGAGGATCGGGTCCCGACCAACGGACACGCGCGTCGGCTATCGTCCGACGGCGGAGGGTTCGGTCAGCAGCCGGCGCTCCACGCGTTCAGGAAGGCGAGGACGTCGAGCGTGTCGACGGCGCCGTCGCCGGTGAAGTCGGTCTGGGTGGTGAAGTCGATGATGGTTTCGTCGTCGTGGACTACGAAGGTTCCGCCGTCGTTCTCGAGCATCGCCTTGTCGCCCGACCAGTAGAACTGATCGATGGGGATCGCGAAGGCCACGGTCTGGGGTCCGGGTGTGTTGTCGGTCGCGATCAGCGCCTCGCGGAAGGAGATGCGCCCGTCGGGTCCGGGCAGGTCGTCGATGGTGCGCCCGCCGCCGAAGTCGACGGCGTCGAAGACGGTGTCGACGATCACGGTCTGAGCGGCGGCGGCGGGGGCCAGGGCGCAGAGGGCGAGGAGGGTCGTGGCTCGGATGTGTGGCATGGTGGTCTCCGGCGTGCGCGGCGCGTCTCGCGCGTGGCGGTTGGTTGGGTGTGTCTCGCGGACGGGTTCAGCATCCGGCGGTCCAGGCGTTGAGGAAAGCGATCACGTCGCGCGTGTCGATGGCTCCGTCGTGGTTGAAGTCGGCGCGTGGGTCCTGCGCCGTCCAGGCGTTCAGGAACGCGAGTACGTCGCGCGTATCGACGGCGCCGTCGCCGTTGAAGTCGGCGGGGCAGCCCTCGCCGGTCGGGAAGAGGAGCCCCTGGGCGCGCGGCGCGTTGTAGGGGTCGTCGGCCCAGAAGGAGAATGTCATGAGGGCCGCGCCCGCGGGGCCCCGCGCGAAGGATCGCGAGCCGTAGTGCTCCCAGCGCGGGCCGCTGAAAAGTGTTTCGGGGCCGTCGACGAGCTCTCCCGCGGCGTTGACTCGCTGCATGCGCGTGTCGGTGACGCCGTCGGGCAGGCCGTCTCCCCCGCTGAAGACAACGAGGAAGTCGGAGCCCTCCACGAGGATCTCCATCGGGACCGTGTGGTCGTCGGAGACCAGGAAGGTCGAGCCGAGCGGGACGCCGGCGGCCGAGACGCGTCGGGCGAAGGTCTTCATCCCGCCGTCCTCGTACTTGGCCCAGGCGACGAGGTAGGAGTCGCCGTTGAAGGCGACGCGCGTGCTGTGGGTGATCCAGTTGCCCGTGGTCTGGAGGGTCTGGGTCCCGAGCACCGCGCCCGCGGCGCTGATGCGCGTGGCGTGGATGCGGTCGAAGCCGGTCCAGCCGAGCAGGAACTCGTCTCCGTTGGAGGCGATCTCGAACCCGTCGAGCCCGGCGAAATCGCTGTTGGGGATGTTGACCGGGCCGATCTGCTTGGTCCCGTCGGGGCGCATCAGGGCGAACTGCAGCGGCTCCTGCCCGGAGAAGAGGTAGTTGTCGTACCAGACGACGGCGTAGTGCTGCCCGTTCCAGGCGACCTTGGGGCGGAACGTGTCGGCCGTGGGCTCGTTGGCGAAGACGAGGACGCCGTTCGGTGGATCGAGCACCGTGCCGTCGGGGAGAACCCGCTGCATGCGGACCTCGTTGACCGCGCCCGCGTTGTTCTCGTAGACGATCGCGTGCAGGCCGGCGCCGAACGTGGCATCGGGGTACCCCTGGGCGCGGTTGGCCGTCGTCGCCACGGGGAAGGCCGCGGGGTCGAGGACGCCGCCCTGCGGCGAGACGCGCACGCCGAAGAGGTCTGCCTGGTAGTTGGGCTTCCCCTCGCGCCAATCCTCGAAGACGCAGAGAAAGTTTTCGCCGTCGAAGGAGGTGGAGGAGTCGATCTGCCACGCGGCGCTGGGGGAGACCTCGATCGGATCGGGCGCGTCGAGCACATTGCCGGAGGCGTCGATGCGGGCGCCCTGGGTGTCGTAGGTGTAGAACACGCCGCGGACGTAGTTGCCCTCCCACACGATGAAGAACTGGTCGTCGGCGGACGCGACGCCGAAGGAGACCTGGCTGCGTCCCTCGAGCGTCGAAACGGGGAAGGGGCCGCCCGGGGCTCCGCTCTTGTCCACCATCATCGCCCACAGGTCGCTGTTCGAGAACACCGGCTCGCCCGTCACGATGGAGATCAGGTGGTGCGTCCCGTTGAACGCCACCTGGCAGTTGCTCACCGAACCCCAGGAGTTGCCGTCGAGCAGGAGGCGCGGGCCCGAGACGACCTGCCCCTGCGGGCTGAGGTGCGCACCCCAGATATCCCACCAGTCGCCGTCGCGACGCTGCCAGATGACGTAGAAGTTCTCGCCGTCGAAGTCCACGTGCGCGTCGACGTCCGTCCCGCCGCCGGAGACGTTCACGCCGCCGGGGTCGAGGACCTCGCCCTGCCGCGTCACGCGGGCGGCGCGGATGGCCTGGTTGGGGGCCTGCGCCCAGACGACGGTGTAGACGCCCGCAGCGAAGGTCACCTTCGGGTATCCGAGGCCGGAGGCCCCCGAGGAGATCACGATGGGCGTGTCGTCGAGGACCATCCCGTCGGCGTCGACTCGCTTGGCCATCACCGAGCCCGAGGCCGCGAACACGGTGAGGAACTGGCCCTGCCCGTCGCCCGCCGCGGCTGGCCACGCCTGGTTGCCCGCGTGCACGTCGACGATGAACCCGCCGGGGTCGAGCACCTCGCCGTCGGCGCTGACGCGCGAGGCGAAGAGGGTGGCGCCCTCGTACCAGACGGTGAGGTACGTCTGGCCGTTCCACGCGACGGCGGGGATTCCGGAGGTGGCGCGGTCGTCGTCGCGGAGGATCATGAGGCTGCCGGGGTGGGCGAGCGAGCCGTCGGGCCGCACACGCTGGGCGTAGACGTCCCATCCGGCGGGGTTGGCCCCGCCCACGCGGAGATCGACCCAGGCGCAGAAGTACTCGCCGTCGCCGGCGACGACCGAGCCGTAGAACTGGTCGCCGAAGTCGGCCGTGTACGCGGCGTCGGGCTCGACCACGAACTTGGTGAGGTCCTGGGCCTGGGCCGCGCCGGCGCCGAGCGCGACACCGAGCGCGAGCAGGTTGCTGAGCGACATGATCCACCTCCACCGCTTCTCCCGGCCGTCGCGGCCGGGGGGCTGGTTGCATCCCCCGCATCTGCTGTCCACCGCCCGGCGCGGGGCCGGGCGTGCTCGGTCGGAATCGGCGGCGCGACCTCTCGGCCGACGCCACCTGGGGAGAGTGTCAGCATCCCGTGTTCCAGAGGTTCAGGTAGGCGAGCACGTCGCGTGTGTCGATGATGCCGTCCCCGTTGACGTCCGAGCGTGGATCGTGGGCGTTCCACGCGTTGAGGAACGAGAGCACGTCGCGGGTATCGACGGCGCCGTCGCCGTTGAAGTCGGCGAGGCACGCGTGCGCGAACCATCCCTGCATCGTGGAGTACCCGCCGTCCACGTAGTGCAGGCCCGCCGCGAAGAGGGTGCACGTGTCCGAGGCGTCGCTGGCCGCGAAGACCCGCGCGTCGTTCGCGTCGCCGGGCCAGGAGTCCACCTGCGTCCACGTGACGCCGTCCCAGTGCGAGACGGCGCTCTCATCGACCGACCAGATATCGTCGGGCGCGACGCCCGCGAGCGACCAGCCGGCGCCGGCCGGGTCGAAGGGCGTCCAGTCCTCGCCGTCCCAGTGGAGCACCACGGCCTCCATCGCCCCGACTGTGTACGCGGTGATCCACACGTCGTCCTCGGCGAAGACCTCGATCTCCTCGAGCGACTGGTAGAGATTCACGTCCGGCTGCGGATCGACGAACTCGAACTCGCCGCCTGTCCAGCGGAGCACATAGGGCGCGGTTTCGGTGACGCCCCACCCGCCGCACACCCAGAGCGCCGATCCCGCGGCATCGACGTCGCGCAGCTCCTGGTCGCCGGTGGTCGCGAGCGGCACGTCGATGATGCTCCAACCCGCGCCGTCCCAGTGCGCCGCGAGCGGGCTGCGCCTGGCAGGATCGTTCTCGTTGGCCCACGCGCCGACGGCCCAGACGTCGTCGGACCGGATCACGTGCACGGCGAAGAAGAACGAACCGCTGGAGAAGTTCCCGGTCCTGGGGCTGGGCACGACAGACCACGCCGACCCATCCCAGTGGAGCGTGAGCGTCTCCGAGCCCGGGTCGGTGGGGTGCTCGTGCGTGCCGACTGCCCACACGTCGTCCGGCGCGACGCCGTCGACGTCCCACAGGTAGATCTGCGTGCCGCCGGGGAAGTTTTTGCCCGGGAGGGGCGTGGGCACGAGCGTCCACTGCTCCCCGTCGAAGTGCTGCACGATGGGGTGCAGCTCGTGGAGGCCCTGCACGACCTGGTCGTACTCCCCCACCGCCCACGCATCATCGGGCGCGAAGGCCTTCACGCCTCGGAGCAGGTGGTGCACGCCGTCGTCGTAGTTGGGCCCGTCGTGGATGGTCCAGTCGCCGCAGCTCTGTGCCGCGGCCCCCGCGGCGAGGCCCGCGCCGAGGATCGTGGTGAGCAATCGCGGAAGCGTCATCGGGAATCCTCCTGGGACGGTCGCCCCGGGTCGCGGTTCAGCAGCCGGCGTTCCAGAGGTTGAGGAACTCGAGGACGTCCTGCGTATTGATCGCGCCGTCGCCGTTGACGTCGGCGCGAGGGTCATTCGAGTTCCAGGAGTTGAGGAACGCGAGAACGTCCTGGGTGTTCAGGGCGCCGTCTCCGTTGAAGTCGGCGATGCACCCCAGCGCCGGATCGGTGTAGGCCGCGAGGTGCACGTCGCCGGCTCCCTTGCCGAACGACCACGCCCAGCCCGCGGCCACGAGCTTGTCGCGCCCGACAGCGACGGCGTGGGCGCGGTCGTCGGACGAGCCCCCGTGGCGCTGCGTCCAGAGCGTGTTGCCGTCGGCGTCGGTGCGGGCGAGGTACATGTCCCAGCTTGTGTTCTGCGAGGCGATCATGCCGGCGAGCACGAAGCCGCCGTCGGGCATGACGCGCACGCACTGACCCTGCGAGCCCTGGCCGGGCAGGCCGAAGGTGCGGGTCCAGATCGGCGCGCCGAGCTCGTCGGTGCGCACGAGGGCCATGTCCACATCGCCCTCGTCGTTGCCGTAGATGCCGCCGAGGATGAAGCCGCCGCCCGGCGCCTCCTCGACGCTGGTCAGCTCGTCGGAGACCCAGCCGGTGTCGTAGAGCCGGTTCCATGTTGGGTTGCCGAGGTCGTCGGTGCGGATGAGCCACCCCGCCCACACGCCGCTCTGGGTGAAGCCGGCGATGACATAGCCGCCGGTCGAGACGGGCTTGACATCGAAGGCGATGTCGGAGCCGTCGTCGTTCACCGGCTCGTACTCGTAGACCCGCGTCCACTCGACGTCGCCGTTGGCGTCGGCCTTGATCACGTAGAGGTCGTAGTTGCCGAAGACCTGGTTCATGAGCCACGCCTGCCCGGCGAGGATGAAGCCGCCGTCGGGCGTGAGCGACATGCCGTGGGCCCGGTCGTCGTCGCCCGCGTCGTAGAACCTGCGCCAGAGCTCGTTGCCATCGCCATCGGTCCGCAGGAGGAAGGAGTCGAAGCCGGCGTTGTTGCTCCCGGCCCGGCCCGCCACCGCGAAGCCGCCGCCCGGCAGCTCACGCACGGCCGCGCCGTGCGTCTCGAGGGGAGAGAGCTCGTAGGTCCGCGACCACTCGGCATTCCCCTCGCCGTCGGTCTTCACCAGGTAGAGCGCGATCCGCGAGTTCGGCGAGATCGACTCGCTGAACCCGGCGGCGATGAACCCGCCGTCGGAGGTCGCCTCGATGGCGTATGCGCCGTCGGGGAGAGTTCCGCCGTAGTCGCGGGTGAACAAGAGGTCCTGCGCGCCCGCCGGCCCGCCCCACAATGCGCCCGCGGCCACGAGCGCGAGCATCGCCGCCGCACTCGCTGGCCGGGCGCAGCACGCGCCGCGCCACATCCCATGGTCACTCATCGATGTGCTCATCTGTTTCACTCCGTCCGGCCGTCATCCGGCCCGACATCAGCACCCCGCGTTCCAGAGGTTCAGGAAGGCCAGGACGTCGCGCGTGTCGATCGTGCCGTCACCGTTGACGTCCGCGCGAGCGTCGCCGGAGGTCCACGCGTTGAGGAAGGCGAGCACGTCGCGCGTGTCCACCGTGCCGTCGCCGTTGAAGTCGGCCGTGCACCCGCCGCCGGGCGTGATGGCGATGGCGCTCTCGTCGGCCGAGTTCTGGAAGCGGATGTCCCGCGCGACGACGCGCACGCGCACGTCGGCGATGCCGCCGCTCTCGGGCAAACTCCAGTCGTACGACCGGGCGGAGCCGGGAAGGTCCATGACGACCGTGTGGAACGTGCGCCCGCCGTCGTAGGAGGCCTGGATGTCGAATGTCTGCAGCGCCTCGTCGTCGGCGGCCGTCCAGCGGACGGGAACCACCCCGCCACCGCCGAAGCTCGCGCCGTCGGCCGGCGAGGTCACCCAGACCGTGGGCGGCACGAGCCCGAGGCGCGGATCGTGGCGGATCGAGAAGTAGCCGTCGGCGAAGAACCACACGACGTCGTTGGAGTTGTTGCTCGCGCGGATCGCCAGGCGCGCCCTGTCGGTCGAGATGCTGGGGACCTCCCCGAAGAACTCGCCGTGCCCCTGGATGTTGAGCCCCTGGATGGCCGAGCCGTCCGACTCGAGCACGATGAAGGGGAGAATCGACGGGAAGTCGTTGACCGAGCCCGTCCAGTGCACGTCGGGGAACTCCTGCCCGGCGTAGAGGGTCTGCCCAGAGAGGTCGGTCGTGATCTCGATGTCGCCGGTGAGGCGGCCCGAGGGAACGGTCAGCGGAAACTGGTCCCACGCCTCCTGCCCGGAATTATCCACCGCGACGACACGGAGGAACTGCGGCTGATTCGTCACGGCGAAGCCCGGGTCGGGGAGCACGATCTCCCGCGTGCGCGCGTCGCCGGGGATGTTGTCCACCAGCACCTCGTAGCGGCTGTCGTAGTGGCCGTCGGGCGAGAACTCGATCCGCTGCGAGGCGATCGAGCCGTCATCGCTCGCGTCCCAACGCAGGACGTACCTCGATCCCTGCTCGAGCAGGTGATCGGTCGAGAGCGAGCCCCGCCACGCGAGCCCCGGCTCGACGACGCGCACGACAGGGGGCGTGTCGGCGAAGTTCGGCCGCGCCTCGAGGAAGGGGAAGATGCTCACGCCGCCCGCGCCGGGTCCGATGATCGGATCGCCCTGGCCGCCGGGGTTCTGCGGGTGCTGCGGCCCCGACTCGTGCCCCCACCAGACGAGGTTGGCGTCGGCTTCGGAGCCGAACTCGAACGCATCGATCGCGGCCCCGTTGCCCTCGAAGGCGTTGGGATTGGTGAAGCTCAGGAGCAGCGGTGTGCCCAGATCGGTCATCGCGACGCCGGTCTGGTTCTGTGTGAAGAGCGTCTTGCGGAAGAAGATCGAGCCGTAGGTGTTGCAGTTGGCGCCGACCTGGTTGCCCCCGAAGACGCAGCTGTCCACGTAGAGGTGGTTGTCGGTCGAGATCACGCCGAAGCGTGCGTCCTCGATGGCGCAATGCTCAAGCCGCGGGCCGGCGGTGCTGTTGACGTGGAAGATCAGGCCCTGCCACGACGGCCCGACGCTGCGGAAGGTGATCGGCGCTTCGGGCGTGCCGTCGGCCACCAGCCGGTTGCCGCTGAAGAACACCATCCCCGAGTCGCCGACCGACTCGACCACCACGCCCGGATCGACCGTCAGATCTCCCGGCTCGCCCACGCCCGGCTCTGTCAGGCGGTACGCCAGGCCGAGGTCGGCCCAGCGCCCCATCCCGAAGAACCCGCCGTTTCCGACATCCACGACATTGACGGAGTTGCCGGTCGCCGGCACCGCGCTGCCCGGGACCAGGCCGCCGAGCACGCGGACCGGGTAGAGGTTGTTCTGGAGCTGCACGTCGGAGCCGACGAGGAAGTTGCCGCCGCTGAGCTGGAGGGGCGCGCCGTCGAAGAAGCCGCTGGCGTGCACGCCGTCCACGTAGAAGGGCTGCGTCGCGTCCTCGCGGTCGATCGCGAGGCGCCCGCCGCCGGTGAAGCTGTTGCCGTCGCCGATGATCGAGTAGCCGCGGAGCAGCCAGCACGTGCCGTTCACGAACGTGTTCGCGTACATCTCGACCAGCGCGTCGCTGATCGTCGCGTAGGTGTTGTCGAAGAGGCAGCCCTCGAGCGTGATGTGCGGGGCGGTCTGCGGCAGCTCCTGACCTATGAGGAGCCCGTTGCCGCGGAACTCGCACCCGGCGAGCGTGATCGACCCGCCGTCCTCGGCGCGGAACTGGCCCTCGAACTCGGCGTACTGCGCGTCCACCGTGCCGTTGACCACCTGGATCATGGGCGGGAAGACGGAGGGGTAGGCGAAGACGGCGTGGTCCGCCGGCTCGCCCTGGATCTCGAGCGTGCCGTTCACCACGAGCTGCGTGCCCTGGTCGAAGTCAACGACCACGCCCGGCTCGACGATCACCTTCGAGGTCGGCGGGATGCTGATGTTCTCACACACCTCGTACGGCCCTTCCGCGGCCGTCCAGACGACGGTCTCCCCGGCGGCGGGCACCGGCGGCATGTTGCACGGGGGCGGCGGCTCGTCGCCGACGCTGAGCGAGTCGATGCCCGTGTAGGACCCGAAGCACGCCCAGTTGCACGCGTTGTCGATGAAGTAGCGGAGCGCGACGCGCCCGGAGCCCGGGAGGGCCACCGTGTACTTGTTCCACCCGCCGACGGGGATGGGGTTGAGATCGAGCAGCACCGTCGTGAAGTCGCCGACGCCGCTGGGCCCCGAGCCCGTGCCCGTGCCGCCGCCGGGCGAGTAGCGCACCTGCAGACGGTTCACGTTGCTCCCGCCCAGATCCACGGCGTAGAACGTGAGCACGTCGCCGGCGATCTGCCCGGGCACCGCGGGCAGGATCGCCCAGTTGCTCACATCTCCGCCGAAGTAGTCGGTGCTGAGGCTATCCACGGCGAGGTAGCCGGGCCCGGACTGCGGCCGTGGCCATTGGTCGATGGTGTACCCGTCGAACCAGCTGCGCGCGCCCTCGGGCTGGCTCTGGTTGCGGAAGATCCAGCCCTTGGCGATCAGGTTCGCCGGTCCGTCCTGGCCGCTGTCGGTTGGCCCGTTGTCGTCGAAGCCCTCGTAGAACTGTGCCTGGCCCGCGCTCTGGCCGGCGAGGGTCAGCAGGGCGAGCAGAGCCGCGGCCGTGTTGATGCTGTGGATCCGCCGACTGTCCAGCCGTGTCATGGTCGATTCTCCGGCGCTGTGCGTGGTGTGCGCCTCAGCACCCTGCTGTCCACGCGTTGAGGAACGCGAGAACGTCCTGTGTGTTGATCACACCGTCTCCGTTGAAGTCCGCCTTCGGGTCCCTGGCCGTCCACGCGTTCAGGAACGCCAGCACATCCTGGGTGTTCACGACGCCGTCGCCATTGAAGTCCGGCGCACAGGCGCCGCTTGTCGCCTCCACGCAGGCCGAGAACTCGCTCGTGGCGCCGGTCCCGGCGTCAGTCGCCGTCGCCGTGACGAACTCGCCCGGCACGACCTGCGCATCGAACGTCGCGTCGATCGTCGCGTCGCCCGCGCCATCGGTCGTGATCTCGACCGCGCCGATGAACCGCTCGCCCTGGCCGTGCCCGCCGGGCCCGCATGCGCCGCCGGCGAACAGTTCCACCCGGTAGACCCTCCCCGGCCGGGAGCCGAGCGCACCGGTGACTCGGACCCCGCCGCCCGCCACCTCCGCCCCGGTCAGCACCGGGAAGTTCTGGAGCTCGTTGCCACCCGCGAAGTCCGCGTCACCGGCGTCGTTCTGCGTGACGCCGTCGGCGCCGTCCGACCATGTCCCCAGATCGATCCCGAGCTGGCCGTTGGAGTGGATCGAGTTGCCGGAGATCTCCGCGTCCATCGCCGGGTCGAGGACGAGCACGCCGGTGCGATCGGTGAAGGCGATGGTGTTCGCCTGCCCCGGCCCGGTCCCGCCGACGCGCGTCCGGCGGACGCTGTCGTCGTACGTCAGCGACCTGACCACGACGCCGTTGAGCGTGGGGATGGGGCTCTGCCCCGTCGCGTCGGTGCCGATGAGGTTTCCCTCGATGACGGTGTCGAGCGTATCCGCGTTGACGGTCGTCACGAGAATCGCCTGACCGAACAGCTGGCCGAAGTAGTGGTCGAAGCCCGCGACGCGCAGGCCGGAGATCAGGTTCCCGCGGATCGTGGTGCCGGCGGCGTCCGCGACCATCACACCCGTCGGGCCGGACTGGCCGGCCGAGGCCGTCCCGTCCTCGGTCACGCCGATGTAGTTGCCCTCGATAAGCGTGTCGTGCGCCCGCTCGACGTTGATCCCCGCGCCGATGGGCAGGCCCTCGTGCCCGATCCTCCCGAAGCCGTTGATCACGTTGCGATCTTCGGGCGCCGGCCCACCGATGCGGTTGCGTGATGGTGGATCGGCGCAGCCGGCGTGGCCCGCGACCGTGACGTTGTCGATCCGGTTGCCGATGATCACGTTGTCGCTGGCGCCGCAACGGATCGCCACCCCGCCGAGATCGTTGCCGTCCGCCGCATCGGCGCCCCCGATCACGTTGCCCGTCGTGGTCGTCATGTAGGGGCTCAGCTCGATCAGCCCGGTGGCGTTGCCGACGAACCGGTGGCGGTCCCCGCTCCATACGCTGATGGATGACGACCGCTGGTGCACCGTGCCCAGCCCCCGGAACTCGCAGTCGCTCGCCATCACGATGATCGCCGGCGTGCCCGATCCGTTCGCCTGCAGGCCGTAGATGCCCACCTCCGTCCCGTCCGGGTTCGTGTCTCCCGTGAAATCGGTCTGCGTCGAGAAGTCGACGGTGGTCTCGTCCCCGGTCACGAGGAAGGGGTCCTGGCCGTCCTCCAGCCGGAGCAGCGCCATGTCGTCCACGAGCCACCACTCGTCGCGCGGGATCGCGAATTCGATCGTCTGCGGCCCCGGCGTGTTGTTCGCCGCGGTCAGCGCCTCGCGGAACGACACCTTCCCGTCCGGGCCGGGCAGGTCGGACACCCGCCGCTGGCCGCCGAAGTCGGATACGTCATAGAGCGTGCCAACCGTGACGGTCTGCGCCGCCGCCCCTGCGGCGAGCGTGGCCGAGGCGAGGATCGCGATCCGGATCGATCTCTGCATTGCTGTCTCCCTGACGGCGCCGCCCGTTCGCGGCGATTGAGGTGCCCGCCCTTCACGCGACTGGTTGCTCAGCAGCCCGTGTTCCAGAGGTTGAGATACGCGAGGACGTCCTGGGTGTTGATCGCCCCGTCCCCGTTGATGTCCGCCCGCGGATCGCCGGAGTTCCACGCGTTCAGGAACGCCAGCACGTCCTGCGTGTTCACCGCCCCGTCGCCGTTGAAGTCCGCGATGCACGCGTCCCGCGTCGGGACCTTCACCACGGTGTAGTCCCAGCTCGTCAGCTGGAAAGCCGACTGCGCCGCCACGTACAGCGTGTCGTTGCCGTCGATCTCCAGATCCCACGTCAGGTCGCTGGTGCTCCCCGAGTCGAAGCGCGACTGCTCCAGCAGCGACCCGTCCGGCGCGTGCCTGATCAGCGTCACGTCGTAGCCCGCGTCGTCGTCGTACTGCCAATCCAGGAGCACGCACACCGTCCCGTCGGACGCGATCTCGACGCCCCAGACGCCCTGCTCGTCGAAGAAGCTCTCGCCGTCATAGATCTGGCTCCAGCGCAGCGCCCCCCCGGGCCCGTAGGACAGCAGGAGCCCGTCGCTGTCGAGCGGGGCGTCCCACCCGCCCCCGACGTAGACATTGCCGTCGGCGTCCACCTCGATATCGCGAGGGCCGTCGGGCCTCTCGAGCGGGAAGACCTCGACCCAGAGCAGCTCGCCGGCGGGGCCGTACTTGAGGGTGGTCGTGTCCCACGTGCGGTTCCCGCCGTCGTCCGCGTATGTCTGTCCCGACACGTACGCGTTCCCCGCCGCGTCCGCCGTCACGACCTTGCCGTCATCCAGCCCCTCGTTGAACCCTCCCGAGTTGAACCCCTCGACGTAGACGATCTGCCCCGACGCGTCGACCTTCACCGTCACGAAATCGTCGTTGTTGTTGAAGCCGTCCCCGCTGTTGTAGAGGCCCGTGGCGTACACGTTCCCCGCCGCGTCGATGGCGATGTCCCGCGCTCCGGCGCCGAAGTGCTGCGGATTGGGATCGATCAGGTGCTGCCACGCGACGGAGCCGTCGGTCGCGTACTTGAGGACGTGGAAGTGCGTCGCATACCGGTCGAAGGGGTCGGGCTCCTTGAACGAGAAGCCGGCGATGTACACGTTGCCGGCCCCGTCCACGACCATCGCCTGCGGGAGATCGGACCAGTTGCCCGGGCCGTTGTACCGTTCCGTCCACAGAACCTCGCCCCCCGGGCCGTACTTGATCGTCACGTAATCCCAGTCGCTCCCGTCCGTGCGGAGCCCCCCCCAAGAGACCCCGCACACGTACGTGTTCCCCGCGTCGTCCACCCCGACGAACCAGCCCTCGTCGATCTCCCCCTCCGGCCCGTCGTACCGCGCCGTCCACAGGACGTTCCCCGCCGCGTCATACCGGACCGTCGCGAAGTCGAACCCCGAACCGATGCCGTCGGAACGCCCGGTCACGGAGACGGTCCTCCCCGGGCCGGCGGCGACCGAATAACACTCGTCCATGCGACGGGTGGGGCCGTCGTAGTGCCGCATCCAGTCGGCCTCGAGCTGGCCCCAGGCCGCGCACGCCGAGAGCGAGACCGCCAGGGGCACGCCGCTCCGCATGAATCCGGTAACCACGCCTCTGCTCCTTCCGCGTTCGATCCGCGCGCCGGGCGCACGCCCCGGCCGCCGGCCAACTCTCGGTTCTCGCGCCGCCCCCCGAAGTCATGCGCTCTCCGCGCCGGCCGACTCTCACGATCCTCTCGGCCGACGCTGAAATCCCCAAGACCCCGGCCGGGGATCTCCGTCCACCGGCTCTCCCGGCGGCGCCCGGGGCTCGCGGCCCAGGGCGCTCGCCGGGAGAGTGAACGAACGTTCATCCGATCAGCATCCTGAACTCCAGGCGTTCAGGAAGCCAGCACATCGAGCGTGTTCACCGTCCCGTCGCCGTCGAAGTCGTCCGGACACCGGCCGCCCTCGGTCATGTCGATCGCGTAGAGATAGGAGTACGGATCTTCGAAGTAGTTGCTCCCTGAAATCGTGAGGTAGAGCGTGCGACCGTCGCGCGAGACGGCGCCGTCCGCCCCGTGGGAGCGCACCTCCGCCGGGCCGAGCGGCGTGGCCTGCGCGACGTGCGCCCTGATCTTCGAGTCCGACCAGCGCGTCACGACCGCCGTGACCCCGTCGATGAGCAGTTCCGCGTCCCCTCGGACGAAGCCGAAACCCGAGCCCTTCACCACCACGCGGGCCGACCGCTCCGCCGCCGAGGGGCTCGCGCCCGTGATGGTCTGCGCCCACGCGGGAACGGCCGACGCGGCGGCAAGCAGGAACGTGACGCTATATCGCATTGTTATCTCCGTTTCTGCCCGCGACGGCGCGCAGGGCCATCGTGCCCGGAACCGGGAAACTCCCGGCTCCGCCGTGAAACCGCCGAGCTGGTGCAGAGGACCCTCCGGCCGGGCCGCCCGAGCGCCGATGCAACTCAGGTGCCAACCGTCCCGACCCACTGCGTGCATTTACAGGGGCCGCATTGGCCAACGCTGGCCAGAGTCGCTGCACACTTGCACAAAGCTGGTCATTTTGCCTAACCCACTCCTGTACAATGTTGCGTGTGCCGGCCGGGAGGGTCCCGGTCGCACCGCGGGAGACAAACACCCTGCGGCCGGGCGGAGCGCGGTGCGGTGGCGACCCGGCGCGGCGCTGCCGCGACGAACGCCAATGCTGTTCGCGCCCCGCATTCCAGCCGGATGACATGCGCCAACCGCGCGCCGGGTCTCGCATGAGTTCAGGCGAAATCTCCAACGCCGGGCCGCGCGACCAACCCCCCCGGGGGCACGTGACCGAACTGCTCCAGCGTGCCGGCCGGGGCGAGCAGGCCGCCACCGACGAGCTGTTCCCCCTGGTCTACGACGAGCTGCGCCGCCTCGCGGGCGGGCTGCTCGCCAAGGAGCGCGCCTCGCACACGCTCCAGCCCACCGCCCTCGTGCACGAGGCCTACATGCGCCTCGTCGGGCCGACCGACCAGGCGTGGGAGGGCAGGGGCCACTTCTTCGGGGCCGCGGCCACGGCCATCCGGCGCATCCTCGTGGACCACGCGCGCGCGAAGGGCCGCGCGAAGCGCGGCGGCGGGTGGCAGCGTGTCGCGCTCGAGGAGCGGGAGGCCGGCGGCGCCTCGCCCCTCGACCTGCTCGCCCTCGACGACGCCCTCGTCCAGCTCGGCGCACTCGACCCCCGCATGGCCCGGCTCGTCGAGCTCCGCTTCTTCGCCGGCCTGACCGTCGCGCAGGCCGCCGAAGCTTTGGGGGTTTCCGCGGCCACGGCCGCCCGCGAGTGGGAGCTGGCCCGGGTCTGGCTCCACGGCAAGCTCGGCGAGGGAGAGAACGGTGACGCCTGAGACCTGGGCGAGGGCCAAGGAGCTCTACTTCGAGCTCGCCGGCACGCCCGCCGCGAGGCGCATGGAGGAGCTGTCCCGACGGAGCGCCGACGAGGAAGTACGCCGGGTCGTCCGCTCGCTGCTCGAGGGCGGGAGCCCGCCGGAGGGCTTCCTCGAGCAGCCCGCCCTCGGCGCCTCGTTCGACGCGCTCAGCGCCCTCGACGCCCCCGACGGTGAGGGCCCCGACCCCGCGATCGGCGTGCGCCTGGGGCCGTTCGTCATCCAATCCCGCATCGGCCTCGGCGGCATGGGCGCCGTGTATCTCGCCTCGCGCGCCGACGGGCAGTTCGAGCAGCGCGTCGCGGTCAAGATCGTCAAGCGCGGCCTCGACACCGAGGACATCGTCCACCGCTTCCGGCGCGAGCGCCAGCTCCTCGCTCACCTCCAGCACCCCAACATCGCCGCCCTCGTCGACGGCGGCGTCACGCCCGACGGGCGCCCCTACCTCGCGATGGAGTATGTGGACGGCCTCCCCATCGACCGCTACTGCGCCGAGCACTCGCTGAGCGTGGAGAAGCGCCTGCGGCTCTTCTGTACCGTCTGCGCCGCGGTGCACTACGCGCACCAGAACCTCGTCGTGCACCGCGACCTCAAGCCCGGCAACATCCTCGTCACCGCCGACGGCACCCCCAAGCTCCTCGACTTCGGCATCGCCAAGGTGCTCGGCGCCGACGACGACCGGCCCGACGTCACGGCCAGCGAGCGGCGGATGCTCACGCCCGGCTACGCCAGCCCCGAGCAGGTGCTCGGGCTGCCGGTCTCGACCGCCAGCGACGTCTATTCGCTCGGCGTCGTGCTCTACAACCTGCTCACCGGCGAGGCGCCCTACCGCTTCACCACCGGCGCCCAGGAGGAGGTGCGCCGCGTCGTCTGCGAGGTGGACCCGCCGCCCCCCGCCCTCACCGCGAGCAAGACGCGCACCGGCAACGCCCCACCCGGCGAGGACCTCCCCCGCAGGCTCCGCGGCGACCTCGACAACATCGTCCTCATGGCGATGCGCAAAGAGCCCGACCGCCGCTACGCATCCGCCGAGCAGCTCGCCGCCGACCTGCGGCGGCACCTCGACGGGCACCCCGTCATCGCGCGCCCGAACACGTTCGGCTACCGCGCCGCGAAGTTCGTCCGACGCAACGCCATCGGCGTCATCGCCGCCGCGGCCGTCGCCCTGGCGCTGATCGCCGGGGCCGTCGGCGTGACGTGGCAGTGGCGGATCGCCAGGGCGCAGCGCGACGCCGCCATCGTCGCGCACCGCGAGGCCGATGAGGTCAACGCATTCCTTCAGTCGATCCTCCAATCGGCCAATGCGTACTCCGGCTCGGGGCACGACGTGACCGTCCGCGAGCTGCTGGAGGGGGCCGCGGAGCGCGCCAGAGACGACCTGCGCGATCACCCGGTCGTCCTCTCCTCGGCGCTCGGCGCCATCGGCTCGGCCTACACCAGCCTGGGGGTCTACGAGGAAGCCGAGCCGCTGCTCCGCCAGGCGCTCGAGATCGCCCGGCAACACCCCGCCGTCACCACGCACCTGCACGACCGGCTCAACGACATGGGCACCCTGCTCTACCACACCGGCGAGCTGGAGGAGGCCGAGGCCCTGGTGCGCGAGGCGCTCGAGCACGAGGTGGCGTGGGGGGGGCCGCGCAGCGAGGGCGTCGGACGCACGCTCAACAACCTCGGCGCCGTCCTGCGCGCGTCCGACCGTCTCGACGAGGCGGAAACGACGCTGCGCCAGGCGCTCGAGATCCGGCGCGAGGCGCTCGGGCCGGAGGATATCGCCGTCGCCGAGACGCTCAACAACCTGGGCAACGTGCTCCGCCTCAACGGCGACCTCGCCGGGGCCGAGGAGCTCGTGACCGAGTCCCTGGCCATCCGCGAGCAATCGCTCGGCGAGGCCCACGCGCTCACCGCCCAGTCCCTCAGCAACCTCGCCGTGCTCGTCCACACGAGGGGAGATCTCGACCGTGCCGAGCCGCTCTACACCCGCGCACTGCGCCTTCTCGAGGTCGCCGTCGGGCCCACCCACCCCAGCCGCGCTTCGACGATCTTCGCCTACGCCATGCTCAAGCGCGCCCGCGCCGCGAACGCGGAGGCTGAGCCACTCCTGCGCGAAGCCATCGAGCTGCGCACCGCGACCATGACGCCGGGCGACCCGCGGATGATCGGCATGCGCCTCGAGCTCGCCGCCTGCCTCGCCGACCTCGGGCGCCGCGACGAGGCCATCGCCGAGCTCGGCGCCACCCTCGAAGCCGCCGACGAAGCGACCAAGCCCGCCATCCGCGAGCGGCTCGCGCAGGCTTACGAGGCCGCGGGGAGGCCCGAGGAGGCGGCGAAGTACCGATGACCCCGTGCCGCGCCCGCCGCGCCGGCGCGGGACAGAATGGGAGCCAGCGATGGCGACTCCGATCGGGATCTGGGCGCTGGGCGCGACCTTGCTCACCGTGGCGGGCGCCGCGCCGGCGCGAACGGCGGAGGACCTTGTGATCATCCATGCCCCCGGCGCACAGCCGCTCGAGATCCTCGCCGCGCGCGAGGTCCAGCGCTACCTCTACCTCCGCACCGGGCGGCTCTTCGAGATCGATACCGCCCGGCCGCCGGAGGGCGACGCCCTCGTGCTCGCGACCGATCCCGACGCCCACGCCCTGGACGCCTTCTCCCTCAGGACCTCCGCGCGAGACGGCGCCCGCACGCTGCGCATCGCCGGAGGCAGCCCGGCCGCCACCCTCTACGGGGCCTACCGCTTCGCCGAGCACCTCGGCGTGCGGTTCGCCCTCGAGGGCGACATCGTCCCCGACGAGCGCACCGGGACGTTCGTGCTCCCGGATATCGACGAGTCGATGGCTCCGCTCTTCGCGCTCCGCGGCATCCAGCCCTTCCACGACTTCCCCGAGGGGCCCGACTGGTGGAGCGGGGACGACTACCGGCTGCACCTCTCCCAGCTCGCCAAGCTCCGGATGAACTTCCTCGGCCTCCACTGCTACCCCGAGGGGCACGCCGGACCCGAGCCACTCGTTTGGATCGGCCTCGAGCGCGACATCGCCCCCGATGGCTCGGTGGAGTTCAGCTCGCCGAGCCGATGGGCGAGCACCCGCGGCGGGGCGTGGGGATACGCCGATGTTCCCACGAGCGAGTTCGCGGCGGGCGCGTCGCTCCTGTTCGCCGGGGATGAGTTCGGTCCCGCGGTCACCGAGGGCCACCGCCCCGTGCCCGCCGCGCCCGAAGGGTGCAACGAGGTCTTCAACCGGGCCGGGCGCCTGCTGGGCGCGGTCGTCGAGCACGCCCACTCGCGCGGCGTGCGGGTGTGCGTCGGCACCGAGACGCCGCTCACGATCCCCGCGGCCGTGCGCGAGCGCGTCGCGTCGTTGGGGATGGACCCCGACGATCCGCGGACCGTTCGAGCTCTCTACGCGGGCATGTTCACGCGCCTCCAGCGCGTCGCGCCGATCGATTGGTATTGGCTCTGGACCCCGGAGGACTGGACCTGGCGCGGCGCGAGCGACGCCGAGAGCGCCGCGACGATCGCCGACATCCACCTCGCGTCGGAGGCCCTCGAACGCGTCGGCGATCCCTTCGGTCTCGCGACCTGCGGCTGGGTGCTCGGGCCCCCCGGCAACCGTGCGCTCTTCGACCGCGAGCTGCCGCCCGAAGTCGCGCTCAGCTGCATCAACCGCGACGTGGGCTTCGACCCCGTCGAGCCGGGCTTCGCGCGCGTGGATGGCCGCCCCGCGTGGGCCATCCCATGGATGGAGGACGACCCCGCGCTGATCATCCCCCAGCTGTGGGCCGGGCGCATGCGCCGCGACGCCGCCGACGCGCTCGCGTACGGGTGCGACGGGCTGATAGGGATCCACTGGCGCACGCGGGCGATCGGGCCGAACGTGGCGGCGCTGGCCGGCGCGGCGTGGGATCAGTCGGGCTGGAACCCGGACCTGGGCCGCGAGCTCCCGGCGCCCGAGCCGGCGATCACCGACGTGCACGTGGGCGGCGCCGTCGCGGACTATCCCGCGAGCGACATCGCCGCGACCGATGAGGACCGGGTCTATCAGACGTGCCGCTGGAACGTGGACGCCTACCGCGTCGACGTCCCCGCGGGGAGATACGACGTCACGCTCAAGTTCTGCGAGGTGCACCACCGCGAGATCGGCAAGCGGGTCTTCGGCGTGAAGCTCCAGGGCGAACAGCTCGTGCAGGGGCTCGACGTCTTCGCGCGAGTGGGCGCCGATGCGCCGCTCGACCTGCGGTTCACGGGCGTCGAGGTCGGCGACAGGGGGCTGCTCGTCGAGTTCACCCGCGAGGTGGAGTTCCCGTTCATCGCGGGCATCGTGGTGCGCTCGGCCGATGCGGGAGAGGGGCTGCGCCCGCCGGTCGTCCGCAGGATCAACTGCGGCGGCGGCGCCTTCGGTGCGTACGAGGCGGACCTGCCCGCGATCGGGTCGTTCGCCTCTCTGCTCGCCCGCCCGCGCGACCTGCCTGCCTCGGACTTCTACGAGGACTGGGCGAGGGCACAGTTCGGCGACGCGGCCGCGCCCGCGCTGGCGGCGATGTTCACCCGTCTGGACGGCTCGCCGCGGGAGTGGCGCGGACGCGCGTCGAACCTGCCGCGGCCGTCCGATTGGGACCACGGCCCGGGCGGCATCAAGGTCAGCCGCGAGCCGTGGCGCGTCGAGCGCGAGCGCTACGCGTTCGTGGAGGAGATGGAGTCGCTGCGAGACCGCGTCGTGGGCGAGGCAAACCTGGAGCGGTTCGACTACTGGCTCAACTCGTTCCGCGCCCTGCGGGCCGCGGGCGAGATCGGCTGCGCGCGGGGCCGGCTCGACGCGGCGGTCGAGCGCATCGCGGGCGCGCCCGACGGCGGCGCGAGGAGAGCCATCGCCGCCGACGAGGCGATGCCCGCCCGTCTCGAGCTGGCCCGCCTCTGGGAGCGGCTCATGACGCTCCACCTGGCGATCGTCTCCACGCCCGGCGAGCTGGGCACCATCGCCAACCTCGAGCAGCACGTGCGTCGGGGCCGGTCGTTCCTGTCGCTCCACGACGCGCTGCTCGAGGAGATCCTCGGCCCGCTCCCGCCCGACGCGCATCCCTCGCCCGAATTCCGCGGCGAGCCCAGGATCATCGTGCCCACCGCCCGCGCCGACGCCGTCGAGGGGGAGGCGCTGGCCCTGCGCGTCATCCTGCTCGATGACCGGCCTGCCGCCTCCGCCGAGCTTCTCTGGCGGCAGATGGGTGAGGGGGAGTTCCTCGCTGTCCCGCTCACCCACGCCGGCCGAGCCGTCTACGAGGCGACGCTCCCGCCGGCCAGCGGTTCCACGATCGAGTACTTCATCCGCGCCACGACGGCCGACGGGGTCGGGCTGCGCTGGCCGCCCGGCGCGCCGCGCCGGAATCACACGGTCGTGCCCGCGCCCCGGCCGCTCGAGGCTGACTGAGGGCAACGGTCGGTTTCCGGCAGGGAAGCGGCGTTGCAGCCGGGCCTTCCATACCCTTGGGGCGATGAGGTACCGGGTCTGCAAGGCGTTCGAGATCGAGAGCGGGCACATGCTGCTCAAGCACCCGGGCC
Source organism: uncultured Phycisphaeraceae bacterium (assembly GCA_964435785.1). Taxonomy (GTDB): domain Bacteria; phylum Planctomycetota; class Phycisphaerae; order Phycisphaerales; family UBA1924; genus PNC22. Next base: position 22,735 of record CAYTAH010000014.1, on the reverse strand, counting down.
GGTGCCGCTACCCGCACGGGCACACCCGCCGCGTCGAGGTGGTCGTCTCCAGGGAAAGCCTTGACCGGAATGACATGGTGTGCGATTTCAAGGCGATCAAGCTCGCCCTCATGGACCTGCTTGACCGGTTTGACCACGCGCTCGTGGTGAACGCGGCGGACCCGCTGCTGGCGAGCCTCCAGGCGGAGCTGAAGGAGCGGGTGGTGGTCTTCGAGGGGGAGGACCCCACGACGGAAGTGCTGGCCAGGCGCATCTTCGAGCACCTGAGGGGAGAGATCGAGGCCGGTCGCGAGCTGGTCGACCGCACCGGGGAGCGGTACGTCCTCCCTCGCGATCTGGTCCTCGAGCGCGTTCGTGTGGGTGAGACCTCCACAAGCTGGGCGGAATACGGCTTGTAGCGGGCAAAGGAGTGAACGATGCGTCGAAGGACGAGCATGCAGCGGATCGCCCTCGCGGCGGCCGGGCTGGCGGCGTGCGCCGGGGCGGCGGTGATCGGACCCTCGCTTGTCGGCGCGCAGACCGAGATCGTGACGGGGACGCCGGCGCTCACCCAGCCCGAGCGGCTTGCCCCGGCGTCGGAGGACGATCTGCATTACGCGAGGAGTCTCTCGCGGGCGTTCCACAGCGCGGCGGAGCGGGTCGAGCCCTCCGTGGTGCACATCACGACGCAGTCGGAGCGCATCGGGCGGGACTTCTTCGGGCGGCAGTTCCGGCAGCAGGCCTCGGGCCTGGGCTCGGGCGTGATCGTGAGCGACGACGGGTACATCCTGACCAACAACCACGTCGTCGCCGGGGCCACGCGCCTGGCCGTGAAGCTCTACGACGGACGCACGGTGAGCGCCGAGGTCGTCGGCGGCGACGAGCTGCGCGACCTGGCCGTGATCAAGATCGAGGCGGATGGGCTCAAGGCGGCGGAGTTCGGCGACTCCGACGCGCTCGAGGTCGGCGAGTGGGTGCTCGCGGTCGGCAGCCCCTTCGGGTTCGACCAGACGGTGACCGCCGGGATCGTCAGCGCGAAGGGGCGCGGCCTGGGCATCATCAGCGACGAGTTCAAGGACGCCGAGCAGTTCATCCAGACCGACGCCGCGATCAACCGGGGCAACTCGGGCGGGCCGCTCATCAACCTCGACGGGGAGGTCGTGGGGATCAACTCGGCGATCTTCAGCCCCAGCGGCGGCTCGGTCGGTCTGGGATTCTCCATCCCCGAGCGCCTCGCGCAGGCGGTGTACGCCAACATCCGCGGCGGCGGGCGGACGGACTTCGGGTACCTGGGCGTGCGCCTGAGCGGCGACGAGGAAGTGACGGTGGAGCAGGTCGTGGAGGGGAGCCCGGCGGCGCTGGCGGGCCTGCGCGCGGGCGACCGGATCCTGCGATTCCAGGGCCGGTCCGTGGACGACGTGAACCAGCTGTGGCGCTCCATCCAGTTCTCGCCGCCCGGCAGCGAGGCGACGATGATTGTCGAGCGCGACGGCAAGCCGATCGAGATGCAGGCGAAGCTCGGCTCGCTGACCGAGGCGGAGCTGCAGACGTTCGGCGGGCGCGAGATCCGCTCGCTCGGGCTGGCGGTGATCACGGCGACGGAGCAGGTGCTCGACCTCGGCGCCGGAACGGAGGGACAGGGCGTGTACGTTGTGCAGGTGGACCCCGGCAGCCTCGCGGCGCAGGCCGGCCTGGTGCGGGGCGACCTGATCGTCGCGGTCGATCGTCGGCGCGTGGGGACGGTGGAGGAGTTCGTCTCGGCGCTGAGCCAGGCGGGGGCCCGGGTGCGGATCGACCTGCGCCGCGGCGAGATGCAGGGATACACCACGCTGTCGCGTTGAAGGCGCGGCGCGCCCGGCGTGCGGCTGAGCGCCCGTGCGGCCCGGGCGATCACGCCGTGTACGCCTCCGCCTCCATCTCGGCGAAGGCGTCGATGTCCTCGGGCTCGGTGACGGGCTCGGCGGGGATGTATTCGCCGCGCCAGAGCATGGCGCCGAGCCGCCTGATATCCGCCACGATCATGAGCAGGGAAGGCAGGAGCACGAGCACGAGGAGCGTGGAGGAGACGAGCCCGAAGCTGATGGTGATCGCCATGGGGATGAGGAAGCGGGCCTGGAAGGACTGCTCCAGGAGCATCGGCAGCAGGCCGCAGACCGTGGTGATGGTGGTGAGCAGGATGGCGCGGAGGCGGGCCCGGCCGGTGGCGATGCACGCGGCGTAGGTGTTGAGCCCCGCGCCCCGCATGTGGTTGAAGAACTGGACGAAGATGAGCGAGTCGTTGACGACGATGCCGCTGAGGGCGATGAAGCCGATCATGGAGAGGAAGGTGAGGCGGAAGTCGAGCAAAAAGTGGCCCCAGATGACGCCGATGATCGCGAACGGAACGGCCATCAGCACGATGAGCGGCTGGGTGTAGCTCTGGAAGAGCCAGGCGAGGCACAGGTAGATGAGCCCGATCGCCGTCAGGAAGCCCAACGGCATCGAGGCGAAGCTCTCCTTCTGGTCCTTGGAGCGGCCCCGCTCGACGATGCGCACGCCGGGGTGGCGGGCCTCGATCTCCGCGCGCCGGGAGAGGATCTCGGAGGTGATCGCCTCGGGGCTGACCATGCGGGTGTTGACGTCGGCGGTGACGGTGACGGCGCGGTCGCCGTTGATCCGGCGCACGGTGGCGTAGGAGCGGGCCTGGTCGACGCGGACGACCTCGGGGAGCGGCACCGGGTCGCCGGAGGGGGTGAAGATGTGCATCGTCTCGAGGGAGCCGAGGTCGCGCCGGAAGCCCGCGGGGTAGCGGACGCGCACGTCCACGTCCTCCTCGTCGCCCGCGAAGGTGAAGGCCTCGACCCCGAACACGGCCCCGCGCACCTGCTCGGCGACATTGGCCACCGTGAACCCCAGCTCGCTCGCCCCCTCGCGCAGATGGAAGCGGAGCTCGGTCTGCCCAGCGTCCGCGTCGTCGGCGATGTCGTAGACGCCGTCGTAGCGCCCGAGCATGGCCTGGATCTCGGCGGCGGCCGCCTCGATGGCGCGGGCGTTGGAGCCGACGACCCCGAGGCTGATGGGTGGGCCGCTCCCGCCGCCCTGCACCTCCTCGAGCCGAAAGCTCTTGATGCCGACGAGCCGGCCCTCCAGGGCCTCGCGCAGGCGGACGAGGACCCGGTCGGAGGAGTCCTGACCCCTGGCGGTGCGCTCCTCGACGGGCGTCAGTTCGAGGATGATCTGGGCGAGGTGGGGCGCCTCGCTCGCGGCGTCGCCCTCGAGGCTCGAGACGGCGCCCACGATCGAGAAGACGCTCCTGATCTCGGAGATGTCGGCGCAGGCCCGCTCGATCCGCCGGACGTACTCGTCGGTGATGCTGGCCGGCGTGCCCACGGGCATGCGCAGCTCGGCGTTGATCGTCTCGGCGTCCGAGCTTGTGAGGAACGCGTAGCCCACGCGCCCGCCGAGCACCATGCCCAGCGAGGCCATGATCGACGCGATCGCGACGGCAAGGGCGATGTAGCGGTGCCGCAGCGCGATCCGCAGGAGCGAGCTGTACGCAGGGAGGAGGAGGCGCGCAAAAACGTGGTCCCGGGCGCTGTCGAACCTGCGCTCGAGGCGCTCGACGCGGCTCTGCCGGTGCGAGGCCTCTCGCCGGTCGGCGGCCTGGAGCGAGTGGGTCATGTGCACGGGGAGGATGAAGAGCGACTCGAGGAGCGAGGCCGCGAGCGCCACCCCGACGACGAGCGGGAGCGTGCCGAGCATGTCTCCCATGCGCCCCTCGATGAGGGCGAGGGGGAAGAAGGCGAAGATCGTGGTGAGGACGGTGCCGACGACGGGCCAGGCGACCTGGTTGGCGCCGCGGATGGCGGCCCTGTCCGGGCGCTCGCCGCGCTCGTGCCGGGCGACGATGTTCTCGGCGACGACGATCGCGTCGTCCACGAGGATGCCGACGACGATGATGAGGCCGAACATCGTGAGCAGGTTGAGGGTGATGCCGGTGAGGCGCATCATGATCAGGGTGCCCATGAGGGCGATCACCATGCCGGTGAGGACCCAGAACGAGACGCGCCAGCTGAGGAAGAGGAAGAGCGTGAGGAAGACGAGCGCCGCCCCCTGGAGCGCGTTGCGGGTGAGCAGCTCCAGCCGGCCGACGATGAAGCGGGCCAGGTCGGTCGTGATGGCGACCTCGCCGGGCAGCACGCCGGCGGCCCGGCGCGCCGCCCCCAGCTCGTAGGCCCGCTCACGGGCGGACTTGCTGGTCGACGGCGCGAACACCGCGCGGAGCCGCTCCGACCACGACCGGCCGACCTCGGTCCCCTGCAGCCCGGCGCCGTACGCCTTCACGAGATCGGCCATGAGCACCGCGTCCTGCTTACCGACCTTGTAGACGGTGAGGCTCACGGCGGGCTTGCCGTTGAGGCGGGTGCGCACGTCCACGTCCATGAAGCCGCGCTCGACCTCCGCGATGTCGCCGACGCGCACGACCTGCCCCCCCTCGCCCGCCTTCACCACGACCTGCTCGACGGCGTCGGCACGCTCCTCGGCGCCGGGCGTGCGCACGCCGACGTTCGCCGTGGGCGATCGCACGGCCCCGCCGGGCGTCTCGATCATCGCGGCGCGGATGCGCCCGGACACCTCGGGCAGGCTCAGGCGGTGCTTGAGCGCCGCCTCCGGGCGGACCTCCACCGAGATCTCGTCGATGCGCGACCCGCTGACCACGATCTCCCCCATGCCGGGGAGGGTGCGGAGATCGTCGCGGATCGCGCGGATGGCGAGCTTCATCGTCCGCTCGTCGGCGTCGCCGTAGAGGGAGAGCGCGATCGCGGGCAGGTTCGGCTCGAGCTTCTGCACGATGATGCGCTCGGCGGCGTCGGGGAGGTCCTGCAGCGCGTCGATCTCGCGCTTCACGTCGGCCACGGCGACGTCGATGTCCTTCTCCGGCTCGAACTCGACGCGCACCACGGCCGCCCCCTCGGTCACGGTCGAGGTGATCTCCTTCACGTCGCGCAGGTCGCGGAGCTGGTCCTCGATCTTGGACGCCAGGGCCCGCTCGACCTCGTCCGGCGCGGCCCCGGGGTAGGGGGCGCTGATGAGCACCATGGTCGGGTCGATCTCGGGGAAGAACTCCCGCCGGATGCCCGCGCCGAAGAGCACGCCGCCCACGAGCAGGGCGAACATGAGCAGGTTGGCGACCACCGGCTTGCGGACGCCGAAGGCGGGGAGGCTCACGGGCGTTCCTCCGCCGTCGCCCGGGCGCGCTGCTCGACGAACGCGCCGTCGGTGAGGTCGTCGAGGTTGGTGACGATGACGGGGACGCCCTCGGGGAGGGAGGTCTCGAGCACCGCCCACTGCCGCTCGATCGGGTCGATCCGCGGGAACTCGCCGCCGGCGTGGAAGAGCACGTCGACGGGCACCCGCCGCGCGATCCACACGCCCTGGCCGCCGGCCTCGGCGATGAAGAGCGCCCCCTCCTGCACGGCGCGCCGGGGCACGACGGTCCGGCCCCGCTCCGGAGCGCCGACGATCGTGCCCACCACGAACTCACCCGGGAGCAGCAGGGGGCTCTCCGCCGGCCCCTCCCGGAACGCGCCGGGGTCCTGTCGCACCTCGACGAAGACGGTGAGGGTGCGCGTCGCCTGATCGGCCTCGGGGGCGATGCGGCTGATCGCCCCGGACCACTCGCGCGTGCTCGGCGCGTCGGGCCGGAGCGAGACCCCGTCACCCACCGCGACGTCGCCCAACGCCGAGGAGGGGATCCGCAGCGGGACCTCGACGCGCGAGAGGTCGACGATTCTCGCCACGGGCGAGCCGGGCGTGAGCAGCTCGCCCGCCTCGACGTCGACCCGCTGGAGCACGCCCTCGATCGGGCTGGTGATGGTGGTGCGCCTGAGGTTCTCCTCGGCCACCTCCGCCTCGGCCCGCAGCCGGGCGAGCGTCGCCTGGAGGGCCTGGCGGCTCGCCGGCACGCGCCCCAGCTCCTGGCGGGTGCGCGACGCCTGCGCCTCGAGGATGCGGAGCGCCTTCGTGCGCCGGTCGATCTCCGACGAGGTGGCCGCGCCGCTCTCCAGCGCCGCCAGCGCCTGCTGCAGCTCGCGGCGCTCGATCACCACCTGCTCCTCGACCAGGCGGAGCTGCTCCTCCCACGAGGCCTCGTCCACGTCGAGGGCGTCGAGATCGGCCGACGCCTGGACGATCGCCTCCTGCGCCGCGCGCACGCGCGCGAGGTAGTCGGTGCTCTCCAGCCGCGCGAGCAGCGCCCCGGCCTCGACGGGCATGCCCGGCTCGATCGCGCTGGGACGTTCGACCACTCTCCCGGCGACCTCCGCGGCCACGTCGACGGCGTTCATCGAGCGGGCCGTGCCGTAGCCGCGCCACTGGCGGGGGATGTCCATGCTCGTGGCGGGCACGGTGCCGACCAGGAGCGAGTTCGTGCTGACGGGCCTGATCGGCGGCTCGGGCCTGGTGACGACCAGCGCGCGGACGATCCCCGCGCCCAGCGCCAGCACGGCCAGCCCGAGCAGGATCCGGAGGAGGATCGACGAATGCTTCAGGAAAGACCTGGGCGCCTGGGACGACATGGAGGGGGCCTCGCCGGGGCGGGTGGGAGGCAAGTGTAGGCCCCGGGGGGCGAGCGCCCGGCTCGGCGCGCCGAGGCGCGGGGCCGGCCTGCGGCGTGGGGGCCGCGCCGGTCAGGGGCGGGGCGTGGGGGTGCGCCGCGGGGCCGACGGGCCCGACCCGTCGCCGCCGTCCAGACCGTCCACGGGGGTCCCGATCCACATCATGGCGTGGGGGCGGACGAACGTCGCGCGTCCCGCGATGTAGACCCGCCCGTCGTACACGTCGATGTCGTCGGCGTTGGAGCCGCCGGGGTCGCCCGGCACGAACTGGTGCAGGTCAAGGAAGCTCTCGGGGTCGTCTCCGAACCAGATGCCGGCGCGCCCGTTCGAGCGCCCGACGTGCATGTCGCCGGTGGTGCCGAACATGTAGCTGTTGGCCCCGGGGTGGAAGGAGGGGTGCATGTCGAGCCAGCTCTCGGGGGTGTCGTGCCAGAGCAGCGCGCGTTCTTTGAGGCGCCCGTCCGCGATGCGGACGAGGCCCGAGCCGACTTGGGCGCCCGGCGCCATCGCATGGATGATCGAATAGCCGTAGCCGGGCGGGTGCATCACCACCATGCTCTGGGGGGTGTCGTCCCACACGACCGCCTGGGCTCCCCCGAAGTCCAGCATATAAGCGGAACCGCCCTGGCGATCGCCGTCGGTGGCGTACGCATAGGAATTGCTCGCCCCGTCAGGGTGGAGATCGGCGAACTCAACCGGCTGCTGCGCAAGCCACGCGATGGCGTGACGCTTGCCGCCGACGCCGGCGTTGCCCGCCGCCATCCCGCCTCTCACGTCCATGACTTCGGACGTGAGGTAGGGCGGGCCGGGATGCAGATCCACCATGCTGTCGCAAGTCCCGAACCAAAGTGCGGCGTGAGCCCAGTCATCCGCGTCGTAGCCGCACTGAGTTAGTGAGTCCGCGCCCCAGACGACCGGCTGGTACGGAGTATCTCCGGCGTTCAGCAGGGTCTCGAGCGCCGACCCGTAGGCAGCTCCCCAGAGTGTTGCGCCGGATATCTGCGGCTCGCCGGGGAACTGTGGGTTGCCGGAGATCCCTGTCAGCGAGACTCCGTATGCCTCGGAGAGATACGCCTCGGGCGGGTGCAGATCGACCGCCCGCCAGGTGTACTGCGGCTGGGCCAGGGCCGCGCTCCCACCGGCGCACCACGTCAACGCAAGCCATCCCGCCATGGGCCTCATGGCGCCAGCATACCTTCCAGCGCGCGGGGATGGAACAAAGAACGGCCGACGCGCGGGGCATCAAGGCGTTCGGCGCGCGGAGCCCGACGTTCTCGGAACCTGTGCCGGGCGTTGACACGGGCTCCCCGCCTTGGCACACTGGACAATCGTCCGCCCGGTGGTCGGGCAGAGAGGCTCTCGGGGGCGCGGGGACTGCAACCGGCTCTCGGTCGCTGTTGATGGAAACGGGGGCGATCACGTGCTCCGAGCACAGATCAAGAGGGAGCGTTGCCATGCGAACAACACACACACACACACACACACACCTAACTTCCGTCGCGTCTTGATGCTCGGTCTGGTCGGCGCAGCCGGCTCGGCCGCCTCGGCGCAGCTCGCGCCGATCACTGTGAGCTCGCCCCTGCCCATGACGCCCGCGGACGAGCGGTGGTTCGAGTGCTCGGTGGGCGTGCGCCAGGACAACAAGAACGAAGTCCTCGTCATGGCGTCCGGCGCCGCGCTCGACGGCACCGCGTCGTTCGCCGCCTACACCGTGGTCAAGTTCGTCCAGGGCGTGCCCCAGATCTCTCCGAACCGGCTCGCCGATTGCGGCGGGGGCGATATTTGGGTCACGCCCCATCCCAGCGACGGGACGATCTGGTTCGTCTCCCTGGACGGCCTGGCCGACGGCGGCGGTCCGAAGACGCTGGCCGAGTTCGAGGACGATGAGATCGACGCCTGGCCCAGCGTCGAGGAGTGCGCCGGGGGCCTGGTCGTCGGGTGGAAGAACCCCGGCGACCTTACGATCAACAATCTCTACACGCATTCCTCCGACTTCCAGGACAAGCCCGCGTTGGCCATCGGCGGCTCCCCGACCGTCACCACCTACCTCCTGCGACAGAAGCGTCCAGGGAACTGCTCGGGCCAGCAGCACGAGAGCGGCATCTCGACCAACCCGCAGGCGGGGCCCGCGGCATGGACCGACTACACCGTCGAGCCGGTCCCAAGCCCGCCGCGCTGCGACTACGAGGGCTGGGGCGTCGCCCCGGTCGTGCTCGATGCCAGCCCTCTCAGCGACGGGCGCGTTGTCGCCGTGCTGCGCGACCAAAAGCCCCAGATCGGCGGCAAGTACAACTTCAACAGGCCGTACGTTGTCTACTCGGATGATGGCATCGACTGGCAGCCTGACGACGGGTTCAACCCGATCCGGATCGGCAACGACCCCTCGATCGAGGCGAGCACGACGAAGGTGACGGGCTCCGGCGATACGCCCTTCAAGGTGGACCGGCGGAACCACGCCCCGAGCATCGCCGTGGATCACGCCCCCACCCCGGACGAGGTCTACGTCGCCTTCTGCGCGCGTGCCGCGACCGGCTCCACCAATACCGACATCTACATCTCTCGAAGCCTTAACGCAGACACTAACATCAGTTTTCCCGGACCCAGCAACTCTGAGTTTCTGCACCTGACCGATGCCCTGCTCGGCATCACTGGCGGCGACGACGGCGCCGACCAGTTCGTCCCCGCGATCGCGATCGACCAGTGCGGCGGCGTGAACCTGATGTTCTACGACAACCGTCACGACTGCGACGGCGTCAACGCCAGCAAGGAGTGGGTGGACGTCTACTACGCCCGCATCACCGGCTTCGGCACGACGACGCCGAGCGTCTTCCAGGCCAGGCTCACGCCGAACCCCATCCGTGTGGACCACCTCGGCGACAACCCGCACGATCCGCTGTTCCTCGGCGACTACCACAACCTCACCGTCTCGGGCGACGGCAAGACGATCTACGCCGCGTACATCGCCCGCGACGCCGCCGATCCCGAGCACGGGCGCACCGTCTGCTACCTCCACCGGATCAACATCAACTGCGCCGGCCCGCTCTCGGACTTCAACGGCGACGGCGAGGTGACGCAGGGGGACGCGGACACGTTCGCGGCCGCGTGGGCCGCGGGCCGTGGGGAGGCGGACGTGGATCTCGACTGGCGCGTCGAGCCGGCGGATCTGCAGGACTTCCTCCTCACCCACTCGCGTGAGCGCGACGGGGACTGATCGGGCCGGCGCCATGGCATCGGGCGTTCCTCGCCCCGGCTCCCGGCGGGGCGCGGTCTCGTGCGGGCGTGCCGTTCAGCGGGCGACGGCGAGGATCCGCTCCCCGAGCAGCATCGTCAGGGCGGTGATGAGGACGATGCCGGCAAGGTTGAGGGCGAGCCCGGCGCGGGCCATCTGGCGGATGGTGATGCGTCCGGAGCCGAAGACGATCGCGTTGGGGGGCGTGGCGACGGGGAGCATGAAGGCCATCGAGGCCGCGACGGCCGCGGGCACCGCAAGCCGGAGCGGGTCCACGCCCAGCGCCGGGGCGGCGGCGGCGATGACGGGCAGGAGCGCGGTGGTGACGGCGGTGTTGCTGGTGAGCTCGGTGAGGAAGATCATGACCGTGCAGACGATCGCGACCGCGAGCCACACGGGCACGCGCCCGATCCCCTCGATCGCCCCGCCGAGGAACGCGTCCACGCCGTTGGCGCCGATCGCCGCCGCGAGGCTGAGCCCGCCTCCGAAGAGGATGAGGACGCCCCAGGGCAATCGCGCCGCGGTCTGCCAGTCCATGGCGAAGACGCGCTCGCGCGGGCGGACGGGGATCAGGAACAGTGCCAGCGCCGCCATGACGGCGATGGAGGTGTCGTTGAGCCCGACGAGCGGGGGCAGGCCCCAGCGCTTCCCCGCGCCGACGAGGAGCGGGCGCGAGATCCACAGCAGCACCGTGGCGATGAAGACGACCAGGACGGTCCACTCGCCGCGGCTCACCGGCCCCAGGCCGCGCAGCTCGGAGGCGATCGCCTCGCGTCCGCCGGGGATGGCGCGGAGGCGCACGGGCTGGCTGACGAAGACGAGATAGAGCCACGCGAGCGGGAGGTAGATCGCGACGAGCGGCACACCGAGGAGCATCCACTCGGCGAAGCCGATCTCGAGCCCGAGGCTCGTCTCGGCGAAGCCCTTGAGGATCGCGTTGGGGGGCGTGCCGATGAGCGTGGCGACGCCGCCGATGGATGCGGCGTAGGCGACGCCGAGGAGGAGGGTGGAGTCGAAGTTGGGGTCGGGAGAGGGGGCCTCGCCAGGGGCGGTCCCCGGCGGGGCGTGCCGGGCCGCGACGAGTGCGATGACGCTGAGGGCGATGGGCAGCATCATCACGGTCGTGGCGGTGTTGGAGACCCACATGCTCACGAGGGCGCTGGCGAGCATGAAGCCGGCGATGAGCCGGCGCGGGCTGGTGCCGACGACGAGCACCGTGAGCAGGGCGATGCGCTTGTGCAGGCCCCAGCGCTCCATGCCGAGGCCCAGGATGAAGCCGCCGAGAAAGAGGAAGATGACGTCGTTGGCGTAGGGCGCGGCCGAGTCGGCGATGGTGGAGGCGCCGGCGAGCGGGAAGAGGACGATGGGCAGGAGCGCCGTCGCGTAGAGCGGTATCGCCTCGGAGAGCCACCACACGGCCATGAGCACGCCGACGGCGGCGGTGGCGCGCCCGGCGTGCGAGAGGTCTTCCGCCCGCGCCAGGAGCAGGTACGCGACGATCGCGAGCAGCGGCCCGGCGCCGAGGCCGATCCACGCGACGCGCCCGGTCACCGGAGACGTGCGGGGCCTCTCGCTCATGTGCGCCAGCCTACGCGAAAGCCCCGGCGCGCGTCGGTGCGGCGGGCGAGCGGAGGGTGGTGTGTGCGCCGGCGGGACTCGATAGAATCGGCCCGTGGAATCCGTGGAATCCATTGAAGTGGCGATCGTCGGCGCCGGCCCGATCGGCCTGGAGCTGGCGGTGGCGCTGCGGCGCGCCGGCGTGTCATACGTGCACCTGGAGGCGGGGGCGATCGGCTCGACGATGGGCTGGTGGGCGCCGGGGACGAGGTATTTCTCCAGCCCCGAGCGGATCGCGATCGCGGGCGTGCCGCTGGTGGTGCGGGGCGAGGAGAAGGCCACGCGCGAGGACTACCTGCAGTACCTGCGCCAGGTGGTGCTGGAGTTTGGGCTGGAGGTGCGCACATTCGAGCGCGTCGTGGCGGTCGAGCGCGACGGCGAATGGTTCGTGCTGCGCACGCGGAGGAGCGCGCACGGCGTCGGAGGCCCGGCGGAGCAGGCGGAGGCCGCCTCTGCGCGCGGAGGCGCGGGCGACGCCGCGCCCGCATCGGGCGCGTGCCGCGAATACCGGGTTCGCCGAATCGTGCTGGCGATCGGGAACATGCACCGGCCGCGCATGCTCGGCGTGCCGGGCGAGGGCCTGGCCCACGTGAGCCACTACCTGGAGGAGCCTCACAAGTACCTCGGCAAGCGCGTGGTGATCGTGGGCGGGCGCAACTCGGCGGTGGAGGCGGCGATCCGGCTGCACCGCGCCGGCGCGTGGGTGACGGTGTGCCAGCGGAAGCCCGAGCTGGAGCGAGAGCGGATCAAGTACTGGCTCCTGCCCGAGCTGGAGTGGCTCATCCGGAAGGAGATGATCGGCTTCGCGCCGTCGAGCGAGGTGCGCGAGATCACCGAGGATGCGGTGGTCGTCGAGCGCGCGGGCGGGGCTCGCGAGCGGCTCGCGGCCGACTTCGTGCTGCTGCTCACCGGCTACGTGCAGGACCCCCGGCTCTTCGAGATGCTCGCGCTCGAGCTGTTCGGCCCCGAGCGCCGGCCGCGGCTTAATACCGAGACGATGGAGTCGAGCGTTCCGGGCGTGTACGTCGCGGGCACAGCGGTGGCGGGCACGCAGGAGCGGACTCGGGTCTTCATCGAGAACTCGCACGAGCACGTGGCGCGGATCGTGCGCGCGATCACGGGGCGGGAGGTGGAGGTGCGGGGGCCGGTGGTGTTCGAAGGCTACGAGGAGGGATGACTGTGTCCGGGACAGGTGCGAGTTCCTTCTGGAGCGATCCCGATCCGCTGGAGGAGGACATTGTTGAGCGGATCCGCTCCGAGTACTCTGCGACGGAGTTTCGCGATGCGTTGCGGGCCCTTGAGCAGAATCGCATCGGTGGGCGCATCGCACGATGCATCATCGTCGCCGCCGCGGGCGATCGCCAGAGCTTTCTCGATCTGGTGGACAGGACGAAGAGTGACTGGCGAGCCGTGATAAACGCCGGCGAGTACGTGGATGGCGCTCGCACTCGCGACCTCCGTGCGTCGTTCCTGATCGAAGGACCCCAGAACTTCTGGGCAGCCGAGGTCACAGACCTGCTCGCACGGCGCGGTTACCGGTTGGTTTCGATTGAATCGCGACTTGTGAACGAGATCGCCCGCTACCCCTCTCTCGCGGGCGAGGGGGTGGCCCGGTTCGAGGGAGCTATGGGGCCGCTCGAGGTGAGCTTCCACGGCGGGGAATGGCGACTTCGGGGTGGGGCTGCGGATCTGGCGGTGCACGGGTTGGATGAGTCGTTCGCGGACGACCGTGAGTTTGCGGACCGAGTATCCTCGTACCTGCTTTCGCACCAGCGCCCGCAGGGCTGACACGGGCTGCGGCATCTGGGGGCAACTTGCCGGGCGCCGGGCAGGGGATGGTGGGGCTTCCAATCTGCCGGAGCACGGGCGGAGTGCTTGACACATGTCAACAAGGGGGATAGTCTATGCCGAGATCCAGACCGAGACACCCCAAGCCCGAGGTTGAAAGGGCTGTGCAATACGCGGAGAAACTTGGCTGGGTGGTGAAGATGGCGTCGGGCCACGCGTGGGGTCGGCTGTATTGCCCGTTCAGCTCCCGCGAGGGCTGCATCATCAGCGTGTGGTCCACGCCGCGGAACCCGGTGAATCACGCGAGACACCTTCGCAGCGCCGTCGACCGCTGCCCGCACGGTGGCGAGCACCCGGACCGGCGGGAAACGTAAGGAGCGGTTCGACATGGCCTCCGGCAAAAAACCGCAGAAAGACCGTGAGCATGACTTTGCTCTGATCGTCGGCGGCGTCACCGACCTCACGCCCGAGATTGAGAGTGGACTCTTCGAGGCCGGGTGCGACGACGCGACACTGAGCATCCAGCACGGTTTGCTGTACATGGAGTTCAGCCGTGCGGCGGAGTCGCTGAAGGAGGCGATCCTGAGCGCGATCCGGGATGTGCGCGGGTCGGGCGTGGGCGGGGAAGTGCTGCGCGTCGATTCGTGCGAGCTTGTGACGGCGTCGGACATCGCGAGAAGGCTCGGGCGCAGCCGGCAGCTCGTGCACCAGTACATCACGGGCCAGCGCGGACCCGGCGGATTCCCCGCGCCGGAGTGTCACCTCGCCGACCGAGCGCCGCTCTGGGGCTGGTGCGCCGTGAGCCGGTGGCTCGTCGCGAACGACCTGCTGCGTCCGGAGGAGGGCAGGAACGCGATGGTCGTGGACGCGATCAACACAGTGCTGCACGAGGAGCGGCAAAGGCGGCAGGATCCAAAGCTCTTTGATGAGATCGCCGGAGCTTTGAGAGACGGCGGGGCGAAGCGGGCGCCGCGTCGTGCGAGCGCCTAGAAGGTCCCTCACCCTGTGCTCTGCATCGCCGCGGCCATGGCGTTGACGCTGAGCAGGACGAGGGTCTGGACGCGCGTGCGCTCGGGGCCTTCGGACGTTTCGCGGCAGCGGTGAATCAGCTCGACCTGGAGGGTGTTGATCAGGTCGGTGTCCGGGTTGCGCTCGCGGATGGAGGCCTGGATCACGGGGTTGTTGTCCAGCAGCTCGGCCTGGCCGGTGATCGCGAGGATTGCGGCGCGCGAGCGGTCGAATTCCGCGGCGACGAGGGCATGGATCGGTGAGTCCGGGGCGGCGTAGGCCGCGCCGACGGGCAGCCGGGCCCGCGCCATCTCCTGCTGGGCGTTGTCGATGAAGGTGCGGAAGTAGGAGCCCGCGGCGTAGGCGCGCCGGCAGAGGTCGAGGCGGTGGGCGTCGCGCATCACGAGATCGTCGAATGCGGCGCCGAGGCCGTACCAGCCGGGGACGTTCAGGCGCATCTGCGTCCACGAGAAGACCCACGGGATGGCGCGGATGGTTTCAAAGGTGACGTTCGCGCCGGCGCGGGAGACCGGGCGCGACGCGATGGGCAGCTCGCCGATGAAGAGCACGGGCGAGGAGTCGAGGAACCACGGCCAGAAGTCCGGCCGGTCCACCAGCGCCCGGTACGCTCGCATGGATCCGGCGCCGAGGGCGTCCATGAGCGCATCGAGCTCGGCCTCCTCCGAGGATGCGTCCTCCCCCGCGTCGCTCGCGGCGGCGAGAATCACCGCGTTGGTGATCTGCTCGAGGTGCCGCCTCGCGAGCTCCGGGAGCGTGTAGCGGAAGGTGATGACCTCGCCCTGCTCGGTGAAGCGGATGCGCGCCGATCGGCTCCGCGCCGGGGCTGTCAGGATCGCCCGCTGGGCGCGCCCGCCGCCGCGCGCGACCGTCCCGCCCCGCCCGTGGAAGAAGCGCAGCTCGACGCCCGCCCCGGCGCACACCCGGGCGAGGTCGTCCTGGGCCCGGCGGAGGCGCCAGTTGGCCATCCAGTAGCCGCCGTCCTTGTTGCTGTCGGAGTAGCCGAGCATGATCTCCTGGAACATGCCCCGCGCGCGGAGATGCTCGCGGTAGACCGGGTCCTCGAGCAGCCCCCGCACGAGGGCCCCGGAGCGGGAGAGATCGTCCACGGTCTCGAAGAGCGGCGTGATGTCGAGGTCGCTCTCGACCTCCCCGCCGCGCCGTCGCCAGAGCCCCGCCTCGCGCAGGAGCACGAGCACCGCCAGCAGGTCGGAGCGCTCGTGCGTCATGCTGACGACGTACGAGCCGATCGCCTCGGGCCGCTCCGCGACCGTCTCGGCGAGCAGCCCGAAGACGTCCAGCAGCTCGCGTGTCTCGGCGCTCACCGCGGCCCGGCGCGAGAGCAGCGGGCGGTCGAGGGCCAGCTCACGCCGCAGGAGATCGAGGCGGGCCGGCTCGTCCAGCGACCCGAACTCGGCGCAGACGCCCGCCGCCCGCAGCATCTCGGCGAGCGCCGCCGCGTGCACGCGGCTGTGCTGGCGGATGTCGAGGGCCGCCAGGTGCAGCCCGAAGGCCCCGGCGCGCACCAGCATGTCCGCGATCGGTCCGCGCGAGGCGACCTCGTGCAGGCCGGCGTGGCGGAGGGCCCGCTGCAGCAGGGCGAGGTCGTCCCGCAGCTGGGCGGCCGTGTAGGTCGGGTCGCCGCGGAGCCGCTCGCGCACGTGCAGCAGCTTGATGCGGAAGGGCTCGTGCCGCACATGCCGGAGAAAGTCGGGCGGGACGGGCGAGCCGGCCGCCTCGCGCTCCAGGTCGGCGTCGAGCTCGGGGAGGATCGGCACCCGCCGGTCCGAGGGGCTCAGCTCGCGCCGGAGGCGCTCCACCGAGTCGATCCACAGCTCGCGCGCCGCGTCGCGCATCAGCGCCAGCGCGCGCCGCGTCACCTCGGCCGTCACGCCGGGGTTGCCGTCCCGGTCGCCCCCGATCCAGGAGCGGTAGCGGATCGCCGACGGCGGCGCCCAGCGCTCGCCGAAGGCCTCCCCCATCGCGTCGGCGATGTCGCGGTGGACCGCGGGGACCGCGTCCCAGATGATGCCGGTGAGGTGGTGCAGCCCGTTGCGCACCTCGTCGAGCGCGTCGAGCCGACGCGCGCGGACCTCGTCGGTCGAGAGCAGGAGCGCGAGCGTCTGGCGGGCGCGGCTCTCGTTCTCGTCGCGCTCCGCCGGGGTGAGGTCCCCCTCGCGGGCGCGCAGGCAGCCGGCCACCCGCCGCTGCTTCTCGAGCACGCTCCGCCGCCGCGTCTCGGTGGGGTGGGCGGTCAGCGTCGGCTGGATGTCGAGGCGGGAGAGGATGCCGACGACCTGCTCGCGCGTGCGCCCGCGCCGCGCCAGCGTGACGACCGCCTCGCGGATGGACTCCGGGCGAGGCTCGCCCCCCGCCAGCTCCCGACGCCGGTTAACCCGGGCGATCTGGAGCTGCTCGGCCTTGTTCCGCAGGTGAAAGCGGATCGTCAGCCGCTTGAGGATGTGCTGGATCTCCTCGAGCGGCAGATCGCGGAGGGGCCGCGCGCCCGCCAGAGCGCCGGGCGCCTGCGCGGCCTCGCGCACGCGCCCGGCGTACGGGCTCGGGCGGGCGACCTCGTCCAACAGCCCGTGGAGCCACTCGATGTCGCGGTGCAGCGCGTCGGTCATGGGGGAGGGTAGGAAAAGAGATGAGGGCGGAAGGATGAAGGATGAACCGGAACTCGTCCGGCCTCTTCTTCATCCTTCATCCTTCTGCCTTCATCTTCGGTTCACACCGGCGTCCCCGCCCGCGCCAGGTGCATGAGGTGGCGGAAGGAGCCGCCGGCCTCGGCCGACTCTTCGTCCGCCCCCTCCGGCGGCGTGCGGAGGATGTAGCGCCCCGTAGGCTGGAGGTCCCACGCGCGCTTGCGGTCGCGCCCCAGGATGTCGCGCAGCCGGACCAGCCGCTCGCGCGCGGCGCGGTCGTACACCGGGCACGCGGCCTCGACCCGGTCGTTGAGGTTTCGGTACATCCAGTCGCCCGAGCCGATGTACCAGCGCCCCTCGGCCGGGTCCTCGTGCCCGTCGGCGAAGTGGAAGACTCGCGAGTGCTCCAGGAACCGCCCCACGATCGACCACACGCGGATGTTCTCGCTCATCCCGGGCACGCCCGGGCGCAGGCAGCAGAAGCCGCGCACGACCAGCTCGACGGGCACCCCCGCCTGCGAGGCCTCGTAGAGCTTCTCGGTCATGCTGATGTCCTCGAGCGCGTTCATCTTGGCGAAGATCCTCGCGGGCCTGCCCGCGCTGGCGTTCTCGATCTCCGCGTCGATGAGGGCGTTGAAGCGGGCCCGCATCGCCGCGGGCGCCACCAGCAGCTCCTGGTACTCGCTCTGGGCGCTGCGCCCCGTCAGGAGATTGAACAACGAGACCACGTCGTCGGTTATCTTCGGGTTGCACGTGAGCAGGCCGAGGTCCGTGTACAGCTGCGCGGTGGCGGGGTTGTAGTTGCCCGTCCCCACGTGGGCGTAGCAGCGCAGGCCCTGGCTCTCGCGCCGGACGACCAGCGAGCACTTGCAGTGCGTCTTGAGCCCGACCACGCCGTACGCCACGTGCACGCCGTGCTTCTCCAGCTGACGGGCGAAGCGCAGGTTCTTCTGCTCGTCGAAGCGGGCTCGCAGCTCCACCAGGCACGCCACCTGCTTGCCCTCCTCCGCCGCCCGGATCAGCGAGGCCACGAAGGGCGAGTCGCGGCTGGTGCGGTAGATCGTCTGCTTGATCGCAAGCACGTCCGGGTCCCGCGCCGCCGCCGCGATGAACCGCTCCACACTCGCGTGGAACGATTCGTACGGGTGGTGCAGCAGGATGTCACGCTCGCGGATGAGCGCAAAGATGTCCGACTTCTCGTCCGCGAGGATCGCGGGCGCCACCGGCTTGTAGTGCGAGAGCTTGAGGTCCGGCCGGTCCAGGTTCACGATCTCGAAGAGGTCCTGGTACTCCAGCGGCCCCGGGCGCGCGTAGACGTCCTCCTCGCCGAGCCCCAGCTCCTCGAGCACGAAGTCGAGGATCTCGCGGCAGGGCCGCTCGGGCGCCTCGATCCGCACCGCCGAGGCGAAGCGCCGCAGCTGCAGCTCGGCCTCCACGTGCTCGTAGAGGTTCTCGCTCTCGCTGTCCTTGGGCTCGATCGAGGCGTTCCGCGTCAGCCGGAAGGGCATCACGTCGTGGATCGTCATCCCCGGGAACAGATCGTCGAGATTGTTGCGGATGAGCTCGTCCAGCGGGAGCAGACGCACCCGCTCCCCCCGACGCTCCACCGTCACGAACCGCGGCAGCACGTCCGGGATCTTGATCCGCGCGAACAGACGCTCGCCCGAGCCCGGCGTCCCCACCAGCACGCCCAGGTTCTCCGAGAGGTTCGAGATGAACGGGAACTTGTGCCCCGTGTCCACCGCCAGCGGCGTCAGAATCGGGAAGACGTTGTCACGGTACCACCGGTCCACCTGGTCGCGCTCGGCCACGCCCAGCTCGCCGTAGCGGAGCACGTGGATCCCCGCCCCCGCCAGCTCGGGCAGCGCGCGCTCGTGCCACAGCCCCGCCTGCTGGGCCTGGAGCTCCACGACCATCGTCCGCAGCTCCGCGAGCGTCTGCGAGGGGCGACGCCCGTCGGGCGAGGGCGCCTCGACGCCGCTGAGCACGAAACGCTTGAGCAGCCCCACCCGCTTCATGAAGAACTCGTCGAGGTTGCTCGCGAAGATCGCGAGGAACTTCACCCGCTCCAGCAGCGGGAACGAGTCATCGCCCGCCTGCGCCAGCACGCGCCGGTTGAACTCCAGCCACGACAGGTCGCGGTTGAAGTAGCGGGGCTCCTCCCGGGACGCCTGCGGCGACCCCGGCTGGCTCGTCGTCGTCGAGGTCATGGCGAGGGCGTCACGAACGTGGCGGCGCAGCCCGGCGCCTCGGTCACGCGGCAGGACGTCACCGCCGCGCCGCGCGCGAGGCCCGGGCCGAGCAGCTCCTGCACGCGCCGCGCGATGTGGCGGGCGACGTGCTCGGCGGTGGGGTTGAGCCGGTCGAACGGGGGGATCTGGTTGAGGTCGCGGTTCTGGAATGGCGCCACCGCCTCGCGCAGCGCCCCCTCCACGGCGTGGAAGTCGCACACGAGCCCGTCGCCGTCGAGCGACTCGCCCGAGACCGTCACCGTCACGCGCCAGTTGTGCCCGTGACGCGTCTCGCGACGCCCGCCGATCTCGATCGCGTGCGCCGCGCAGAACTCCTGCTCGACCGAGAGCTGGAACATGGCCAGGAGTATAGGGACGGGCCCCCGGCGCCGAGCCGGCCGACGCCCCTGCGGGGCCGCGTCCGGCGCGGTACGCTCTGCGACCGAAGGAGTCCCCCCGATGGGTGAGCCGCCGCTCATGCTCGGTGTCAGCGGGTGCCGGGGCGTCGTCGGCGCCGGCCTCACGCCCGATGTCGCCGCGCGATTCGCCGGCGCCTTCGGCGCCTGGCTCTCCGACAGGCACGCAGACCGGCCGCGGGTCGTCGTCGCACGCGACGGGCGCGCCGGCGGGCACGCCTTCCGCCACGCCGCCCTCGCCGGGCTCTGCGCCGCCGGGTGCGACGTCGTCGACCTCGGCGTCGAGATGACCCCCACCGTCGGCGTCATGGCCGACCAGCTCGACGCCGACGGAGGCATGGTCCTCACCGCCAGCCACAACCCCCAGCAGTGGAACGGCCTCAAGTGCCTCGTCCGCCGGCGCGGCTCGCGCGGACCCGACGCCTGCGCACCCACCGCCGCCGACGCCGCCCAGATCATCGCGCGATTCCACGACGCCCACGCCGCCTGGCGCCCCTGGGACCAGCTCGGACGCGTCCTCACCCAGCGCGACGCCAGCCTCGTCCACGTCGGACGCGTCGTCGAGCGCTTCGGCCAGGACGTGCTCGCCGCGATCGAGACCACCAAGCCCAGGGTCGTCCTCGACTCGTGCAACGCCTCCGGCGTCGAGGCCGGACGCCGGCTCCTCGAGCGCCTCGGCTGCCGCGTCGTCCACATCGGCAACCAGGACAGCGGCCTCTTCCCCCACACCCCCGAGCCGCTCCGCGAGAACCTCACCGAGCTCGCCGAGGCCGTCCGCGCCCACGGCGCCATCGCCGGCTTCGCCCAGGACCCCGACGGCGACCGCCTCGCCATCATCGACGAGCGCGGCCGCTACATCGGCGAGGAGTACACCCTCGCCCTCGCCGCACGCCAGGTCTTCGAGATGGGCGTGCGCGGTCGCGAGCGCCAAAGCCGCGCCACCGCCGTCAACCTCTCCACCAGCCGCATGATCGAGGACGTCGCCGCCGAGTTCCGCGTCGACGTCGCCCGCACCGCCGTCGGCGAGGCCAACGTCGCCCACGCGATGAAGGCCCGCGACATGATCATCGGCGGCGAGGGAAACGGCGGCGTCATCTGGTCGAGCGTCACCTTCGTCCGCGACTCCCTCAGCGCCATGGCCCTCGTGCTCGCCCTCGTCGTCCGCACCAACCGCCAGCTCTCCGAGCTCGTCGGCATGATCCCCCGCTACGCCATCGAGAAGCGCAAGGTGGACCTCGCCTCCAAGGCCGAAGCCGCACCCGCCGTCGAGAAGCTCGCCGCCTGGGGCGGGGCCCAGCCGGGCACGCGCGTCGATCGCCAGGACGGCGTCCGCGTGGACTGGGCCGACTGCCCCCACGCCGGCGGCGGGCCCGCCTGGGTCCACGTCCGCGCCAGCAACACCGAGCCGATCATGCGCCTCATCGCCGAGGCCCGCACGCCCGAGGGCGCCTCCACCCTCCTCGACGAAACCTCCCGGGCCATCGCCGGGTAAACCCCGCATGCCCCGCCGCCGCAGACTCCCGCCGCTGCGCTGGTCGGCCCTCGGACTCGCGGCCGCGCTCACCCTCGGCGCGGCTCTCAGCCCCTGGTGGGAAGCGGGCATCACCGGGACCACATGGCAGGCCGTCCTCGGGAACGGCGGGCTACGCGTCTGGTGGCTCACCGGCGGACGCACGTGGCAGCCTTCCGGTCTGGACGTGATCATCAACGGAGCAACCCCGCGACCGTTCCTCGGGTGGTGGCCGCGTTGCCATCCCTACGTCTGGGTCCCAAACGCCTGGCTCCCCGCGTGGGTCATCGTCGCCCCCACCTGGGTCGCCGCCGCAGCGCTCTGGCGCTCCAGGCCCGCCAGGACGCGGCGCGGGCACTGCCCGGCCTGCGGCTACGACGTCTCCGCGATCCCCTCCCGCGCGGGGACCGTCACCTGCCCCGAATGCGGCGGGACGTCCCCCGTGCCGTAGCCGGACCGTGGCGCCCCGCGCCGCGAGGGCTATCCTTCCCCGCAATGACGATCTCCAGCCCCACCTTCAAGCCCGGCCAGCGCGTCCGCATCACCCAGCAGGTGCCGCGCCAGACCAAGGTGAGCACGGCCACCGTCGAGGGCGTGGTCGAGGCCTTCGAGCAGCAGAAGACCGGCTCGTGGTACGCCCACTCCGAGGACAAGAAGCTCTGGCTCGACCGCCTGCGCATCCGCAAGGACGACGGCGAGATCATCTACTGCAACCTCGACCAGTTCTCCCGCGTCGAGGTGCTCGACCATCACTGATTCTGTCTTTCAGCCCCGCAGGGGCGTGGGAATGTAGCCACGGGTGGAGCGCAGTCCGCCGTCGGCGGACGGAGCGGAACCCGTGGACGGTCTCGAGCACGCGCGGAGCCCCGGAGGGGCGGTGGAGCCGCTCCTATCTCCGTCTCCGCGCGCCGGCTACCGCCCCGACCCCCAGCGCCAGCAGCACACCCGGCGCCGGTATCTCCACCGTGAACCTCGCCACGCCAACGATGCCCTGGTACGGGACGGAAGTGCCAAACTCGTCCGTGTACACGTCATTGACCCGGTGGTTCATATCCCCGACCTCGACCACGCGCGACGTGTAGTCATCCGTGGACCACGTGATCCTGTACAGCTCAATCGGATTGTCGTAGACGAACCCCGGGTTGAACAAGGGCGGAAGCTGGTAGCTCCAGATCGGCCCGATGTTGTTGTACTCATCAGGCATGGGACCTTCGACCACCCACAGCAGATTCCAGTAGATATCTAGGTGACCTGTTTCCCAGTTGCGGATTCCTCGGATGTCGTAGATCGACTCCGCAAACCCCAGCACCTGAGGATCCATTAGCGCCCACATCGAGAGATACGCCCGCTCGCCCTGGTCGATGTTGGTGTCCCCGTCGTCCGTCGTCACCGTCCAGAAGTACGTCATCGTCTGCGCCGAGGCCGCGCACGCCGCCGCGCCCACGATCGCCCCCGCCAGCCGCCGCATCCCCATGGCCGCGCCCCCTTTCCCGACACCGTCCCCCAGGGGGAAAGTACCACGGGTTCGCGGGCCGGCCAGCGTTTCCTGAGGGCGGCCCCCCAAGTTCCCGCGCCGGGTTCGCGCCCCCGCCGGCCACGCCCGGCCGGAGCCCCCGCGCGCGCCGATCGGGAACTCCGCGCCCGCGCGCGCCGCGGCGGCCCGCCCCGCCCCTCTCCCCGCGTTTTCTCAACTTTTTC
>CAYTAH010000013.1:0-89032 GCA_964435785.1 uncultured Phycisphaeraceae bacterium | reverse complement strand
TTGTACCCCAAAGGCTCTCACTCGGACTGGATCAGATTGCCTAGGGCAGGTCACCGGCACCGGCCTCGCGCTCGACTTCTACGCCGACGCGGGCGGCGCCCCCGGCGCGCACCTCGCCACGGCGAACATCACCAACTACAGCGAGGTTGCCACCGGTCGCGTGTGGTTCGGCCGCCAGGAGGCCGCTATCGACGTGGTGTTCGACGACATCAACCTCGGCGCCGGCAACTACTGGGTGTCCTACTCGGTCGACGGCCCGGAGAACGGGTTCTCCATGATCCGCAGCGGCGTGACCGGCAGCGAGCTCTGGTGGCGCGCTGACGACCTGGGCATCTTCGGCCCCGGCAGCTCGTCCTTCGGCGTGCAGGCCGACGGCGCCTGGGTGCTCGGCTTTCCCGCCCCCGGCGCCCTGGCCCTGCTCGGCCTCGCCGGCCTGGGCGCCAGCCGTCGGCGTCGATGATCGTGACGGAGGCTGACAGACTTGCGCCCGGGGCGCATGCGGGGTGATTCGCACCTCCGCGGGCTGCGCTGTACGGCATCGGTACGCCCCGGCCGTTACGGGGCTGTTGCGCACCGGGGCCGGGCTGATCGGTATCTCTCTCTGGTGGGCGCGGCCCTTCGCCGCCCCCGGTAAGCCAGGAGAGGATCCGACCATGACCGGCACACCCCTCGTCCGTCGCCTCGCGGCCGCCCTGCTCGGCTCTGTCGCGCTGCTCGCCGGCAGCCCCGCCCTCGCCCAGGGCGACCACGCCGACCGCTGGGAGAACCTCGTCATCCCGCAGCACCGGGTGGTGCTCCCGCCCGTGCGGGAGAGCTCCGTCCGCATCGAGTCGATCGACGTGGACGTCGCCATCCACGAGCAGGTGGGCACGACGACCGTCTCGATCCTCCTGCGCAACCCCTCCGGCGTCGCCCAGGAGTCGCAGCTGCTCATGCCCGTGCCCGACGGGGCCGCCGTGCGCCAGTTCCGCCTCGAGGGGCTCCCCGACGAGGGCATCGCGAAGATCCTCACCCGCGAGGAGGCCCGGCGCATCTACGAGGAGATCGTGCGCCGGACGCGCGACCCGGGTCTCGTGGAGTTCGTGGGGCTCAACCTCATCAAGTCGAGCGTCTTCCCCGTCCCCGCCAACGGCACGCAGAAGATGGAGCTGGTCTACGAGCAGGTGCTCCCCGCCGACGGCTCGCGGGTGGACTACGTCCTGCCGCGCTCCGAGTCGCTCGAGCGCTCGGGCGTGAAGTGGTCGATGGGGGCGACGATCAGGTCCTCGCGAGCCATCGGCGCCGTCTACTCGCCGAGCCACGACCTGGCGACCGAGCGGCTCGGCGACGGCTCGGTGCGGGTCACGGTGCCCTCCACCTCGGCCGCCGACCCCGGTGCGTTCCGTCTCTCCTACGTGCTGGCCGACAGCGAGGGGCTCTCGGCCTCGCTCATCGCCTACCCCGACCCGAAGCTCGGCGAGGGCGGCGGGGGCTACTTCATGCTCCTGCTCGGCGTGCCCGCCGACGCGGAGCGAGCGAGGATCAAGCGTGAGGTCACGCTCGTCATCGACCGCTCCGGCTCGATGCGCGGCGAGAAGCTCGAGCAGGCCAGGAACGCGGCCCTCCAGATCCTCGACGCCCTGGACGAGGGCGAGGCGTTCAACATCATCGACTACTCGGACACGATCGAGAGCTTCTCCGAGCGGCCGGTGATCAAGGACGAGCAGACCGCCGCGGCCGCCCGCGCCTACATCGGGTCGATCAAGGCGGTGGGGGGGACGAACATCCACGACGCCCTCGTGCACGCGCTCTCGGCCGAGCCCGCCGCGGGCATGCTCCCCATGGTGCTCTTCCTGACCGACGGCCTGCCCACGATCGGCGTCCGCTCGGAGCGGGACATCCGCGAGGCGGCGCGCAAGGCCAACAAGTTCGAGCGGCGCATCTTCTCCTTCGGCGTCGGCTACGACGTGAACTCGCCGCTGCTCGCCGGCCTGGCGACCGGCTCGCGCGGCGCCCCGACCTTCGTCCTCCCCGAAGAGGACATCGAGGTGAAGGTCGGCCAGGTGTTCCGGCGGCTCCAGGGCCCCGTCCTCGCCTCGCCGGCGCTCACGTTCGACACGCAGGGCGCCGCCCTCCGCCGCCCGGTGCGCGAGGTGCTCCCCGGCACACTCGGCGACGTCTTCGAGGGCGAGCAGGTCACCGTCTTCGGTCAGTACCTGACCGACCGGCCCGTCGTCGTCACGCTGACCGGGAAGGACGCGGCCGGGAAGGAGATCAGCCACACCGCGACGTTCGACCTCTCCAAGGCGAGCGTCAAGCACAGCTACGTGCCGCGGATCTGGGCGACGCGCAAGATCGGGGCGCTGATCGACGAGATCCGCCAGTCCGGCGCCGACGGCGCCGAGCCGAGCCAGGAGCTGATCGACGAGATCATCCGGCTCTCGACCGAGTTCGGCATCCTCACCGAGTACACCGCGTTCCTCGCGGCCGAGGAGAACGCCTTCTTCATGGATGGGATCGTGCCCGCGATGGAGCCGTCGGCCGGATTCTCCGAGCGGCGCGGCGCCGCGAGAGAGGCGCTCCGCGACCGCCCGGCCGACGAGCGGGCCGGCGCTCCCTCCGTCTCCCAGGACGCCAACATCCAGGCGCAGCGCCAGGCCGATCGCATGAACCTCGGGAACCGGCTCCGCTACGCCCGTGGCGGGGGCGGGCAGGGCGGCGGCCAGGGCATCGACGAGACGAGCTTCGTCAGCGTCCGCCAGTCGGCCGATCAGACGCTCTACCGGCGGGGATCCCGCTGGGTGGACGCCAGGCTGCTCGAGCAGGCCGAGAGCGAGCCCGAGCGCGTGATCGAATTCGCCTCGGAGGAGTACTTCGAGCTGGTGGACCGGCTCGCGAAGGAGAACCGTCAGTCCGTGCTCGCCGTCGAGGGCGACGTCTACCTGCTGCTCGACGGCCGGCGCACGCTCATCAGGCAGACCCCGTGACCCACGCCACCCCCACCGTGAACTCTTCGGCACAGGAGCGGAACATGTGCAGCCATGCCAGACTCATCCTCGCACTCGCGGCCGTCACCGCCGCCGGCGCAGCGGCGCAGGTCGCCCCCGGCGGCGATCCCGGCGAGACCGCCCCGGTCGCCGCGGGCGCGCAGCCCGCGCCCGAGGCGGCGATCGAGGTCGTGTTCGTCCTCGACACCACCGGCTCGATGTCCGGCCTGATCGAGGGCGCCAAGGCCAAGATCTGGTCGATCGCCAACCAGATCGCCACCGCGCAGCCGCGCCCGACCATCCGCATGGGGCTCGTCGGCTACCGCGACCGCGGCGACCAGTACGTCACGGTGCGCACGCCGCTCACCGACGACCTCGACGCCGTCTACACCGACCTGATGGGCTACTCGGCCGATGGGGGCGGCGACGGGCCCGAGTCGGTGAACCAGGCGTTGCACGAGGCGGTGACCACGATCGCGTGGACGCCGCGGGCCGCAGGGGCGTCGGAGTCCGTCCTGCGCCTGATCTACCTCGTGGGCGACGCCCCGCCGCACATGGACTACGAGCAGGACGTGAAGTACCACGAGTCGTGCGAGCAGGCCGCGAGCCGGGGGATCGTCATCAACACGATCCAGTGCGGGACGATGACCGAGACGACGCCCGTGTGGCAGGAGATCGCGCGCCTCGCCGAGGGCGAGTACTTCGCGATCGAGCAGTCGGGCGGCATGCTGGCCATCGAGACGCCGTACGACGCGGAGCTCGCCGGCCTCTCGGCGAGCCTCTCCGGCACCCTGCTGGCCTACGGCACCGCGGCGGAGCAGGCGGCGCTCGAGTCCAAGCGTGAGGCGGGCGCGAGGCTGGCCGACAGCGCAGTCGCCCCCGCGATGGCGGAGCGAGCCCGGTATGTCGCGGGCGAGAGCGGCGCCGCCACGCTCGCCGGACGGCAGGAGCTGCTCCGCGATCTCGACGCGGGCGTCGTGCGTCTGGACGACCTTTCGGAGGAGGAACTGCCCCCCGAGCTGCGCGAGCTGCCGCAGGCCGAGCGCCGGGCCTACGTCGAGCGGAAGGCCGCCGAGCGCGCCGCCATCCAGGCGAAGATCGCGGAGGTCTCGGCCCGCCGTCAGGAGTATCTGCAGAAGGAGATGTCCCGGCTCGGGGCGGGCGAGCGCGACGCCTTCGACCAGAAGGTGCTCGAGGCGCTCCGGTCCCAGGCCGTCCGCGCCGGGCTGGTGTACGAGTGACACGGCAGCCCCGCGCCGATCGGCCGCGCTTCTACCCTTCACTGACGGGATCTCTCGTCTTTCGGCGACACGACAAGGAGGCAAGCATGTTCAAGCCCACTCTGCTCCTCGCGCTCTGCGGCCTGGCCTCGGCCACGCTCGCGGACCAGACCGCGCTCACCATCTACTCCTCGGCCGCGCCCGGCGCCGTGCCGCCGGAGGTGTACCGGCCGTCGCCCGGCGGGGGGTACAACCCCTACCAGAGCCAGCAGCTCCCCGGCTACGCCGTGGTGAAGCACGAGCGTCCGGTGGAGCTGGGAATGGGCCGGTCCATGGTGCGGTTCGCGGACGTGGCGGCGCTCATCGACCCGACGACGGTCATGTTCGAGTCGCTCACCGACCCGCAGCGGACCCGCGTCCTCGAGCAGAACTACGAGTTCGACCTGGTCTCGAACCAGAAGCTGCTCGAGCGGTTCATCGACGAGACGATCAGCGTGGACCAGGTCGCGGGCGACTCGGTGCAGACGTTCACCGGGAAGCTCCTCTCGGCGAGCGGGGGCATCATCCTCCAGGACGAATCGGGCGCGCTGCGCACGCTCAACGGCTACAGCGCCATCCGCTTCCCCGCCCTGCCGCAGGGGCTCATCACCAAGCCGACGCTCGTGTGGGACGTCGAGACGCCCGAGGGGGGCGCGCACGACGCCCGCGTGAGCTACCAGACCACCGGCATCACGTGGTGGGCCGACTACAACCTCACGTTCACCCCCGGCGAGGACGCCAACTCCGGCGCGCTGGAGGTCGGCGCCTGGGTAAGTATCGTCAACCAGACCGGCGCGACCTACGACGACGCGAAGCTCAAGCTCGTCGCGGGCGAGGTGCACCGGGCCCCCACGCCGGACCTGAAGTTCGGGGCGAGGGCGCGCGGCGTCGAGATGATGGAGATGGAGGGCGCCGCGGGCTTCGAGGAGAAGGCGTTCTTCGAGTACCACCTCTACACGCTCGGTCGCCCCGCGACGCTGCCGGACAACTCGACCAAGCAGATCGAGCTCTTCGAGGGGGCCTCGGGCGTGCCCGCGGAGAAGGTGCTCGTCTACTACGGCCTGCCGTGGAGCTACGGCGGGTGGTGGTCGGACCCCGCGACGGACCGCGACCTGGGGCTGGCGATGAACAAGAAGGTGGACGTCTACCTGCGCTTCGAGAACTCCGAGGAGAACGGCATGGGCGTGCCGCTGCCCAAGGGGCGCATCCGCGTGAACCAGGTGGACACCGAGGACGGCTCGCTCGAGTTCATCGGCGAGGATGTGATCGACCACACGCCCAAGGGCGAGACCGTGCTCATCCGCATGGGCGAGGCGTTCGACGTGGTGGGGGAGCGGCGGCAGGTCGATTTCAGCATCGACTCGCGCAGGCGCACCATCGACGAGACGATCGAGATCAAGCTCCGCAACCACAAGGACCAGGCGGTGAGGGTGATCGTCAAGGAGAACCTCTACCGCTGGAGCACGTGGCGGATCACCGAGAACAGCCACGAGTTCGAGAAGCAGGACGCCCGGACGATCCACTTCCCGGTCACCGTCGATCCCGACGGCGAGGTCGTGGTGACGTACACGGTGCATTACAGCTGGTAGTGGTGACAGGGGTGACAGGGGTGACAGGGGTGAGCGAACTGTAGAATCCACTCACTTACTCACCCCCTCACCCCCTCACCCCCTCACCCGGATCCTCCATGCCCCTCGCCCGAGTTCTTGTCGTGGAAGACGACGCCGCCATCCGGCGGGGCGTGCGCGATGCGCTCGACTTCGCCGGGTACGCGGTGCTCGAGGCCTCCGACGGCAGGCAGGGCTTCGAGGTCGCCTCGACCGCCGATGTGGACATCGTGCTGCTCGACATCTACATGCCCAAGCGCGACGGGCTGAGCGTGCTCGAGGAGCTCCGGCGCGTCCGCCCGGGGCTCCCCGTGATCTTCCTGACGGCCAAGGGCGAGGCCGAGGACCGCGTGCGCGGCCTGCGCCTCGGCGCCGACGACTACATCGTCAAGCCCTTCAACGCCGGCGAGCTGCTCGCCCGCGTCGAGGCGGTCCTCCGCCGCTCGGCCGAGCGCCCGCGCCCGATGACCCGGCTGCGCCTCGACGGGCGCGAGATCGACTTCGAGCGCCGCGAGGTCGTCTTCGACGGCGGGCGGCGGGTCGTCCTCGCCCAGCGCGAGGCTGAGGTGCTCGAATACCTCGCCGCCAACCGCGGCCGGGCGATCTCGCGCGATGAGCTGCTCCAGCGCGTCTGGGGCGTCGATCCGCGGGGCGTGCAGACGCGTACGGTGGATATGGCGATCGCCCGGCTCCGCGAGCAGCTGGGGGACGACCCGGCGAACCCGAGCGTGGTCGTCACCGTGCGCGGCAGGGGCTACATGCTCGCCGGACCGGCGTCCGATGAAGGTACGCAATGAGGAACAGCCGCCGACTCACCTGGCTGATCTTCGCCGTGTGCGCGCTGCTGGTCGTCGACGGGCTCGGCTGGGTCACGTGGCAGATGCTCTCGCTGGAGGGGCGCGAGCACGAGGCCCAGCACCGCGCCGAGCGGCAGGAGGCGGTGCGCCTGGCCCTCTGGCGCATGGACGCGCTCTTGAGCCCGGTCATCGCGGCCGAGGCGGCGCGCCCCTACTTCCACTACCGCTCGTTCTACCCGGCCGAGCGGGCGTACACGCGCATGTGGGAGCCGATCGGCCCGAAGGAGGTCCTGGTCCCCTCGCCGCTCCTGGCGGGGCCGGGCGAGTACATCCGGCTCCACTTCGAGGGCTCGGCCGACGGCTGGATCACCTCCCCCCAGGTCCCCGACGAGGAGCTGCGCGACCGTGCCCACGACGTGACGCCCGCGGATATCCAGCGCGCGGAGCGGGAGCTGCTGCAACTGACAGCGCTCCTGCGGGGCACTCCCGAGACCGCCGAGGACATGCGCGGGGCCGATGCGTCGGCGCTGGCCGCGCCGAGGGGCGACGGCCTGCTCGCCGAGCGGAACGTGCAGCTCCAGGAGATCGCGCGGGCCGATCTCGACCAGCCGGCGGCGCAGCAGATGCAGCTGCCCGAGAGCGAGCGCGACGCGGACGACGAGGCGGGCAGATCGGCCACGGAGTACCAGGCGCGCAGGCAGGCGGCGGACTTCGCCCGCAACACCCAATCCCCAAGCGAGCGACTCCGGCTCGGCACGGGGGCCGAAGGGCTGAGGATCGACTCGGCGGAGATCGCGGATCGGGAGGCCGCGCCCGCGGAGCCCTTCGACGAGGTGCACACCGGGCCCCTGACGCCCTACTGGCTGCGCAGCCCGGGGGCGCAGGAGCCCGAGCTGCTCCTCATCCGGGTCGTTCGCGTCAACGGGAGCGAGACACTCCAGGGGATCTGGATGGACTGGCCCGCCCTGCGGGACGCCCTCCTGGCCACCGGGCGCGATCTGCTCCCCGAGGCCGCGCTGCAGCCGGTGCTGACCGAGAGCGGGGCGCGTCCGGCGGCGTCGGTCTCGCTCGCGGACGCGGGGCGGCTGCTCGCGGGCGTTCCCGCCGCCCTGATCCCCGGCCCGATGGCCGACGTGGCGATCCGCGGGCTGACCCCGACCCGGACCGTGCTGGTGATCGCCTGGCTCGCGGTGGTCGCGGCGATCGTCGCGATCGCGGCCGTGCTGCGCGCATCGCTGGCGCTCTCCGAGCGGCGCGGGCGTTTCGTCTCGGCCGTCACCCACGAGCTGCGAACGCCGCTCACCACGTTCTGCCTCTACTCGCAGATGCTCGCCGACGGGATGGTCCGCGATGAGCGCCGGCGCGGCGAGTATCTCGGCACGCTCAAGCGCGAGTCGGAGCGTCTGGCCGGGATCGTCGAGAACGTGCTCGTCTACGCGCGGATGGGATCGAGGGAACGGCGGGGGAGCGGGGCCGGCGGCGCGTCCCTGGCCGTGGCCGAGCTGCTCGCGACGCTCGGGCCCTCGCTGCGCGAGCGCGCCGACCAGGCGGGGATGCGCCTCGAGATCGACGACACGGGCGTCGACGACGCGAGAGTGGCCGCCGACCGGGAGTCGGTCGAACGGGTCATCGTCAACCTTGTCGACAATGCGTGCAAGTACGCCGCGGAGGCGGAGGACAAGCGGATCAGCCTGACGGTCCGACCCGCGGCGGGTGGGGCCGAGTTCCGCGTGCGCGACCGGGGGCCCGGGGTGCCCAAGCGCGAGCGCCGCAGGATCTTCTCGCCGTTCACGCGCGCCCGGCGGCACGCGGCCGACGGCTCCTCGGGGCTGGGCCTGGGGCTGGCGCTCGCTAGGGGGGTGGCGAGGTCTCTCGGGGGCGAGCTGCGCCTGGCTCGGAGCGAGCCCGGTGCGGAGTTCGTGCTCTGGCTCCCGGGGGCGATTTGCCCGCCGGAAGCGGGCTGACAGGCGGCGATTCGCCCCTATACTCTCGGCCCCGGCGGCACAGCCGTCACGAGGCCGGGCCTATAGCTCAGCTGGCTAGAGCGCACCCCTGATAAGGGTGAGGTCACAGGTTCGAGTCCTGTTAGGCCCATTGACAAGGCCGCGCGCGTCGGCGTCGCGGCCTTTCCATTGGGACGGGTCCGCGGCCGGCGGGTCGTGCCGCCGACAGGGGTTGGCTCCACCTGATGGCCGAGCACAAGACATTCATGGGCGACTTCAAGCGTTTCTTCGGGCGCGGCCTGGGCATCCTGCTCCCGTCGGTGCTGACGCTGTGGATCCTGTGGCAGCTGCTGCTCTTCCTGAACAACAACGTCGGCGAGCCGATCAACCGCGGGGTGCGCCTGGCGATCATCGAGGTCTACCCGCGCCTGGTGGAGAACGAGAGCCTCCCGCCCTGGTTCCGCGTGAGCGATGCCGAGGTGGCCGAGGCGAGGGCGACGAACCGCTTCGCGAGGGTCGCCGAGATGCGCGGCGACCAGTACCTGGTGCCCGACAGCCAGGTGCGGGACCTGGTGCGGCGGGAGAAGTTCCGCTCGATCTGGCGGCAGCACTGGTACCTGCAGGCGACGGGCCTGGTCCTCGCGATCGTCATCATCTACTTCGCGGGCCGGTTCCTCGGCGGATACCTGGGGCGCCAGATCTACGACCGCCTGGAGATGCTCCTGGCCAAGATGCCGGGGTTCAAGCAGGTGTATCCGCACGTCAAGCAGGTCGTGCAGATGGTCATCGGCGAGAAGCCCATCGCCTTCAATCGGGTGGTGATGGTGCAGTATCCCTCGCGGGGCATCTGGACGATCGGGCTGGTGACGGGGCCGTCGCTGCGTCAGATCAGGCGGGAGGCGAGGGACGACGTCGTGACGATCTTCATCCCGACGACGCCAACGCCCTTCACGGGCTTCGCGATCAACGTCCCGGTCAGCGAGGTGATCGACCTGCCGATGACGATCGAGGAGGCCGTCCGGTTCTTCCTCACCGGGGGCGTCCTCGTGCCCGAGCACCTGGCCAACCGGCCGGGCGGCGGGCCGAGCGTGCCCGGCGCTCCGCCGGCGCGCCCCCTCCCGGAAGGCGCGGGGGCGTCGGGCGGGGCGGAGGGCGAGGGCCCCGACGGGGCCGCCAGCGAGTCGGCCCGAGATCCCCGGAGCGGGGCCGGCGGGGGCGTATGATCCACCCCGTCGGCAAGGACCAGACACCGGCCCGCGGCGAGAACGCGGAAGCAGAGGGGTTGCGCATGCGGATCGACGTCGTGGGTCGGAACCTGGAGATCACGCCCGCCATCCGGGAGTACGCCGAGAGCAAGGCCGAGAAGCTGCCGAGGTATTTCGATGGAGTCCTCCTCACCACGATCACCGTGTCCAAGGCGGACCACCAGACGCACGGCTCGTTCGGGGTCGAGTTCGTCATCGACGTGACGGGGCACGAGAGCTTCGTCGCCAAGGCCACGGACGGTGACGTGTACGCCGCGGTTGACCAGGCGATCGCGAAGGCGCAGCGCCAGCTGCACGATTTCAAAGAGAAACTCAAGCAGGGCAAGCGCTGACCCGCCCGCTGCTGACCGGAGTCAACCCCCAACCATGAAGCTCAGCTCGCTCGTTGCAGAAGGGGCCATCGTCGCGCAGCTCGCCGCCCGTGAGCGCGACGACGTGATCAAGGAACTCGTCGACGCGCTCATCGACGCCGACGCCGCCGCGCCCTCCCTCCGGGACGACCTCGTCCGCGCCGTGCTCGATCGCGAGCGCAAGGGCTCGACGGGGTTCGGCAAGGGCGTCGCCGTGCCGCACGTCAAGCACCCGTCGGTGACGACGATGGCGGCGGCCGTCGGGCTCAGCCAGGGCGGCGTGGACTTCAACGCCCTCGACAAGCAGCCGGTCTACAGCGTGTTCCTGCTGCTCAGCCCCGAGGACAAGCCCGAGGACCACCTCCAGGCGATGGAGGTCATCTTCAAGAACCTGTCGAAGGACACGTTCCGCAGGTTCCTCCGCCAGGCGACCAGCGTCGAGGAGGTCCGCACCCTTCTCGGCGAGGCCGACAACCAGCAGATCGTCTAACCAAGCCCCGCTGCTCTCCCGCTCGCTCCCGGGGGCCGCGGCGGAAACCGCCGCCGAGCGAGCCCACCGTGCCCAGACGCGTCATCAACGCCACCATCGTCAACCGTCTCGGGCTGCACGCGCGCCCGGCGATGGCGTTCGTGGATTGCGCCGCGGCTTTCACGAGCGCGGTCAGCGTGCGCAAGGGCGACACCGAGGTCGATGGCAAGTCCATCATGCAGATGATGATGCTCGCCGCGACGAAGGGGACCACGCTCCAGGTAACCTGCGAGGGCGATGACGCCGACGCCGCGTGCGAGGCGATCCGGCGTCTGATCGCGGATGGGTTCGGAGAGGAGTAGCCGCCCCGCGCCTACTCGCCGAACTCCTCCCCGCCCTCGGCGGGGGACGCGCGCTCCTGGTCGAGCGCCTCGGCCTCCGCCAGCTCGCGGGCCAGGGAGGTGAACGCCGCGAAGCCGAAGGGGACGCTCGTCGCCTCTTCACCCGCCGCCTCCGCGGCTTCCTTCTGGAGCGCCTGCATCGCCTCCTCGGTCAGCGCGTGGAAGCCCCTGATCTCGCAGATGGGGAAGGTGTATACCTCCCCGGAGGGCGTGCGGACCTGGAAGATGGTGCACTGGACGTCCTCGGAGAGGGCACGCTCGCGCTGCGTGCCGCCGATCGAGCAGGCGAAGAGCGGCGTGACGTCGGCGATCGGGATGCGCTCCCCCTGGCGCGTGACCACCGCCATCCTCCCGTCGAACCCCTCGAGCTGCACCTCGCCGGGGTCCTGACCCTGCCGCACGAGCTCCTTCCGCTGCGCCTCGACCTGCGACGCCATGCGCGCCCGTTGCATGGTCAGCGCCGTCAGCATCTCGCGCATCACGTTCTGCCAGAACAGCTCGCGTGCCTCTCCCAGTGCGGCGATGTTGAGGGGCTGGGCCGTCTCGCCCTTGTGCTTGCGTCTCATGTCATCCCACCGCGGCCTTGGCGGGCGCGGCGCCGAGCAGGCTCCGCCCGAAATCACCCGTCGCGAAGAAGTGCATCCTGCCCGGGTCGACGGCGAGATGGACGCGCTGCCCGGGCGCGATGCCCGGGCGCGCCCGCACGCGGGCGACCAGGCGCCGCCCGCCGGAGCTGCAGCTGATGTCCATCTCATCGCCGAGCAGCTCCACCACCTCCACGGTGGCCGCGATCGTTCGCCCCGGCTGCCCGCTCTCGGCGAGGGAGAGGGCCTGAGGCCGGATGCCCAGCACCGCCTCCCCGGGGGTCGCGGCGCCGAGGGGCTCGGTGTGGGTCTCGGAGGCGAGGAGCCGGATCGAGCCGTCGCGCTCGAGGAAGGCGACCCGCCCCTGCTCGCGGGCGAGCGTCCCTTCGAGGAAATTCATGGGCGGGGTGCCGATGAACGAGGCGACGAAGCGGTTCACGGGGTGCTGGTAGACATCGAAGGGCGTGCCCTGCTGCTGCATGACGCCGTCGGCCATGACGACGATGCGGTCGCCGAGGGTCATCGCCTCCTCCTGGTCGTGGGTGACATAGACGGTGGTCGTCTTGAGCCGCTGGTGCAGCGCCTTGAGCTCGGCCCGCGTCGTCACCCTCAGCTTGGCGTCGAGGTTGGAGAGCGGCTCGTCGAAGAGGAAGGCCTTGGGCTCGCGCACGATGGCCCTTCCCACCGCCACGCGCTGCCGCTGCCCGCCGGAGAGCTGCCTGGGGCGGCGCTTCAGCAAGGATTCAATGCCCAGCATGCGGGCCGCCTCGCCCACGCGACGCTGGATCTCGGGCTTGGGGGTCTTGCGGAGCTTGAGCGCGAAGGCCATGTTCTGCTCGACCGTCATGTGGGGGTAGAGGGCGTAGTTCTGGAAGACCATCGCGATGTCGCGGTCCTTGGGGTGCACGTCGTTGACCACGCGGGGGCCGATCCGGATCGTGCCCTCGGTGATCTCCTCGAGCCCCGCGATCATGCGCAGCGTCGTCGACTTGCCGCACCCCGACGGCCCCACCAGCACCACGAACTCACCGTCGGCGATCTGGAGGCTGAAGTCCCGGACCGCCTCCACGTTGTCGTAGACCTTCCGAACGCGCTCCAGGATCACCTCGGCCATGTCGCCTCCGGTCGGTGCAAGTGGATGAAGCAGCGTAGTCGGACGCCGGAGGCTCGCCAACCGGCACAACCGCCACCTCTTCGCGTCCGTCCGCGGTTCTAGGGCCATCGGTGGCCAAGTGAGGCCGGGCCGTGGCCGATGAGCGGAGCGACGACACGGGAGGCAGGGATATGCAGCCGTCCGACAAGGCATTCGATCGCGTCAAGTCGCTCCTGGGCAAGCTGGACCGGTCCATCGACGACGCGCGCCGCCGGCGGCTGACCGAATCCGACGACGGGCAGCCGCAGATCCCACTGCACGCCCCGCCGACGACCCCAACACATCACGATCGGGAGCCGCAGGCCGCCTCCACCCCGGAGGCGCCGG
This sequence comes from uncultured Phycisphaeraceae bacterium, assembly GCA_964435785.1. GTDB lineage: Bacteria > Planctomycetota > Phycisphaerae > Phycisphaerales > UBA1924 > PNC22. Next base: position 75,911 of record CAYTAH010000013.1, on the reverse strand, counting down.
CGCGCGAGAGCCGGCCCGAGCCGCCGGTGCGCTCGGAGTCCAAGTACGGACGCGCCCGCCCCATCCGCGACCTCTCCGGCCCCAGCCAGGCCGCGTGGCAGCGAGCCTAGGGCCACCCCCAATCTCTGAGCGCGGCTTGCCTGCGGCGTGGCCCGCGGTAGCATTCGGGGCGATTGCTTGGGGATTGGTGTAACGGTAGCACGACTGACTCTGGATCAGTTAGTACAGGTTCGAATCCTGTATCCCCAGTTTGCCGAACCGCCGCCCGGCGACCGCCGGGCGGCGGCGTTTTTGCCCCTGTCACCTCGGCGGGCGCTGCGTCGCGGGCGGGGCAAGGGACTCCGTGGCCCGGGCCCGCAGAGATGCGATGTTCTCCGGGGGCGCCGACGCGCCGAACCGCGCGATGGCGGACTCGAGGTTGCCCGCAAGGTATCTGTCGTGGCGACGGAGATCCCAGATCTCGACGGCTCCCCCGGCGGTCGCGCAGGCAAGGGAAGCGCTGTCCGGGCTGAAGGCCAGCCCGGGCACCGGGCCCGAGGGCGTCTCAAGGCTGGCGAGCAGGCGGGCCGAGCGGGGGTCCCAGAGCTTGATCGTGCCGTCGTCGCCTCCGGAGGCGAGGAAGGTCCCGTCCGGGCTGAAGGCCAGCCCCGCAACGACCAGGTGGTGCCGCCCCGCGCCGATGCGCCGATCGCCGGTCTCGGTCTGGAAGAACTCGACGGTCGCGCCGAACGTGCCCGCGGCGACCGTCCCGCCATCGGGCGCGACCGCGACGGCCCACGGCTCCGTGGTGGTCGGGAGCAGGTCGATCCGCTCGAGCGTCTCGGCGTCCCAGACGATGACGCCCTCCACCGCGCCGGAGCTGTAGATCCGCCGGCCGTCGGGTGAGTAGGCCGCGCCGCGTGGGATGGCGAGCAGGCCGGTGGCTTGATGGAGAACGGCCCGCTGCTCGATGTCGAAGAGGGTGAGCGTCCCGTCCGCCGCGCCGGCGACGAGCCGGCGATGATCGGGGCTGAAGGCGACGGAGTAGACCTCGCCGGCCAGCGGCCCGAGTCGTCCGATAACTTCTCCAGTCTCGGGGTTGATCAGCCGGACAACGCGATCGCTGCACCCCGCGGCGATCATCGATCCGTCGGCGTTGAACGTCGCCATGCGCGACCGGTGGTTGGGAGGCAGCGGGACGGTGACGAGGGGTTGACCCTCCGGCAGGCTCCAGATCACCACCCTGGCGTCGGCGGCTCCGACGACGAGGCGGTCGCCCTCCGGGCTGAAGCCCACGCCGAAGGCCCAGCTGGCGTGCTCGGCGATCACGCGTCGGGCGGGCCAGGGGCGCGAGTCCCACAGCCGCACGGCGCCGCCATACTCCGCGGTGACGATCCTGTCCCCCACCCAGGCGCCGTCGATGAAGGCGTGGAGCGGGTAGCCCACGGTGCTGCGGTCCTCACGCCCGATGGTCTCGACGATCGCGGCGATGTTCCGGATGGTGAGGAGCCGCTCGCCCGACGCGTCGGTGGCGACGCGCCGGCTGTCGATCCCGAGGGTGGTGACGATCGGGTGATCGATCCCGCGGAGGTCCCACCGTACGCGCGTCCGGTCCTGGCCCACGCTGTAAAGGGCCGACCCATCGGGAGTGAAGGTCAGGGAGAACACCGGGCCGGGACGCGTGCCGACCGTCACGGGCGCCGCGTCCGCCCCGGCGGGCAAGAGCGTGATCGTTCCGTCGCGTCCCCCGCTGGCGACGGCGCCCGAAGAAGGGCTGATGGCCACGGACTCGATGACGCCGGGGCCCGTGCTCCAGGTCCGCAGGCGCTCATTTGAGGAGAGCGACCAGAGGGACACCTCTCCGCCCGAGGTCGCGGTGGCCAGGGAGTCGCCGGCGATCGCCGCCGTCGTCGTGGTCGTCTCGTGAACCCTCCATTCGCGGAGCATCTCGAAGGGCCCGGCCTGGATGCGCCACAGCCGCGCGGCGCCGTTGGCGTGGACGCACAGAAGACGGTCGGCGTCGGTAAAGAACAGCTCGACCACTGCGCTCTGGGCGCTCCCGGGCGGCGATTCGATGCGCCCCACGGCCTCACCGGTGGCGCCGAGCAGCACGTGCGCCCCTCCGGCGTGGGTTCCCACGGCGAGCAGGCGTCCGTCGGGGCTTCCGGCGGCGGAGGTGAGGCGTTCGCCCAGGTTGACCGTCCACAGACACGGGAATCGGCTGGAGAGCTCCCACAGGGCCCAGTAGGCGACGCGGGAATCAGGGTCGGCGAACAGCTCCGGCCAGAGCACGCTCTCGGCACCGGGACCGTTCTGGGCGACCCCCTCGGCGCGCCCCCGCTCGATGAGTCCGGCGCGGAGCTGCTCGCGGAGCTGGGCGTTGAGCTGGTTGGCGAGCCGGCGCTGCTCCTCCGCCTGCTGGCGGGCGAGCGTCTCCTCGGCGCGGGCGGAGGCCTCGCTGATCGCCAGGGCCCGGCTCTGCGTGGACTGGATCGAGGCGTACGTGGCCAGCGCGATCAGTCCGAGAATGATGATGAGGGCCGCGGCTGCGGCGCCGCGGTAGCGGCGGAGCGACCGTCGGAGGAGCTCGGCCGCGGAGGACTCGCGGGCGGCGATGGGTTCGCCGGCGAGGTACCGCCTGATGTCTTCGGCGAGCTCGGCGGCGGTCTGGTAGCGGCGGTCCTTCTCCTTGGCGATCGCCTTGGAGACGATCGTCTCGACGTCGCCGCGCAGGGTGCGGTCGACGGTGCTGAGCCTCGTCGGAGACTCGTCGCGGATGATGCGCGCCGCCTCGGGGATGGAGCGGGACTTGAGGTCGAAGGGGAGCTTCCCGGCGAGCAGCTCGAAGGTGAGGACGCCGAGCGCATAGACGTCGGCGCGGTTGTCGATCTCGGCGGGGTCGGCGGCGATCTGCTCGGGGCTCATGTAGGGCAGGGTGCCGATGAGCTGCCCGACGCTGGTGCGGAGCGTCGTGACCTGGAGGTCGGCGTCGATGGCGCGGGCGACGCCGAAATCGAGGATCTTCGGCTGCCCGTGGGCATCGACGAGGATGTTGGAGGGCTTGAGGTCGCGGTGGATCACGCCGCGCTGGTGCGCGTGGTGGATGGCGTCGCACACCCGCGCCATGAGGGCGAGGCGGTCGCTGTTGGAGAGGCGTCGGGCCTCCACGAAATCGGTGACGGGCGGACCCTCGACCAGCTCCATGGCCAGGAAGGGCTGGGGGCCCAGCTCGGTCTCGGCGACGCCGGCCTCGTAGATCTGGGCGATGCCGGGGTGGTGCATGCGACCGAGGATCTCGGCCTCGTGCTCGAAACGGCGGAGGAGCGAGGGGGAGGCCATCGCCCCGCGGATGACCTTCAGGGCGACGGTCCGCCGGGGGCGCTCCTGCTCGGCGAGGTAGACGACGCCCATGCCCCCGGCGCCGAGAAACCTGAGCACCCGGTAGGAGCCGATGCGCCGGTCGGGGGGCAGCGCCGCCTCGAACCGGGCCGGCTCGTTGTTGAACGTCGCCCCGATGGGCGCGGCGACGGGCGGCACGTCGAGCATGCCGATCGAGACGTCGGCGTGGGGGAGGAGCGACTCGACCTCCCGGCGAAGGTCGTCATCGCCGGCGCACTGCTCGGCGATGAACGACGCCCGCTCGCCCGGTGAGAGCTCGATCGCCGCGCTGAAGATGCCCTCGAGTCTCCGGAGCCGCTCCGGGGTCATGGCGTGGGCTCCGCGCGGGGGCGGCGGGCTGGGGACCGGCGGCTCACTCGTCCTCCTGCGGCACGTGGTCGGCCAGGGCACGGTGGAGCCAGGCGCGGGAGAAGGCCCAGTCGGCCTTGACGGTCGCGGGAGAGATCTCGAGCGCGGCCGCGGTCTCCTCGATCGAAAGCCCCGCGAAGTACCTCAGCATGACCACGCGGGCCTTGCGCTCGTCGAGGGCGCCGAGCTTGTCCAGGGCGTCGTCGAGGGCGAGCAGGTCCTCGGGCGGGGGCTCGCAGACCATGGCGTCCTCGCGGAGTTCGACCCGCTTGCGTCCGCCGCCGTGCTTGATGCGCTTCCGATGCCGGGCACGCTCGACGAGGATCCTGCGCATGGCCAGAGCGGCCGCGCCGAAGAAGTGGCCGCGGCTGTTCCACTGGAGCTCGGCGTCGCCCACCAGGCGGAGGTATGCCTCGTGGACGAGGGCGGTGGGCTGGAGGGTCTGGCCGGGGGCCTCGGCGCCGAGACGGGCCCGAGCGAGCTTGCGGAGCTCCTCGTAGACCAGGGGGAGCAGCTCGGCGGAGGCCCTGGGGTCGCCGGCGCTGGCCGCGTTGAGCAGCAGCGTCACCTCGTGCGGGGATCTTGCGGGGGGCGTGGGGACCGCCGGTGGTTGTGGGTTCTGGTTCATCTGCGGCGGTCCTGGAGCGGCCGAATCGGTGGGCATTGTCGCACGCGGAAGGCGCGGGAGCAATGCCGCCCCTCGAAATCCCGGGGCGGCGGGGGAACGCGGCCCCGGGGCGCTCCGGCGCGCGAGGCGTCCGCGGCGTGATCGCCATCGCCCCGGGATTGGGGTCAGCCTCCGGCCGCATGGCCGTCGCACTGGGCTGAGGACGCACGAACCAACCGCAGATATGAACACAGGAGCAGCGGCATGAGCAGCAGGAACGGGATCCGCGTGGGAGTGCTGGGGGTCGCGGCCGTGGCGGCGTTGGCCGGCCAGGCGTGGGGGCAGTGCTGGCAGGACCGGGTCACGGCTTCGGACAAGGCGAGCACCGACCTGTTCGGCGCGAGCATCGCGATCACCTGGAACGGCTCGAGCAACAACGTGGTGGTGGGGGCCCCGCGCGACAACAACGAGAAGGGGACGGACGCGGGGGCGGTGTACTGCTTCACCGATGGCCCCGGCCAGTGGTGGGAGTTCAAGAAGCTCGTCCCCACCAACGGCGCGACCGAGGACTACTTCGGGAGCCACGTGGGGATCGACGGCAACTCGATGATCGTCTCGGCGCCGGGCTCGGGGAGCACGGGTCGCATCTACCTCTTCGAGCGCTTCGCCAGCGACTGGATCGACAAGGGCCAGTTCACGGGCGCGGCCGCGAACGACGGGTTCGGCTACGCGGTCGCGATCGACGGCAACGTGGCGGTGGCGGGCGCGCCGTACAACAACTACAACTCCGAGAGCGACGCGGGCGCGGCGTACATCTACGAGCGCGTCAACGGAAACTGGGGGTACACGGTCACGCTCGCGCCCTACCACCTCTGGCACAACCCGCAGGACTGGTTCGGGTTCAGCGCGGACGTGCACGGCGCCACGGTGGTGGTCGGCTGCCCGAACGGGGACGCGTTCGACGCCGACGACTGCGGCTTCGCGCAGACGTTCGTCAAGAGCAACGGCGGCTGGAGTCTCTCCGGGGCGCTGTACGCCCCGGACCACGCGACCGGGGACGACATGGGGTACTCGGTGGCGGTCGATGGCGATGTCGCGGTGGTGGGGGCGCCCGGGGCGACCGTCAACGGCAAGGCCGAGGCCGGGGCGGTCTACGTCTTCCGGCGGATCAGCGGGAGCTGGGAGTTCGAGCAGAAGATCGAGGCCTACCCCGTGTACGAGAACAGCCGGTTCGGCACGCAGGTGGCCCTGAGCCAGGGCGTGATCGTCGTGAACACCTTCGGGAACGAGTGGGCGTACACCTTCGAGCAGGGGCTCTCCGGCGAGTGGGCGCAGATGTCGCGCATCACCGACCCGGACGCGGGCACCGACAAGTTCGGGGCGTCCGTCGCGATCAACGACGGGCTGCTGGCGATCGGCGACTACCGGGCCGACGACGGAAACCTGACCGACAACGGCGCTGCGTACGTGTACGAGCTGGAGCGTGACGGCGCCGACGCGTGCATCGGCGCCACTCCCGTGGTCGAGGGGACGTACGTCGGGTGCACGATCAACGCGACGGTGGAGGGCTCGTCGAACTGCGTGGACGGGCTGCAGGTCGCCCCCGACATCTTCTTCAACTACTACGCCGCCGAGTCCGGAACGGTGCGCTTCGACACCTTCGGGTCCGGCTTCGACACGGTGCTCAGCGTGCACGAGGGCTGCCCCGCGAACTCGCAGAACGTCGTCGCGTGCAACGACGACTGGAGCATCTTCGAGATCACCTCCTACGTGCAGGCCCACGTGACCGGCGGGCAGGAGTACATCGTGAGGGTCAGCGGCGTGGACGGGGCCAAGGGCGGCTTCGCGCTGCACGTCTCCGAGCTGACCCCCGACCCCTGCCCCGCCGACTTCAACTTCGACGGCACCGTGAACACCATCGACTTCATCATGTTCCTCAACGCCTGGAACGACCAGGACCCGCACGCGGACTTCAACGGCGACGGGACGATCAACACCATCGACGTCCTCGCCTACCTCAACGCGTTCGTCGCGGGCTGCTGAGCGACGGCCTTCCGCCGGTGCGGCCCGGGCGCGGGGAGCGTCCGGGCCGCCCGGCTTTTTGCCGCGCACGCCAAGGGCGGTTCGGCCATCCTCGCTCCGGCCGGCGCACTGCTCGGGGAGGGGTATCGCTAGGTGAAGGAGACCAGCATGCGAAACGGGTTCACTCTGCACATCGGCGCGGTCCTTGTGGGCGCGGCGGGCCTCGCCTCCGGCGCGAACGCCCAGTACTCGATCCAGAAGATCATCGCCACCGGCGAGACGGCCGGCGGCGGCCCGGGCCCGGTGACCGACTGCTCCGCGGCGCCGCTCATCGACCGCTACGGGCAGACGGCCGTGCTGCTCAATGTCTTCGGCGGCGACACGCGGCACGTGGCGCGGGGGCTCACCCATCTCGCGACCATGCTGAAGGTCGGCGACGAGGCGCCGGACTACGACATCGCCGACGGCGGCGTCGTGACGGAGATCGGCGCACTGCGGAACCTGAGCGGAGACGGCGAGCTGGCTGTCTCGTTCGAGGTGCTCGACACGTTCTACCAGGTCGAGCGGTGGCGCATCGTCCTCGGGGATCCGTTCGACTGGGGCACGGCGTACAGCTCCGGTGAGTACATCCCGGACCGCTACGGCAATCCGCGCCCGTGGTTCGCCGGGCTGCCGCAGACCACGCTGCTGGGGGACGCGCGGCGGTGGGGCTTCTGGCACGAGGGCGCCTTCGGGCACGGGGTGTACTCGATGCCGGGCGGCGCCGTGGAGCACGTCATGGCCTCGGGCGACGACCTCGGCCCGGGATGGGGCGACGTGGAGGAGGTGCGGGCCTGCGCGATCGACGTTTACGGGCGCGTGCTGATGTCGTTCCTCACGCACTCGAGCGGCCAGGCGCACGTCCGGGGGCTCGGCCTCGCGAGCACCGACTGGAATCGGGGCGACGTGGTGCGCTCGTGGGACCAGGCCCCCGACGGGGGCACGTTCGATCTGGCGGCGCCCGTCCGCGGCTCGCTCAACGACCAGGGGCAGGTGGTCTTCGTGTGGCGGACCGACGTCGTGAACGAGAACCACGACGCGGGCATCTGGCTGTTCGCTCCGGACGAGGGGCTCACGCGGGTGATGCTCGAGGGCTTTCAGGTCCCGGGTCACATCGGCCTGTCGTTCGGCGAGCCGCACGACTACGCCGGCGACGCCAACACGACGCGCTCGCCCATCGTCGGGGCCGGCGGTCACGTGGCGTTCGTGACACGCCTGCGCGGGAGCGGCGTGACGAGCACGAACGACACCGCGCTCTTCACGGGCCTTCCCGGGCAGCTCACCATGGTCGCCCGCGAGGGCGATCCGAGCGCCCAGGGGGAGCCGGCGTTCGGCGACTTCCTCGCCCCGGACGTGAGCTTCTTCCTCAACGCCCATGGCGACCTCGTCTTCGTCGCCAACCGCGTGGATAACGGCGAGGGGGTATGGCACCGCACCGCCGACGGCGGCCACTACGCCCGCGTGACCGCCACCGGGCGCACACTCCCTATCAATGGCGTGCCCCACACGGTCTCCGCCGTGAGCGACCCGGCCCGCTGCTCGGGGGGTCAGGACGGGCGGGGGAGCCCCTTCAACGACAACGGCCAGCTCAACTTCAGCGTGGTGTTCACCGACGGTGCGCACGCGGTCTACCGCGTCGAGGCCCCGATCGCCTGCCCGGCCGACTTCAACGGGGACGGCACGGTGAACACGCTGGACTTCATCGGGTTCCTGAACGCGTGGACCGCCCACGATCCGCGCGGCGATTTCAACGGCGACGGGACGATCAACACGATCGACGTGCTCGCCTACCTCAACGCGTTCAACGCGGGCTGCTGAGACTCCCGGTCGGTCGGGGCCGGCCCGGGCGCGGGGAGGCGCCCGGGCCGCTCGGCCCAATGGCATGATCGGCGGGCGGCCCCGCGACGGTCGGTGGGCGCGCGGGCCTGCAGGGCCGGGCGTCGGCGCTCCAACCCACGCAGGGCTCACCGCGGCTCTGCGCGACTGTTCCGGGTCGAGTTCAGCCGGGGAGATCCCCGCCGTCGCACTGGTGATCGGACGTGGACCCGCCGCGTCGGGGAAGACGCGGCCGGGGCTCACCACGCGAACACACAGGAGCGATAGCCATGAGCAGGAGGGGTTTCGGAGCTGCGACGCTCGCCATGCTGGCGGGTCTCGCGGTGCACGCGTCGGCGCAGTGCACGTACCAGCAGCTGCTGGCGTCGGACAAGGCCGCGGGCGACAGGTTCGGACGATCGCTGGCGATGACGAGCCTCAACGGGAGCAACACGCTCCTGATCGGGGCGCCGCTGGACGACAACGCCAGCGGCGGCGATGCCGGCGCGGTGTACGCGTTCACGAACAACCACCAGGTCTGGTATGAGTACGCCAAGATCCTGCCGCCGGCGAACAGGCCGAACATCGCCTTCGGCTCGGCGGTGGACGTCTCCGGCGCCGAGGCGATCGTGGCGGCGCAGGGCGGCGCCCGCGCCTTCATCTACCAGCGCACGGGGAACGTGTGGAACTTCCACAAGGAGTTCATCGGCAACCCCGCCGACGGGTTCGGGGCCTCCGCAGCGCTGACCGGGAACGTCGCGGTGGTGGGCGCGCCGCAGGCCGCGCAGGGCGACGCCGAGGCCGGACGGATCACGATCTACGAGCGTGACCGCGACGACGTCTGGTCGGCGGTGCACACGCTCGGCCAGATCGACTCGCACCGGAACGCGACCGATCTCATGGGCTCGAGCGTGGCGACGAACGGCGACTACGTCTTCGCCGGCGCGCCCTTCGGGGATTGGGGCGCCGAGCACGACTGCGGCTGGGTGATGGTGGCCGACAAGGACGGCGGGCAGTGGGGCGCGCAGCAGACGATCTACCCCCCCGGCGTGCCGGAGGCCCAGCGGTTCGGCTCCTCGCTGGACGCCAGCGGCGACTGGCTGGTCGTCGGCGCCCCCTACGCCACGGTCGACGGCAAGGACGCCGCCGGGCTCGCCTACCTCTACTACAACACCGGCGACTTCTGGCAGTTCGTCACCAGGATCCAGCCCTATCCCGTCTACGCCGGGGCGAGGTTCGGCAGCTCGGTCTCGATCAGCGGAGGCACGGTCGTGGTCTCGGCCCCAGGGAACGAGAGCGTGTTCGTGTTCCGCCAGAAGAGCTTCTACGAGTGGGAGCAGGTCGCCAGGTACACCGACCCCGACGACGGGACGGACGCCTTCGGCGGGGCCGCGGCGATCGATGCCGACCGGGTCCTGATCGGTGACGCGTTCCACGACGCCGGTCTCACCGACACGGGCGCCGCGTACCTTTTCACGCTCGACCCCGACGTCGCCGACACCTGCTCGGCGGCTGTCGATGTCGTGGAGGGGACGTACGCGGGGTGCACCACGTACGCCGTGCTCGACGGCTCGTCGAGCTGTGGCGGCCTCTCCACCTCGCCGGACGTGTACTTCCGCTACGAGGCGCCGGACACGGGCGACGTCACCTTCGACGCCTTCGGCTCGGGCTTCGACACGGTCCTCTCCGTGCACGACTCGTGCCCGGCGGACGCCGGCAACGAGATCGCGTGCAACGACGACTGGAGCATCTTCGAGGACAACGCCCGGGTCACGGTGCGCGTGCAGGAGGGAGAGGAGTACGTTATCCGGCTCTCCGGCGCCGGCGGCGAGCGGGGATCCTTTGTGCTGCACGTCGGAGCGGTCGTGCCCGACACGTGCTATGCCGACTTCAACCAGGACGGCTCGCTGAACACGCTCGACTTCATCGCGTTCCTGAACGCGTGGTCGTCCAAGGACAACAGCGCCGACTTCAACGACGACGGCGCGGTCAACACGCTGGACGTGATCGCGTACCTCAACGCGTTCACCGCCGGCTGCTGAGCCGAGCGACGGGCGCGGCAGGATGCTGCTCCAGGGGCCTGGTCCGCCGCCGCGAGGCGGGGGGCCGGGCCCTTTCCGCGCCGGCGCCCCCGCGAGGCCCGACAGGTGCGCCGACCTCCAGCCGCGCCGGACCCGCCCGTCGCACTGGGGAGCGGCCGGACACTCGCGCCCGTTGAGGGGCGGGCGCCGAGGCATTCGGCCCAGGAGATCTCCCATGCACGGCACGCTCAGCATCGGCTTCCTCGCGACCCTCTGCGCCCTGGCCGGCGCCGGCCCGATCGACCCGCCCTCCGGGCCCGTGACGGGCACGATGAAGACCCTCAACGAGGTCGAGCCTCGGATCGCGATCAACGAGGTCAACACGCCGGGGGATGCCGACTCGCTGTTCAAGATCACCCAGCCCGGGAGCTACTACGTCACGGGCAACGTGACGGTCCCCGCGGGGAAGAACGGGATCGAGGTCGCGGTCTCGGGGGTGACGATCGATCTCCGCGGCTTCGAGTTCCAGGGCGTGGACGGCGCGTGGAACGGCGTCGCCGCCGATGCCAACCGGACGGGGCTGGCGGTGCGGAACGGAACGTTCCGCAACTTCGACGGGAGCGGCGTCAACGCCTGGTCGGCCGACTGCGCCACCGTCGTGGGCGTGAGAGTGTTCGACGGCGGTGGCAAGGGGATCGCCGTCGGTTCCAGGTCGATGGTCGCCGACTGCATCTCCAACGGGAATCACACCGGCATCGTGGCGGGCCCCTTCTCGACCATCTCCGCGTGCACCGCGGGCCGGAACACGCAGGAGGGCTTCGATCTCGGCTCGGGGGTGGCGGCGACCGAGTGCGTCGCGGAGGGGAACGGCGGCTTCGGCATCCGCGGCGGCGACGCGGTCTCGCGCTGCGTCTCAGCGTGGAACTCGAGCGGCTTCTTCGGCGGAGGTGCGTTCGAGGGATGTTCGGCCGAGTCGAACGACTTCGACGGCTTCTACCTCACCGGCGCCGCGACGGTGACCGGGTGCGTGGCGGCGGGGAACGGACGCCACGGCATCAATCTGGTCACCGGCGCGGGGCGCATCTCGGGCAACGCCTGCACCGGCAACGGCTTCGACTCGACCGGCGGGTCGGGGATCTACGTGGGCGACGGCACGAAGGGATGCACGATCGCGGACAACACCTGCTCGGGGAACGATCACGGGATCTTCGTGGTCGGGACGCGGAACCAGATCCTGGGGAACAGCCTCGCCGACAACTCGGTCTCGGGGCTGACCGTGACGGGACAGTACAACCTCATCACCGGCAACAAGGCGCGGAACACGACCGGCGTGAACTGGAACATCGTCGCCGGGAACCGCGCGGGCCTCTTCGTCGCCCCGCCGCTCGGGGGCGCGGTCAATGGCGCGACGGGCGGCGCGGGCTCGGGGACGACCGATCCCTTCGCCAATCTCTCCTACTGATCGCGCACGGTGTCGAGCCGGGCTCGGACTGCGCGGCGATGCTCGGGGACCCCGGTCTACCCGGCTCGAGCCGGGCCGGCCGGGACCGGGGGTGGCAGGGGCGCATTTCTGACGGATGCGACGCGAGGGCCAGCCGCGCAGGGCGCAGGCGTCGCACTGAGAGCCGGACGCCCGTCGCGGCGAACCAGGAGCAAAGCCATGAAGTGCAGCATTCGTACCGTCCTCGCCCATGGGCTCGTTCTCGCCGCGGGAGCGGCGGCTCTTGCGGGCCCCGTGGACCCGCCCTCCGGCCCGGTGTCCTCCTCGTTCAAGACCCTGGCCGAGGTTGAGCCGCGCACGGCGATCAACCCGACGAACACGCCGGGCGACAGCGACTCGGTCTTCAGGATCTCGCAGCCGGGCAGCTACTACCTCACCGGCGACGTCAACGTCCCCGCGGGCAAGCGGGGGATCGAGATCGACGCCGACGGCGTGACGATCGACCTCTCGGGGTTCACGGTCAGTGGCGTGCAGGGCTCGCTCCACGGCGTCTGCTTCTCCTCTTCGCCGCGGCGTCGCGTCGTGCTGCGGGACGGGCATGTCACGGGCATGGGCGGCAACGGCGTGGACCTCGCGGGGAGCGGCGGCGACGGCTCGCAGGCGTGGGACCTCGTGCTCGAGAACGTCACCGTGACCGGCTCGGGGAGCACCGGGATCAGGATGCTCGCCGGCGTCCTGCGCGGCTGCCAGAGCTACGGCAACGGCGGCACGGGGATCTACGTCTACGGCGTGAGCGCGTCGCTCGCCAGCGCCTGCATCGCCAGCGGCAACAGCTCGACAGGCATCACCCTCGGGAACGGCGTGATCGAGAGCTGCACCGCAAGGGCCAACGGCGACGCGGGGATCACGATCGGCAACTCCGGCGTGGTCCGCGACTGCCACAGCGAGTCGAACGAGTGGGGCTTCGGCGTCGTCTCGGCGACGATCAGCGGGTGCACGGCGACGAACAACTCCGCGGGCGGCATCTACGCCAACGCGCGGGCCACGATCGTGGGCAACTACATCGTGTCCACCACGCTGATCTCCGGCTCGGTGGGCATCAGGCTCAGCTACGACGCCAGCCGCGTCGAGGACAACAACATCGTCACCCAGGCGACGGGCGTGCAGGCGTCGGGTGGGAACAACTTCATCGTCGGGAATACTTTCCGGTACTGCTCCGCCGCGATGAACACCGTCGCGGGCAACCGCGTCGGCACGCTCCTGATCGGAGCCTCGTCCGCGGCCATCAACGGGAACTCGGGCGGCGGGCTCGGCACGACCGACCCGCACGCGAACATCGTCTACTGAGGACGCCGGGCGCCGGAGGCAATCCGGCCGCGACCGCCCGATCGAGCAGCCGCGCCGCCGTCGCGCGTCGCACTGCACGCCGGAGGGTCATTCCCACAGGAGCATCGCCATGATCAAGCACGCCTCTCTCGCGCTCATCGCCGCCGCCGCGGGCCTCGCCGCGAGCGCGGGCGCCGGCCCGATCGACCCGCAGGCCGGGCCCGTCGGCGCCTCGATGAAGAGCCTCGTCGAGGTCGAGCCCCGCACGCCGGTGACCGCGGAGACCTGCCCGGGGGACGAGGACAGCCTCTTCAAGATCACCGAGCCGGGATCGTACTACCTGACCGGCAACATCGATGGCGTCTCGGCCAGGCACGGCGTGGAGATCGCGGCCTCGGGCGTGACGCTCGACCTCAACGGCTTCAAGCTCGCCGGCGTGCCGGGCTCGCTCTCGGGCGTCGAGACCCACTCGTCGGTCGACGGCGTCAGCGTGCGGAACGGGCACATCACCGGCTGGGGCGGCGACGGCGTCTCGGTCGTGGTCACGATCGGCCAGCGATCGGGCGTGGTCGAGGGCATCGTGGCGTCGGGCAACGGCGGTCGCGGCATCCACGCGGGCACGTCGGCGATCGTGCGCAACTGCAGCGCCCACGACAACGGCCAGTCCGGCATCGTCGTCTACGCCGTCTCCGTCGTCGAGGGCTGCTCGTCGTTCGCCAACGGCGCGACCGGCATCTACGGCAGCGAAGGGTGCACGATCAGCGGCTGCACCGTCAGCGCCAACCAGGACGGGATCAGCGCCGGCATCGGCGCGACCGTCAAGGCGTGCGTCTCGCGCTGGAACTACCAGACCGGGATCCGCGCGATCAACGGCAGCACCGTGGAGGGCTGCACCTCCTACAAGAACCAGGCCGACGGCATCTACGTCACCGAGGGGTGCGCCGTCCGGAGCAACAACTGCTACGACAACGACGGCCCGCAGAGCGCCGGGATCCGTGTCTCGGGCGGCTCCAACCGCATCGAGGGCAACAACCTGACCTCGAACGGCGTGGCCGGCCTGCGCGTAGACGGCACGGTCAATATCGTCGCGGGCAACACCGCGCGGGCCAACGGCGTCAACTACGTCATCGTCTCGGGCAACCGCGTCGGCACGATCGTCGTGCCGCCCCTGAGCGGCGCGATCAACGGCAACGGCGGGGCCGCGGGAAGCGGGACGACCGACCCCTGGTCGAACATCGCCTATTGAACGGCCGGCCGGTGGCGGACCTCCGCCGCGCCGGTCGCGCCGGAGGACACAACGGTCAAGGGAGAAACGTCATGACGAAGACCACAGCGAGCGTGATCATGGTCCTGCTCCTGGCCGGCGCCGCGCCGGCGGGGCCGATCGACCCGCCGAGCGGGCCCGTCGGCGACACGATGAAGCGGCTCGATCAGGTCGAGCCGCGCACCGTTCTCAGCGACGCCGCCACGCCGGGCGACGCCGAGAGCGTGTTCCTGATCGACGCCCCGGGCTCGTACTACCTCGCCGGCAACGTGTCCGTGCCCGCGGGCAAGCACGGCATCAAGATCACCGCGTCGAACGTGACGCTCGATCTCGGCGGGTTCACGGTGGCCGGGGTCAGCGGGTCGACCCTGAACCTCGTCCACGCGACCACCGGGCGCGTGATGGTCCGCAACGGGACGCTCGCCACGGGCGGCAACGGCGTCTACTTCCTCAGCGGCGACGACTGCCGCATCGAGGACGTCACCGTGCGCGACGTGACTGGCGAGGGGGTCCGCGCAGGCAACCACGCCACGGTGAGCCGTGTCAGGGTGCACAACGCGGGCTCGGCGGGGATCAAGGTGTTCCGCAACTCGCGCGTCGTCGAGTGCGACGTCTCCGCGGGCGGCACGTACGGGGGCATCTACGCCGGCTACTCGAGCATGATCACCCGCTCCACGGCCGAGGCCGTCGCCGGCGACGGCATCACAGCCGACATCGGGAGCGTCGTGACCGAGTGCACCGCCCGGGACTGCGCCGACGACGGCTTCCAGATCACCCAGTCGAACGTCTCCGCGTGCGCGGCCTATTCGAACGACGGCGACGGGTTCGAGGTCAGCGGCCGGAGCATGGTCTCCGACTGCTACTCCACCCAGAACGGCTACGCCGGCTTCCGGCCCCTCGGCACCGGCGTGATCCGCCACTGCAGCGCCACGCTCAACATGACCGGCATCCGCTCGGAGACGGGCAAGGGGCTGCTCATCCTCGAGAACGAGTGCTCCGATAACACGGGCTACGGCATCTGGATGAACGGCGCCACCGACTGCCGCATCGAGGGCAACCAGGTCTACTCGAACACCGGCAACGGGATCTACCTGAACTCCGGCGGGGCTCATCTCGTGATCCGCAACACCGGACGCGGTAACGGCGGGGCCAACTTCACCTTCGAGCCCTCCAGCGACTACGGCCAGATCCTCACCAACCCCGGGGCCGGGTTCGCCAGCTCGAACGCATGGGCGAACTTCTCCTACTGACGGGCGCACCGCCCGCCCGCGCCGTCTCCGGCGCCGCTCCCCGATTCGTCAGCCGCCCCGCGGGGCGCAGACGCACTGACGGGAGCGGGGCCACGCCCCGAGCCGCTGGCGGCAATCTCGAGAGAAGAGGTTACACCATACCGAACCCCGTCTCCCGCGTCGTCGGGCAGACACCCACGGAGAGAAACCCAGTGAACAAGACCGCCGCATCACTCTGTCTTGCCGCCTGTGTCGGCTGCCTCGCGGGCGCCGGCCCGCTCGACCCGCCCTCCGGGCCCGTGCAGGGCACCATGAAGACGCTCGAGCAGATCGAGGCGCGCACGCCCATCAACGCGCAGACCTGCCCCGGCGACGACGACGCCACGCCCAGCACGTTCAAGATCACCCAGCCGGGGTCCTACTACCTCACGGGGAACGTCACGGGCGAGACCGGCAGGATCGGCATCGAGATCGTGAGCAACGATGTCTCGATCGATCTCGCGGGCTTCGCCCTCGTGGGCACGTTCACCGCCCAGCAGGGCGTCCGCACCACGACCAACGTCACGGGCGTCACCGTTCGGAATGGAGTGGTGCGCGGGTGGGGGCAGAGCGGCGTGGATCTGTACTTCGGGGCCGGAAGCCGCGTCGAGGGGGTGTCCGCGTTCTACAACATGAGTGTCGGCATCAGCGCCGGCCCCGGCTCGGCCATCTCGCAGTGCGTGAGCCGGGACAACGCCTTCCTGGGCATGTACGCGGGGAGCGGCTCCTCGCTGACGGGGTGCGCGGCGGGCCGCAACGGCGCGAGCGGCTTCAGCGTCGGTCCCGGCTCGATGATCTCGGCGTGCAGCGCCCACGACAACGGCGGGGCCGGGTTCGAGTGCTCCGGCACGATCACGCTCACGAGCTGCACGGCGACGGAGAACAACGCGGGCGGGTTCACCTCGGGGTACGGCTCCATCTACAACGCCTGCAGCGCCGGCAACAACACCGGCGACGGATTCCTGGTCAACGCCGGGGCGACCGCCACCGCCTGCACGGCCTTCCAGAACTCCCGCGACGGCTTCTTCGTCTCGGCCGGCTCGGTCGAGAACTGCCAGGCCACCCTCAACGGACGCGACGGGATCCGGCTCAACGCCGGCGATTCGAGCGCGACCGGCAACACCTGCCGCGAGAACGGCGTCACCGAGCCAGGGGCCGGCATCCGCGCGGACGCAACCGGCTGCCGCGTCGACTCCAACCAGGCGATCGCCAACGACTACGGCATCGTCGCAACGAGCGACTGCATGGTCGTCCGCAACTCCGCCAGGGGGAACGCCTCGGGCAACTACTCCTTCCCCTCCGGGAGCGAGTACGGCCAGATCATCTCCAACCCCGGCAACGGGTTCTCGTCCAGCAACCCGTGGGCCAACTTCGCGTTCTAGACGAATTCCGGTCCGCCGCGCGGGACCGGGGCGTCGCACTGCATGCGGGGCGGAGGGGCCCCGAGGAGGCACGGCATGTCCTTGCTGAAAGACACGATCGTTCTCGTCACCATCACCGGGCTCGCCTGCATCGCGCCCGCCGGCCCCATCGATCCCCCCGCCGGCCCGGTCGCGAGCACCATGAAGCCGCTCGACCAGGTCGAGCCGCGCACGCCCATCACCGCGCAGACCTGCCCCGGCGACGCGGACAGCGTCTTCAAGATCACCCAGCCGGGCAGCTACTACCTGACCGGCGAGGTCGCCGGGGAGGCCGGCAAGCGGGGCATCGAGATCGCGGCCGCGAACGTCTCGATCGATCTGCACGGATTCACCCTCCACGGTGTGCCGGGCTCGCTCGACGGCATCGGCGCCGACATGGGGGCGTTCGGCGGGCTCGTCGTCAGCAACGGCGCCATCCGCGCCTGGGGCGGGCGCGGCGTGTACGGCGCCTACGCCGGCCGGAGCCGCTTCGAGGGCCTGACCATCACCGAGAACGGCGGGCTGGGGCTCTCGTGCGGCGACGGGTCCACGGTCGTGAACTGCATGCTGAGCCAGAACGCGGGCGGCGGTCTCTACGTGTCCTTCGGCACGGTCGTCGGGTGCACGGCGATCGGGAACACGGGCGACGGCTTCTCCGGCGCCGGCGCCACCGTGCGGGACTGCGCGGCGTCGTACAACACCGAGAGCGGCTTCCATCTCCAGAGCGCGACGCTCCACAACTGCCAGGCATCCAGCAACGGCATCGGGTTCGAGCTCTACTCCGGCTGCGTCCTCTCCGACTCCACCGCGAACTACAACGCCACGGACGGGATCAAGGCCGAGTACAACAACACCATCCGCAACTGCGAGGCGCTGAGCAACGGCGATGCGAGCTGGAACACGGGGGCGGGCATACGCCTCACCGGCGCGAACAACCGCGTCGAGGGGAACTCGGCCTCCCACAACGACACGGGGATCGACGCGGACGCGGCCGGGAACATCATCATCACCAACAGCGCCGCCGATAACACCACGAACTACTCGTTCGTCTCCGGCAACACCTACGGCCCGATCGTTACCGGAGGCAACGGCGCGATCAGCAGCACCAGCCCCTGGGCCAATTTCGCGTTCTGAGCCGCTCACGACGCCCAGCCCCCCTCGGCTCCCGTAAAGGAGAACGCCATGAGATTCCCTCTCACGCTGCTCGCGCTGAGCACGCTCTGCGCCGGCGCACCCGCCGGGCCGATCGACCCGCCCGCGGGCCCCGTGCAGAGCACCATGAGGAGCCTCGACCACGTCGAGCCCCGTACCGCCGTCAACGCGGCCAACACCCCCGGCGACGACGACGCCACCCCGAGCCTCTTCCGCATCTCCGCGCCCGGCAGCTACTACCTCACGGGCAACATCACCGGCGTCGCCGGAAGATCGGGCATCGAGATCGCCTCCGACGGCGTCACGCTCGACCTCGGCGGATTCATTGTCGAGGGCGTCCCCGGCGCGCTGAGCGGCATCCAGGCCGCCAGCGGCATCGCGGACCTCACCATCACCAACGGTGTCGTGCGCGCCTGGCCGGGCGCCGGCCTCTCGTGCGGCTCGGCGCTCCGCGCGGGGCGGTTCGTGGGCGTGACGGCGGCGCAGAACTCCGGCTTCGGCTTCGTCGTCCCGCACGACTCCGTGCTCGAAGCCTGCACCGCGAGGGGCAACGGCGAGATGGGCTTCCTCCTCGGCCGGGGAACCACCGCCATCCGCTGCACCTCGGCCGAGAACAGCTCCTCCGGCTTCTCCGGCAGCGAGGGCGTGCACTTCTCCGAGTGCACGGCGACGGACAACGACAGCTCCGGGATCATCGCCGGGGCCGGCTCGGTCGTGCGCTCTTGCACCGCGTCACGCAACGGGTACAAGGGCATCTACATCAGCGCCGGCAACGCCGCGACCGGCGGCGTGATCGAGGGCTGCGCCGCCTTCTCCAACGGCGCAACCGGCATCCACGCCGGCTACGGATCGCTCGTCAGCGCCTGCACCGCCGCGAGCAACGGCGACGACGGCATCCTCGCCACGAGCAGCTCCACCGTCTCAGGATGCACCGTCTACAGCAACAGCGGCGACGGCATCGAAGCCCAGAACGAGTGCACGATCGTGGGCAACCAGATCCGCGGCCATTACAACAGCGGCCAGGCGGGGATCTACGCCTGGTCGAGCGGCTGCCGCATCGAGCAGAACAACCTCGCGAGCAACGCCTACGGCCTGCGCGTCACCGGCACCGACAACTTCATCGCCCGGAACACCGCCCGCGGAAACTCCTCCGGCAACTACAGCGTCGTCTCCGGCAACGAGCTGGCGCCCGTGATCACCAACCCCGGCTCCAACAGCTTCTCCACCATGACCCCCTGGAGCAACGTCGCCTTCTGAGCCGCCGCGAGCGCCCCCGCGTCGGCCGATTTTCCGCCCAAGGCGGCCCCGGCCGACCCGCACGGCGCACTGAACCCCGGCGGGACGATGCTGAAGGAGAGACCATGCCAAGCGGCTGGCCATTGTCGTCACCAACCCCGAAAGTAACGGCTTCGTCACCGCCACGGCGTGGAGCAACCCCGCCTACGGAGCGGGCGCAAGCCATCAAGCACAAGGAGCAAACCGTGAGCACCCGATCCATCTTCCTCGTCGCGGCCGCGATCGCCGCCCCCGCTCTCGCCCAGACCAGCAACATCTCGCCCGTGGACAAGTGGTCCTGGGGCGAGAACGTCGGCTGGATGAACTGGCGCGACGCCGGCAGCCCACAGGGCTCGCAGGGCGCCGTCGTCCACGACACCTTCCTCTCCGGCTACATCTGGGGCGAGAACGTCGGCTGGATCAACCTCGGCGACGGCACACCCGGCCTCGGACAGGCCTACGGCAACTCCGACGGCGCCGACTGCGGCGTCAACATCGAGCCGGACGGCGCCCTCAGCGGCCTCGCCTGGGGCGAGAACATCGGCTGGATCAACTTCGGCACCGCCCCGACGCTCGAGCAGTACAACCAGCACGCCCGCTTCGAGTTCGCCGCCGGGCGCTTCCGCGGCTACGCCTGGGGCGAGAACGTCGGCTGGATCAACCTCGACGACGACGAGCACTTCGTCGGTCAGACCTGCATCGCCGACTGGAACGGCGACGGCACCGTCAACACCCTCGACTTCATCGCCTTCCTCAACGACTGGGCGGCCAAGGACCTCGTCGCGGACCTCAACGGCGACGGCACCGTCAACAGCCTCGACTTCATCCAGTTCCTCAACCTCTGGGCGGCCGGCTGCTGAGCGGATCGGAGGAGTGGACGCTCGCAGCCCCGCGTCCGGCCGTGCCCACCGGCGCGCCCGGACGCTTTCCTGTCAGCCCCTTCAGCCGCCATCAGGCGGCGGGAGCATCGCGCGGACCTCGGCCGCCCGCGCCTCGTCACCCTGCGCTTCGCAGCAGCGCAGCAGCGTGCGCAGCGCGTCCGGCGCCCGCGGATGCCCCGCGCCCGTGAGCGCCGAGACCGACCGCTCGAGCAGGGGGCGCGCCTCCTCGGCCCGCCCGCAGTTCACCAGCGCCTTCCCGTGCAGGTGCCGGTACCACGCCAGCGCCGGGTGCTCCGGCGCGAGCGTCTGCTCGGCGCTCCACACCACCCGCTCGAAGAGCGGGACCGCCTCCCCGCACCGCCCGTCCTCGTCGAGCAGCACCGCCAGGTAAAAGCGAGCGTTGAGCAGGTCGCCGTGCGTGGCCTCCAGCGCGCCGGCGAGCACCCGCTCGGCCTCGACGTACTCGGCCTCGGCCTCGGCGCGCCTGCCGGTCTGGCTCAGGAGCACGCCGAGGCGCAGGCGGGCGCGGGCCGTGTTCGGGTGGTCGGGACCCTCGGACTCCGCCAGCGCCTCGACCGCCCCGCGCAGCGGCTCCGCCGCCTCGTCGCGCCTCCCCATCATCATCAGCAGCTCGCCCAGGTTCGATCGCACGATCGCCAGCAGCGACGGGTTCGGCGGCGAGAGGCTCTCCGCCCCGGCGACCGCGTCGCGCAGCAGAGGCTCCGCCGCCGCCAGGTCGCGCGCCGCCTTCCGCGACTGGGCCAGGTTGTTCAGCGACGTGACCGTGCGCTCGTGCCCCAGCCCGTGCAGCCGGCGCGACCGCTCCACCGCCTCCTCCAGCAGCGCCCTGGCCTCCTCGCCCCGGCCCAGCCCGTCAAGCACCACGCCGAGGCTCGCCGTGCAGTACAGCGTCTCCTCGTGGTCCGGCCCCTCGAGCGAAAGAAAGATCTCCCGCGCCCGGCGCAGGTGCGCCTCGGCCGCCCCGCCCAGCCCGAGATTGAAGTACGTCCGCCCGATCACCGCCCGGAGCGCCCCCTCCACCCGCGGGTCGAGCCCCGACCCCGCGTCCAGCTCCGCCGCGGCATCGTCCACGACCTCGCGCACCGTCACGTCCTTGCCCGACCCCATCGTCGGGTCGGGCGCCGTGAACCAGGACTCGAGCGTGTCGATCACCGCCTGCTTCGCGTCGGCCTCGGAGCCCGCGAGGGCGAGCGCCTCGTCCTTGGCCGCCGACTCGACGGCCAGATCCGCCAGCGCCCGCTTTTTCTGTGCGTAGAGCACGCTCATCGCCGCCGCGAACGCCACCAGCAGCACGAGGAAGACCGCGCCCGCCGCGAACGCCCCCCGGTACCGCCGGGCCGTCTTGCGGAGCACGTACCACCCAGAGTCC
Source organism: uncultured Phycisphaeraceae bacterium (assembly GCA_964435785.1). GTDB lineage: Bacteria > Planctomycetota > Phycisphaerae > Phycisphaerales > UBA1924 > PNC22. Next base: position 54,284 of record CAYTAH010000013.1, on the reverse strand, counting down.
CGCTTGGCCTCGATCGGCTCGCCCCGCAGGTAGTGCAGGATGTCGCGCGAGACCTCCCCGGCGTTCTGGTATCGCCGCTCCCGCTCCTTGGCGAGGCACTTGAGGACGATCGTCTCGATCTCGTTGTTGATCTGCCGCCGCACCGTGCTCGGGCGCGCCGGCTCCGAGCGCAGGATGTTCTCCAGCACGTCCCGCATGTTCCCCACCACCTGGTAGGGGAACCGCCCCGTGAGCATCTGGTAGAGCATCACCCCCAGCGAGTAGACGTCCGTCCGCACGTCGATCATCCCAGGGATGCCCTGCGCCTGCTCCGGGCTCGCCCACGGGAGGCTGCCGATGAACTGCCCCGTCATCGTCATCAGCCGGTCGTCGTCGGAGAAGTCCCCCGTCGCGACCTTTGCCAGCCCGAAGTCCACGATGTGCGGCCGGCCGTTCGCGTCCACGCGCACGTTCGCCGGCTTGAGGTCCCGGTGGATCACCCCCTTCAGGTGCGCCGCGTTCACCGCCTCGCAGATCTTGACGAACAGCTCGAGCACCTCCGCGATCGGCAGCTCCTTCTGAGAGATCCACACGTCGAGCGTCGCGCCCGAGATGTAGTCCATCACGTAGAAGAACCGCCCCTCCACGCTCCCCGAGTCGTGCACCGCCACGATGCACGGGTGGTCCAGCTGCGCGAGGATCTCCACCTCCCGCTCGAACCGCGTCCGCTCCTTCACGCTCGCCAGCGCCCCCTCCCGCATCACCTTGATCGCGACCTTGCGCTTGGTCCCCTTGTGCACCGCCTGGTACACGATCCCCTGCCCCCCGCGGTGGATCTCCCGCACCACCACGTACCCCGGGAAGTAGTCCGGCGCCGGAAGGTCGGGCTCGGCCGGGCCGCTCGATCGCGCCTCCGCCGCGAGCCGGGCCGCGGCGATCAGATCGTCGTCGGCCGAGCTGGCCGGACGATCGCCGGGGGCGCCGACGGGGCGCTCGCTCTCGGGCTGGCCGGGCTTGGTGGGCTCCTCGGGCATGGTCCGCCTGCACAGTGAGCGACACGCGATCGGGCGATTCACGCGCAATCTACCAGAATCACCACAATCCCGATCGCGCCCCCCCGGGCGCCCGCCGCGGGCGCGATGCGCAGGGCCCGGGTCACGGGCCCCGGGCCCTTGTCTCCCGCACGATCCCTCGCGCTGCCGGCCCGTCAGCACCCGCCCGACCAGCGGTTCAGGAAGGCGAGCACGTCGCGGGTGTCGATCACCCCGTTGCAGTCGTAGTCGCACCTGGGGTCGCCGGCGTTCCAGGCGTTGAGGAAGGCCAGGACGTCCCGGGTGTCGATCGCGAGATCACGGTTGAAGTCGGCCGGGCAGTAGAACGCCACGAACCGCTCGTCGTCGTCGAGGTTGATCCAGCCGATGTTCTCTCCCCACGCGTAGCCGCGCAGGCGGTAGGTGTCGAGGTCCAGGCGCGCCGGCCGGGGCGGGTCGGCGAGGGCGCCGCCGGAGAAGTTGACCCAGCCGACGTTCTCGGCCCAGCCCATGCCGGAGAGCAGGCCCGTGGCGCGGTCGAGGTTGACGCCCCAGTCGGCGCCATCGAGGTTGGTGTAGTGCACGCCGTCGGCGGGCTCGCCGTCGCCGAGGTGGAGCCAGCCGGTGTTCTCACCCCAGACGTAGCCGCCCAGGCAGGTGCAGCACACGCGGGCGCCCTCGGAGGCCCCGGGGTCCCCGGCGTCGCGCCAGTTGAACCAGCCGACGTTCTCGCCCCACGCGAACTTGTGGTCGGGGCGCACGTCGGACTGGGCGGTGGCGGCCGCCACGGGAAGGAGGAGCGTTGCCGCGATGGTCGTATTGCGGAGCATGTCTCACCTCCTCCCGTTCAGTAGGAGATGTTCACGTTGGCGTTGGCGGCGCTGTTCATCGCCGCCTCGCTGGTGACAATCGTCCCGCAGAAGTTGCCCGAGGCGATGTTGTAGTCCGCCGTCGTGTTGCCGCTCGCGGAGTTGCGGATGATCAGACTGCCCGTCCCGTCCGCCCGGATGCCGCAGAAACTGTCGGTGACGTTGTTACTTTCGACACGGCAGTCGGAGCCGGTGATGAGGATGCCGGCCTCCGTGCCCTCGTTGCCGTTAGCCCAGACCGAGTTACCGACGACGAGCGAATCCCGTCCGATCTCGATCCCGGAGCCGCCGTTTCCGTCGACCTTGCACCGCTCGACGGTGCACCGGTGCGCCGACGCGCTGTAGATGCCCTGCAGGGCGCTGGTCATCACCAGGCTATCCGAGACAGTGCACCCGTCGTTGGCAAAGATGCCGATGTAGCTGTTGGCCCGCACGACGCAGCTCCTGACCACCGACCCATCGAAGACCTTGATGCCGTTGCTCCCATTGCCCCGGGACTCACAGTGCTCCACCACAGCGTTGGTCCCGCAGGTGATGCCCTCCGACGTGTTCGAGGTGGCGACACAGGCACGGACGACCGCGTTGGAGTTGCAGTAGATCCCTGTTCCGGCGTTGAAGGCGACCTCGACGCGCTCGACTATGAAGTTGAAGCCGCCATCCCAGAGCCTGATGCCGTCGCCGCTCCAACCGCGGACGCGCCCGTTGCGGATCGTGACGTAGCCGTAGCTGTCCAGCAACTGCACGCCGTGACCGGAGCCCGGCACGCCCTCCATCGTGAAGCCGTTGAGGTCGATGGTGACGTTGCTTGCGCCGATGCCGATCCCGTTCTTCCCTGGGGCGCCCGCCACATCGCCGGTCAGGTAGTAGGAGCCCGGCCGGCTGACCACGTAGACGTTCCCCGCGTCTCCCGGCGTGTTGACCTCGTTGATCGCGGTCCGCGGCTCGACCTCCGTCAGCGTCTTGTACGTGCTTGTGATCGGTCCGTCAGGCGGGTCGAGCGGGCCGGCATACAGCAGGGCGCCGCCGATGATCAGCAGCGACGCCCCCGTCATTGAGATGGTGGTGTGCCTGCGCATGGCTCTTCTCCGTTGCTTGGTGCGCGCCGCGCACGGTTTGGAGCCCGGGCGCTCGCGCCCGGACGCGCCCCCGGGTCCGGCCGATCGCCGGGTCCGGGGCGGGTATCACGGTTGGTCGCGGATGCCGTGGGCGGAGGAACTCGTGAGGTCGGGGCGCACGCCGGAACTGGGGCCGCGGTCGCCCCGGCCGAGGCGAAAGTCCGGCTTGTGGCCGCGGTCCGGTCCTGAGACCAGCACCCCCGGCGAGGCTCGCATCGCCCCACGCCCAGCATGGCGCGATCTCCTCTGTCTCGCGGAGCAGCTCCAAGCAATGCTACACGCCCACGAGGGATCTTCCGGCGGAATCATGGGCCCCGGCGTTCAACGGGGGAGATCGGGGAAGAATCCCCGGGCATGACGGAGTAGGTCGTTTCCCGCTCGCGCCTCAGGACACGCTGAAAAACTGCGATGCCGTCCCCATCGCCTCGCGGAGCGCGTCGTGCGCGCGGGCGCGGAGCATGTAGCAGGCGCCGGCGGAGCGGCCGAGCTCGCGCGAGACATCCTCGATCGGCCTGCACTCCAGGTCGTACAGCCGCACGACCTTGGCGTAGTCCGCCGGCAGCTTGGCGAGCGCCTGCTCCATCACGGCGACGGCCTCCCGCCGCGCGGCCGCGCGGCTGGGGGTGGTGGTCGTTACCCCGAGCACCTCGACGAGCCCGACGTAGGAGTCCTCGTTCACCGGCCCGCTGACTCGTTTGCGCGGATCGGGGCGCTTGGCGCGGTCGAAGGAGCGGACCGCATCCTTGAGGTTGTTCTCCGCCACGCGCGTGAGCCAGGCGACAAAGGACGCACCATCCTTGATCGTGATCCGCCTGAACTGCACGAACGCCTCGAGGTAGGTCACCTGCATCACGTCGTCCGGCTCGACGAGCCCCGACCACTGCCGCCCGATCTTGGGGGCGATGCGATCGCGGACCGTCGGCCCGTGCGCGCGCAGAAGCGACGTCAGCGCCTCGGGGTCGCCCGCGTTCGCACGCTCGATGGTCCGATCGTCGGTGCTCAACCGCGGCTCCTCGGCTGGATCCTACCAGGATCGGACGCGGCGAGACGGCCGCGGCCCGTGCCCGCCTCACGGGCTGCCGGGCGAGAGCGGGCTCAGCACCCGCCCGTCCACTGGTTGAGGAACGCCAGGACGTCGCGCGTATCGATCACGCCGTCGCCGTCGAAATCGGACCTCGGCTCCTTGCGCATCCAGGCGTTGAGGAAGGCCATAACGTCGCGGGTGTCGATATCGCCGTCGTCGTTGAAGTCGGCCGGGCAGTCCACCATGAAGTTGATCGTGTCCTCGGCCGAGTCGTTGATCAGCGGGACCATGCCCATGGCGGTCATGTTGTCGCTGGGGAGCAGGCCGAGGATGGGGGAGCGCACGAAGACCGACAGCTCGCCCACGCTCGCCTGGAGCACGTCGCCGGGTGAGAGTTCGAGCGCCTGGAGCGTCGGCGACTCCGGGGTCAGCGAGAAGTACACCACGTCGGTCCCGTCGAAGAACCCGTTGAGGTTGTCGTCGAGCACGATCAGCCCGTCGATCTCGTCCGGAGGCTGCAGGAACAGCTGCGAGGGCGCGGCGAAGACCTCCTCGTTGCCCCCCTGGGTGAAGTCCAGATCGAAGAAGATCGTCGCGCCGCTGTCCGGCCCCGGCAGGAACGGGTGCGACGGGCTCTCGCCCGACACCGTGAAGTACACCCGCGGCGGGGTGAACGGCGTCGCCCGCATGCTCGCGTCGATCTCGTCCAGGGCCGTGCCGGGGGGGACGACCACGTCCGGGTCGGCCAGCGGGAGCAGCCCGAAGGCGTTCGGATACTCCTCCGACTGGTTCACCGCCAGCGCGTTGTTGTTGAGCCCCATGCTGAACGGCGGCGGCAGGACGCCGAAGTCCCGCCGGAAGGCCTCGGTGGTGAGGAACGCATCGCCCGCCTGCTGGCCGTTCTGCGCCTGCTTGAAGAGATTCTGCAGCGTGATGCGTAGACGGCTCTGTCCCACGGCGAACGGGTCCACCGAGAAGCAGATGATGAAGTCCTTCGTCGCCCGGTCCGGATCGGCGACGGGCGCCATGCTCTGGAGCTCGTCCCCCGTGCGCCCGAGGCCCATGCCGGGTCCCCCGCCGATGACCGTGGGCTCGCCGTTGACCGTCCGGAAGATGAAGTCGCCACGCAGCCCGCTGGGGCCGTCATTCCTCACGCTGAAGAAAGGCTCGTTCTGCGCACTGGCCACGCACGCCGCAAGCAGCATACCCAGCCCCCCGGAATGGACTGCACGGTGGCTCACCCTCTCTCCTCTCTGTGTGCCCCCAAAATGACGCCCGGAGCCTGATGAGTCAAGCCCCGGGCGGTGGTTTGCGCCCCGCCGGCTCTGCGCGAGGCCGAGAACCGGCGGGAATCGTCAGGATTATGTTCGGATCGTGCGCCGGCCTCAGTTGGTCAGCACGGCCGACTTGTCGGCATCGCTCATCTTCGCGAACTTCGACGAGCAGCCGTTGCAGCAGAACCCGATGTCCTGCCCGTTGAAGGCCACCGTCTGCACGCTCGCGCTGACGGGCTCACCGGTGAAGGGGCAGGTCTCGTTCGAGGTCAGCGTCGCGGCCTCGCCTTCCTGGCAGTCGCCGCAGCAGGCTTCCTCCGTTGTCTTGCACCCGCCGAGGGTGAGGGCGGCGGCGGCGAGGGTGAGGAACGCGGCGCGGGTCAGCTTCTGCATGGTCATGGTCTCCTGCGAAAGGTCGAAGGTTCAGGCTGTGGTGGGCAAGCATACCCAGCCGCGCCGCGCACGCCCACCGCGGGGTCACTTCGCGGGAGTCGGGGCGGCGACCGGCTCCGGCTCGAGCTGCCTGGAGAGGAAGGCCGCGTAGCGTCCCCCCGAGGCCATGAGCTGCTCGTGGGGGCCGATCTCCACGATCCTTCCGCCGTCTAGGACGACGATCCGGTCCGCGTCGCGCACGGTGCTGAGCCTGTGGGCGATCACGAACGTGGTTCGGTCTCGGGTGAGGTGGCGCAGGCTCTCCTGGATGTACGCCTCGCTCTCGGTGTCGAGGTTGCTGGTGGCCTCGTCGAGGATGAGGATCGCGGGATCGGCGAGAAGGGCGCGGGCGATGGCGATGCGCTGCTTCTGTCCGCCGCTGAGCCGCACGCCGCGCTCGCCGATGAGCGTGTCGTACCCGCTCTCGAGCTGCTCGATGAACTCCTCGGCGTTGGCCGCCCGCGCGGCGGCGACGATCTCCTCGCGGGTGGCGCCGCGCCGGGCGTAGGCGATGTTCTCGGCGACGGAGCCGTCGAAGAGGAAGACGTCCTGCTCGACGACGCCGAGCAGCCGGCGGAACGCGCGGACGTCGATCTCGCGCACGTCGCGCCCGTCGAGGAGCACGCGCCCCCGCTGCGGGTCGTAGAAGCGGGCGACGAGGTTGCACAGCGTCGTCTTGCCCGAGCCCGAGGGGCCGACGAGGGCGATGGTCTCCCCGGGCGCGACGTCGAGGGAGATGTCCAGGAGCACCCATGGGCCGTGGGGCTCCTCGCCCGCGGCCTCGGCGGCGTCCTGCTCCCGCTTCCTGCGCAGCTTCGGGTAGGCGAACGAAACATCTTCGAGCGTCACCCGGCCGCGAACCTGGCTCCTGTCGATCCGCAGCCCCTCCCGGGCGCCCTCGTACTCGAGCGGCTCGGCGAGGATGTCGAGCACGCGGTCGAGGGCGGCGAGCTGCGTCTGCACCGCCGTCGCGGTGCCGGCGAGCGTCGAGAGGGGACCGAGGAGCATGGTGAGGTAGAGGACGAACATGGCGACGTCGCCCGGGCTGAGCCGGCCCGCCATGACCTGGTATCCCGAGTAGAGCACCACGCCGGCGGTGGCGACGGGGATGAAGATCTCCCACGCGATGTCGATGCCGCGGGCCATCCACCAGGCGAGGAGCTCCTGGCGGGCGACGAGGTTGTTGCGCCGGGCGTAGCGGAAGCTCTCGCCGGCCTCGCGCCCGAAGGCGCGGACGACGCGCATGCCGCCGAAGGTCTCGGTGGCGTGGCTGTCGGCCTGCATCATCACGGCCTTGATGTCCCGACGCACGGGGCGGATGCGTCCGATCCACGTCCGGTGCGTGTACCACACCACCGGGATGAGGAGGATTCCGCCGACGAGCATGCGCCAGTCGATCAGCGTGAGGATGATGAGCGTGCCTGTGAGCTGGACGATCGCGCCCCAGGGGTTGTAGAAGAGGCCGAAGGTGAGATCGGCGACGGACCCCGCGTCCTCGCGAAGGAGCGCCGTCAGCCCGCCGCTCTTGAGCTGGTGGATCCGGTGCAGCGGCAGGCGCACGGCGTGGTCGAAGACGTTCCGCTTCATGTCCGCGGCCAGCACGCGCGTGACGCGGGTGAGCTGCCAGCGCCCGGCGATGCCGACCGTGGTGCTCACGAGGGCGATCGCGACCAGCACGCCCGCGATGAGCCACAGCAGGGCGTCCCGGTTCTCGAGAATGCTCTCGAGCATGACCCCGGCGATACTCCGCGCCGGACCGCCCCGGTCCGCGAGGAGGATGCGCGGGACCGGGTCGGCCCCGCCCCCGCCGATGAGAACCCGGTTGACGAGCAGGCCGAGGAGGGCCGGGGGCGCGAGGGCCAGGAGCGCTGTGATCGTGCGGGTGCAGAGGGCGAAGGCGACGCTCCGCCGGCCGCGTCCGACCAACGCCCAGAAGGCCGGGAGCAGCGAGAAGAAGGAGCGGTTGCGCCGGGAGCGCTTGCCCTCGCGGTCGGGCGTGGTGAGCTCGGCGTCGATCACGCGGTCGAGGTGGTCCGCCTCCCGCCGCTGGGCGCGGTATTCCTCGAACTGAGCGCGGCTGCTTCGCGGTCCTGGGGGCATGCGAGGGATAGTAGGTGACCGCGCCTCGCGTGCCTCGCGCTCCCGGTACCATGGCGGCCATGCCCATGGACACGACGCCCCGGAGGCTGGCGCTGCACTGGAAGATCATCGTCGGCCTGGCGGCGGGCGTCGTCGTGGGCCTGGTGATCAACCACTTCCGCGCCGGGCTCGTGGAGGGGGCCGCGGAGCGGCCGGCGCTCGGCGCCGTGGTGACGTTCCTCGTCGAGGCGAACTGGCTCGTCGGGCAGGTGTTCCTGCAGTGCCTTCGGTTCATCGCGGTGCCGATCGTGCTCTTCTCACTCGTCGTCGGCGTCGCGAGCCTGGGCGACCTGCGGAAGGTGGGGCGCATCGGGGGCAAGACGCTCCTCATCTACACGGGCACGACGGCCGTCGCCGTGACGATCGGGCTTCTGCTCGCCGGCGTGGTCCGCCCCGGCCGCTTCATCGGCGACGAGCTGCGCGACCAGCTCGTCGCTCGGGGGCAGGCCGAGGTCGCGACGCGCGAGGCGGCCAAGGCGGAGTTCGAGCGCAGGCCGATCGTCGAGCAGGTCCGCGATCTGATCCCCGCCAACCCGTTCGCGGCGATCGCCACGGCGCAGATGCTCCAGGTGATCGTCGCCGCGCTCGCGATCGGCATCGGGCTGACGATGATCCCCAGGGAAAGGGCGGTCGTCGTGCTCGGGTTCTGCGAAGCCATGACCGACGCGATCGTGGCGCTCGTGCACCTGGTCATGCGCCTGGCGCCCTTCGCGGTGTTCGCGCTCATCGTGGACCAGGTTGCCAAGCTCGGCCTGAGCGTGCTCGCGGCGTTGGGGGCGTACTGCCTCACGCTGGTGCTCGGGCTCTCGATCGTGCTCTTCGTCGAGTACCCGGTGCTCCTGCGCGCTTTCGCGAAGATCGGCCCTTCTCGATACTTCCGTGCCGTGGCACCGGCCCAGCTCCTGGCCTTCTCCACCTCCAGCTCGAGCGCCACGCTCCCGGTGACGATGGACTGCGTGCAGAACCGCCTCGGTGTCTCGGAGCGGATCACGAGCTTCGTGTGTCCCCTGGGCGCGACGGTGAACATGGACGGCACGGCCATGTACCAGGGCCTCGCCACCGCGTTCATCGCGCAGATGTTCCACCACGACCTTTCGTTCGTCGAGCAGCTCACGATCGTGCTCACGGCGACGCTGGCCTCGATCGGCACCCCCGGAATCCCGGGCGCGGGCGTGGTGATGCTGATCATCGTGCTCGAGTCGGTGGGCATGCCGCCGGCCGGCATCGGGGTGATCCTCGGCGTGGACCGGCTCATGGACATGTGCCGCACGGTTGTCAACGTGAGCGGGGACGCGATGACCGCGGCGATCGTCGCACGCAGTGAGGGCGAAGCGATCACGCCTCCCGCGGCGTAGGGGCCGCCCTGGGGCCCGCGGGTTGAGCGCCAACGCATGAACTGCTAGGGTGGCCCGGACGGCGCCGCGACCCGGCGCAGGGAGTCGCCATGGCCGAACGCCGCCGCCTCAAGCTCGCGCTGCACTGGAGAATCCTCATCGGCCTGGCGCTCGGCGTGGCCGCGGGGCTGGTGATCAACGCGGCCTGGACGTCGGGGACGTGGGGCGCGATCGGCGTGAACGACCCCGGCGCGTACCTCGCGGGCCCCCGAGCGGCGGCGGATTCGGTCGAGCCCGGCGGGCCCAACGAGGGGGCCGGGATCCTCGCCGCGGCCGCCAGGTTCCTCCGCAACCTCAACGGCTTCGTCGGCGCGCTCTTCATGAACGGCCTGAAGTTCATCGCCGTGCCGATCGTGCTCTTCAGCCTCGCGGCGGGCGTGGCGAGCCTGAACGACATCACCAAGGTCGGGCGCATCGGCGTGAAGACCGTCGCGATCTACCTGCTCACCACATCGCTGGCGATCACGGTGGGGCTGGTCCTGGCGAACCTGATCGGCCCCGGGAGGGGCTTCCCTGTCGAGCTGCGCGAAGCGCTCGGGGCGGGCGAGGCGGCCAACGCCGCGGGCAAGCTCCAGGCCGCCGAGCAGCAGATCGACCGTTCGGCGTGGAGCGTGCTGCTCGACGTCTTTCCCTCGAACCCGTTCGGCGCGATGGCGGAGGGGAACACGCTGCAGGTCGTGGTCGTGGGGCTGCTGGTCGGGATCTCGCTCACGCTCATCCCGAGGGAGAAGGCCGCGCCGCTGATCGCCTTCTTCGACGGCATGACGGACGTGGTGATCAAGATCGTCGAGATCGTGCTGATTCTCGCCCCCTACGCCGTGTTCTCGCTCATCGTCGGCGTGGTCGCGGACATGGGCCTGACCGTGCTGCAGAAGCTCGGGGCGTACTGCCTGACGGTGGTGCTCGGGCTCGCGATCATGATGTTCGTCGTGTATCCCGCGGCTCTGAGGAGCTTCACGCCGGTGACGTACCGGAGATTCTTCCGCGCCATCAGCCCGGCGCAGCTCCTGGCCTTCAGCTCGTCCAGCTCCGGCGCGACGATGCCCGTGACCATGGATTGCGTCGAGCGGCGGCTCGGCGTCTCGGAGGACGTGACGAGCTTCGTCATCCCGGTCGGGGCGACGGTCAACATGGACGGCACCGCGCTCTACCAGGGCGTGGCCGCGGCGTTCATCGCGCAGATGTACGGCATGGGCCTCTCGATCGGTCAGCAGCTCACGATCGTGCTCACGGCGACGCTTGCGTCGATCGGGACGGCGGCGGTGCCAGGCGTCGGTATCGTCATGCTCGTCATCGTGCTGGAGGCCGTGGGCATCCCGCTCGAGGGGGTCGCCGTCATCCTCGGCGTGGACCGGATCCTCGACATGTGCCGCACGAGCGTCAACGTGACGGGCGACTGCATGGTGGCGGCGGTCGTGGCCCACAGCGAGCGCGAGCTGCTCGGCGAGGAGGAGGCCGCGCTGCGAATGGCCGCGCAGGAGCGCGAGCCCCTCGACGAGCAGCCCCCGGCGCGGAGCGCCCCGCCCGACCGGCGGGCCTGAGGCGAATACATCAAACCAGGGACACCGTCTGTTTGCCTCAGCCCTCTTCCCAGCGGCGGAGGATCCGCATGGTCTCGTCGCGGTGCTCGCTCTCGTCCCGGGCCATGTCCTCCAGCTGCACCTGCAGGCCCTTCATGCCCAGCTCCTCGGCCTCAGACGCGCGCCTGGCGTAGCGGTTGTGCGCGTCGGTCTCGGCCTTGAGGATTGCCTCGAGCATCTGCTTGGCGCTCGTCGCCTTCGGGACGGGCTTGGGCGTCGTCGTCGGCTCGCCCCCGAGGGCGACGATCTTCCCCGCCAGGTACTGGGCGTGGGCTGTCTCGTCGGGGATCTCGGCCTCGAAGAACGCCTTGAGCTCGGGCCGGGACGGGCCGCTCACGGTCGCGGCGTAGGTGAGGTACTGCAGCATCGCGCTGTACTCGTAGGCGAGGTCCTCGTTGAGGTTGTCGATGAGCTTCTGGTTCGCCATGGTCCACCTCCGTTGGGCGGTCGGCGCACGCTCGCTGCGTCCGACCGACGGATGGTAGGTGGCGAGCGCGGCCCGGTCCCCGGCGTGCAGCGGGCCCCCGGCTATCCCTGGCTCCAGTCGTTGAGGAAGTCGAGCACGTCGCGCGTGTCGATCAGGCCGTCACCGTTCCAGTCCGCCTTCGGGTCGCGTGCGGCCCAGTCGTTGAGGAAGTCGAGCACGTCGCGCGTGTCCACGGTGCCGTCCTGGTTGTAATCGCCGGGCCGGAATGCGCACCCGTACACGCGCAGCTGAAGGTCGTCCACGCCCGCCTCGACGATGGATCCCGAGCCGAGGTCGCGGGCCTTGAAGCGCACGCGGACGCTCCCCGTCGGCTCGGCGATCTCGTTGAGCACGAACTCCCGATACGACCAGGCGTCGGCGTTGTCGGTCACGTTCTCGAGCAGATTCCAGCTCGAGCCGCCGTCGAAGCTGACCTCCACGGGCATCGAGTCCTCGTTGGGCGCGGCGCCCTTGTTGTTGGAGTACCAGCGCCAGTAGCCGAGGACGGCGACTGGCCCGTCGATGCCGCCGGTGGCGTCGTACACCGGGCTGGTCAGCGTCGTCGTGCCGCCGTCCACGTCGTAGCTGCCGATGCCCGAGCCGGCGCGCCCGTCGGTGATCCAGCAGTTGATGCCGGGCGCGGCCGTGTGGTCGTCCTCGGGCTGGGCGTCGGTCCGCTCCGGGTCCATGCGCCCCCACACGCCGGTGCTCGCGTCGTCATCCGGAGCGCCGACGGTCCAACCGGCGTCGGTCTCGGCGTCGTCGAGGACAGACGCCAGGAGATCGAGCGCGAGGGAGACGGCCGGCCCGTCGGCCCCCGCCGCCGGCCAGGTCCCTCCCTGCCCGCCGAACGTCTGCGCTTCGACGTACCACTCGATCGTGTCGGCGCAGTCCGCTCCGGGGAGCAGGCCCGAGTAGCTCGAGCCGCCGAGGTGCGTGAGGGGCGAGGCGACGAAGATCCCCGAGGGACCGGAGCGCGTGTGCAGCGTCGCGCTGGCGGGGTCGATCTCGCCTGTGCTGGCGAGGATCTCCACGCGCAGCTCCGTCGGCTCGCCGGACTCGACGTGCCGCGCGGTCCCGTTGGGGAAGTCGAAGCGCACGGGGTAGGCCACGAACTCGGTCAGCTCGAGGATCGCCGGGAAGTTCTCCTCGCAGGTCGGCAGGATCTGGCCCGGCGGGAGCTCGAACTGATAGGACGAGCCCTCCTCGGGGCGGAGCTCGATCGTGTAGCTCCACAGGCCCTCCGAGTAGCCCCAGTCGTTCATGCTCCCGGACGTGACGTAGAGGTCGATGCCCCGCTGCGAGCGGTAGTACCGCCCGTGCACCGCCTCGATCGCGTCGGACATCGCCTGGCCGAGGGCGATGAACATGGAGTTGTCGGGCTCCGGCGGGTCCTGGTCGGTGTATCCCCACGGGCGGAGGATCAGCTGGGAGTAGCTGTGGAAGTCGATGTGTGCGGCGGCCCGGGGCAGGCCGAGGACGTAGCCGCTGAGCACGCTGGTCTCCGGCTCGGAGAATGGGGCCGTGCCGCGGTAGATGTCGCTGCCGGGGTCGCCGCTGGAGCCGTCGCCACCCCACATGTAGCCCCAGTTGCGGTTGAGGTCGACGCCGTACACGCCGCCGCCGTTGTTTCGCCGGTTCTTTCGCCAGAGCCGGTTGTTGGTCCAGGTGTAGCGGTATCCGTCGGGGTTGACGACGGGCACGAAGACGAACTCGACGCGGTCCATCAGATCGGTGACGCGGGTGTCGTCGCCGTAGGAGGTGAGCAGCTGCTCGGCGGCGTAGATGACGGTGGGGGGGCTGACCCACTCTCGGGCGTGCTGGCAGGCGTTGTAGACGACCTGCACGCGCGCGGAGGGGTCGCCCGGACCGGTCACGCGGAGCGCGACCATGTCCCGCCCCTCGAGCGACGCGCCGATCACCTCGGTCGTCGCCATGGCCGGGTGGTCCGCGGCGAGCTGACCGACATACGCCGTGATCTCGTCGAGCGTGTGGTAGTTCTCGTACCACGTGATGTCGCGCATGGCGTTGCGGCGCTCGATCTCGGCGCGTTCGGCGTCGATGGCCGCCTGCACGTCCTCGACGAGGATCTCGACCTCGAGCCCCAGGGCGCGGAGCGCCCGCAGCGCCTCGTCCGTGACGACCACCTCGATCGGCGCCCGGCCGATGCCGACGCGCTCGGAGAGCACCGTCCGGGAAAGCCCCAGCACGGTGCGCAGCTCCCGGGTCGTGCGCGGGGCCACGCGGACGGCCTTGTCCCCGTCGTAGCGGACGCGCTCATCGGCCCGGTCCTGGGCCCACGAGACCCCCGTGGCGAGCGCCACCGCGAGGCCGACCAGCACCCTTTGTGTCCAGCGCATGGCTTGTCCTCTGTCCTCTCTATGGGTGCGGGCCCGGCTTGCGGGCCTCGCTTGGGACCACCGTATCCGGAAAGCGCGCCCGCACCAAGGCGAATTGTCTCCGACTTCCCGACCCGGGGGGCGCCGAATACCCTCTTCTGCGGCTCCTACCGGCCGGCACCCGAGACCCCATGACCACCGTCGCGACCGAGCCGCAGATCGTGAGCACACCGTCGTTGTCTGTCCGAGCCGTGCCCCTGGGGGCGACGGCGGGCTCGCACGCGGTGGTGGACTTCTTCTCCGCGCTGATCGTCCCGATCATGAGCGTGATCGAGGGGCGGCTGGAGATGACGCACGCGCAGGGTGCGATGGTCCTGGCCGTCGGGTCGCTCTGCTCGGGCTTCGTGCAGCCGCTGGTGGCTTGGCTGAGCGACCGGCTCGACTCGCGCCTGCTCGGGCCGGCGGCCTTCTCTGTGGCGGTCGTCGCGACCTCGCTCATCGGGCAGGCGCGCACGTTCGAGCAGCTCCTGCTCATCCAGGTCGTGAGCACGCTGGCGATCGGCGCGTTCCACCCGGTCGCGGCGGCGGCCGCGGGGCAGCTCTCGGGCGCGAGGCGGTCGCTTGGCGTGTCCATCTTCTTCTGCGCGGGGATCGCCGGGGGCGTGAGCGGGCACCTCTCGAGCCCTGTGCTCGCGGGGCGATACGGCCTGCCGAGCTACGTCTGGCTGATGATCCCGGGGCTGCTGGCGTGCATCGGGCTGGCGTGGGCGGTGGGGCGCGTCTCGCACCGGCAGCACGACGGGCACGCGCAGCGCGCCGCGTGGGCCGAGGGCGAGTCGCGGGAGCGCTGGTACGCGGTGGGTCTTCTGTACCTGGGCAACGTGCTCCGCTTCACCGTCAACATGATGATGATCCAGCTGCTCATCCGCTGGAGCGAGCGCACGGCGCTCTCGCGCACGCCGGAGACGGTGCTCGACGAGTCAATCCGCCACGCGGCCTCGCTCATCAACGGCCCGATCCAGGCCTCCATGCAGGCGGGCATGGCGGTGGGTGGGCTGGCGGCGGGCATGCTGCTGCGCAGGCACCACGAGAAGGGGGCGCTCGTCGCGGTGCCCCTCGCGGGCGCGGCGGCGATCGCGGCCTTCCCCTTCGCGGGGACCTCGTGGGCGGCGTACGCGCTCTCGCTGGCGACCGGGATCGGCTTTGCGGGGATGGTGCCGGTGACGATCGCGCTGGGGCAGCGTCTGCTCCCGCACCGCACCGGGCTGGCCTCGGGCCTGATGATGGGCGGGGCGTGGGGGGTCGCGGGGATCGGCCCGCTCCTGGCCCAGTGGATCGATCGGGAGTGGGGGCTGACCACGGCGTTCGTGACGACGGCCGCGCTCCTCGCCGGCGCGGGAGTGCTCTCGATCCTGCTGTCCCCGAGGCTGCTGGCGAGGATCAGCCCGCACTGACGGCGGCGGGCGCGCGTCCGTGCGGGGCGGGCGAACGAATCGGGTAGGGGTTCGTCCGTTCGGATCGGCCTATCGCCGGGGGCGCAGATCAACGACGACGGGCAGGTGGTCGCTGGCGTCGGCGTCGTCGCGGTCGAGGCCGGCGACCTCCAGGGAGCGGTCGCTCAGGATCCGGGTGTCGAGCACGAACGTGCGGGCGATCTCGGCGCCGCCGACGAGGGCGTAGTCGAGGCGTCCGGGCGCGAAGGCGTTGCCGTCCTCGCGCCAGGTCATGTACGCCGCGTCGCCGAGGTCGCGCGCATCGGCGATCTCCAGCTCGGCGCCGTCGGGGTCGAGCCCGTTGCGCAGCACCTCGAGCGGGGGGCGCGACCCGACGAGGTTCAGGTCGCCCGCGACGACCCGCATCCGCACCGGCTCGATCGAGAGCGCTTCGGCGAGCGAACGGTTGATCGCCCCCGCCTCGCTGATCCGCGTGTGGTCCTCCGGGCTGCCGGAGTAGCCGCAGCACTTGAGGTGCACGCTCGCGGCGGCGACGTAGCCGACGGGCGTGTCGACCAGCGCGCCGGCGAAGCGGACGGGATCCTCCTCGCCGTTGACGTAGAGCTCCTCGTGTCCGAGCGGCTCGAGGGGGTAGCGGCTGGCCACGGCGACGCCCCAGCCGGCCGTCTTCCTGACCGTCCACTCGCCGCTCTCGAGCGGGACGCTCGCGTTCAGCCACGCGCCGATCTCGCGCGTGCTGCTCGTCCACTCCTGGAGCAGGATGACGTCCGGGTCGAGCACTCGGAGCACCCGGGCGAAGGGGCCGGGCTCCTCCATGGGGCGCGCGCGCAGGACGTTCCAGGAGACGACGCGCACCTCGCCGGGCAGCTTCCGCGGGATGTGCACGTCGGCGAGCGGCGCCGTCTCCGACGCGGGCGGGGCGTCGAGCTCGAAGGGCTCCGACGAGCCGAGGATCTTCCCGCTCCCGTCGCGGAGCACGAGGATGCCCGTCACCAGGCCGGCGCTGCCCACGCCGGGCGAGGGCAGCCCCAGCGCGGACGCCGAGCGCCGGGAGATCCGGCCCTCGTACCACTCGCTCGCGTACGTCGGCGCGCAGCTGAACTCGACCTGCTCGTGCCCGACCGTGCGAGCGCCGTCGGATCCGTGGGCCGTCACGCGCACGCCGTGCTCGACGCCCGAGCCGTCGGGGGCGAGGGGGGAGAGCTCGATCTCCAGATCCACGCCGAGTGTCGAGGCGCGGCTGGGGGCCGAGGGGCGGGCGCCCGTCGCCGGGTTGGTGTCCACGTCCAGCCAGATCGCCAGCGACTCGTCGCTGGCCTGGAGCGTCTTGGACTCGCCGGCCACCTTCCAGCGCAGGTAGAGCCACCAGGGGTCGGCCGTCATGACCACGCTCGGCGGCCACTCGCCGGTGTCGCCGTCGAGCACCACGGGCTGGAGGCGGACCGGGACCACCGGCTCAGATCGGCGGTTGCCCGAGGTCGCGCAGCCCGCGAGGAGGAGCAGCGAGGCCGCCCCGGCGAGGGCGCGGCGATGTCCCGATGTGCACGGATTTCGCATGAACCGCTCTATCGGCCGCGGACGGGGTGGGTCGAGAGTTTGAGGCAGGAAGTGGGGCATCACGCGGCGGCCGCGATGCCCAGGGCGATCGCGACCAGCGCGCAGACGCCGCCGACCACGGCGATCGTGATCATCCAGCTCCGCGTGGCGTCGAGGGCCTTGAGGAATTGCTCGGAGCGCTCGGCCTCGCGCTGCTCGATCCGGCCGACCGCCTCGCTCAGCCGCTCGGTCGCGCCGGCCATGCCGCTCATCACGCTCCGGAACTCGACGAGCGAGCCGATGAGCTCCCGCTCGGCCTGCGACGACTCGGCCATCAGGCCGCGGATCTCATCCAGCCTCTCGAGCTGGGCGAGCTGCCCCTCGGCAAGTTGGTCGTCACGCCGGCCGAGGGCCAGCGCCAGGCCCTCCATCGCTCTCGAGGCCTGGTCCTGCTGCTCGCGGATGGCGGCCAGGTCGTCCGCGGCCCGGGGGAGCCGCTCGGCGAGCTCGGCCACGCGGCGTGAGCGCTCGCCCTGGTCGTCGAGGTGCTGGCCGACCCGCCGGACGATGCCGAGCACCTCCTGGTAGTTGCGCTGCAGCTCGGCGATCAGCTCCTGGCGGGAGCGGGGCGTCCGGGACTCGGGCAGGCCGGGGGCCCCGGGGTCGAACGAATCGAGGGCGTCGTCGAGGTCCTCGTCGGTGTGGAGGTCCACGGCCACGGGCCTCGCCGGCGTCGGCGGGGCCGGGCGCGCCGGGGCGTGGCGCCGGCCGGGCTCGGGGTGGAGATTGACGCGGGCCTGCTGGGGCTTGAGCCAGCGGCGGAACGTGGTGAAGACGCCCATGGTTCGGCTCCCTCCGAATGGCGGCCGGATCCTCCGGCCCTCTGCCGGGCAAGGTAGGCGGCGCGAGGTCCGCCTGACAAGCCGCACGCGTCCGCCCGGGGCGCCCCCACCCGACACAGTCGGGTGAAAAAGAACCCGCCCCACGCTCCCCCCCGGGGGGGGCGAGCTTCGCCAGCGGCCGCAGAGGGAGTGCCCTCTGCATCTACCCTCCGGGCCCCGCCCTGCGCGCGCAGCGGACGACTTCCGACCGCCGCGCCGGTGCGCAACCGCGTGCGTGCGATGGCGCAAACTCTTTCCGGGAGGTTCGCGAGAAAGGGCGCGGAGTGCGCACGCCCTGCGCGCGCACGCGGGGCTCGCGGGCGAACGAACGAATGCGTATGGCTCATTCGTTCGCGTCGATCCCTGCGCCCGGGCGAGCGGGGCGCGTCCGCTCGCTCAACGCGGGCGGGCGTTCTTGAGGAATTGATTCGTTCGCGTCATTCCCCCGCCTCGATCAGGTCCACCAGGCCCACGTCGATGAACTGCCCGCCCCGCGTCTGGCGGCAACGGACGGCGATCACCGTCGGGCCGCCGATGAGGGCCTTCTTCGCCTCGGGCGAGAGCTCGCGGTAAACGTACCCGGTCGTGTACCCCTCGAGCCTCGCCGCGAGCGAGCCGTTGATGTAGACCTCCGCGTCCTCGTCGTGGTGGATCACCAGGTGCGGGTCGCTCAGGAGTATGCGCGGCAGGATGAACTCGCGGCGCAGCCAGATGTCGCCGGTCTCCCACGCGGTCCCGATCACCGCCCCGGGCGTGCCCCGGCGTCCGAACCCGCCCGGCGCGGCCGTCCAGGCGCTGTCGTCGAAGGCGGGCTTCTCCCATCCCTCCGGCGGCTGGTTTGTCGTGTATCGCCACTCGACGGGCGCGTCGCGGGAGGTGGGGCTGATGGGCCGGACCTGCGGGAGGGGACCGAGCAAGGCGAGGTTGGCGGCGCGGACTCGCGCCTCATCCACTTTGATGATCTCGCGGTCGTAGGTCATCAGGCCGTTGACCTCGATCTCGACATCGGTCGTCTGCGTGTAGATCGCGCCGGAGAGGCCCGGGTCGGCGATGAGCCAGCGCATGTCGTCGATGAGCCGGACGTAGGCGTCGGTGAGCGCCTCGGGCGAGTCGTAGGTGCGGTAGCCCCAGTTGTCCTTGGCCTGCCAGAGGTGGCCCTCGACCGGCAGCCCCAGGCCGCCGAACTCGCCGAGGAAGGCGGCGCGCCCGGACTCGGGCACGGGCGAGCCGGGCCCGGGGTAGACGTGCCAGTCGATCACGTCGCCGGCGGGGCGGTCGGTCCAGCCGCTGGCGCAGATGACCAGCCGGCGCGGGTCGAGCTGCTTGACGCGGTTGGCGATCCGCACCGTGTCGAACTGCCCCCAGCCCTCGTTGAAGGGGACCCACATCACGATCGAGGGGTGCGAGCGGTTCGCCTCGATCATCCGCTCCATCTCGGTCTCGAACTGGCGCGCCGACTCGGGCGTGCGCTCGATGTCGGGATCGTCAGGGCCGATGTACTTATCGCCCGAGGGCATGTCCTGGATCACGGCGAGGCCGAGCTTGTCGCACCAGTAGTACCAGCGCTCCGGCTCGACCTTCACGTGCTTCCGCACGGCGTTGAAGCCGAGGCGCTTGGTGACCTCCAGGTCGTACTTGAGCGCCTCGTCCGTCGGCGCCGTGTAGAGGCCGTCGGGCCAGAAGCCCTGGTCGAGCGGGCCGAGCAGGAACGTGGGCTCCTCGTTGAGATGGATGCGCGTGACCCCCTCGGCGTCCGGGCGGACCTCGATCTTCCGCACGCCGAAGTAGGACTCGACCAGATCCACCGTCCCGTCGGGCATCTCGAGCGTGACCAGCAGGCTGTAGAGCTCCGGCGTGTCGGGGCTCCAGGGGTGGAAGTCCGAGGAGAGGTCGATCGTCGCGGGCCGGCCGGGCGTCGCCGGCGCGAAGGCGACCGTGGACCCGGCCGCGGGCCTGGCCACGCCGAGGTAGATCTCCGCGCCCTCGGCCTCGCCGCGCACGTTCACGGTCACGTGCGCGCTCTTGTTGTCGAAGTCGGGCTCGACGACGACGCTCCGGACCGAGGCCTCCGGCACGGGCTCGAGCCACACCGACCGCCAGATGCCGGTGGTGGGGGTGTACCAGATGCCGTGCGGGTCCTTCACCTGCTTGCCTCGGGGCTGCGTCGAGCCGTCGGTGGGGTCGAAGACCCGGACCGCGACGGTCTGCTCGCCGGAATCGCGCAGCGCGCCGGTGATGTCGAACGTGAAGGGGTCGTACCCACCCTTGTGCTCGCCCATGCGCTCGCCGTTCACCCACACCTCGGCGAGCCAGTCCACCGCGCCGAAGTGCAGGAGCACGCGGCGGCCGTCCCACTTCTCGGGGATCTCGAAGGAGCGCACGCACCATGCCCGCTCCACCTGCCGGCCGACGCCCGAGAGCGCCGACTCGAAGGGGAAGGGGACGAGGATCTCGCCCTCGAAGCCGTCGGCGGGCGGGGCGGTCTCCTCGCCCGTCGCCGCGCGCCAATGCCACGGGCCGTTGAGGCTGAGCCAGTCCGCCCGCACCATGGTCGGACGCGGGTACTCCGGGTGCGGGTTGGTGGGCGACACATCCTCGGACCACCGGGTCTTGAGCGTCGGCTCGGGTGTGTTCTGGGCCATGGCGTGCCCGGCACAGGCGGCGGCGAGCAGCGTGCAGGCCGCGGCGATGGAGTGGGATCGCATGGGGGACTCTCCCTGAGTTGAATCGACGGGGGAGCCTAGCAGCCGGCGGCCGAAGCCGGCGGGCCGGGCGGCATCGGGCCTGCGGCTTTCACGCCCTTGCCGCACGCCCCCGTTCCGGTAGACTGGGTCGCATGCGTCTGGAGGGTTCTGCGACGTCCACGGGACGGTGGCGGTGGTCTGCGCAGTGGCTGATCGCGTGCGTCGGTCTTCTCGGCGCGTGCGCGCTCCTGGGCGCGCTCACGGGCGCGCCCTCAGCGGCGCGGGGACCGGCCGTGACACCCGTGGCCCGCGCGATCGACTTCAACCGCGACGTGCGCCCGATCCTCTCCCAGAACTGCTTCGCCTGCCACGGGCCCGACGCGGAGGCCCGCGAGGCCGGCCTGAGGCTGGACGTGCGAGACGCGGCGATCTCCGCATTGGAATCGGGGGCGAGGGCGATCGTGCCGGGCGATCCCGGGGCCAGCGAGGTCCTTCGACGCCTGACCGCGGCCGACGGCGCGGAGCGCATGCCCCCGCCCGAGAGCGGCAAGTCGCTCTCGCCGGGGCAGGTCGAGACGCTGCGGCGCTGGATCGAGGGCGGGGCGGAGTACCGCCGGCACTGGTCCTTCGAGCCTCCGGTGCGCCCGCGGCTCCAGGCGGTGAGCGACGAGGCCTGGTGCGCGACCGAGATTGACCGCTTCGTGCTCGCGCGTCTCGACGCGGAGGGCGTCGCGCCCTCGCCCCTGGCGCGGCGTGAGCAACTGCTCCGGCGCGTGACGTTCGACCTCACCGGGTTGCCGCCGACGCCCGAGGAGATCGAGGCGTTCGTCAACGATGATTCGGCGGGGGCGTACGAGCGCGTGGTGGACCGTCTGCTCGCCTCGCCCCGCTACGGCGAGCACATGGCCCGCTACTGGCTCGACGCGGCCCGCTACGGCGACACCCACGGCCTGCACCTGGACAACGCCCGGCAGATGTGGCCCTGGCGCGACTGGGTCATCAAGGCCTTCAACGACAACATGCCCTTCGACCGCTTCACCGTCGAGCAACTCGCCGGCGACATGCTCCCCGAGCCGACCCGCGCCCAGCTCATCGCCACCGGCTTCAACCGCAACCACGTCTCCACCGCCGAGGGCGGCGCGATCGCCGAGGAGTTCCAGATCAAGAACGTCGCCGACCGCGTCGAGACGACCTCCACGGTGTGGCTGGGGCTCACGGTCGCGTGCGCCCACTGCCACGAGCACAAGTTCGATCCGATCTCGCACCGCGAGTACTACGAGATCTTCGCCTTCTTCAACAACACCACCGAGAGCCCGCTCGACAGCAACCGCGCCGACTGGGCGCCGATCGTCCGCGCCGCCACGCCCGGGCAGGAGGCCGCGCTGGAGGCGATGGGCCGGCGCATCGCCGAGCTGGGCGCGGCCCTCGACGCGCCGGCGCCGGAGATCGACGCAGAGCAGGAGCGCTGGCGCGAGGCCGTCGCCAGCGCGTGGTTTCGCGAGTGGCGGGTGCTCCGGCCGATGGAGGCTGTTTCGGAGGGCGGAGCATCCCTGCGCGTGCTCGAGGACGGCTCGGTCCTCGCGGAGGGCGAGAACCCGGCGCAGGACGAGTACGAGATCGTCGCCCGCACCGACGCGACCGGTCTGCGCCTGCTCCGCCTGGAGGCGCTGACCCACGACGCGCTGCCCTTCCGCGGGCCGGGGCGCGCCGAGAACGCCAACTTCGTCCTCAGCGAGATCGAGGCCGAGGCGGTAAGCCTCACCGACCCTGCCCGGCGCGCGCCCGTCCGCTTCGCCGCCGCGGCCGCGGACCACGAGCAGGCCGACGGCGGCTTCCTGGTGCGATCGGCGATCGACGGCGTGGCGGACGCGACGAACGGCTGGGCCGTGGAGGGCTACCAGCGGCGCGAGGACCGCACCGCTGTCTTCGTCGCCGCGGAGCCCTTCGGCTTCGAGGGGGGCACGGAGCTGCGCGTGCGCCTGCGGTTCGGCACGCACTTCGCCCAGCACGCCATCGGACGCGCGCGCCTGGCCGTCGCGGGCGAGGGCGAGGTGCACCGGGCGCTGGCGCCGGTTTCCTTCGGCGTCTGGCACGACGCGGGGCCGTTCGCCGCCGAGGACGGTCCGGCGGCCTTCGCGGCTGTCTTCGGCCCCGAGCTGGCGCCGGGCGAGTTCGATGCCGATGCCTCATTCGAGGGCGGCGTCGGGTGGGTCGAGCAGCCCTCGTGGTCCGACGGCGAGGCGCACACGCTCGAGGGGCAGGCGTGCGCCACGTACCTCGCCCGCACCCTCTCCACGCCCACCGAGCGCCGCCTCACGCTCCTCCTGGGCAGCGACGACGCGATCAAGGTGTGGCTCAACGGGCGCCTGGTGCATGAGAACAACGTCGCCCGCCCCCTCACGCCCGACCAGGACAGAGTGGAGGTGTCCCTCCCGCCCGGCGAGAGCACGCTGCTGGTCAAGGTGGTAAACTTCACCGGCGGGTACGGGTTCACCTTCCGACCCGAATCAAACGCCTCCGACGATTCATTCGTTCGCCTCGCTCTCCTCGCCGGCGCCGACTCGCTCGACGAGGAGCAGGCCTCGGCGCTCCGGCGGTATTTCCGGCGCAACCACTCGCCCGCCATGCGCCGGCTCTACGCCGAGCTCGAAGGCGCCACCGCGGCGCGCGACGCCTTCGAGGCCTCGCTGCCCTTCTCGCTGATGATGCAGGAGCGAACCGAGCGCCGCCCCACGCACCGGCTGCACCGGGGCGAGTACGACCAGCCCCGCGAGGAGGTCGAGCCGGGCATCCCCGAAGCGCTGCCCGCGCTGGGCGAGGGCCAGCCGCCCGACCGCCTGGGCTTCGCGCGGTGGCTCGTGGACGATCGCAACCCGCTCACCGCCCGCGTCACGGTGAACCGGTTCTGGCAGCAGGTCTTCGGCGTCGGCATCGTGAAGACCGCGGACGATTTCGGCGCCCAGGGCGAGTGGCCCAGCCACCCCGAGCTGCTCGACTGGCTCGCGGTCGAATTCCGCGAGAGCGGCTGGGACGTCAAGCGCCTGATGCGCCTCCTCGTCACCAGCTCGGCCTACATGCAGGACTCGGCCGTGACACCCGAGCTGCTCGCGCGCGACCCAGAGAACCGCCTCCTCGCGCGCGGCCCGAGCTTCCGCCTCGACGCCGAGCAGATCCGGGACGCCGCCCTCTTCGCCGGCGGCATGCTGGTCGAGCGCGTCGGCGGGCCGAGTGTCAAGCCCTACCAGCCGCCCGGTCTCTGGGAGGCGGTCGCCTACCCCGACAGCGACACGCGCACCTTCACGCCCGACCGCGGTGCGGCCACGCACCGGCGCAGCCTCTACACCTACTGGAAGCGCACCAGCCCGCCGCCCAATCTCCAGGCCTTCGACGCCCCCAGCCGCGAGACCTGCCAGGTGCGCCGGGCGCGCACGAGCACCCCGCTCCAGTCGCTTGTGCTGCTCAACGACCCGCAGTTCGTCGAGGCGGCGCGGGCGCTGGCCCGGCGCGTGCTCCGGGCCGAAGCGCACACCGAAGCGCGCCTCTGCCTCGCATTCACGCTGCTCGTCTCGCGCGAGCCGGATGCCGACGAGCTCGCCTTGCTCCGCGGGCTGTACGAGTCCGAGCTCCGCCGCTACCGGGACGCCCCCGCCGACGCCGCGGCCTTGCTCGCCGCCGGCGAGGCGAAGCGCGACGCATCGCTCGACGCGTCGGAGCACGCCGCGATGACCAACGTCGCCGCCGCCATCCTCAGCCTCCACGAGTCGATTACGAAGGGGTGAGCGTTTGCCAGAGTGCGATTGCCAGGGCATGGATCCGTTGTGGGAGTCACGCGTGCTCTCGACGCGTCGCCAGTTCTTCGGGCGCGCGGCCGCGGGCATCGGCGCGGCCGCCCTCGCCTCGATGGCGACCCCGTCGATGCTCCTGGGAGCCGTGGACCCGCGAGGCGCCGCCCGCGCGCCGGGCCCGCACTTCCCGCCCCGCGCCAAGCGCGTGATCTACCTCTTCCAGTCCGGCGCGCCCTCGCAGCTGGACCTCTTCGACTACAAGCCGAGGATGCGCGAGTACTTCGACGTGGACCTCCCCGAATCCGTGCGCATGGGCCAGCGACTCACGACGATGACCTCAGGCCAGGCGCGCTTCCCCATCGCCCCCTCGATCTTCAGGTTCGCCCAGCACGGGCGCAGCCGCGCGTGGGTGAGCGAGCTGATGCCCCACGTCGCCTCGATCGCCGACGAGCTGTGCTTCATCAAGTCGCTCCACACCGAGGCGATCAACCACGACCCCGGCATCACCTTCATCCAGACCGGGTCGCAGATCCCGGGGCGCCCGAGCATGGGCGCGTGGCTCAGCTACGGGCTGGGGAGCGAGAACCGCGACCTGCCCGCCTTCATCGTCCTCATCAGCCAAGGCAGCGCCCGCCGCCCCCAGCAGGCCCTCTTCTCGCGCCTGTGGGGCACGGGCTTCCTGCCCAGCGAGCACCAGGGCGTGCAGTTCCGCGGCTCGGGCGACCCGGTGCTCTACCTCTCCGACCCGCCCGGCGTGGACCGTGCCGGGCGACGGCGCGTCCTCGACGCGATCGCCGCCCTCAACGCCCGCCACCTCGAGCGCACCGGCGACCCGGAGATCAACGCCCGCATCGCCGCGGGAGAGCTCGCGTACCGCATGCAGACGTCCGTTCCCGACCTGACCGACCTCTCCGGCGAGCCGGAGTCCACGTTCCAGCTCTACGGCGAGGCGGCGCGCACGCCGGGCACCTACGCCGCCAACTGCCTGCTCGCCCGCCGCCTCGCCGAGCGCGGCGTGCGCTTCATCCAGCTCTACCACCGCGGCTGGGATCAGCACGGCGACCTCCCGGGCGACATCCGACGCCAGTGCGCCGACACCGACCAGGCTTCCGCCGCGCTCGTCACGGATCTCAGGCGGCGCGGCCTGCTCGACGACACGCTGGTGATCTGGGGCGGCGAGTTCGGGCGGACCATCTATTCACAGGGCACGCTCACCCCGACCGACTACGGACGCGACCACCACCCCCGCTGCTTCACGGTCTGGATGGCCGGGGGCGGCATCAAGCCCGGGATCACCTACGGCGCGACCGATGACTTCTCGTACAACATCGCCGAGAACCCCGTGCATATCCACGACATGAACGCCACGATCCTCCACTGTCTCGGGATCAACCACACCCGGCTGACGTACCACTTCCAGGGACGCGACTTCCGGCTCACCGACGTGCACGGAAACGTGGTCAAGGACATCCTCGCATGACGCACCGCTCCCGCTTGCATTCGTTCGCCCTCGCGGCGTGCGCCGCCGCGTGCCTCTGCGCCCCGGCCCTCGCCGCCGCCCCCGCACACGGGGCGCCCGACCTCCCCCGATTCCTCGGGCGTCTGCACCCGCTGGTGGTCCACTTCCCCATCGCGCTGCTGCTCGTCGCCGTGCTGGCCGAGATCGTCGCCATCGCCGTCCGGCGCGAGCGAGACAGGCCATCGGCGGTCGGACTCGCGTGCGTCACGGTCGGGGCGCTGGGCGCCGCAGCCGCGGCGTGGTTCGGGTGGATCAACGCCGACCTCGAGCCTCACGGGCGCGGCGTGGCCGACCATATCGAGGTGCACCGCTGGCTCGGGGTCGCGGCGGCGGGGCTCGCGGGCCTCGCCCTCGTCGCGGCCGCCATCGGATCGGCCGGACGCGCCAGGGCCATGACCGCCGCGTACCGGGTGTCGCTCGTGCTCTCCGCTGCGGTGGTCGCGGCGGCGGCCCACTGGGGCGGGACGATCGTCTACGGCGAGGGGTATCTCACGGAGGTGCTCTTCCCCGAGCCCGCGACTCAGCCATCCGTCGGCGGGACGCAGCTGACGCAGCTCGAGGAGGCGCCGCCGGGCCTCACCGTGGACTTCGCCACGCAGATCGCGCCGATCTTCGCCGACCACTGCATCGAGTGCCACGGGCCCTCGAAGAAGAAGGGGAATCTCCGCCTCGACGAGCGCCGCTATGTCTTCGACGCCCGCGCGGCCGACGAGCAGGTGATCGTCCCCGGGGACCCCGGGGCGAGCGACCTCTTCTTCCGCGTCTCGCTCCCGCACGATGACGAGGACGCCATGCCCCCCGAGGGGGAGGCCGAGCCGCTGTCGCCCGAACAGCTCGTGCTGCTGGAGACATGGATCAGGGAGGGCGCGGTCTGGGCCGACGCGCCGCTCGTCACCGCGCCCGCCGCCGGGAGCCCCGATGCTCAAGCCGAGATTGACTCGTTCGCGTTCGACGAGACGGCAGAGGCCCGGCAGTCCGCCGCGATCGAGAGGCTGCGCAGCCGCGGCGCCGTCGCGATGCGAGTCTCCGCCGCGGAGCCCTGGGTCGAGGTCCGTTTCGACCTGCTCGGCGCCGAGGTGACCGACGCGGACCTGGCCCTGCTCGCCGGGCTCGAGCCGACGCTCGTGGCGATCAACCTCGCGGGGACGGGCGTCACCGACGAGGGGCTCGCCCCGCTGGGCGCCTTCCGCAGGCTGGAGCGCCTGCACCTCGACCGCACCAGCGTCACCGACGCCGGGCTCGGGCACCTGGCTCCGCTCGGCGAGCTGCGCTACCTCAATCTCTACGGATCGCAGATCACCAATCAGGGGCTCGTCCCGATCGCCCGTCTCCCCAAGCTCGCGAGGCTCTACGTCTGGAAGACGCAGGTGACTCCCCAGGCGGGCGCCCTGCTGGCCGCGCTCAGGCCGGGGCTGATCGTCGAGGTCGACCCGCGGCTCAGCCCGGCGACGTTCGAGGAGCCCGCGGGGGCGCCAGCGCCCGACGCCCCGTCCGCGCAGGAGAGCCCGGCGGCGCTGGAAGCGCCGCCCACCGAAGAGGGCGGCGGGGGCCTCGACGTGGCCACGCTCCCGGGCTGCTGCAGGGCGGCGCTGGAGCGCGGCGAATCGTGCGAGCACCCGTGCTGCGTCGAGGCGCGCCTCGCCGGCACGATCTGCGAGACGTGCGGCGGCTGAGCCCGGGAGCGTGCATGCGCGGAGCGAGTCACGTCCTATGGATGGGCATTCTGGGGGGCGCGCTCGCGGCACTCCCGCCGGCGCTGCGCCACCACAGGGGTGAGGCGCCCGCGCTGCGCACGATCGCCTTTCGAGGGCCCGAGGCGAGCGCGCCCGGGCCGGGCGCGGTCGACTTCGCGCGCGAGATCCGCCCCATCCTCTCGGACAACTGCTTCAAGTGCCACGGCCCCGACCCCGGCACGCGCGAGGCCGGGCTCCGCCTCGACACGTCTGACGGCTGGACCGCCGGCGGCGAGTCGGGGCGGCCCGCGCTGGTGCCGGGTGACCCGAACGCGAGCGAGCTCGTGCGGCGCATCGACTCGAGCGACCCGGGCGAGCGGATGCCTCCGCCCGAATCGGGCAAGCAGCTGACCGAGGCGCAGCGCGAGGCCCTCCGCCGGTGGGTCGAGGCCGGCGCGCCGTGGGCGCGGCACTGGTCGTTCGAGCCGCCACTCCGCCCCGCGCTCCCGGACGTCTCCGACCCGGCGTGGTGCGTCAACGAGATCGACCGCTTCGTGCTCGCGCGACTTGAGTCGGAGGGGCTCCGCCCGTCGCCCGAGGCGGACCGGGCCATGCTCATCCGGCGCGTCACGCTCGACCTCACCGGGCTGCCGCCGACGCCCGGGGAGGTGGAGGCGTTCGTGAGCGATGATTCGTTCGGGTCCTACGAGCGGGTGGTGGACCGCCTGCTCGCCTCGCCCCGCTTCGGCGAGCGCTGGGCGCGCGTCTGGCTCGACCTCGCCCGCTACGCCGACACCAAGGGCTACGAGAAGGACGCCCGGCGCACGATGTGGCCCTACCGCGACTGGGTGATCCGCGCCCTCAACGAGGACATGCCCTTCGACGAGTTCACGATGAAGCAGCTCACCGGCGACCTGCTTCCGGACGCGACCGAGGACGACATCCTCGCCACCGCCTTCCACCGCAACACGATGACCAACGACGAGGGCGGCACCGACGACGAGGAGTTCCGCGTCGCCGCCGTCAAGGACCGCGTGAACACCACGATGAGCGTCTGGTCCGGCCTCACGGCCGCGTGCGCCGAGTGCCACACACACAAGTACGACCCGCTGACGCAGACCGAGTACTACCGGCTCTACGCCTTCTTCAACCAGACCCGCGACGCCGACCGGGACGACGAGGCGCCGACGAGGGGCTTCGCCCCCGCCGAGGAGCACGAGCGCCTCGACGAGATCCGCGAGCACATCGCCTCCATCGAGGCGCAGATCGCGGACGTCCTCTCACGGGCGCTCGCGGAGGGAACGCCGGCGAGCGACGCGACCTCCTCAGAAAGTAGCTCGCCCGGGGAGCCGCGGGACGTCTACTGGATCGACGACGACGCGCCCGCCGGCGCGCGCCAGGTCGGGGAGCGGGGCGACGCCGCGTGGGGATGGGTCTCCTCGCTCGGCCACCCGGCGCGCTCCGGCTCCCGGTCGCTCGTGCGCTCGGCGCCGGATCTCTCGCAGATCTACGCCGACGGCGCGCCGATCCCGCTGGTCGTGCGCGAGGGCGACCGCGTCGTCGCGCACGTCTGGCTCGCCGAGGACGCCCTCCCCCGCGAGATCATGCTCCAGATCCACACCGTGCGCGCGGGGTGGGAGCACCGCGCGTACTGGGGTGAGAACCTCATCGCGCTCGGCGTCGACGGCACGGTTGCGCGCCGGGCGATGGGGCCGCTCCCCGTTCCCGGCGCCTGGGCGCGGCTCGAGATCGCGCCCGAAGAGATCGGCCTGCGTCCCGGCGACGAGATCGACGGCTGGGCCTTCACGCAGCACGGCGGCACGGTGCGATGGGACGCGGCCGGCGTGGTCACGCGGCACGCGCCCGACACGCGGTGGGAGGAGAGCCTCGACGAGTGGATCCGTGTGGTTCGCGAGCGGGGCGGCGGGAATCTCCCCGCCGACGTGCGCGCGGCCGCGCTCGAGGGCGAGCCCTCGCCCGCCCGGCGAGACCTGCTCGCCCGCCACTACCTGCGCCACTTCCACCGCGGCACGCGCGAGCAGATCCGTCCGCTCGTCGAGTCGATCGGGGCGCTGCGTGCGGAGGAGATGGCGATCGCCGCGCAGCTGCCGCGCGTGCCGGTGATGGCCGAGCTGCCGCCCGCCGAGCGCCGCGTCACGCGCCTCCTGGAGCGGGGCAGCTTCCTCTCGCCGGCCGAGGAGGTGACGCCCGGCGTGCCCGAGGTGCTCCACCCCTTCCCGCCCGGTGCGCCGCTCGACAGGCTCGGCCTCGCCCGCTGGCTGGTCTCCGAGGAGAACCCGCTCACCGCCCGCGTGACCGTCAACCGCCTCTGGGAGCGGTTCTTCGGGCGTGGCATCGTGGAGACCCTCGAGGATTTCGGCGTCCAGGGCGCGCCGCCCACGCACCCAGAGCTGCTCGACTGGCTCGCGCTGCGCTTCATCGAGCGCGGCTGGAGCGTTAAGGACCTCTGCCGCTTCATCGTCACGAGCGCCGCGTACAGGCAGACTTCCGACGCCTCCGCCGACGCGCTCGAGCGCGATCCATCCAACACGCTGCTCGCCCGCGGCCCGCGCTTCCGGCTCGAGGCGGAGATGATCCGCGACCAGGCCCTCGCCGTCGCCGGCCTGCTCAGCGACGAGATGTTCGGCCCCCCGGCGTTCCCCCCTCAGCCCGAGGGCGTGTGGATGGTCGTCTACAGCGGCGACTCGTGGACGACCAGCGAGGGCGACGACCGGTACCGGCGCGGCCTCTACACCTTCTGGCGGCGCACCAGCCCGTACCCCTCGATGGTGACGTTCGACGCGCCCAGCCGCGAGGTGTGCACGCCGCGCCGGATCCCGACGAACACGCCGCTCCAGGCGCTCGTGACACTCAACGACCCCGTCTACGTCGAGGCGGCGCAGGCGCTGGCCCGGCGCATGATCGCCGAGGGCGGGCCGATCGCCAGCGAGCGCGCGGCGCACGGCTTCCGCCTCTGCCTGGCACGCGAGCCGCGTCCCGAGGAAGTCGACGTCGTGCTCGCCCTCGTCGCCGACGAGCACGCCCGCTACCGCGACTCGCCCGGCGAGGCGATCGCCATGGCCACCGACCCGCTCGGGCCGCTCCCCGAGGGCGCCGACCCCGCCGAGGCCGCCGCATGGACCGTGGCGGCCAACGTCCTCCTCAACCTCGACGAGTTCCTGACCCGCAGGTGATTACACACCGTGAACCCGTACCTCGAACACCACCGCTGGATCACCCGACGCCACTTCCTCGGCCAGTGCCGCACCGGCATCGGGGCGATCGCCCTGGCCTCGCTGCTCGGCGCCGAGTCGGCCGCGCGCCCGCCCGGGCTCAGCGTCGGTCTTGCCGCCGGCGGCGGCCCCTTTGCGCCGCGTTCGCCCCACTTCCCCGCGCGCGCTCGTCGGGTGATCTGGCTCCACATGGCCGGCTCACCGCCGCAGCAGGACCTCTTCGACTACAAGCCCCTGCTCAACGAGCTCAACGGCCGGCCCTGCCCCGAGGAGCTGCTCGAGGGCGAGCGGTTCGCCTTCATCAAGGGCCACCCCAAGGTGCTTGCGTCGCCGTATAGGTTCCGCCGGCACGGTGGCAGCGGGGCGTGGATCAGCGAGCTGCTGCCCAACATCGCCGCGCTCACCGACGATCTGACGATCGTGCGTTCGATGCGCACCGACCAGTTCAACCACGCCCCCGCACAGCTCTTCCTCTATACCGGCTCGCCGCTCCTCGGGCGCCCCAGCTTCGGCTCCTGGGCCACCTACGGCCTGGGGTGCGAGTCGAGCGACCTGCCGGCCTTCGTCGTGCTCGTCAGCGGCAACAAGACGCCGGACGCGGGCAAGAGCGTCTGGGGCTCCGGCTTTCTCCCCAGCGTCTACCAGGGCGTGCAGTGCCGCACCACGGGTGAGCCCGTCCTCTACGTCTCCGACCCGCCCGGCATGGGGCGGGCCACGCGCCGGCGCAGCCTCGACGCGCTGCGGGAGCTGAACCAGCTCCAGCACGAGCAGGCGGGAGACCCCGAGACCGTCACCCGCATCAGCCAGTACGAGCTCGCCTTCCGCATGCAGGCGTCCGTGCCCGAGGCGATGGACATCTCGCGCGAGAGCCCGGAGACTCTGGACATGTACGGGGCCGCGCCGGGCGAGACGCGCTTCGCCAACAACTGCCTGCTCGCCCGGCGCCTCGCCGAGCGGGGCGTGCGCTTCATCCAGCTCTTCGACTGGGGCTGGGACACCCACGGCACAGGCCCCTCCGACGACATCATCACACAGCTCCCGAAGAAGTGCGCCCAGACCGACAAGCCCGTGGCCGCCCTCATCACCGACCTCAAGCGCCGCGGGCTTCTCGACGACACCCTCGTCGTCTGGTCCGGCGAGTTCGGACGCACCTGCATGAACGAGGAGCGGAACGGCTCGACCTACCTGGGGCGCGACCACCACCCGCACTGCTTCTCCATCTTCATGGCCGGCGGCGGCGTCAAGCGGGGCTATGTCCACGGCGAAACCAACGAGCTCGGGTCGCGGATCGTCCGCGACGAGGTCCACGTCCACGACCTGCAGGCGACCATCCTCCACCTGCTCGGCATGGACCACGAGCGCTTCACCTACCGCTTCCAGGGGCGCGACTTCCGCCTGACCGACGTGCACGGGCGGGTGGTGCGGGAACTGCTGGGCTAGCGGCGTGCCGGAGCGATCCTAGGAGGAGCGACAGCTGGACCAGTCGTTCAGGTACGCGATGAAGTCCGCGGTATTGATGCGCCCGTCGCCGTTCCAGTCCGAGAGGGGCTCGCCCGCCGCCCACGCGTTGAGGAACGCCAGAAAGTCCACGGTGTCGGTCGTGCCGTCGCCGTCCAGGTCCGCGGTGCACACGACCCGAAGCGTGACGCCCGTCGAGCTGTACTCCGTCCTGTACCCCATGCCGGGACCCGGCTCGCTCCCGGTCACGCGCTCGAACTGTCCCTGCACAACGGCGGCCTCGACAATGCGGAAGGAGTCGCCGGGCGCGGGCTCGAAACCGGGACCAAGGGTGACGCGCAGCTCCCCGCCCATGGAAGCGGGCCCGACAGCGACAAGCTGGTCGTGGTCGATCCCGGGCTGGTGCCCCGCGACGTCGAGCGCGAGCACGGCATGCGGGCCCGCCGCATACCCGCCGTGAATGGTGAGCTCCCCATCTCCCTCCAAGTGTCCCTCATGCGTCAGCGTGGCGGCCGCCGCGATCGATCCACGGCCGAGGAAGAGCGATGCCGACGGCCTCAGCCGGATCGCGCCGGCGGAGTCCAGTCGCGCCCGCGGACCTGCGCAGCGGAGGGTCCCGCGCTCGATCCGCAAGTCCTTGGAGCACTCGATCAGCCCGCGCAGCTCAATGGATGAGTCGCCGGTCTTCCTGACGAGTTGTCCCGGCAGATACTCCCGGATGTCACCCGTGAGCAGCAGTGCCGCCCCGCCGTCGCCGCCGAGCACCAGCGTTCCGAGGAACTCGATGTCGTTGTCCGCGCGGAACGAATAGTCCCCCGATGCCGCTTCCAGGCTCAGCCGCGCAGCGATTCCGCTCCGGTCGGGCACCATGAGCAGCGGATTGCCCGCGATCGTCGCCGTCGTGGGGTACCCGGGCCCGGAGGCCCCGCTGAATCGCACCTCGTGGAGCATGAATGTCTCGCCGCTCATCCGCTCCATGTCATTGAGCGCGACATAGCTCGATGCCGATCCGGGGAACTCGAGCACGGCGTTTGCGTAGGCGTCGTAGGGCACCATGGTCGCCGGCTCGTCCGAGTCTTCCCGGAACCACGCTTCCGGCTCACTCCAGACGGCGGACGGCGAGGCGGCAGCGAACCGGAAGTGATCGAAGGGGTTGATGCCATTGGTGCCTCCACCCGATCTCCATCGCGGTTTGTCGAGCGTGGACTCCCAGGCGCTGAACTCGCGCAGCAGAACGTCCGCGACAACCGGCTCCCCCGACAGGCGGTCGATCGACTCGAATGGGTCGTGCTCGAGATCGAACAGGTAGACCTGAGGGTCGGCGCGCTCGGGCTTGACGAGCTTCCACCCGGCCCGGCTGATGGCCCACGCCTCGAGAAACCGGAAGTCCAGCACCTGATGGGGATCGCCCGGATTGTCACCGGTCAGGTAATCCCGGAGGTCGACCCCGTCGGTCTGGTCCACGGTTCCCCCCGCCGCGGCAACCAGCGTGGGGACGAGATCGAGCGAAGAGACCGGGGCGTCGTAGTCCACGTTCTGCGGCATGCCGGGCCACCGGACGCAGAAGGGCACCCGTATGCCTCCCTCGAAGGTGTCGCCCTTGTAGCCGCGGAACGGCGAGTTATCCTGGTTGAACCTCCCGCCGTTATCGTTCAGGAACACGACGATGGTCTCGTCGGCGATGCCGTTCGAGTCCAGGGCTTCGAGCACCATGCCCACCGCGCGATCGAGCGCGAAGACCATGGCCGCCCGGATCTTGAGCTCCCCCTCGAGATCGGGGAACTCCGCCAAGTCCTGAGACTTGGCCTCGTAGGGCTCGTGCGGCGCCGTGAACGGGAGGAAGAGAAAGAAGGGCGCGCCATCCGATGCGTGCCTGTCGATGAAGGCGGCCGCCTCCTCCCCGAAGGCGTCGGTGACGTACCGGCCGCGCACCGGGTCGTAGAGCGCGGGATCCCCCTCCTGTGCCCAAAGATCCTCGATGGCGAGGTTCTGGCGCATCATCTTCTTGCTGGGGAGCGTCTCGCCTCGCCAGTAGCTCCGCGCGCCGGAGAGGATCCCGTAGAACTCGTCGAACCCCATATCGAGCGGCCTGTTCCAGCCGTCCATGGCGCCCAGGTGCCACTTGCCAACGACCCCCGTCGTGTAGCCCATCGCTTGCAGGCGGTGACCGAGCGTCAACTGCCCGGGCTGGAGGCCGTCTGTGCTGTGGATGTTGTTCTCGTGGTTGTTCTCGAATCCGAACCGTTGCCCGTGCATGCCGAGCATGAGCCCCGCGCGCGAGGGCGCGCAGATCGGCTCCGTGACGTAGCCGGCGCGCATCCTGATCCCGCCCGCCGCGATCGAGTCGATGGCCGGCGTGCGGAAGGGATTGTCGCCCGTGTACCCCAACTCGTTGTATCCGACGTCGTCCGTGCAGATGACGACGATATTGGGTTGAGCACGCACGGGTACCGCGCATGCACAGGTCAGGACGAGCGCCAGGAAGTGCCGGACCATTGGTCGCGAGCCTCTACACCCGCCGCACCGCGGCGAGTTGCCGCCCGTTGGCAGAGTAGACCGCGCTGAGTGGCTTCGCCATTGATCTTGTGCGCGACCGTAGAAACCACCGGGGTCGTCCTGGCCACAAGTGGCCGATGTCGTGGCGAATGGCGTTCTCAGAAAGAAAACCGCCACCTCGCGGTGGCGGTGTCTCTCGTCGTCGGATGACAGAGTCAGAAGCTGCGCTGGACTACGGGCACGGCGCGTTCCACGCGTTCAGGAACCCCAGCACGTCCAGGGTGTTCCATACGCCGTCGCCGTTGATATCGGCCCGCGGGTCCTGCGTGTTCCATGCATTCAGGAAGGCGAGCACGTCGAGCGTGTTGATCGTCTCGTCGAGGTTGAAATCGCCCGGGCAGGGGTGGTAGATCTTGTTGACGTACTGATGGGGCTGGTTGTTATGGGCCGCGAGGTAGAGCGGCCAGAAGTAGGACCCCGCCTGACCGTGGGCCTGGCCCATGCCGAGGTAGTCGCCGATGAAGCCGCCGCCGAGGCCGTCGAACTGGCTGTTCCAGGTCGTGGGGGTCAGGCGGCTCTCGGTCCAGGTGGCGCCGCCGTCCTCCGAGTAGGTGTAATACGTATCGATCTGCGCGTGGGTCGCGTTGTCGTTCTGCGCCACGTGGCGGGTGTCGTAGAACACCACACCGATGCGTCCGGTGCGATCGACCTCGAGCCACGGGAAGAACGAGTCGGCCTGCGCGTTGCCCTGGGCGCCGTTGATGCGCGTCGGGGTGCTCCAGGTCGCGCCCAGGTCGGTGCTCTTGGTGAAGTAGAGGTCCACGTCGCGGTTGCCGCCCGAGACCTGGAACGTGTCGAAGTAGATGACGTACAGGTGCTCGCTCACCGGGTCGACGGCGAACGAGGCGAGCGGCGGGACGCGGAACTGGCCCGGGAAGCGCGTCCCGTCGATGCCCCACACGTCCAGTCGCGTCGCGACGCGCACCGCCGGCGTCATCGACTGCCCGCCGTCGAGGCTCTTGCGGATCCAGATCCCGTTGGAGAAGTCCCAGTACACGATGTACACGACGCCGGTGGGCCCGACCCGCGGCAGGAAGCCGATCGAGCCGCCCGAGATGGGCACGGGGCCCTGCCACGTCTGGCCCCTGTCCGACGAGCGCGACAGGCCCTGGTTGTAGGCGATGTAGATCTTCGACTTGCCGGGGTCGTTTGGGGCGGCGTGGTCGGGGCCGACGCACATCCAGCCCTTGTCCACGCTCCCGGAGACCCGGGCCATCACCGCGGGGTTGAAGGTGTTCGAGCCGGGGTCCTTCCGGGCGACGTAGATGCCGCCGTTGCCGCCGAACGCCATCGCGCCGACGTAGAGCGTGCCGTCGCGGTGGTCGTGCGCCGCCATGGGGTCGCCCTCAACGCTCGTCTGGTACTGCGCCGGGGGGCGGACCGCGGAATCGGTCCACGTGCTGCCGCCGTCCAGAGAGAGCGTGAAGAACGACTTGATCTGACTGCGGTAGTCGTTCCAGCCGCCGGTGATGTGGTCCGGGTTCGCGTCGGTGACCGACATGGACGTCTCGTTCACCGCCGCGTTGGAGGTGTTGTTGGGATCGACCCGCTTCTGCGGGCCGACGACCGGCTGCGCGAGCGCCGCGCCGCCGACCATCCCCACCACCGCGAGCGTTGCCGCTCCGAGATGCTTGCTGATGCGCATGTGAGTTCCTCCTGGGATCTCTCGCCGCGAAAGGGGCGGCGGTGGGGTCAGTTGTTGAGCATGTCCTTGAGCTGCGGGGGCACGGCGCCGCCGAACCGCTCGGCGAGGACGATCTCGCGCCGGGCGCCGTCGGCGTCGCCCAGGTAGTACTTCGCGACCGCCAGGCGGGCGTGCGCCTCGCCGTGGGCGGGGTCGATCGCGAGGAGGTTCTCCAGCTCCTCCGCCCATCCGGCGATGTCGCCGTTGCGGTTGATGGTCTCGGCGAGCTTCATGCGGGCCGCGGTGCTCTCCGGCGCCAGCGTCACCGCGGTGCGGTACGCCGCGAGCGCCATGTCGTCCTTCTTCTTGCACACGAGCGCATCGCCCAGGCCGAGGTATCCCGCGGCGTGGCCGGGATCGGCCAGGATCGCCGTGCGGTATTCGCCGGCCGCGCCGCTGAAGTCGTTCTCCCCCATCAGCGCGTCTCCCCGCGCCACGGCGCCCGGGGCGTCGGCCGCGTCGAGGCCGGCGAGGAGGTCCTTCGCCGCCGCAGCGTCCACTGCGACGAGGCCGTCGGCGATCGTCAGCCCGCGCATCGCCTCGGCGAAGCGCACTTTGCGGTAGTCCTGCGCATCGGTCGCCACCGGCCCGGCGGCGCCTGCGCCCTCCATCGAGACACTTGTGGCCGTGCCGGAGCATCCGGCAAGACCGGCCGCGCCAGCCGCGAAGGCGGCCAGACACAGCACACGCGTTCTGTTCATCGTGTTCTCCCTCGTTCGGTGTGTGGGAAGGCAACCCCAGGGTACCAGGGGCCGGGGAGGCCATGCAAGCTCCATGTGGAGGGGTCCCCTTAGAACGGGACGTCGTCCGCCTCGTCCTCCTCGACCCCCCCGGAGGGTCCCCCGCCGTCGCGGAAATCGGCGACGGGGCCCGCCTTCTGGCCCGGCGCGAAGCCGCGGTACTCGCCCTCGACCGGGCGCGTCCGCACCGCCGGGGGCGCTCCCGCGGCCTGCGAGGGGGTGCCATAGTCGTTGAATCCCCCGGAGGTCGCGCCCGCGAAATCCTCGCGGTGGTGGGGGTCGTGGCTCTTGAACCTCGTCGTCTTGCTGTCCCACGTCAGGTTGACGATGCCGGTGGGGCCGTTGCGCTGCTTGGCGATGATGAGTTCGGCGAGGTTCTCCTTGCCCTCGTTCTCCGGGTCGGCGAGCCACTCCGGGTCGCCCCGGTGGTAGTAGGCCTCTCGGTGGAGCAGCATCACGACGTCGGCGTCCTGCTCGATCGATCCCGACTCGCGCAGATCGGCCATGCGGGGGCGGTTGCCCTCGCGCTGCTCGGTGCCGCGGTTGAGCTGGGCGAGGCAGACGACGGGCACGTTCAGCTCGCGTGCGAGCGCCTTGATGCCCCGGGAGATCGTCGCCACCTCGACCTGGCGGCTCTCGCGCGAGGCGTTGGGCGCGGTGAGCAGCTGGAGGTAGTCGATGATGATCACGCGCACGCCGAACTGCGAGACCATGCGCCTCGCCCGGGCGCGGAGCTGGAGGATGGTGAGCGCCGGTGTGTCGTCGATGTAGAGCGGCGCCTCGTGCAGCTCGCCGCACGCGGCGTTGAGCCTCGCCCACTCGTCCATCCCCATCTGCCCGGTGCGGAGGTGGTGGAGATCGATCCCCGAGCGGGCCGAGATGAGCCGCTGCGCCAGCGAGCCCCGCGACATCTCCAGCGAGAAGATGGCGGTCGCCGCGGGCTTGCCGATCGCCGGGCTCCAGGGCGTCGCGCCGCCGAAGGCGACCTGCTCGGCGAGGTTCAGCGCGAGCGCGGTGTTGTGCACGCACACGTCGTTGGCGACGAAATTGTGGGTTCCCGGGATGGTGAGGTCGTACACCCGAGTCTCGCCGACGGGGCGGATGGCCACGATCTGGTCCCAGTACACGTCGCTCTCGGCCAGGGCCCCGAGCTCGGCATCGCCCAGCGCGCGGGCGAGCGCGCCCAGTCGGTCGCGCGTCGGGGAGCGTTGTCCGACGTGGAGGTTGTCGGAGGAGATCCCCGCTTTCCTCGCGATCTCCCGCCAGGACCGGTCCCCCTTCGCGCACGCGATCCTGTCCCAGACGCCAACCGGCACGAGATCGCGGTTGGTCTGGTATCTCCGCTGCGACACCGCCCGCACCACGGCGTCGAGCTTCTCCTCCTTCGCAAAGATGCCGATCTCGCGTGCGAACGTGGCGATCGAGCGCGAGTCGGTGATGTCGAGCTGCCAGGCCACGCGGCGCGACTCTCGGTACTTCACCCATCTCTGGCGCAAGCTCGCGATCACGCCGAACCTCAGAAGAAGGTGCTGCACCTGCCTGGCCAGCCGTTCGCTGACGGTCGAGTAGCCGAGCTGGGCCTGCCCCGAGCGCAGAACCGTCGTCCAACCGTCCGTCGCGAACAGCCGGTTGAGGAAGATCGCGAGCAGCTCGCTGCGCAGCCGGAAGACCGGCGCCGGCACGGCTTTCGCGCCCGAGTGGGCGCCCATGAGCCCCAGCCCGGCGAGCCATCGCGTCAGGGCGTTCGGCTGGTTCCGCCGCACGCGATCGGGCCGCCCCTGAAAGAGCCGCTCCGGTTCCACCTCGAGGAATTCACACAGCCGCAGGGCTGCGCGGGCGTCCGGGGCCGTGCGACCGTGCACCCAGTGCGACACGGTCGCCGGTGAGACGCCGACGTGCCGCGCGACCGCCCGTCCGGTGAGATCCCGCTCCGCCATCACGCCGGCGAGCCGCTTCCCAAACTCCGCCCTGGAATCGCGGATCTCCGCGAGCTCCGCGGACACGCGCCAGGAGGGCGCCTCGCCCCGCCGCGTGCTCGAGAGCCTGAGCGCCAGACCGCCGAACGCCGCGACCGCCTCCGCAAAGTCGGCAGCGATCTCGGGGTTCGCGCTGGTAAAGCGCGGATTCGTGCCCGTGAGCCCGCCGTCGCCGATCAGGTAGGCGAGCAGCTTGACCTCGCAGGCGCGCATCTCCTCGGACCCGAAGACGCCCAGCGCCCGCGGCACCGCGATGTGCTCTCCCTCGCCGATCTCCGCCAGAGGCATCCAGCCGTCGATCGTGAGGAAGGGGTGGGTGAGCGTCGTCACGACGCGCCTGCCAAGGCGGGTCGTGACCTCGAAGGCGGGCTTGAGTCCGTCGTCGATGTACGCCGAGGGCGAGGCGCTCCCGAGCTTGTAGTCCGGTCCGAGCGTCGGCACGACGCCGGCCCTGCGCCGGACGATCTCCTCGATCGTGACGACCGAGCCGTCGTCGAGCACGATCTCCGAGTCCGCGGCGAGGCACTTGCCCATCGACGGGCGCGCGGCGAGGATGAGCATCTCTCCCGGCTGCAGGCCGCTGAGCATGCGGTCGAGATCGGGGTACCCCGTCGGCACGCCGGTGAGCCCCTTGCCCTCC
Source organism: uncultured Phycisphaeraceae bacterium (assembly GCA_964435785.1). Lineage (GTDB taxonomy): Bacteria > Planctomycetota > Phycisphaerae > Phycisphaerales > UBA1924 > PNC22. The sequence goes on along the minus strand of CAYTAH010000013.1, from coordinate 14,823 downwards.
TGCGCCTCGAGGCGGTCGATCTCGTCCTGGAGGATCTTCGCGATCGACTCCACGTCGCGCATGTTCTTCTCGTGCGCGATCTCGAAGATCTCCGCCTCCGCCCGGTCGAGCAGCGCCGCCACGCCGTCGGGCCCCAGCTGGCCGACGTTGTGGGCGTCGTAGATGATCCGCCACGAGGAGTCGATCAGCGCCCGCAGGCGGTGCTTGGCCGAGACCAGCCGCGCGTAGTGCGGCGCGTTCACCGCAGACGGCACGCACTCGGCCAGCTGCTTCAGGTAGGCGACCCCCCCGGCCTGCTCGAGCTGGCCCTGGTCGCGGAGCAGCTCGAGGAGCTGGATCGCGTCCCACCCCTCGTGCTGGTCGTAGAGCGCCAGGATCGCCTTGTAGATCGCCGCGTGCCCCTCCTTGTAGAAGAGGTCCGGGCCCGGGAGGATGCTGAGCACCTCCGCGACCATCCGCGGGTCCAGGATGAGCGACCCGAGGAGGGACATCTCCGCCTCGAGCGAGTGGGGGGGCAGCGCCTCGAGAAGCTCGCGCAGAACCTCCGCGCTCGTCGCCTGGGGCCGTCCGTTGCGCGGGCGCCGATCGGAGGTGTGGGTGAGGTCGGTCATGCTCGGGGGAGAGTTTCTCGACTGCAGCGTAGCACGCGCCGCATGCGACACGGGATCCACATGACGCCCCGGATGCGCCCACGCCACCGGCTACCCTTGGGCATGACCCCGCTCGAGAGCTTCGACACCGGTCCGACGCTCCCGGATCCGCTCCCGCCCGAGCCCTTCGGGCTCTTCAGGGCGTGGTTCGACGAGGCCCACGCCCGGGGCGTGACCCGCAACCCCAACGCGATGGCCCTCGCCACGGTCGACCCCGACGGCCGCCCCTCTGTCCGCATGGTGCTCTGCAAGGCGATCGACACCGCGGCGGGCTCTCTGGCCTTCTACACCAACTACCTGTCGCGCAAGGGTGTCGCCCTGGAAGCCCAGCCCCGCGCCGCGGTGGTCTTCCACTGGGATCAGCTCGAGCGCCAGGCCCGACTCGAGGGGACCGTCTCCCGCTCCCCGGAGGCCGAGAGCGACGCCTACTTCGCCAGCCGCCCGTGGGAGAGCCGGCTCGGGGCCTGGGCGAGCGACCAGAGCCAGCCGATCGGCTCGCGCGAGGCCCTCATGGAGCAGGCCGCGGCCAAGATCCTCGAACTGAACGTGGATATCGCCGCCGCCCTCCGCGGGGACCCGGTCGCCATCCCGCGCCCCCCGCACTGGGGGGGATACCGGCTGCACGCCGAGCGGGTGGAGCTGTGGGTCGGGGGCAACGGGCGGCTCCACGACCGGGCCGCCTGGACCCGCGAGCCGGGGGCGACCGGGCCCTGGCGAGCGACTCGGCTCCAGCCCTGAATTCCTCCAAACACTGGCAAGTTTTGCCCAAGAAGTGTCGGCGCTCAAGGGGCAGGAGCATTGGTCCGATCAGGCTTAGCGGGCCGCGCCTCGGCGCGCCCACCGAATCGCCTCGTCGGGCGACTTTGACTCCCAGCAGGGCAACCGGGAGCGGTAGAGCGATGAAACCCCGGAACCTGCTCACCGCCGCCGAGGTCGCCGAGCTGCACGAGGAGCTCGCCCGCCGGCTGGGAGACGCGGGCGTGGAGTCGCAGCCGGTGGTCGCGACGCGCATCCTGGATCTCACGCGCGACACCGATGCGGGCATGCGCGAGTACGCCCAGGTCATCCGGCACGACGCGGCCCTCTCCGGGCGGCTGATCCGGCTGGCGAACTCGGCGTTCTTCGCGCAGCGCCAGCCCGTGACGAACGTGGACCGCGCGTGCGTCCTGCTGGGGCTCGACCGGCTCCGGTCCCTGTCGCTGGGGTTCTACCTCTCGCGGGCGGCCGCGACCGACGCGGGGCAGCGGATCTCGCGCGAGGTCTGGGGGCAGTCGGTGTATCGCGCATGCCTGGCGGCGGAGATCGCGCGTCGTCTGTCGCCGACGCTGGCCGCGGAGGCGTTCGTCGTCGGGCTGATGGTGGACGCGGGGATCCCCCTGACGCACAGGCTCCTTGGGCCCTCGTTCGAGGCCCTCCACGCGCGGGCGTTGCCGCCTCTCAAGGGATTCAACATCGAGCTGGCCGAGCACGCGTTCACGCACGTCGATGTCGTGTCGGTGCTGGCGCGCCGGTGGAAGCTCCCCCCGCTCCTGGCCAGGCCCATCGAGTGGCACCACTCGCCGCCGGCGCGGGTCGAGCGGCAGGATCCGGTGCACGTGCTCCACCGTGTGGCGTACTACGTCGGGGCCGTGGCGCTGCGTCCGGACGGTCGTCCGGCGCACCGCGCGCCGATGTCCACCACCGCGGAGGTCCATCTCGACCTCGACGCCGGGCGCCTCGCCGAGATCGTGACGCAGGCGACCGGCGAGTACAACGCCGTGGTCGAGCTCTTCTCCGACGTGGCCGAGAGCCTCGAGGCGACGTACCTCGCCTCGGCGGTCCACCAGCAGCTCGTGGATGTGCTGGACGAGCAGATGGCGAGCGAGATCGCCGACGCGACGCGTCCCAGGCCGCAGCAGTTCAAACTCGGCGGGCTCACGGTCATGCTCCGCCCGGACGCCGACGGTCTGGGCACGGCGTACACCTACGACTCGAGCGGGGAGCCGCTCTCGACGTACCGTTTCCTGTTCGCGTCCGAGACGGTCGAGTCGATCCGCGAGGCCCTCGGGCTCGAGCCCGCGCCGGACGACGATCGCGCGGCCATCGCAGAGTACCTCGAGCGCCTGGCGGCCTGACGGCGCTCATCGCGACCATGGATCGGTCAGCGCATAGGTGGCGAAGGACGCGAGCCAGTGCGCCCGCACGTAGTCGTCGCTCCAGACACTCCCAAGGCCGGCACGGAGGTGCTCGCTCGCGGAGGCCTGCAGGGCGTGCGTCCGCGCATCCCCCGTCGGCAGGGCGTCCGCGACGCCCCTGAGCATCCAGGCGCGGCTGAGGCTGAGGCCGTCGAGGTGGGCCAGCCGGCCGTCGCCGGGGTCCAGCGGACGCACGGGCCGGAGCCGATCGGCGAGGTCGGGCGAGGAGAGCTCGGGGAGGAAGCGCGTGAGCCACGCGCCGAAGGCGTCGGCGGGGAGGACGCGCCGCATCAGGTCCGCCTCGCCGAGCGAAGGGGAGAGGAAGTCCTCGCCGGAGGGCTCGAAGGCGAGCGACCAGCCGGCGTCGGCGCCGTAGAGCTCGGTGGCGCGCCGAGAGAGCCGCCGGCGGCGGGGCTCGTCGCCCGCCGCCAGCGCCCGGTCGAGCGCGAGCGAGATCGCGAAGGCGCTCTGGCTGTGGACGCCCGTGCGGACGGGGTGGGTGAGCTTCTCGAGCCAGGAGAGCAGCCTCTCGGCGCAGACCTCGGCAAGGGGCTCGAGCGATGCGCGCCAGCAGGACGCCTGCGCATCCGGCCACTCGCACAGCTCCGCGTCGAGCCGGAGCACCCAGGCGAGGCCGTAGGGACGCTCGAAGCCCACGCGGCCCTCGGCGAGCACGTACGCCGTCTCGCACGCGATCTTCTCCGCGGTGAGCGAGCACGCCAGCTCGCGCCGGGCCTCGGCCATCCAGGGATGCGTCCGGTCGCTCGCTCGCAGCAGCCTCACAAGCGACCAGTGCCCGTGGACGGCCGAGTGCCAGTCGTAGCAGCCGAAGAACGCGGGGTGGAGCGCGAGGGGCGTGCCGGCGTCGGCATCGCTCTGCATGGCGTGCGCGATCTGGTTGGGGTATTCGCGCCGGAGACAGGACAGCGTGATGCGTGCGAGGCGCTCGGCCAGGTCGCTCGGGATGCGCCGCGGATCGAGCATCGCGTGTCAGAAGCGCTTGTGCGTGGGCCGGTCCACGGGGCCCTTGAGCCCGAGGATCGCCCGCGCGAGCCTCAGGTCGAGCGGCAGGGTGATCTTGATGTTCGCTCCGTCGCCCTCCACCACGACCACGCGCTCGCCGAGGCGCTCGACGAGTGCGGCATCGTCGGTGCTCGAGAGATCGCTCTGGGCGTAGGCGCGGCGAAGCAGGCCGGCCTCGAACACCTGAGGCGTCTGGACCACCACCACGCGGGTTCGGTCGAGGGTCTCCTCCACCGCGCGCAGCCCCGGCCCCTCTTTCTGGGCGCCGAGGATCGCCGCGAGCGGGTCTGCGCCCTCGTCCGCGACGGCCTCGGCCGAGACGCGCTTGATCGTGTCCGTCACGTCCAGGGCGGGCACGACCGCGGGGAAGCGCGCGGCGGCGTTGAAGACGCGGTCGAGCAGCTCCGAGCTCACGCACGGGCGTGCCGCGTCGTGCACGGCGATGTGCGTCGCGTCCGCCGGCGCCGTCTCGAGGGCGGCCCTCACCGTCTCCCACCGGTGTGTGCGCCCGCCCCTGACGATCTGCACGCCGAGGATCGACAGCTTGTCGCCGTGGCGCATCTTGAATTCCGCGAACGCCTGCTCGTCGTGCGGCCCGGCGACAATGATCGGCGTGAGCGTCCGGTCCGGCGCGTCGTAGTTCGTGAACGCCTCGACGGTGCGGTGCAGCACCGGGCGCCCGCCGAGGTCCTCGTCGAGTTTGCTCCGCGGGGCTTCGAAGCCGGCCGCCTCGGCGTATCGGCGGCTGAAGCCCGCCGCAGGGACGATCACCGCGATTCTCATGGGCAGAGGCTATGGCCCCTCGGGCTGGGTTGCCGGCGCACCCGAACGCTTGCTGATCGTCATTCGGGTAATCTGGGGATTCTAGATAATCCGGGTTCGGGCCTTTGTACGCGGCGTGCACCCGTCCTGACGGGCGCGCACCCCGATGTTAAGTTCTTGTCTCGCAACGACGAACGCCGCGGCGTCCATATGCCGCGGCGTGTCTTGTGCGTCACTCGAAGGGTCTGGTCCCTGGCGGCGGGGGAGAGGGCACGCCCAATGCGACCGTGCGTCCGAGAATCCCGGGTGGATTCCGGGAAACGCTCTGGATTTTCCCTGAGTTTGGGTAGAATGCGAATCGCAGCCCCGCCGAGATGAGGGGCGAGCCGCTCGTGGCGGCGCATGCGCGAACAAGGGAGAGACAAGCAATGCAGAGGTCAATGTTCTTCGCGGCCATTGTGGCCGCGGCGGGCGGCGTCGCGACGGCCGATCCCGTGGACGTGGCGTACTCGGTGAGCGGGAGCGCGGGTAACTGGACGCTCGACTTCTCCGTCACGAACAATCTGAACCCGGCCGACATGGACGTCTACTTCTTCGGCGTGTACCTGGACACCGGGCGGAACATCGTCGGCAGCCCGTCGGGCTTCGATCCCAACGTCTGGTCGAGCTGGAACAACGCCCCCTACGGCGGCTCCAACATCGACTACAACAACAACTGGATCGACTTCACGTACGCGAATCTCCTCCCGGGCCAGACGCTGAGCGGGTTCCAGGCTCTGTACACCGGTGCGTCCGCCCCCACGAGCGTGAACTGGTTCGCGTTCGGGTTCAGCCCCAGCGGCGGCGCCTTCGACGGCTCGGGCTATTTCAACAACCCCACGAACCCCGGGTTCGAAGGGGTCGCGGTCCCCGTCCCGGCCTCGGCGGCGATCCTCGGCCTGGGCGGCCTTGCCGCCGCGCGCCGGCGCCGCTGAGACCTCGGCAATCCCGACCATCGCACTCAGCACCGGGGCCGACCCCGGTGCTTTCTCTTTCGCGCAGAAGCACGCCCGCCGGCGTGCGGGCCGGCGGGCGGAGTTCATGCGACGCGGTGATCAGCGGCGGCGCCGCGACGCGCACAGGCCGGCGACGGCGAGCAGAGCCGGCGCCCCGGGGGACGGAACCCGGGTGATCGACACGTTGTCGGCGCCGATGTCCCAGTTGGCGAAGAACGCAAAGTCCGCGGGATTGAGCCACCAGAACTCGACCTGTCTCACGTTCGTGATCACGTCGCTCCAGGTCACGCCGGGGCGGAAGTTCTCCGCGTCCCCGACCCAACCGCCCTTCCATCCCGGCGGCAGGTCGGGCGAGTCGCTCGGAACGTCGAAGACGAAGCTCTTCCAGCCCTGTCCGATCTGGGGGACCTCGTCGCCGACGTAGTAGGTGTAGTCGTCGTCGTCTACCTCCGGAGTGCCCTTGGTGTCGCGCAGCAGCAGGGAGAACTCGAACCCCGCCGGCGTGCCGAAGTCGCGGTTGTAGGTGATCCCGTCCACCGCGAGCTGCGTGACCTGCATCGCGCGGTAGTCCCCGACGAATGGGCCCTGATCGCCCGTGAGGATCGGGGCGAACGTGTCGAACCTCGGCTGGTGCAGGTACCAGCCCGGGTTGCCGCCCGAACTCTCGAAGATGTCGAATCCGTGGATGAAGCCCCAGCCACCGGCGTTGAAACCATCGTCGAACGTGTCGGTGTAGGTGTCGGCCGGCGCCACCCCGGCCGCCGCGGCAATCACGGCGGCGATCGCGAATCCCTGTCGCATCGTCTTTCTCCTCAGTTCCCGTCCGACATTCGTCCGGGCGTCTCCATTCTCCCCGGGACCTCCGCGGAGAGCCATTGGGTTCCTTGTACCTCTTTCCGGACGGCCGATCCAGAAGTTTCCAGGAAACTGCTGAGAAAGTTCGCGGCCAGCCCGCGGGGCAGCCGCCCTTCTCGGTATGCTCCCCCCATGTCCGAATCGGATCTGCTCCCTCACAACGGGGCCGACAGTGAGACCGCCCCGGCGCCCGACGGGCTCGAGATCCGCATCGTCCGGACCGGCGAGTCTCTCCTCGAGAGCCTGGCTCGGGCGATCGAGGCGATCCCCGACGCGCCCCGCGGCCCCCAGGCCCTCGCCCGGCGCCTCGGCATCGACAAGGTGCTGGCCAGCCGGGTGCTCGCCGCGGTCCGCAGCTCCGATCCCCTCTTTGTCGTCCACCGGGCGCCCGGACCGGAGCCCCTGCGCCGGACTCTGGCCGCCCTGGCACGGGAGGGCGTCGCCGGCGAGCTCGTCGCGGGCGCTCGCGCGGCGGTGGACCAGTTCGAGCAGTTGATCCGGGACGAGGTGGGCGACCGGGCGGCGCTGGATGCGATCGTGGCGGCGTGGCTCCCCGAGGCGAGGCGGGAGTTCGAGCTCCGGCGCAAGCAGGCGGCGCACAAGGCGATGAGCCATCTGCGCGGGACGCTCACCCGGACGATCATGGCCACGGTGCTTCTCGCCCCGAGCGAGGAGGACCCCACCCGGCTGGACGTCGTCTGGATCAACGGCCTGCTCGGGCTGGTGCGGCTCCGCCCGCGGGCGGCGGCCAAGGTCGTGACCCGCCGTTTCGCGCCCGAGAGCAGCCGGCAGCGCCGGCCGCAGACGCTGGGCGGGGAGCCGATCGAGGACGTGGCCCACGCCACGGTGGAGGAGTTCTGCTCGAGGCCGATCCCCGAGTTCAGCGTGCAGCGGGTGGGGGAGACGGTGCACTACTCGCTCGGGGGCGAGCGGTACGGGCCGCGATCCGCGGTGGACCTGGTCACGGCGGAGGTGAACCGGGCGGAGATGCGCAGGGCCGTTCCGGCGGGGTCGGGGCGGAAGGGGTACGTGTTTGCGGAGGTCTCCACGCCCGCGGAGGTCCTCCAGTTCGATGCCTTTCTGCACCGAGATGTCTACCCCGGCTCCTCTCCGTGCGTGCGCATCTACGACACCTCCTTCGAGGGTGTCGCGGACGCCAACGACCGGGCTCGCGACATCGATGTCCTGGATGTGCTCGAGAGCGTCGAGGCGCTCGGCGAGGGCGTCGGCGCCTCGAGGTCGCTCGACGTGCCCCGGTACCCCGACCTGCTCCGCCACGTGTGCAACCGGCTCTCGTGGAGCGAGTCCGACTTCCGGGGCTTTCGCTGCCGCATCGAGTATCCCTTGTACGGCTCCCAGGTGACGATGCTCTTCGACCCGCCGACCACGTAGCGGGTCGTCGCGGCTCGACGGGTTATCGGGCGCGGATCATTGCCTCGGCGCGGGTGTGGCGTCTCGCGCTCAAGTCGTCCGATCCGTGGGTCGAAGTGCTCAACAAGGGGGATCCGCCATGGAGCAGGCACCCGGGACACTCGAGCACGCAGGCGAGACGGAAGGCGTGATCGAGCGGTTCCTGCCGATCCCCATCGATTCGCTCGACTTTCGGGCGCACGAGCTCGATCTCTACCTGAGTCACCGCGATCGCGCGAGGCCCGCCCTCTACAGGGCGGCGGGGACCGAGTTCACCGAGGCGGACGCGGCGCGCCTCGCCGAGCAGCACATCCGATTCCTGCACATCCATGCCCACCAGCACTCGGTCTATCGACAGGCTCTCGCGGAGCGGCTCGATCGCCAATTCTCCGACCCCGCGGCCAGCAGCAAGGAGAGAGCGCGCGTCGTGCGGACCGCCTGCGCGCGGATGATCGAGGAGGTGCTCCTGCTCCCCGACCAGCCCGAGCCTGTGGCGGCGATCAAGGAGCTTGCGGGCCAGTTCAGCCGCTGGTCGGAGTCGGATCCCGCCGCGTTCGCCTACATGCTCGAGATGTCCGACCACGACTTCTACACAACGACGCACCTGGTGAACGTCGGGGTGGGGTGCGGGCTCCTCGCCACCAAGCTCAGGCCGAACGACCGGGGCTTCGTCGAGACGCTCTCGCAGGGCGGGCTGCTCCACGACGTGGGCAAGCGCGACGTGCCGGAGGAGGTGCTCAACAAGGAGGGCGCGCTCACGGAGGAGGAGTGGGGGCTGATCCGGCAGCATCCCATGCTGGGGTTCACCGAGCTCGTCAAGTGCGAGGGGATCGCGCCCGAGGTCCTCGAGATGACCCGTGATCATCACGAGCGGCTCGATGGGACCGGGTACCCGAGCGGTCGGTCGGGCGACGAGCTGTCCCTCCCTACGCGCATCTGCTCGGTGGTGGACGTGTTCGATGCGCTCACCGCCGCCCGGCCCTACCGCGGCCCGATGCCGCCGGCCAACGCGCTGCAGATCATGCGCGAGGGGATCGGCACGCAGTTCGATGCCGAGGTCTTCTGGGCGTGGCAGGAGCTCCTCGAAGAGTTGCTGCGCCAGGACCCGGCTCGGGCCCGCCCGATCGCGCCCGCCGATCAATTCGGCTCGCTCGGCGACTACGCGGCGCCGCGCGTGGCGCACGGCGACGACCATGCCGACTCCCGCTCCGCCACCGACGCCAATCGCCGCCGTTTCGACCGGCACCCGGTCTCGCTCTCCCTGCGGTGCGAGTTCGCACGCCAGCTCAAGCGGTATCCGATCGGGATCGGTGATCCCTTCACCGTCCGAACGGTCGATATCAGCAGGAGCGGGCTGCAGATCGAGACGCCGTGGCCCCTGGCCATCAACGACCTGCTCATCGTGGATCTGCACACGCCCAAGGGCGTTGTTCGCTGGCGCACCCGCGTCGCGCGGGTGCGCTCGTCGGGCAACGGCTGGCGGGCCGGGCTCCAGCTGCTCGGTCGCGTCGCGTCGGACAAGAACGCCGCCTGACGCCGGCGGGGCGGGCATGCGCGACGACGCCCCGGTCCGCACGCCGGGGCGTCGCCTGCCATTGCGGATGCCGGCGCGGGGGCACGAGGCCCGCCCACCGCTCATCCGGGCCTATACCGTGCGGGGCGGCTCCTGGTCGCGAGGGGCGCCGTCGCCGGGCACGAGCCCCGTCTCCATCGCGGTTCGCTCGGCCGTGTCCTCCGCGGCGGCGATCACCCGCTCGCCGCGCTTGACCAGCGCCTCGGGGGTAAGGCCCTGCCGCTCGGCCTCGTGCTTGGCGGCGGCGGCGGTCGCGGCCGCCACCTCCTTGCCCCGATGGACGACGTCCTCGCCGATGCGCCTCGCGGACTGCTTGAGCTCGTCGGACTCCTCGCCGAAGAGGCGGTCCTCGCGCTTCGTTGACGGGAAGGCCACGCCGAGCAGCAGACCGATGCCGAACAGCGCTCCCGCCACGGCGAGGGGATGCTGCTCGACCGTCTCCTTGCCGCGCTCCCTCGCGATCCTGGCATTCTCCGACACCAGGTGGGCGGCGTCCTGCGCGAGGAGAGAGGCCTGGTCGCCGGCGTGGGTGGCGGCGCGGCGCACGCTCCGGGTTGCCGACCTGGCGATGTCGGCGGACTGGTGGGCGACATCGGAGACGCTCTCGGCGGCGTTCGAGGCCGTGCGCCGCGCCCAGTCGCCGGCGTCCTTCGCCGCGCCGAAGATGCGATCGGTCAGGCTCGTGGTGGATTCGCTGTCCTCGCCGGGGTAAACGCCCGGCCGGTCTTTGCTCTCATACATTCGCTGGACCCTCCGTCGGTATGTTTCCTCGTCCCCCGTTTGCATTTCCGATTGTGCTCCGAGCCCAGTGGCCCCGTACACGGGACGTCCCGTGACGGACCCACGCGGGCGCTGCGGGTTGAGAGCGGGAGCGGAGGGCCGCCCCTGCTCCGGACGAGCCCGCGCCCCCCCCGGGTGTTTCTCATTCCAGTCGTCGAAGCCGGCGTGGCCGCGGCCCCGGCGCGGCAGGACGGGCCTGCCGGTGACCTGCTCCACGACGATCCAGGCCACTCCGCCCAGGAGGAGCGCCGCGGGGATCGGATGGCGACGGGCCATCGCGGCCCCCTTGCTGCACCAGTCGCGGGCGAGCTCGACACCGGCCTCGCCGACGTCTCCCGGTGCCGGCCTCACACCCACGACCATCTCGACCGCCTCTTCGAGCAGCCGCCTGGGGCGCAGGCGGTCGCCGAGCTCGTCGAGCGTCTTGTCCATGGCGGCGCGGGTGCGCCCGATGTCGGCCTCGATATCGGCGGGCGCGGCCTCGTCGTCGAGGTGCGGCGTCAGCCGGTTGCCCGGGTCACCCGGTCCGTTGTCGTGACGCGGAATGTCGTCTCTCATAGCTCATTCACCTTCTGCTTGGCCCAGCGCCGGTTCTCTTCCAGGCTCCGCAGCGTCCTTTCCGGCGCGATGGTGGTCTCCTGGAGGCTGCGCCGCGCTGCCCAGGCCATGATCGCTCCACCGATGCACACGATGAGCCCGACGATGAGCGGCGCGAGCCACACCGCGACCCCCGCGGCAACGTCCGCCTCGACGAGCGCCTCGCCGAGCCCGTTCGACGCGGCGAGCAGAAGGAAGAGCACCCCCGCCAGGGCCATCACGGCGCCGGCCGCCATGGTGATGGTCGTGCGCTTGACGTGCGCGACCTTCTCCTCCACCTCGCGCCGCGCGAGCAGGACTTCCTGGCGGAGCAGGAGCATCGTCTCGTCCCGGAGCTCCTTGATGAGCTCTATGAGCGAGTGCGGCTCGCCGCCGTGCCTGCCGGTGCGTTCGCGTTCGAGTGTGTCGGTCATAGCTCGTCCAATCCCGACCTCGAGGGGTCGTAGGGTGCGTTGCCGGTGTGCTCCGGGGAGTACGCGGCGGCGCCCTCCGACGAGCGGCGCTCGCGCTTCCAGTCGCGTTCGCTGCGCGCGGCGGAGGAGGCGCGGAGGAACCGCCCGGTGAGGAGGCCCACCGCGAACACGCCGCCGAGTACGAGGCCGGGGTGTCGGCGCACGACGTCGCCCGCGTCATCGGCGATCTGCTCGGGCGTGCGCTCTTCAAAGTACCTCGACGCGCGGTGGAGGCCGTCGGCGGCCTGCTCGACGTACGTCGCGGCCCGGGTGTCCTCCCGCTGGCGGAGCTTGCCGGACGCCTCAGCGAGCGCGTCGCCCGCATCGCGGCAGCCGGAGGAGATGCACGCCGCGCCCGACCGGGCGGCGGTGCGTACCTCGTCGCCCAGGCGGGCCCGCGCGTCGGTCGCGATCTGACGCGTCCGCTGGGCGACTTCCTGCGAGGTCTCGCGCAGGCGATCCTTGACCTTCTCGCCGGCGCTCTGGCTCGGGTCGGTTGTCTGGCCCGCCGACGTGGCGGCGGGATCGTTCATCACCATGGTGTTTCTCCTTCGCGGCAGAGTCTCCGCGGGCTGATGTTTCTCTTCACGAGACGATACGGGCGAGGGCTCGGCTGCCCCTGAAGCCCTCGTGAATGTCCGCTCATGTTGCCCGCGGCGCGCGGGCTCGCGTCTCGACCACCCGGCGGGCGTGCTTCGACGGGCGTATGCCCGAGCCGCGGCGCGCGGCGTATTGCTGCGTGAGCTCGGCCCCGAAGAAGAAGATGATCGCCGAGTAGTACACCCACACCAGCAGCGCGATGAGCGATCCCGCGGCATCGCCGTAGCTCTGGGTGACGCTCCCGTGCTCGAGGTAGAGCGATATACCCAGCTTGCCGAGGCTGAACATCGCGGCGGTCACGAGCGAGCCGAGCCAGACGTCGGACCAGGCGATCTCCGCATCGGGCAGCACACGATAGATCGAGGCGAAGAGGGCCGTGATCACGACGAAGGAGATGAGCAGCGTCGTGACGCGGGCCTCCCACTCCGTGTCCCCGGGAACGGCCTTCTCGATCACCGCCGAGACGACCAGGGCCACCAGCATGATGAAGAGGATCGCGAGCACCATGCCCATCGAGAGCAGCCGCTTGCGCACCCATCCCCAGAGGCCCCGGCCGGGCAGCGGCTCGACCTCCCAGATGTGGTTCAGCGCCGCCTGCAGCTGCGCGAACACGCCGCTGGCCGAGAAGAGCAGCAGCCCAACGCCGAACGCCACCCGCCACCACGCCTGCTCCTCCTCGCGGGGTCCGCCGTGCTCGATCACCGACTGCGTCACCTCGCCCGCCTGTCCGCCCACCTGCCGCTCGAAGAACCGGACCAGCTCGTTGCTCGTGCTCTCGCCCAGGAAGGTCCCGATCGTCATCAGGAGGAGAACGAGCGGCGCGAACGAGAGGGCGGTGTAGAACGCGATCGCCGCGGCGTACGCCATCGCCCGGTCCCGCCCGAACGCTCTCGCGGCGCCGACGACCAGATGGAGCAGAAACCTCGCCGCGCGCATCACCGCCTCCCGGTCCGGAGAGAGGGTTGCCGCACTCTCCCCCTCGGGCCAGTGAAAGCCCGCTCATTCGCGGCGCTCGGGCGTCGGTCGGTGGGCGGGCGCATGTGCCCACCCACAGGCCCTACGATGTGGCGGAAGGGGCGTGGGATGATCAGGCGTGTCTTTGCCGCTTCGGGCGCGGCGGCCCTGCTGCTGGCGCCCTCCGCCCACGCCCAGCGGACAGAGCTCGGGAAGCTGCGAGCCTCCGACGGCGCTGCCGACGACTGGTTCGGGCGCGCCGTCGCGATCGACGGATCGACAGCGATCGTCGGGGCGTACCCCGCCGGCGTGAACGGCCGGGAGACCGGCGCGGCGTATCTCTTCGATGTGACGGATCCGCGCCGCCCCGTGCAGCTGGCGAAGCTCTCCCCGAGCGACGGCATCCCGCTGCATCGGTTCGGCTCGGCCGTCGCGATCGCCGGGGGCGTGGCCGTGGTCGGCGCCTGGGGCGATGCCGACAACGGTCGGGACTCCGGCGCCGCGTACGTCGTCGACGTCACCGACCCGGCGCACCCGGCGGAGCTGGCGAAGCTCCTGGCGAGCGACGGGAGCTTCCTGGACTCCTTCGGCAGCGCCGTCGCGATCGACGGGCACACCGCGGTCGTCGGCGCCTACGGGGACGACCCCCGGGGCGACAGCTCCGGTTCCGCGTATCTCTTCGACCTCTCCGACCCCGCAAGCCCCGTCGAGATCGCCAAGCTCGTGCCCGACCCCGGCGCGCCCCGCGACTTCTTCGGCTTCTCCGTCGCCATCGCGGGCGGGCGCGTGGCTGTCGGCGCACTGTTCGCCGACGGCGAAGCGACGGGTTCGGGCGCGGTGTTCCTCTTCGATGCCCGCTCCGGCGCTCAGCTCGCGCGACTGCTGGCTTCCGATGCGGCGGCGAACGACTGGCTCGGCTTCTCGGTCGCGATGGGGAGCGGGACGGTGATCGCGGGCGCACCGGGGCGCGACGACTGTCCCTATTGCGGCGCCGTGTACCTCTTCGACGCGGTGACGGGCGCCGAGCTCGCGAAAGTATCCGGCAGCGAGGCCGATGGGGACGAATTCTTCGGCCGGCAGGCTGACGCGGCGGGGAGCACGGCGGTAGTCGGGACGCTCAACCACTCCGGGCGGGCGTACGTGCTCGACCTGGGCGACCCGGGCGCCCCGGCCCGGATCGCGACGCTCGTCGCCAGCGACGGCGCGTCCGGCGACGGGTTCGGCGGCGGGCTTGCCGTCAGCGGCGGGATCGCGATCGTCTCGGCCTGGCTCGACGACGACAACGGGGAGAACTCGGGCTCGGCCTATCTCTTCGACGCCACGCGCTGCCCGCCGGACCTGACCGGCGACGGCGTGCTCGACACCCGCGACATCATCGAGTTTCTCAACCGCTGGGCGGCGGGCGATCCGGCGGCCGACTGGGACGGAGACGGCGACGTGGACGGGGAGGACGTCACGGCGTTCCTGTGGGCGTGGCTGGCGGGCTGCGACTGAAAGGGGGCCATCGAGGAGGCGGGCCCGGCAAGGCCCGCGCGGCCCCCGATGGCGATCAGGAGGGGATGGTGGCGGCGCCGCGCCGGGGCGCGCAGCGAACGGGGAACACCGGGGCGGCGGCGGGCGTACAATCCCCGCTCTTTGACATCCGGGGCCGATCGGTTTCGACCGGGCAGGGAAGGCTTGACGTGGCGCGTCGAGGGGCGTGCTGGCCTCGTAAAAAGCACGCACATCAATAACTGCCAACAACAGCGGTTATGCCCTCGCGGCCTAATTAGGCCGTGACGAACCCCGCGCGACGCCCGATAGGGCGGGGTTCGAAAGACATCGGGCTGGCTCCAATGCGGCGCCTCGGCGCGGCGGGGCGAGACTGCACCGAGGCTTGGCGAAAGGGGAGGGTGTCGCTGCCCGCCCCCGAGCCGAGATCAAACCAGCGACTACACGCGTAGAGGCGTCCTGCTGACTGTCACGGGACGGGGGTTCGATTCCCCCCGGCTCCATTTT
>CAYTAH010000012.1:0-89744 GCA_964435785.1 uncultured Phycisphaeraceae bacterium | reverse complement strand
GAGGCCCGGTCCATGGCGCGGGTGAGGCTGCCGACGGTGTCGCACCAGGCGAGGACGAAAACGCCGAGGCGCGGGCCGTCGATGAGCAGGCGCTTGAGCTGCTGGTCGGGCGCGGGGCCCTTGTCCTCCTTGTCGAAGCTGAAGGAGAGGTCGTCCTCGCGCCGGCGGAGCGAGCGCAGCCAGTGCAGGCCGTGGAGGACGAGGTAGATGGCCGGGCCGTCGGTGCGGTTCGCGGCCTCGCGCTCGAGCATCGCGCCGTGCGCCTCGGCGACGGCGCCGGGCGCATCGCGCCAGGAGATGGGGCGCACGGCGTGCGGGAGCGGGGCGAGCGACTGGGCGATGCGCCCCGAGAGCGGGTCGTCCTCGGGCGTGCCGTCCACGAGGAGGAACGTCGCGCCGCGCGGGGGCTCGGAGTCGTGCTGGGCCGCGAGGGAGAGCACGCTCGAGGCGAGCATCGCGGCCGCGGTCTCGGAGCGCTGGCCGACGATGAGGAGGTTGGCCCCGCCGCGCCGGCGCATGACGGCGCCGGTGGGCTCCTTGATGGAGACGGGCTCGCCGAGCCACGCGAGGGGGGCGATGGGCCGGGCGTGCTCGCTCGCGGCGCGCCGGAGCTGGCGGTTTCGCGCGAGGTCGGCGTCGGCGTTGCCCTCGAAGAAGACGGGCTCCTCGAAGTGGACGCGGTGGCGGCGGGCGAGCGTGGCGACGTTGTCGAGCACGAGCTGGCGCTCGTCGTCGCCGAGCCAGGCGACCTGGAAGGGGTTGTTGCCCTCGACGAGGCCGTTGGCGTCGTTGTAGATCGCCTCGCCGGGGCGGGTGAGCAGGCGGGCTGCGCCGTTGTCCTCGCTGAGGATGAGGTAGCTGTCCGTCTCGGAGCAGCGCAGCGCGATGCGCACGGCCATCTGCCCGACGGTCGAGCGGGCGAGGGTATAGGCGCCGCTGAGCGTCTGGCTCGCGAGGAGGACGTGGATGCCGAAGGCGCGCCCCTGGCGGACGAGTCGGTCGAGCAGGAGCGAGGCGTCCTGGGCGATGCGGTCGTCCTCGACGAAGAACTCCTGGAACTCGTCGATCATGAGGATGGAGCGGGGCATCGCCTCGTCCGGGAAGCGCTCGCGGAACTGGGAGAGCGACTGCACGCCGCGCTGGCGGAAGAGGTCGCCCCGCCGGCGCAGCTCGCCGTCGAGACGCTGGAGTACGCTCAGGCCGAACTCGCGGTCGGACTCGATGGCGACGGCGCGGATGTGGGGCAGCTCGCCCGAGGCATACGGCTTGAACTCGACGCCTTTCTTGAAGTCGACGAGGTAGAACTCGACCTCGCTGGGGTCGTGCCAGAGCATGGCGCTGGTGGCCAGGACGTGGAGGAGGGTGGACTTGCCGGAGCCCGTCTTGCCGGCGACGAGGACGTGCTGGCTGGTGCCGCGACCGAGGCGCAGCTCCTGGGCCTTGGTGGCGCCCGCGCGCCCGACGGGGACGCGGAGCTCCTCGGCGCAGGAGCGGGACCAGTACTGGTCCTCGCGCGGCTCGACGACGGCGTAGCTCACCTCGACGCGCCCGGCCGCGATCGCGCCCTCGCCGACCATGCGGAGCAGCTCGACCGTCTGCGTCTCGCCGGGGGGCGCGTCGGGCGTGAAGAGCAGGTCGCGCACGCCGGGGTCGCTCAGGCGGAAGCCGCCCTCACGACGGCCCTCGAGCACGATGGCCCGGGAGCGCAGCTCGCGGAGGTCGAAGCCGGGCGGGAGCTTGGCGGCGGGGTCCACGAGCATGACGACGAAGACGCCGCAGCGGGCGCCGGCGTCGATGATGGAGGTGAGGCGTGCGGCGGCGTCCTCGGTGAAGTTGGCCGGGAAGTCGGCGATGACGAGGTATCGGTAGGGCTCGGCGATCTCGCCCGCGACGCGGTTGTAGTCGTCGATGGTCGGGTAGTCGTCGCGGAGGTATTTCTGGATGACGTTCTCGATGTGCTCGGTGAGGTCGGCGAGCCGCTGCTCCATGTGCCGGCTCTCGGTCCAGATGCGGGCGCCGACGAGGGATTCGTCGTAGTCGGCCAGGCGCATGAGGCCTGCGAAGGAGCGACCGCGCCCGACGGGGTCGAAGATGGTGAGCTTGGCGCGCCCGGGCGGGGCGGAGGCGAGCAGGCGCAGGAGGGACGTGTGCACCAGGTCGATGGCGGCGTCGCGCCCGCCCTCGCGCGTCTCCACGAGCAGCGAGCCTCGCGCGGCGACGTCGAGCGCGATCGGGAGGACGATGGCCTCGGGGAGGAGGTCGAGCAGGGCAGGCTCGACGCCCGCGACGGGGCCGAGCGACTCGAGGGGGGCGCGCACCTCGCCGAGGCGCGTGGCGAAGGGCGCCGCGCCGCCGAACGACCAGTCGCCCTGGAGCCGCTGCATCCAGGTGGGGCACGCGGCCGCGGCGGCGGCGCCGATCTGCTTCAGCTCGTCGCGCACGTGGCCCGCGTCGCGGACCCAGGCGCGCCGGAGCTCCTCGGTGACGGCGTCGCACACGGCGCGGGCCTGCTCGACGAGCGAGCGGCGGGTCTCGTCGGCGGCGGCGGTCTCGTCGGCGTGCGTGCGGCGCGAGCGCTCGACGTACTCCGCGGCCCTGGTCTGTGCGCCGAGGCGGTCGGCGCGGTGGCGGGCGTCGAGGTCCTGGAGCTCGGCGCTCGCGGCCCGGTCGATCTCGGCCAGGCGGGCGGCGCGGTCGGCCTCCTCGGCCCGGGCCGTCTCGGTGAGACGCGAGCGCGCCCGGTCGACCTCGGCGCGGCACTGGGCGACGAGGGCCGCGAGCGCCTCGTCCCGGGCGATGATGCCCTTCTCGCGCGCGGCGGATGCGGCGATGCGCGTCTCGGCGGCCAGGCGGCGGAAGGTGCGCAGCCCCGCGACATACCGCCGGCGCGCCATGGCGCGCAGGGGCAGGATGAGCCCGAGGAGGAGCAGAGCGGTTGCGCCCGCGGCGGCGGCGGGAAGCTCCCAGCCCGCCCATCGGGTCGCGAAGCCGACACCGACGCCCGCCCCCGCCGCGAGAACGGGCCAGGCGACCCACAGCAGCCCGGACCTGCTCAGCTTTCCGAGGAAATCCCGTTCGAGCGTCCTGGCCTGTCCGTGGGCCGCATCGCGGCGCTCGTCGAACGCCTCGGCGGGAGCGGGCCCCGCCTCCTCCTCTCCGGCGAGGATCGGGCGTGCGGCGCGGGGCCAGAGCGACCTGGCGAACTCCTCAAGCTCGGCGACCCTCTTGAGGTCGCCGTCGAGGCGCTTGCAGAGGGCTTCGAACTCGTGGCCGGGGCGGGGGCGTGCGCTCTCGTAGACGGTCTCGGCGAGCCAGACCGCCTCCTTGCACTCGCGGTCGGCGCGCTCGACGTGTCGCTCGTACCGCTCCTGCTCGGCGCTCCGCCGCGCCTCCCAGGCGGTCTTCGACGCCCGCGACTTCTCCTCGTGCTGGGTGTCGAGGTGCTCGAGGGCCTGGGCGAGCTCGGTGTCCGCCTTGGCGAGTCGTCGCTTGAGCTCGGCGGCGGACCGCTCGAGCGCCTTGGCGCGGGCGTGTTCGGCCGCGTGCACGGCGTCGTCGCGGGCCTTGACGGCCTCGGCCGTGCGGGCGGCGTGCTCCTCCAGCCGGCGGCGGACTCTCGCCACCAGCGCCAGCTCGCGCTCGAAGAGCCCGGGCGCGGGCAGGGGCTTGGCGAGCGACTGTGGCGAACGGTCCATCGGGTATCCAGGCTACTCGCAGGCGCGCCGGGCCGCAGCGGCGATCTCCGCGAGCCTCTCCATGGCCTCGGTCGCTCTCCGGACCTGTCCGTCGACGGGCTGGATGTAGCGTGCCTCGAAGGCCTCGGCGTTCTGGTCGGTCCAGGTCTCGCGGAGTCGCGCCCAGTCGCGGAGAAACTGCTTCTGGGCGTCGATCAGCAGGCCGCGACCCACGGAGAGGCTCATGCGGTCCCCCCTTCATCCGCGTCGGGCGGGGCGGGGGTTCCGGCGCGGCGCTCGCCGAGCTGGGTATAGGCCTCGAGGGCGTCGCCCATCTGGTCGAGCGCCCCCACCGCCCGGCCGAGCTCGCCTCGGACGAACCACCCGAGCTGGGAGACGCTGCCGCGGTACTCCTCGATGGCGCGCTCGAGCTGCCTGGCCCAGCGGCGTGTCTCCTCGAGCTTGGCCTCGGTGTCGCGGAGACGGCGCTTGGCGGCGTCGTAGGCGAGGCGGTCGTCGACCTTGGGCGTCGGCTTGTCCTGCATGGGGTCCATGCGCGAGATCATGCGGGTGCGCGAGCGGGTCATCTCCTCCTGGAGCATGCGGATCTCGCGCTGGAGGTGGGGGCGGCGCTCGCGGACGATCCAGTCGAGGGCCCGCGTGGCCGAGGTCTCGGCGCTGGAGAGGGCGGCCTGGGTGAGCTCGGCGAACTTCACCACCGACGGCTTGAAGGCCGCCAACGCCTCGACCGAGCCGACGCTTGCGCGCTCCGCCATCGTGCTCACCGCTGGCGCAGGTAGGCCTCGAGCCGCTCGGCCTTGCGGAGGAGCAGCGGGACCTGCTCCTCGCTGGCCTCGATGAATCGCTGCAGCTGGCGCATGGTCTGCTCGAACTCCTGCTGGAACTTCACGTGCTCCTGGTCGCGCCAGGTCTGCCCCAGGGCGTTGGCGTTGCCCTGCACCTGCTGCATCGCCTGCGCCATGTTCGCGTTGAAGGCCTTGAGGAGCTGGGCGAACCTGCGCAGCTCTTCGGGATCGGCAACGGCCTTGGCCATACAGAGGACCTCCCCCATCAGTCTATCACGCGCAGCGAGGCGGCTCCGTCCCGGGTCGCGGCGGGGCGGGTAGCATCCCCGACCAGGCCCCTCGGGCACGCCCCGCGGGACCGCCGGGCGGACAGGAGATGCTCGTCGATGAACGACTCATGCGGATGCGGATCGTGCTGCGGCGGCTCTTCGGGGGGCGTGGACAGGCGGTCGTTCATCAAGGCCGCGGGGCTGGGCGCCGCCGCGCTGGGCGTCTCCGCGGGGCGCGCGTTCGCGGGGCCCTTCAGCGCAACGGCCGAGGGGGACCACTTCGTGCCGGTGGACAAGAAGCTCGACCCTGCGTGGGTCGCTTCGCTGACGGCGCGCGGGGAGCGGGTGTGGTACTCGGGCGGGGACCTTCCGACGATCGGCATGCCCGTGGGCGGGATCTGCGCCGGGCAGGTGTACCTCTCCGGCGAGGGGCGGCTGGTCTATTGGGACATCTTCAACAGCAGCTTCAACTCCGGGTACGGGGCGCAGAACTACAAGCCGGGGCGCAAGGCGACGGAGATGTTCGCCGATGGTCGGTTCACCGAGCCGCCGGATCTGGAGCAGGGCGCCGCCATCCGCGTCGAGGTCGGCGGGAAGGCGGAGATTCGCGAACTCTCGGCGAGGGGCTTCCCGGGCGTGCGTTTCGCGGGCGAATACCCGCTCGGGCTCGTGGAGTTCCCCGACGAGTCATTGCCCGTCGGGGTGTCGCTGGAGGCGTTCAGCCCGTTCATCCCGCTCGACACCGCGGACTCGGCTCTGCCCGCGACGATCCTTCGGTATCGCGTGCGGAACCGGGGCGATACGCCGGCGAGGGTGGGGATCGCGGGGTGGCTAAGCAACCGGGCGTGCTATTTCAGCGCCTCCAGCTTCGTCGGGCAGGCGGAGCGCTTCGCGACGGCGAGCAACGGGGGCGGGATCGCGCTGGCCGAGGGCGGCGTGCGCCCGCGCGAGGAAGCGGCGCCGGGGCGTGAGGTGCGGGATCCGGTGGTCTTCGCCGATTTCGAGGGAGAGAGCTACGGCGAGTGGACGGTCGAGGGCGAGGCGTTCGGCACGGGGCCGGCCTCGGGGACGCTTGCGAACCAGAACCCCGTCGCGGGCTTCAAGGGCCGTCGCCTGGTCAACAGCTATCTCGGCGGCAGCGACCGGCTGCAGGGGCGGATGCTCTCGCCCGCGTTCACCATCGAGCGTCCCTTTATCGGCTTTCTGGTGGGGGGCGGCGGGCACGCCGATCAGACGTGCGTGAACCTCCTTGTCGACGGTGCCGTCGTGCGCACGGCGACGGGCAAGCACGCCGAGCGCCTCGAGCCGTGCAACTGGGACGTCTCCGACCTGGCGGGCAGGGAGGCTCGGATCGAGATCGTGGACCGGCACAGCGGGGGCTGGGGCCACGTCAACGTGGATCAGATCGAGTTCCGCGACACCCCGATGGCGCCGGAGATCGGGCCGCTCGAGATGCAGCCGGACTTCGGGCGCGTGTGCGTCGGGGCCGTCGGCGAGGGGGGCGTCGCCCGCGTCGGGCTCGCGCCGGAGGGGGGCCCGGAGGCGGTGTTCGCGGCGATCGACGAGAGCGCTGCGCCCGCGTCGCACGCCTGCCCGCTGACCGGGCACCACCGGCTGGTGGCGGCGCAGAGCGTGGACCTGGCGCCCGGGGAGGAGCGGACGATCACGCTGGTGTACGCGTGGCACATGCCCAACCTCTTCCGGGTGCGCGGCTCGACGGATCCGGCCGACCGGGTGGGGCAGCGGTACGCGGCGCGGTTCGGCGCCGCCGCCGAGGTCGCGGGGTACATCGGCGCGAATCTCGACCGCCTCGTCGCCGAGACCCTTGCCTGGCATCGGGCAAATTACGACTCGACGCTCCCGCGCTGGCTGCTGGACCGGGTGGGCGCGACCACGTGCAACCTGGCGACGAACACGTGCCAGTGGTGGCAGGACGGGCGGTTCTGGGCGTGGGAGGGCGTGGGCTGCTGCCACGGGACGTGCGGGCACGTGTGGAACTACGCGCACACGATGGCGCGGCTCTTCCCCGAGCTGGAGCGGTCGGTGCGCGAGCGGCAGGACTTCGCGCCCGGCGTGGGGTTCATCCCCGAGACGGGGGAGATCCGCTTCCGCGGCGAGGGCTGGGGGATCTGGGCGGGCGACTCGCAGGGCGGGTACGTGCTCAAGGCCTACCGCGAGCACCTGTGCTCGGCGGATGACGCGTTCCTCCATCGCAACTGGGCGAATATCCGGAAGGCGACCGAGTTTCTCATGACCCAGGACGGTGACGCCGACGGGCTGATCGAGGGCCGCCAGCACCAGACGTACGACCAGGACTACTACGGGCCGAACACGATGGTCGGCTCGCTGTACCTGGGCGCGCTCCGTGCCGCGGAGGAGATGGCGCGGCGGGTGAACGACGCGGGCTTCGCGGAGGAGTGCCGGCGCGTGTTCGAGGCGGGGAGGGCGAACTCGGTCGAGCGGCTCTTCAACGGCGAGTACTTCGTGCAGCGGGTCGATCTCGGGCAGCATCCGGAATGGCAGTACGCCGACGGGTGCCTGGCCGATCAGCTGTTCGGCCAGGGCTGGGCGCACCAGGTGGGGCTCGGCTACGTCTACCCGCCCGAGACGGTGCGAGCGGCGCTGGAATCGATCTGGAAGTACTGCTGGGCGCCGGACATCGAGCCCCAGAACAAGGCGCACATGCCCGAGCGGTGGTTCGCGTACCCCGGCGAGGCGGGGCTGTTCACATGCACGTGGCCCAAGTCGGACCATCTCGGCCCTCGCTCGACGCGCTACCGCGACGAGGTCTGGACGGGGATCGAGTACCAGGTGGCGGGGCACATGGCGTGGGAGGGGATGCTCACCGAGGCGCTGGCGATGTGCCGGGCGGTGCACGAGCGGTATCACCCTTCGCGGCGGAACCCCTTCAACGAGATCGAGTGCGGCGACCACTATGCGCGGGCGATGGCGGCGTGGGGGGTGCTGATCGGGCTGGCGGGCTTCGAGCACGACGGGCCGGCCGCGCACATCGGCTTTGCCCCGCGGCTCACGCCGGAGGACTTCCGCTCGGTGTTCACCGGGGCGGCGGGGTGGGGCCAGATCGTCCAGCGCCGCGCCGGGGGCGAGCAGGTCGAGGAGATCGCGGTGGCCCACGGCGAGGTGGCGGTGCGGTCGCTCGCCTTCGCGTTGCCGGAGGGATCGGGCCTGGCGGGGGTGACGGTGGAGACCGGCGGGGCCGAAGTCGCGTGCGAGCCGGCGCAGGTCGGGACGCGGGTGGAGATCAGGCTGGGCGTGCCGCAGACCGTGCACGCCGGCCAGACCCTGCGCGTGCGGATGCGCATGGCCTGATCGCGCGGGTCCTCATGGGCGTGCGCGCATGGCGGCGACTCTCTGGGAGCGGGAGAGACGAGAAGGCGTTACGCGCCGGGCGAGATGCCGACTTCTCGCAGGAGGGGCGCGAGCTCGACGACGCGGCCGGTTTCCGCGCTACGGCGGACGGCCTCCATGACGCAGACGGTCTCAACGCCCTCCTCCAGTTCGGGGGAGGTGGGCTTGCCCTCGATGAGGGCGCGGGCGAACGTGTCGGCGTAGTTGGCGAACTCGCCGTAGTGCATGCCGTGGACCTCGCTGTTGAAGTAGTAGTGGCGGCCGGCGTAGAGGCAGTCCTCGGTGACTTCGAGGAGCTCACCGGGATCGAAGCCGGCGGTCGACGCGGAGGGGCCCTCGCCGGCGCTTCGGGTACCCCGGCCCTGGCTTGCGCCACGGGCTCCATGACCCTCGCTTGCGCTTCGGGCTCCATCAGGACCGACATCGGCCGTGTGCACGAAGCGCATGTCGTGGTATTGGGCGAGGCTGGAGCCGCCGGCGGCGTAGATCATGCACTCGATGCAGTTGCGGGCGGAGGGCAGCTCGTGGCAGCCGTAGTGTCCCATGGCGCGGCCGATACGACCGTCGGCGGCGACGACGTTGACGAGGTACATGTCGCGGCCGCGGACGTTGAACTCCGCGCCCATGCGTGATCGCCCCCCCACTGCGTGCACCGTGTCGATGCGTCCGAGGTACCAGCGGACGAGGTCGATGGGGTGGCTGAGGCCGAGGAAGACCCAGTCGGTATCGGTCGCCGCCCAGGGGCTCTTGCGGTAGTACCAGTCCATGCGGTGGATGTAGTGGGCGTCGATCATCTCGACGGCGCCGAGGCCGCCGTGGCCGCCGCGCTCCAGGAGTGCGCGCTGTCGCCGAAAGGGCTCGAAGAAGCGGGTGGACTGGCCGACGAGGAGGCGGCGGTTTTTGCGCCGGCCGGCTTCGAGGATGCGCTTGGCGCCCTCGAGCGAGTTGGTCAGCGGCTTGGTGCAGATGACGTCTTTTCCGGCCTCGAAGGCGCGCTCGATGTGCTCGGCGTGGAGGTGGTCGGGGGTGTAGATGGCGACGATGTCGACCTCGGGGCGGGCGAGCATCTCGTCGTAGCTCGTGGTGTAGAACAGGCCCGGCAGCTCGCGTTTCGAGGCCGCGAGCTTGTCCTCGCTGAGGTCGCATCCGGCGACGGGGCGGGCGTAGGCGCAGCGGGTTTCGGTGGCGATGAGGAGTGTGCGGCCCTCGTGGAGGCCGAGGACGCCGACGCCCTTGGCGCTGGCGTCACGCTCCGGCGGCGTGAGCGGGACGGTGCCGGGGATGTGGTGGATGAAGCCTTCGCCGGGCTTGGGTTGCGTGGACATGGAAGACTGTAGTCGTTCGGGGGAAATAGCGCGGGAGAGGGATGAGGGGCTGCGAACGTGGATTGAAGCTCGAACTCAAATATCGAATTTCGGATTTGGAATTTTGAGATTTCAGACTTCGGATTTCAGACCTTGGAGTTCACAGGGATGCATCGTGCGGGTGTCAGGCTTGGAGGCGGCGGCCGACCGCTTCTCGCGTGGGGAGGCTGGGGATCGCTCCGGGCTTGGTCGCGGCGAGGGCGCCGGCGATGCAGCCGATGCGCGCCGCCTCGACGAGCGGCTTGCCCTCGGCGAGCATCGCGGCGAGCGTGCCGCAGAAGGCGTCGCCCGCGCCGACCGTGTCCACGGCTTCGACGCTGATGGAGGGCACGTGCTCGACGAGTTCACCCTCGGCGACGAGCGCGCCGCGCGGGCCGAGGGTGATGACGGCGCTGCGGGGGCCGATGCCGAGGAGCTTCCTGGCAAGGTCGCGCGAGCGGGTCTCCGGCGAAGCGCCCACGCCCGTCGCGGCCTCGCCCCGGTTGACGATGAGCACGTCGATCGCCGCGAGCAGCCCCTCGGGGAGCGCCACGGCGGGGGCGGCGTTGAGCACGACCTTCCGTCCGGATGCTCGCGCGGCGGAGGCGGCGGCGGCGACGGCCTCCACCGGCACCTCGAGCTGCATGAGGAGCACGTCGGCGGAGCGGATGAGCCCCCCCACCGCCTGCACGTCCTCGCGCGAGACGCGCTTGTTGGCGCCGGCCGCGACGACGATGGTGTTCTCACCACCGGACTCGTCCACGGTGATGAGCGCCACGCCGGTGGAGACGCCCGCGGTGGGGCGCAGGGCCGTGAGGTCCACGCCCTCGCGGGAGAGGACGGTGCGGAGCTCGGCGCCGTAGGCGTCGGTCCCGACGCGACCGACGAAGCTGACCTGGGCGCCCATTCGCGCGGCGGCCACGGCCTGGTTGGCCCCCTTGCCGCCGGGGAATGTCTCGAAGGGCCCGCCGAGGATCGTCTCGCCGGCCCTGGGCAGACGGGGGGCGCGGACGACCAGGTCCATGTTCGCCGATCCGATGACGCAGACCCTTCCGGCCATGGCGACAATCTACCCGAATCCTCCGGGCCGGGCGCGGGCGGCTCAGGTCGCCTCGGTCTTGTGGATCCGGGCCCAGACCTCGCGCTTGGCGTCGAGGTCGCGGAATTCCTTGCGGCCCATGACGAGGTCGGCCATGATCGTGGCGATCTCGCGCGGGCGCATGGTGAAGCGGACCTGCGACCACTCGATGTCGCGGCCGCGGAACATCGCGGCGCGGGCCCAGCCGGGCGGGGTGGCGGGCTCGGCGGTGAGCCAGCCGGTATCGCGCAAGTGCGCCGGCGCGGAAGCCGTCGCATCGCCCGCGTGGCGGTCGGCGCACTCGCCCATGAGGTTCGTCTTGGCGGCGAGGGCGATCTTGCCGGGGAGCTTGAGCGTGACCTCGGCCGGCTCGCCGTTCCACTCGACGAGGCGGATGGCGTAGGGGTGCGTGCACGCGCCGGAGGACTCGCGGGCCATGCGATGGCCGGCCCACGCGGGGAGGTGCTCGCCGGACTTCATCGAGTCGCGGTAGAGCGCGTGGGCGAGGACGCCGGGGGCGTTGCAGACCTCGAGCGCACCGAAGGCCTGCGGGATCGGCTGGGCGTTGGCCCGATCGCCGCCGCCGACCGGGACGGCGTCGACTGCGCGGGCGAGGATGTGCGGACGCTGCCCTCCGTCGTCGGCCGCGAACTCGCGGGCGAGGCGTGCGCGGTCGACATCGCGGAGGCCCTCGTGCGGGATGAGCCGGAGCACGGGCACGTTGAACATCTCGGGGTCGTAGCGCGACTCGTCCCAGGGGCAGTAGGCGTTGAGGACCACCTCGACGCCGCGCTCGGTCCGGAACCACTGCTGCGAGCCGTTGTGGGTGATGAGCAGGCCGCGCCCGCGCGAATCGAGCAGGTCGATGAAGCTCTGGGCGACGATGGATCCCGCGACGTGTTCGAACCACTGGGGCGAGGTCATCCAGTCGCCCCTGGGGTACTTGCGGCTGACTCGTCCCGAGCCCCTGCAGGCGTGCACGGCGTAGGCGGTGTCGGTGCGGATCTCCGCGATCGCCGAGGACGGGACGACCGGCATGCGCAGCGCGCCGGCGAAGCCCGCGTCGGGGCGCGTCAGCGAGGACAGGCCGAAGAAGGCGACATCCACGCCCGCGGCGTCGGCGCCGATGCCGATCTCGATCGACACGCCCCGCTCGCCGCCCTCGGTTCCCGGGCGTGGCGTCTCGTCGGGCCGGAGCTGGTCCGGGGCGAGGTTGAGGCGCAGCGACGAGTCGCTGACGTCCACGCTGTCGATCACCGGGCGAGCCGACGGCCGCCCCTGCACGAGCTGCCGGAGGTCGAGCAGGTGCTGTCCGTCGCGGAGCACGCCGTCGGGGTGCGTCGCCGACCTGACCTGCAGGATGAGCCCTCGCTCGATATCGATGTCGGCCGAAAGGCCGCCCCTCGCGATCGTGCAGACGGATCCCTTCTCCTGGAGGGACAGCTCGGGCGCGGCCCCGGATGCCACGCTCTCGGAGGCGAATCCGAAGGGCGGGAGCGTAACGAGCGCGGCACGGGGCTCCTCGTCCGGGCCGGCGTCGATGATCGCCTCGACGGTGCGCACCCAGCCGAGGGGGTTGGGGAGGATGGGCGAGCCGGCGCGTTGCTCGAGGTGCGCGCGGGTGCGCTCGCTGACTTCGCTCGCGGCGGAGGCGCTGCGGAGCATCTGGTGGTAGCCCACGAACCCGCAGAGACCCTCGCACTCGTGGTTGTCGTGGTGCTGCGCGGCGAGCAGCTCTCGCCAGGCCTCGTCGAGCTCCCAGGTGGGGTAGACGTCCCAGCTGGCGTAGGGCCTGCCGAAGAGGCCGGCGGCGCTGGCGAGCGATTCGGCGGCGACGATCTCGTGCTCGGTCTGGCGGCTCGTGCGGGGGTGGCGGTCGGCGTTCTTGCCGAGGAGGATGCCGTGCCAGACCTCGTCCATGGAGTAGGCGCGGGCGGGGGCGTCGATCTCGCCGTTGCGGCGGACGGTCTCGGTGAGCTCGGCGATCAGCTCCTGGCAGGTGCGGGCGCGGAGGTCGAAGCGGGGGTCGGCGAAGAGCTCCTTGAGGCGCGGGAGGAGGACCTCGCTGCGGCACATCCAGTCCTTGCTGGGCATGAGCTCGAGCCACTGGACGATAACCGGTGGCTTCAGGTCGTTGATGAGGCCCTGCTCGAGCAGGCCGTCGAAGTCCTCGGGCCATTGGTGGACGTTGAGGTCGTTGCGAGGGAGGGCGGGGATGCGGGTGCCGTCGGCCCCTTCCCAGAGGACGAGGTTGGCGTTCTCCTTGGGGATCTCGGGCGTGTGCCAGGTCCACTGGAAGAAGAGGTTGGCGCCGGTGAAGCCGCAGGCGTTGAGCAACTGCGGGAGCTGCGGGAAGAAGTAGAACTCTTCCTCCCAGAAGGTGCGGGGGCGTGCGCCGAGGAGGCGGAGCGAGGCGCGCACACCGTAGGTGAACTGGCGCACGTTGCTCTCGCCGGGCTGGAAGAGGCCGTAGGGCTGGCCGTAGGCGCAGCTCACGGGCTCGATCGTGCCGGCCTGCACCGCGTCGCGCAGCTCGGCGAGGGCGTCGGGGCACTCGGCGGCCATCTTCTCGTAGCCGACGCCGTCGAAGTTGACGCAGCCCTTGGCGCCGGTCTCGCGGCAGAGGTGGAGCATGTCGCGCACACACCCGGGCAGGACGTCGTAGCCCCAGAGCCACTGCATGTCGACCCAGTGCATGTGGTTGCCGAACGTGTAGTAGAGCGGCCGCTTGGCATCGGTCACGGTGTGGTCCTCTTCGGGCGGGGGTCGCGGGGCGAGCGCGGCCGATCCTCAATCGATCGGGGCGCCGCTGTCGACGGGAGCGTGCGACGGCGTCTCCGGTTCGCGTCGGCGGAGTCTAGCGCGGGGTGACGAGGGGCGCACGCGGGGGAGCCACCAGGCCAGGAGCGGCGCTGCGTCCATCTCGGTGAGGCCGTAGGCGCCGCACGCCTTGAGGCCGAACGCTTCCAGGCGGGACTCGGTCGGGTCGGCATCGGCGGCGGAGAGCGCTTCAAAGAGCCGCGCGGCCTCGGTCCAGGGGCCCGGGTGGGTCGGGAGCGGCGCGGCGCGGAGGAGCGAGGCGCTCGGCTTGATCGCGTCGAGCGAGCGCGCGGCGCCGAAGGCCTCGGCGGCCACCCAGGCGCTGAGCACGGGCGAGGCGAGCGCGGCGGCGATCCGCCACAGATCGTCGCGGTCGCGGGGGAAGACGAGGATGGTCGGGGTGATCCCCACGAAAATCCCCTGGGGATCGGGCGCGACCTCGATCACCTTGGTCTGCGTGGCGACGAGGAGCTTGGGGCGGCGCTGCTGCGCGATGACGGACGCGAGCTTCGGATCGGGGTCGTCGTGGGCGACGACCGGGCGGCGCCAGGCGCGGCCGCCGACTCTCGCCGGTCGCTCGCCCCAGCGGGACCTGCCGACATCGATCATACCGACCGTGACGACCGGGAGCTCGTCGCCCGCGGCGCCGCCGCTGTGCTCGCGGAGGCGGCGGGCGACCGCGTAGTACTCGTCGCGGAAGCCGGCGGTGATCTCGGCGAGGTCGGCGAGACGCGGCGCGTCGCCGGTGGACACCGGCGGGACGCCCGCAAGATCGGCGGCGAGGAGGCTCCAGCCCTCGGGCCGGCGGACCGTTGCTGCGCTGGGGGCGCGCCTGTGGAACCGCGTCCCGCTGGAGCGCTCGACCTCTCCCTGCGCTGCGCCTCGCTCGGCGCTGAGGGCGACGGTGCGGACGCCGGCGTCGAAGAGGCCGTCGGTATCCAGCCAGAGTGAACGGATCGCGGCGAGCGAGGCGACGCGGCGGCGGATCGGCGCGACGTCGCGCGAGGCGAGGATAGAGACGGGGAGGATCATGCCGACGCGCCCTCCGTCGCGCACGCTCTCGACCGCGCCCTGGAGGAACAGGGCCGCGGGGTCGGTGTAGGCCCGCAGCGAGGCGCCGAAGCGCCGGCGCAGGGCGGACGCGGAGCTTCGGTCGCGGGCGGTGGCGGCGGAGAGCTGGCTGAGGAAGGGGGGATTGCCGATCACGGCGTCGAAGGGCGGGTCCGGCTGTGGGTCGAGGAGGCCGTCGGCGACGCGCACCTGCGCTGCGGGAGCGTCGAGCGGCTCGTCGGGTGCGCCGAGCTCGAGCCACAGCGCCAGTCGGCAGAGCGAGGCGGCGACGGGGTCGATGTCGACGCCGTGGAGTGCGAGGAGGATCTCGGCGGGCGCCGCGTCGGGCCTCAGCTCGCGGATGCGCCGGGCGGCCTCGATGAGGAAGGCCCCGCAGCCGCAGGCGGGGTCGAGGAGGCGCGGGATGGGACGGCAGGGGTCCGCGAGCAGGGGGTCGAGCGTGCGCGAGAGCACGTGGCGGACGAGTTCGGGGGGCGTGTAAAAGACGCCCCTGCTTCGCCGGGAGCGGGCGCGCGATCGCGCCGACTCGTCGAGGGCCTGCTGGTAGGCGGCGCCGAGCCAGTGGGCGTCGGGCTCGGGGGGCCACGAGGGCGCACGGCGGCGCAGCAGGGCGAGCGCTTCGCTCTCGAGCCGATCGGGCGCGGGACTCTCGGGCGGCTCGGCGAGGCGACGCTCGGCGATCACGAGGGCGAACAGCTCGGCGGCCCGCGCGAGCGCCTGATCGGGGGGGTGCTCGCGGGCGAGGACGCTCGCGGCGGCGGCGAGCGGGCCCCCGCCGTCCTCACGGCGCGCACGCGATGGCGACGGCCGGGCCGCTACTGCTC
Organism: uncultured Phycisphaeraceae bacterium; assembly: GCA_964435785.1. GTDB lineage: Bacteria > Planctomycetota > Phycisphaerae > Phycisphaerales > UBA1924 > PNC22. Next base: position 74,490 of record CAYTAH010000012.1, on the reverse strand, counting down.
GACCTCCTCGACGACGACGGCGTCCAGCGCGAAGAAGGACTTGGTGCCCAGCGAGGCCGGGTTGCCGCCGACAACCTCGGCGCGGAGCACGAACGCGCCGTCGCGGGGTCGGAAGACGCCGAGGTCGCTCGGCCCGGTGGGCTCGGCGAGGCCCTGCCGCCCGCTGAAGGTGTCGAGGTCGTCGGCGGCGCGCTCGCCGTTGACGGTGAAGCGGAGGACGCCGTAGTCCCAGCTGCGCGTCGCGTAGAGGGTGAGTCGGCAAGGTTGCTCTCCGGGCGCGGGCACGAGCAGCTCGACGAAGTCGCCGGGGCGCCTGCCCTGCGCCCAGAGGTGGGCGTTGCCGCTCCACTTGTCGCGGGCGAAGCCGGCCATGTCCTGCTTGCCCAGGGGCATGCCCTCGCTGCTGGCGAGGACGCGGAGATCCTCGGCCTCGAGGGCGCCCTCGATGGCGAAGGGCGGCGGGAGGGGGGGCGGGTCGAGCACGCCGCGGGCGGCCTCGTCGGGCATGGGGGCGCGGTTGGTCGTGCCGCCCGGGAGCATGTAGAGGAACGAGGTGGCGCCGTAGGCGACGTCGCACTCTGCCCAGTGCCAGACCTCCATGTCGGTCCTGATCGACTCGCGGAAGGGGATGCCGTCGAGGAGTCGCACGCGGGCGACGGTGGTGTGGCCGTAGTTGCCCGGGCCGTCGCAGCGGGGCTGGGCGTGGAAGGGACCGTGGAAGACCTCGGGCGAGCACCACGCGTAGCCGTAGTAGTCCTCGGTGCCGGTGCCGAAGTGGCTCGGGAACGCTTCACCATCGACGTAGATCTTCTCGTCGCCCTCGCCCCACCAGTCGGTGACCGGGTTGGAGACCGAGAGCACGTCGCCGGCGTAGACACCCTTGCCCTCGGCCTGGACGTAGTTCCAGTCGTGGCGCGGCCGGGTGTGGATGGGGCCTTCCTGGCGCCAGCGGGCGTGGAAGTGCATCGAGCCCTCGTCCCAAGTCCATTCGTCGATGGCGACGCCGAAGCCGAGCGAGATCGACTCGGCGCCGACGTTGTGCAGCCGGATCGTGGCGTCGCGCTCGAAGGGCATCAGCCAGCCGGAACGCATGAGGCCGGACTGGGGGTCGGCGTGGTTGGTCCAGGTGTCGACCTTGTTGAGCAGCGGGCCGGTGAGGAAGAAGTCGCCGGCGGGGCACCAGACCGTCTGCTCGCCGTCGAATTCGGCCTCGACGACGAGCCAGCGGAGCGCATCGCGCGGCTGATCGGGGTCGAGGCGCATCATGAGCTCGCGCACGGTGGCGGGGCCTGCCGGCAACTCGATCGTCTCGGACTGGCCGGGGGAGACGGTCACGGGCTTGAGCGACGCCGCGACGCGGGGCCAGGGGGAGGCGAGGCGGTCCTGCACGCGCTGGAGGAGGGCCCCGGAGCGCTGGAGCGAGGCGGTGGAGAAGGTCTCGACCTCGGCGCCCTCCTCGTAGGTGCGGTAGTTGATCTGGTAGTAGAAGCCGGGCTCGTCGCTGGTGATCTTGCAGCTCTTGGCGTAAGGGATGGGGAGGTAGAGGTTCCAGCCGCGGCTGCGCTGCTGGCTGAGCGGGTTGCCGACGGCGACTCCGGCGCTTGCCCACTCGCCGCCGAGCAGGGCGGTCATCGGCCCCTCGATGGCGGGCGTGGTCTCGCCGTCGAGATAGACTCGCATGGTGCCCTTGGGGTTGGCGCTCCAGATGCGGACGACGGCGCCCGGGCCCTGGGCGTCCATCATGACCCATTCGCGCCGGCCGAACTGCTCCTCGGTGCGGAGGTACTTGTCGGCGTCGCCGTTGGCGAACCACGTGTCCTGGTTGTCGGGCGAGACGGAGGCGCGGTCGTAGCTGCTGGCCTGCACGCAGGTGTACCAGGGGTCGGGCACGCGGGCGATCGCGCCTCGGTCGACCATCTCCTCGAGCAGGCCGGGCAGGGTGACTGTCTGGGCCGCTGCTGCGGCGGCGCAGCACAGCAGGGCGCCGATTGTCGCGACGCTTGGGGTTTGGTGGTTCACGCGTGGGCTCCTTGCTCTCCGGGGGCGCCCGGGGGATCAGGGCGCGCCGGGGACAGCGTACACCGACGAGGCCTGGCTGTCCGCGCGGAGGGCCTCGCGGACATTCGCCCAGCGCTCGTCGAGGCGGGGGCCGGAGACGCGGGCCGCGGTTCCGAGCTCCTGGGCGAAGAGGGAGACCCGGAGTTCCTCCAGCATCCAGCGGTACTCGTCGAGCTCACGGCGCACCGGCGGGGAGAGTCGGAGGTCGGCCAGCTTCTGCTCCAGCTCGACCCAGCGGCGCCAGCGTGGCTCGATCTCGCGCGCCTTGCGCTGGTCGCGGTCGAGCCCGCCGGAGGCGAGCTTCTTGAGGCGGAGCTCCGCGGCTTCGAGGTAACGCGGCAGGTGTCGCAGCCGTTCCCACGGGCGTGAGGAGAACGGGCGGTCGGCGAGGAGGAGATCGAGCTGCTCGCGCACGTCGTCGGTGGCGGAGCGCCAGCCCGGGGGCGCGGTCTCGAGCACGGCGACGACGCGGCGGGCGCGGTCGAGGATGCGCTCGGCCAGCTCGATCGCCTCGACCAGCGAGGCGTCGAGCCGGTCGGCGATGGCCTCGGCGAGGTCCTCGAACGCCTCCGGGTCGCGCACGGCGCCCAAGCGGTCGCCCGCGGCGTGGCTGATGGCGAGGAGGGTGAGCTCGTCGTCGAGCGGGGCGTCGATGCCGACGGCGGCGTGGGCGAGGCGCATCGAGCCCATGGCGGGCCAGGCGGCGAGCGTGGGGTGCAGGTGGCGGCGGCAGCGGAAGGCCAGGAGGCGGCGAACGCCCCGGGGGTGCGCCTCGGCGGCGGACTCGGCATCCGGGAGCATGCGGACGGAGACGGCGCGCTCGTGGTCGACGAGCGCGGGGTAGGCGGTGACGACGCTCTGTGCGGAGGAGATCACGACCGATTCGGCGAGGCTGCCGAACTCCCACGTCCGCGACTCGGGGGGCGTTGGCCCGGCTCCCACGTTGAGGGCCTGCTCGACCTCGCCGGCGACCTCGCGCCGGAGCCGGTGCAGATCGCGTCCGGCGGCGAGGGTGTGGCCCTCCGCGTCGGTGACGACGACCTTGGGGACCAGGTGCGGGGGGAGGTGGGCGGCGCGGAGGTCGGCGCCGGTCACGGTCACGCCGCGGGTGCGCGAGACGAAATCCGCGAGCGAGTCGGCGATCGGGCGGGCGTGGTCAGGCTGGGCCCGGAGGTAGTCGTCGGCGACGTCGGGCGCGGGCCCGATCCCGCGCCGGGCGGCCTTGGGCAGGGCGCGGAGCATCTCGATGGTGCGCTCGCGCACCATGCCCGGGACGAGCCAGTCGAGGTCGGCTTCGGCGAGCTCGTTGAACGCGGTGACGGGGACGGTGAGCAGGACGCCGTCGTCGGACTCGCCGGGCTCGTAGTGGTACTCGAGCGGGCGGGGGCGGCCGCCGACGCTCACGGTGTCCGGGAAGGCGCTCGGCTCGAGTGGCTCGTCGGCGGCGAGGGCGAGGTCCTCGGGGCTCATGAAGAGGAGGCGGGGCCTGCGGGCCTCGGCGCGGTGGCGCCAGCGGTCGAAGCTCTTGCCGCTCCAGATGTCGGGGGGGAGGCGGCGCTCGAAGAAGTCGAAGCGGGCGCCGGCTTCGGCCTGCAGGTCGCGCCTGCGGGCCTTGGCCTCGAGGCGGCGGACCTGGTGGATGAGCCGGTCGTTGTGGTCGACGAAGAGCGCGGCCGGGCGGTAGGCGCCCTCGACGAGCCCCTGGCGGATGAAGATTTCGCGCGCGTGCACGGGGTTCACGCGTCCGTAGGGGATCTTGCGCTTGGAGGGGAGCGGGAGGCCGAAGAGGGAGAGTCGCTCGACGACGATGGGCGCGGCGGCGCGGTCGTCCCAGGTGGGGCTCGAGTGCGTGCGCTCGAGCAGGTGCGCTCCGACGGTCTCGAGCCACTCGGCGTGGATGGGCGCGAGCGTGCGGGCGTAGACGCGGGTGGTCCGGACCATCTCGGCGGCGACGATCCAGCGTGGCTTGCGCTCGAAGAGCACGGAGCCGGGATGGACGAAGAACTCCGAGCCGGCGGCGCCCTTGTACTCATGGCGCTCGCCGCGCGCGCCGACATTGCTCAGCAGGCCGGCGAGCAGCGCACGGTGGATCGCCTCGGGGCGGGCGGGGGCGTGGTTGCGCGGGTAGCCCTGCTCGCGGGCGAGGCGGCGGAGCTGGTCGTGGAGGTCCTCCCACTCGCGCAGGGCGCGGGCGGAGAGGAAGCGGTCGGCGCACCAGCGGCGGAGCTTGCGAGCGGAGAGGGCGGCTCGCTGCGCGCGGTAGGCCGACCAGATCCTCAGCAGCGTGAGGAAGTCGGAGGAGGGGTCGATGAACTCGGCGTGGGCGGCGTCGGCGCGGTCGCGGGCCTCGAGTGGGCGCTCGCGCGGATCGCGGACGGCGAGCGCGGCGGCGAGCACGAGCACCTCGCGGAGGCTGCCCTCCTCGGCGGCGGCGACGAGCATCCGGGCGAGGCGCGGGTCGATGGGCATGGCGGCGAGCTTGCGCCCGATGGGGGTGAGCTCGCCCTCGGGGTCGAGCGCGCCGAGCTCGATGAGCGTGTCGACGCCGTCGCGGATGCGCCGGGGCGAGGGCCGGTCGATGAAGGGGAACTTCGCCGGGTCGCCGAGGCGGAGCGCCTTCATGCGGAGGACGACGCCGGCGAGGTTGCTGCGGAGGATCTCGGGGTCGGTGAAGGGCGGGCGCTCGCGGAGATCGTCCTCGGCGTAAAGCCGGATGCAGACGCCGTCGGCGACGCGCCCGCACCGTCCCGCGCGCTGGCTCGCGGAGGCCTGGGAGATCGGCTCGATCTCGAGCCCCTGCACGCGCGAGCGCGAGCCGTAGCGGCTGATGCGGGCAAGGCCGGTGTCCACGACGTAGCGGACGCCGGGGACGGTGATCGAGGTCTCGGCGATATTGGTGGCGAGGATGATGCGTCTGCGCTCGTGGGGCTGGAAGGCGCGGAGCTGGTCCTTGGCCGCGAGGCGCGCGTAGAGCGGCAGGATCTCCGCCTGGCGCCCCGCGCCTCCCGCCTCCGCGAGCGCCGCGGCGGCGTCGTGGATCTCGCGTTCGCCCGGGAGGAAGACGAGGATGTCCCCGGGGCCCTCGGCCGCGAGCTCGTTGACCGCGTCGATGAGTTGCCGGTTCGGGTCGGCGTCCTCGGGGGCGGGCTCGGGCTCGGCGGGGGCGCGGTAGCGGATCTCGACGGGGTACATGCGCCCCGAGACCTCGATGACGGGGGCGTCGCCAAAGTGGCGGCTGAAGCGCCCGGGATCGATCGTCGCGGAGGTGATGATGAGGCGCAGCTCGGGGCGGCGGGCGAGGAGACGGCGGGTGTATCCCAGGAGAAAGTCGATGTTGAGGCTGCGCTCGTGGGCCTCGTCGATGATGACCGCCTCGTAGCGGGTGAGGCGGCGGTCGCCCTGCATCTCGGCGAGGAGCACGCCGTCGGTCATCACCTTGATGAAGGTGTCGGGGTGGGTCGCGTCGTCGAATCGGACCTTGTAGCCGACTTCGCGACCGAGCTCGACGCCGAGCTCGTCGCTCACACGCTGGGCGATGGTGCGGGCGGCGATGCGTCGCGGCTGGGTGTGGGCGATCAGGCCGCGGGCCCCGAGCCCGGCCTCGAGGCAGATCAGCGGGAGCTGGGTGCTCTTGCCCGAGCCCGTCTCGCCGCAGACGACGAGGACCTGATGGTCCTGGATGGCGCGGCGGATCTCGTCGCGCCGGTCGACGATGGGGAGGGCGTCGTCGTAGCGGGGCGTGGGCGCGGTGTCCCGGCGTCGGCGGACCCAGCGCTCGGACTGCTCGATCGCGGGAAGGACCGCTTCGAGATCGCCGGGCGAGCGTGCGGCCTCGATGCGCCGGCGCAGGCGCTGCGCGGCGTGGGTGCTGCACGCCTCGAGCCTGGTGAGGAGTTCGGCGGCCCGCGGGTCCATGGGCAATGGTGGCCCCCGAGTGGCGAAAAGACAAACGCCCCCGCGCGGGGCGGGGGCGTGGTGGGTGCGGTCCGGCTCGACGGGGCTACCGGCAGGCGGTCCAGAGGTTGAGGAAGCAGATCACGTCGCGGGTGTCGACGACGCCGTTGCCGTCGCAGTCGGCGGGGGCGTTCTTGGGCACCCACTGGTTGAAGAAGGCGGTGAAGTCGCGGGTATCGACGACTCCGTTATTGTCGAAGTCGGCGTAGTCGCAGGGGTCGCCGCCGACGGGGACGATGGCCCACTGCTGGCCGGCGTAGTTCCCCATGTCGATGCTGTTGGTGGCGCCGTCGTTGCCGACGTTGCCGGTGCCGGGGGGCAGGCCGGGGAGGAACTGGTTGGAGAGGTAGCTGGCGTCCTCGCTGGCGATGAAGCCGAGGACCTTGATGTCGCTCGTGCCGTCCCACCCCAGCTCGTCGAGGTCGACGGAGATCTCGACGCCGGTGCCGACGCTCGCGGCGCCGGAGACGTCGTTGTTTGTCACGCCGTCGGTGTTCGAGTTGTCGATGTACAGCTCGATCAGGCCGGGGACGGGGTTGAACGGGTCGAGCTGCGTGAGTCGCGGGCCGTAGTTGCAGTAGATGTTGGGGGTGAAGCCGTCCTGGATGTCGAGGCGCGGCCCGTCGTATGGCACGGGCACGCCCTCGCTCTTGAAGTTGCCGTCGTAGGCGCCGTAGTCGAGGGCGTTGCCGCTGAAGTCGCGGAGGGCGCCGTTGGTGCGGAGGACGGCCGAGTCGAGCACCTGGTAGACGGGGAAGTTGTTGATCTTCACGCTCATCCAGTAGTCGGGCTCGAACCCGGTGTCGAGCGTGAAGCCGTTGCCCGAGCCGTCGTCGCCCATGCGGTTGAGGTTGCCGAAGGAGATGTCGACGTTGTCGCCGCGCATGCGGTTCTGGCCGCCGCTCTGGGCGTCGATGAGGACGGTGAGCTTGTTGCCGGAGTTGGAGTCCTTGCCGCCGGTCCCGTTCTCGAGGTTGCCGGTGAAGAGGAGGTAGAGCCGGTTGGTGTCGGTGTCCACCACGCCGTAGAGACCGTCGAGCTCGGAGCCGTTGGCGAAGTCCTCGGTGCCTGCGGGCTTGCAGTAGCCCGGGACACCCTCGATGTTGGAGTTGTCGATCGTGCAGTAGATGTTGTAGGGGTTGTTGCCGCCGTCGAGGAAGCCGTCGGAGCCCGGGAACGTGTTGCCGAGGTAGTCACCGTAGAAGAAGTTGAGGGAGACGAAGTTGGCGTAGATGGTGGTGGGGTCGCCTCCGTTGGTGCAGCTGAACCAGTAGTCGGCCTCGAACCCGGCGTCGAAGGTCATGCCGTTGCCGGAGCCGTCGTCGCCCATGCGGTTGAGGCCGTTGAAGTCGACGTCGTAGTTGTCGCCGCGGAGCTTGTTCTGGCCGCCGGACTCGGTGTCGAAGAAGAGCTCGAGCTTGTTGAAGTTCGTCTCGAGGTTGCCTGCGAGGAAGATGTAGAGGACGTCGCCGGACTTGACGGCGTAGAGGCCGTCGAGTTCGGAGCCGAAGGCCTTCTCGACGGTGTCGTCCTGGTTGTCGCCGAAGCCGGTCTGGTTGCCCTGCACGGCGATCTGGACGTACGAGGCGTCGAGGACGCCGTCGATGGTCGGTGTCGCGCCGGCTGCGGGGGTGAACGTTGCGTGCTGCGTGCCGGGGAAGGCGTTGAAATCGGTCGTGCGGGGCTCGCCGAGGTTGGGGGTTCCCAGGTCGAGGGTCGGGAGCACCTGGTTGGAGAGGAAGTCGTGCCCGCCGCCGTTGACGGCCGCGAAGACCTTGATCTGGCCGGCGGGGCTGCCGAGCTCGAGGAGGGGGATGGCGATCTCGATCCCCGTCGTCACTTCGCCCGGGTTGCCGATATCGAAGGGATCGCAGTCGGTATGGCCCGAGTCACCGAAGCCGGTGCCGTTGGTCTGGAGTGCGATGGCGGGGCCGTACGCCGCGTCCTTCTGTCCATCGACGACGGGCTGGGCGGGGCCGCGCGCAGCGATCCCGGCCGCGGCGAAGCCCGCGGCCGCCACAATCAGCTTGGCATTCATCGAGCGATCTCCCTGTTCGTGGTCTCTTCTCCGGCCGCGCGGAGTGCAACCGCAGACGGGCGGTTCGGTCCGGGCGGCATCTCCGATTCTATGGACATCGGGGGTGGGAATCGAGGGCAAAGCGCCTTGTTTGCGCTCTCCGTGAGCAGGGATTGGACGCCGCGGGCGGCCCCCGCGGCTTCCATCCGGATTCCGTTCCCCTGCGCGGGACAATACGCGGTCGCGTTCCTTATTATCGGGGTCGGGCGCTCGCCCCGCCTGGAGAACGCACCATGCACGCAGATACCCGCCGCGGCTTCACGCTGATCGAGCTGCTCGTGGTGATCGCGATCATCGCGCTGCTGATCGGGATCCTGCTCCCGGCGCTGGGCAAGGCGCGTGCGGCGGCGCAGGCGGGGGCGTGCGCGAGCAACAACCGGCAGATGGGGCTGGCGCTTTCGGGCTATGCCAACGATTGGAACGGGTGGTACCCGATCGTGCCGCTCAAGGAGGGCGGACCCTACTGGAACGGCTACTACACGGGGAATCCCAGGAATCGATACCTCGACGGGCAGTATGTGGTGGGCGGCCTGGCGGGGCTCTTCAGCCTGAACCAGCTCGGCGATGCGCCCTCCCCAGGAAACGGGGACCACGGCTACGTGGGCTCGGACGGCACCGAGCAGACGCAGTTGTACCCCGATGGCAACAGGACGCCGCTGATGCGAGGGTACCTGGACGGCTTCGGGGTGCTCACGTGCCCGGCGGATCGAGAGGACTTCTGGTACGGCATGCCCTTCAAGCCGGGGAAGGCGTACGGGTCGTACAAGTCGGTGAAACGACCGAAGGAGCCGGCGTCGGAGCGGGACATCGTGTCGTACAACATCAGCTACCTCTACATCGCCGGGCTCAAGAGCGAAGAGCAGGTGGTCGTGCGGCCGGCGCCGATCTGGGGCGACGAGACCAACGGCAACGACATCTCGACGGACGCCTGGTACTACTACGGCAACGCCGCGCAGGAGGCGGGCACGGAGGAGGGCTATTACGCGCCTCAGGACAATCACGGGAGAAAGGGGGCCAACTTCGTGTTCACGGACGGCCACGCGGAGCTCGTGAGCGACAACGTGCACGCGACCTTCTTCGACGAGGCGAACACGAGCGACCAGAGCATCAACATCATCGACGAGACGCGGAGCCGGCGCGTACAGACGATCGACTAGCCGTCCCACGGAGGATCGCTCCGCCTCTGCTACACTGCTCCCCCGATGTCCGAACCGATATCCGTCCAGTCAGCCAGGGCCAAGTCCCCGGGCCTGCTCCGGAGGCTCCTCCGAGCGCAGGAGTCGGGGCTGGTGCTGGTCATCGCGCTGATGATGACGGTGCTGACGGTCTACGGCGCGGCCAATCCGAAGGAGGTCCCGCGGATCGATCCCGAGACGCGTCAGGTGGTGCGGGACCCCGAGACGGGCAGACCCGTGCGGGTGCGGGTGAACGCGTTCCTCGAGCCGCAGAACCTGCTGCTGGTGACGACGTACGCGAGCTTCATCGCGGTGATGGCGGTGGGTATGACGGCGATCATCATCCTGGGGGGGATCGACCTCTCGGTCGGCTCGATCTACGCGATCGCGGCGCTGATGGGCGCGAAGGCCTTGATTGCGTTGGGTCCGGAGGCCTCCGGACTGGTGAGCGTGCTCGTCGGGCTGGGGGTGTGCTGCGCCGTCGGGGCCCTGGCAGGATTCGTCAACGGCTCGCTGACGGTGGGCCTGCGCGTGCACTCGTTCATCGTCACGCTGGGAACGATGTCGATCCTGCGGGGCCTGGTCGCGGTGATCACCAAGGGCAGGTCGCTGACGGGCTTCCCGCCCTCGTTTACGTCGGGGTTCTTCAAGGCCCAGGTGGGCAGCGTGACGCCGACGCTGACGCTGTTCATGGTGGTCGTCGCGGCGCTGGGGGCGTTCGTCCTGGGGCTGACCGTCCTGGGGCGACGGATCTTCGCCACCGGCGGGAACGAGACGGCCGCACGCTACGCCGGCGTGCCGGTGGGCAGGGTCAAGATCGTGACGTTCACGCTCGGTGGTCTGCTCGCCGGGGTGAGCGCGGCGATGTACCTGGGGTACCTCGGGGCGTTCGAGCCGGCCGCGGGGACGGGGTACGAGCTGAAGGTGATCGCGGCGACGGTGATCGGCGGGGCGTCGCTCTCGGGCGGGCGGGGGTCGGCGATCGGCGCGGTGCTGGGGGCGATCGTGGTGCAGCTGATCGACAACGGGATGGTGATCTTCAGGATCGACCAGAGCTACAACAGCATCGTGATCGGGGCGGCGATCGTGGCGGCGGTCGTGATCGACCAGGCGAAGCTGCGTTTCCACGCGCCGGGGCGGTAGGCGGAGTCGGGCGGAGGCCCCTGGGCGGAGTGGTGCGGACCGCCGGCGGGCGCATCCGCCGCGTCGGTGGAGACGTTACCATCTGGCGCACAAGACGACGGGGTTGGCGAGGAGGTTTCGCATGAGTATCTCGGCATCGATCCGTGGCGCGGTCGTGATCACGGCGTTGGCGCTTCTGGGCGCATCGTTCCTGAGCGGTTGCGGCGGCGGCGACGAGCCCGGCGCGACGGAGCGGCCGGCGCCGGGCGAGGTGGCGCCGATGACGGAGGGCTCGAAGCCGGAGAGGCTCCTCATCGGGGTCGTGGCCAAGAGCGACTCGAACCCGGTGTTCCAGGCGGCCCGCACGGGCGCCCAGGACGCGGCGCGGGACCTCTCCGAGAAGCACGGGATCGATATCCGGGTCTCGTGGCAGACTCCCGACAAGGAAGACGCCCAGAGGCAGGCGCAGTTCATCGACCAGCTCGTGGTGGACGGCGCGGACGGGATCACCGTCTCGGCGTCGGACGCGGACGTGCTGCGCGACGCGGTGAACCGCGCGGTGGATCAGGGTGTCGAGGTTGTCACGTTCGACTCGGACGTGCCCAACAGCAAGCGCTTCGCCTACTACGGCATCGACGACATGGAGTGCGGGCGGACGCTCATGCGCGAGCTGATCAAGCACATGGGCGAGGAGGGCGTGGTCGCGATCCTCGCCGGAAACCAGAACGCGCCGAATCTGCAGAAGCGAGTCGCGGGCGTGCGGGAGGAGGCGGCGAAGCATCCGGGGATTGTCGTGAAGGACGTGTACTACCACGGGGAGACGGCGCCGGAGGCGGCGGCGAAGGTGCAGCAGGTGCAGTCGGCCAACCCGGACATCACGGGGTGGGCGATGGTGGGCGGGTGGCCGCTGTTCACGGAGAACGCGCTCGACGGGGTGTACCAGTCGGCGAGCGTCGTCTCGGTCGATCACCTGCCCGTCGAGCTGAAGTACGTGCGCGAGGGGCAGGTGCAGGCGCTGATCGGTCAGGACTGCTACGGGTGGGGGTACGAGACGGTGACGATGCTCGTGGAGAAGATCGTCGAGGGGAAGTCGCCGGCGCAGGAGATCAACACGTTCGAGCTGCCCATCGTGACGGCGGAGAACGTGGACGAGTACGACGGGGTGTGGAAGAAGTGGCTGCGGGAGTAAGGATGAAGGATGAAGGTTGAAGGATGAGGGATGAAGGGGAACCGAGGCGGGGCTGATCGCGTGCGGGGTAGAGATACTGGAGCGCGGTAGGGAGGCGCTGGGACCAGGCGTGCTCGCTGTGCGCGGCGTCGGGGCCGATGTTGAGCATGACGTGGGTGTCGCCGCCGGCGGCGACGAGCGCCTGGGCGATGCGCGGGGCGAGCGATTGGGCGGCCTCGACCCACGCGGCGTTTCGCTCGGGCTCGCCCTCCCCCCACTCCTTGCCGCCCATGCCGAGGAAGGTCTGGGCGCGATAGCCGGCGAGGTCGGCGAATACCGAGTCGGCGAGGTCCGCGTCCGGGAGCCGGATGGCCGCGCTCTCGGCGAGCACGCGCCCGAAGACGTCGGGGTGGCGCTGGGCGGCGCGCAGGGCGATGAGACCGCCGAGCGAGGAGCCGCCGATGCCGCGCTTGGCCGGGTTGGGATCGGCGCGGAAGGCGCGCTCGACGCGCGGGACGACCTCGCGCACGAGCCAGTCGATATACGCGTCGCCCTCGCCCTGAACGCCCATCGCGTCGGCCGGGAGATACTCGATGGTGCGGTTGCGCCCGGAGTTGGGGATCGCGGCGATGATGACGGGCTCGATGCGTCCCTCGGCGATGAGGGACGTCGCGGTCTCATCGGCCGCCCATTCGGCGGGCGTGGGCGGGCGGTGGTCGAAGACGTTCTGGCCGTCCTGCATGTAGAGGACGGGGTAGCGGCGGTCGGCGTTGGCGGGGTCGTCGTAGCCGGGCGGGAGCCAGACGAGCACGTCGCGCATCGCGCCGGCCGCGGCCCCTGCCCCTCCGACCACCTGGACGCGCCGCACGACCCCGGTGATGTGGGCCGTTGCAGCCTCGGGCGGGCCGCCAGCGGCGCCGGAGTCGGGCCGGGCAACGGCGCGCTCGTCGGCGAAGCGCTCGATCTCGAGCTCGACGACGATCGGCTCTCCGGCGCGGACCAGCTCGGCGGGCACGGGCGCGAGCGTGCGGTTGGGGACGTCCGAGAGGTCGGCGGCGACCTCGACCGTCTCCCACGAGCCGCGGGTGAACTTGAACTGGAGCCGCGGCGGGCCGACGGGGCCTGGCAGCAGGATCTGCCATCGCAGGTCGGAGCGTCCGGCGAGCCTCATCGATTCGTCGCCTGGGCTCCAGGCCGCGTGGTTCGACGCAAGAAAGATGGGCGATCCGCCCGTGGCCAGGCCGGACTTGTCCCGCACGATGAAGAGGATGCCGCCGTCGTGCTGCTCCGGGGGTACGGTCTGCGCCCCGGCGCTTGAGAGAATGGGCAACCCGAGCAAGAGAGCGAATCCGGCGGCGATGCGCAGAACCTGGTGCATGGTGCGATCTCCCCAGGGAGGGATCGTACACCGCGCGGGCAGCGCTCCGCCCGAGGTACGAAAGCCGGGGGCGCGCTCTTGACTCGGCGTGCGCAGCCGGCGACGCTTCCCGGCTCGTGGAGGGTCTGCGACCCATGGAGGGTGGGTTGGGCAGCCGACCTCGGGCAGAGGGAGTGCTGACATGTTCGGCCGTTCTGGCGGGTGGGGATCGTCGCGTCCCGGTGGCTTGGCGTACGGGCTGGAGCCGCTGGAGAACCGGCGGGTGTTGGCGCTGATCGTCTGGGACGGGGGCGCGGGGACGGCCAACTGGAACGACGCGGCGAACTGGGCGGGCGACGTCGTGCCGACGCTGGCGGACGACGTGCAGATCGGCGCCGGCACGCCCTCGCCGATTACCTTCTCGGCGAGCGCGCAGGCCAAGAGCCTGCTTTCCGACCGCGCCATCTCGCTGGGGAGCGCTCGGACGCTCACGATCGGCACGAGCGCGACGGTGAACGCCGACTTCACGCTCGGGGGCGGCACGATCGACGGCGGCGCGTGGTCGTTCGGGGGAGGGGGCGGCCTGCGGTTCACGACCTCAGGCGGCACGCTGGAGGACGCGCAGATCAGCGGCGACCTTGAGCTGGACGGCACGAGCGAGGCGGTGACGCTGCGCGGCGCGACCCGCTTCCAGACGGCGCGGCTGACCGGCAACGCCGTCTCGCTGCGCATGGCGCCGGGCTATGTCCTGCACGACGACATCGTCGTGGAGGGGGTCAGCGGGACGGCGGAGATCCGTTTGGGCTACGGCGGCGTGGGAACCGCCACGTTCACGAACGAGGCCACGCTGACGCTCGCCGCGGGGAGCGGGCTGGGTCTGAGCATCGTGCAGAACAGCGCTTCCACGCTGGTCAACCAGGGGCTTATCTCCGTGCGGGCGTCGGGCAAGAGCCTGGCGATCTCGAGCCTCGACGGCTTCACCAACCAGGGCGTGCTCGAGGCGACCGCGGGGACGCTGGGCATCTCGGCCGCCGCGTGGGTCAACGAGGGCGCGATCTCCGCGGCGGACGCGACGCTCACCTTCGGGGGGGCGTGGTCGCACACGGGGACGGTGGTCTTTTCCGACAGCACGCTCAACCTGGGCGGGTCATTCACCACGGCGGGCCTCAATCTCCCCGGCTGGACGCGGACCGGCGGGACGGTGAACCTCTCGGGCGACCTCGACAACGCGGGCGCCACGCTCACGCTGAACGCGGGCACGGGCTCGTGGCGGCTGCTCGGCGGCTCGATAGTCGGGGGAACGCTTGCCTATGCGGACGGGTCGGCGCTGGAATTCACCACGAGCGGCGGGGAGCTCGTCGATCTCACGGTGCTCGGCGACATCATGCTCGACGGCACGAGCGAGGCGGTGACGCTGCGCGGCGCGACCCGCTTTGAGACGGCGCGCCTGCGCGGCAACGCCGCCTCGCTGCGCATGGACCCGGGCTATGTCCTGCACGACGACGTGGTCGCGGAGGGGGCGGTCAACGGGAGCGTGGAGATCCGTCTGGGCTACGGCGGCTCGGGGACCACCACGTTCGCGCCCGGGTCCACGGTGACGCTCGCGCCCGGCTCGCTGCTCTCGCTGAACATCGTGCAGAACAGCGCGACCACGGTGGTCAACCAGGGGCTCATCGCCGCCAGGGCGGAGGGGGAGACGCTCTCGCTCCAGAGCCTGAACGACCTCACCAACGAGGGCGTGCTCGAGGCCACCGCCGGGACGCTCAACGTCGCGCCCGCGGCGTGGGCGAGCTCCGGGTCGGTCTCGGCGAGCGGGGCGACGGTCACGTTCGCCGGCGCATGGTCCCACACGGGCACGGTGGCGATCACGAACAGCACGCTCAACCTCAACGGATCGTTCACCAACGCGGGCCTCAACGTGGCCGGCTGGTCGCGCTCGGGCGGCACGGTGAACCTCGGCGGCGAGCTGGACAACACGGGCGCGACGCTCACGCTCGACGCGACGACGGGCGCCTGGCGGCTCGTGGGCGGCACGATCTCGGGGGGCACGCTCGCCTTCGCCGACGGCTCGGCGCTCGAGCACACGAGCAACGGGGGCACACTCGCCGACGTGGCGGTGCTCGGCGACATCATGCTCGACGGCACGAGCGAGGCGGTGACGCTGCGCGGCGCGACCCGCTTTGAGACGGCGCGTCTGCGCGCCAACGCGGCCTCGCTGCGGATGGCGCCGGGCTATGTCCTGCACGACGACGTGGTGGCGGAGGGCGCGGTCAACGGGAGTGTGGAGATCCGCATCGCGTACAGTGGTTCGGGCACGGCGACGTTCGCCGCCGGCTCGACGGTTACGCTCGCGCCCGGTGCGCTGCTGTCGCTGAACATCCTGCAGAACAGCACGGGAGCGCTCGTCAACCAGGGGCTCATCTCCGCGCAGGCGGAAGGGGAGACGCTCTCGCTCCAGAGCCTCGGCTCGCTGCTCAACGAGGGCGCGATGGAGGCGGGCGCCGGGACGCTGAACATCGCCGCGACGAGCTGGTCGAGCAGCGGCTCGATCGCGGCGACGAGCGCGACGGTCACGCTCGCGGGCGCGTGGTCGATGACGGGGACGGTCTCCGTCTCCAACGGCACGCTCAACCTCAACGGCGAGTTCGCAACGGCGGGGCTCAACCTCCCCGGCTGGACGCGTTCCGGCGGCACGGTGAATCTCGGCGGCGAGCTGGACAACGCGGACGCCACGATCACGCTGAACGCGGCCACGGGCACGTGGCGGCTGCTCGCCGGCTCGATCGCCGGGGGGACGCTCGCGTTCGCGGACGGCGCGGCGCTCGAGTTCTCCAGCAACGGGGGCGGGCTCACCGACGTCGCGGTGCTGGGCGACCTCCTCCTCGACGGCACCAGCGAGGCGGTCACGCTCGCCGGCTCGACCCGTTTCGGCACGGCCCATATGGCCGGCAGCGGCGCCTCGCTGCGGATGGCCCCGGGCTATGTCCTGCACGATCACATCGTCGTGAACGGGGCGGTCAACGGCACGGCGGAGATCCGCATCGCGTACGGCGGCACGGGCACGGCGACGTTCGCCGCCGGCTCGACGGTGGCGCTCGCGCCCGGTTCGCTGCTCTCGCTGAACATCGTGCAGAACAGCACGGGCACACTCATCAACGAAGGGCTCATCCAGGCCCAGGCCGCGGGCGAGACGCTCTCGTTCACGAGCCTCTCGAGCATGACCAACGAGGGCACGCTGCGGGTGGACGCGGGCACGATGAGCGTCGACCCGCAGGAGCTGACCAACATCCTCGAGGGGACGCTCACGGGCGGGGCGTGGATCGCCGCGGGCGGGACATTGAGCACCACCGGCGGCGACATCACCACGAGCGCCGCGACGGTCGAGCTGCACGGCTCGGGCGTGTGGGCGTCGATCAGCGTGATCGCCGTCAACCAGGGCTCGTTCACGCTCGAGGCCGGGCGCGACTTCACGACCACGGGATCGTTCACCAACGAGGGACAGCTCACCCTGGGACCGGGGAGCACGCTCGCGGTGAGCGGCGACTACGCCCAGACGGCCTCCGGAGAGATCGAGATCCGCGCCTCGGGGGCCGACGCCTCGACCGGGTACGGGCGGATCGCCGCGGCCGGCGCCGTCGTCATCGACGGGGCCTACTCGGCGGCGTATGTCGACGGGTACGTGCCGGCGCAGGGGACGTTCTTCGACGTGCTCACGGGCGCGGGGGGGCGCAGCGGCGAGTTCTCGAGCGTGAGCCTGCCCGACGCCCCGGCCGGCGACAAGACGCTGCTCATCTACGAGGGCACGCGCGTGCGGATGCTCTCGACCGACCGGGCCGACCTCGACCTCAACGGATCGGTGAACACGCAGGACTTCATCATCTACCTGAACTGGTGGGCCTCGGGCGACGTGCGCTCGGACTTCAACGGCGACGGGATCGTCAACTCGCTGGACTTCATCGTCTATCTGAACCTGTGGGCGGATGGCTGACGCCCCGGGCGGGGCGCGCCGCCGGCGCTGGGGTCCGATGCCAGAGACTCGGGCCCTCGGAGCCCGGGGGCGGCCCTGCTTGCATCCACGCGCCCGTCGGCGCACACTGTCGTCGATGATCCGGATCCTCTCCTTCGACGGCGGCGGCATCATGGGGCTCTTCACGACGACGGTCCTCGAGCGGCTGCTCGCGGCCCACCCGTCGCTGGTGGAGAGGACGGACATGCTCGCGGGGACGTCGACGGGCGGGATCATCGCGCTGGGGCTTGCCGACGGCATGCACCCGGCGGAGATCTCGCGCCTGTACCAGACCAAGGCCGCGAAGATCTTCGACGACTCGATCTGGGACAACATCCGCGACCTGGGCAACGCGATCGGCGCCGACTACAGCTCCAAGGGGCTGGCGAGGGAGCTGCGGGCGGTCTTCGGCGAGCGGACGCTCGCGGACCTGCCCAAGCGCGTGCTCATCCCGGCCTTCGACCTGATGTCCGAGGCCGATGGGCAGCGGCCGGCGGTGTGGAAGCCGAAGTTCTTCCACAACTACCCGGGCGAGGACTCTGACGGCGCGGAGCCGATCGTGGACGTCGCGCTGCGGACCAGCGCGGCCCCGACGTATTTCCCTTCGCACCAGGGGTACATCGACGGGGCGGTCGTCGCCAACAACCCCTCGATGGCGGCCGTGGCGCAGGCGCTGGATCCCAGGGCCGCGGGCGGGGAGCTCGAGGAGGTCGTGCTCCTGGCGATCGGCACAGGGATGGAGCCGCGGTACATCAAGGGTCAGCGGCTCGACTGGGGCTGGGGGGAGTGGGCGCGCCCCATGGTGTCGCTGATGATCAACGGGATGATGGGCGTGGCCGACCACCAGTGCCGGCTGCTGCTGGGCGATCGATACCGCCGCGTGGACGAGTTCCTGCCCGAGCCCTTCAGGATGGACGAGAAGCGCCCGGGGCGGCTGGAGTGGCTGATCGACCGGGCGAGGGAGGTGGACCTCTCCGGGATCGAGGCGTGGCTGGGGATGCATTGGGGGTGATCGCCGCCCTCTCACGCCGGTCGATACGCTCTGCGCATGACCGAGCCCGCCGTCCCGGCCGCCGACGCGCCCCTGCTGATCGCCGAGCACGTCTCCAAGCGCTTCGGCGTGACGCAGGCGCTGGACGACGTGTCGGTGAGCTTCCTGCCCGGCGAGGTGCACGCGCTGATGGGGGAGAACGGGGCGGGCAAGAGCACGCTGGGGAAGGTGATCTCGGGGCTGCACCGCCAGGACGCGGGGCGCGTGCTGATCCGAGCGGGCGAGGGCGGGCCCGAGATGCGTGAGCTGGCGCCGGGATCCATCGAGGACGCGTTCGCGGCGGGCGTCCGCATCGTGCATCAGGAGCTGGCCCAGTGCCCCAACCTCTCGGTGGCCGAGAATCTGTGCCTGCACGATCTGCCGCGAGGACCGCTGGGGCTGATCGACCGCCGGGCGATGCATGAGCGGGCCTCGGGCCTGCTCGCGAGGCTCGACCCGGGGATCGACGTCGAAGCGCCGCTGGGGAGCCTGCCCCCGGGGCGGCGGCAGATCGTGCAGATCGCCGGGAGCCTCGACGAGGGGCGCGGGGGCGAGGGATCCCTCGGGCGGGCTCGCGTGATCGTGCTCGACGAGCCGACCAGCTCGCTCAGCGTGGCGGAGGTCGAGCGGCTGATGGAGATCGTGCGGGGCCTGGCGGCCCGCGGGCTGACGCTGGTGTATGTCTCGCACCGGATGGCCGAGATCTTCCAGGTGTGCGACCGCGTGTCGGTGCTGCGCGACGGGAAGCACGTCGCCACCAGCCGCGTGCGCGAGATCGACGAGCAGGGGCTCATCGAGCAGATGATCGGGCGTCGCCTGGCGGCGACGGAGAAGCGCAAGGCCCCGTCGGTCGAGGGCAAACGGCCCGCGCTCAAGGCGCGCCAGATCTCCTCGCCGGGCAAGCTCGAGAGCGTCTCGCTCGACGTGATGCCGGGCGAGGTCGTCGGGCTCGGTGGCCTGGTGGGTTCGGGACGGAGCGAGCTGCTCGACGCGATCTTCGGGATCGACAGGCGGGCGAGCGGCGAGGTCGTCGTCGAGGGGCGGTCGATCGGCACGGCGAACGAGCGGGCGATGATCCGCGCGGGTGTGGGCTACGTCCCCGAGGACCGCAAGCTCCAGGGGCTCTTCTTCGACCTGGGCGTGGACGAGAACCTGCTCATGCCGATCATGCCAAGCCTCGCGACGGCGGGGGTGCGGGGCCTGAAACGTGAGCGTGCGGCCTCGGGCGAGCGGATCAGGGATTTCCAGATCAAGGCCGCGGGACGCAAGAGCCCGCCCGGCTCGCTCTCGGGCGGGAACCAGCAGAAGCTGCTGATCGCGCGGTGGATGACGCGCGAGACGCGGGTGCTGCTGCTCGACGAGCCGACGCGTGGGATCGACGTGGGGACCAAGGCGGAGGTGTACCGGCTGATCCGCGAGGCGGCGGAGCGCGGCGTGGGCGTGCTGCTGGTCACCAGCGAGATGCCCGAGCTCTTGGCGCTCTCGGACCGGGTCCTCGTCATGTGCGCGGGGCGCATCTCGGGCGAGCTGCGGGGCAAGGAGATGACGCAGGCGAACATCCTGAGGCTTGCGACGGTCGATAGCCGGTAGGGTCCGGGGCCGGAGGCCGGGGGCCCGTGAGGGGGCAGCGGGCGCGCTCAGCCGTCGCCGAGGGGGATGAGGATGTCCGATGCTTCGCGCCCGACGCCGACGCGCTCGGAGCCGTCGGGCATGAGCAGGCGGACGAGCACCTCGCGGTCGGGCGCCGGCCACCGACCCTCGCGTCCGGCGGCGCGGACGACCACGCCGCGGGTCCCGAGCGACGCCTCGTAGGTGGTGCGCAGGAAGTCGCCCTCCCGGAAGGCCCAGCCGTCACCGGCGTCCTCATAGAGCGTGCCCGAGGCGCTGCCGTTCTCGTCGAGCGCGACGATGAGCACCAGCGGGTCGAGCGGCTTCTCGCCTGTGTGCTGCATCACGGGACCCGTGGGGACGATGGCGCCGGCGCGGACATGGAGCTGCGGGAGATCGGGGTCGGCCTCGTCGTTGAACGCGAACGGGCGCCACGCAGTCTCGAAGTCGCGCGGGAGCGCGGGCAGGCGGTCGCGCTCGGGCGCGAGGGCGGGGACGACCAGCACTTCACCCCCGAGCAGGAATGCGTCGTCCTCCGAGCGCAGCGCCGGATCGGCCGGGTCGAGGAAGAACAGAGGCCGGACGACGGGCATGCCCGTGTCGTGCGCCTCGCGGAAGAGCGTGTAGAGGTAGGGCAGCATCCGGTAGCGTCGCTCGAGGGCTCGCCGGCAGGTCGCTTCGACGGCGGGGCCGAACGCCCACGGCTCCTTGTCCACGTTCTCCTTGCCGGTGTGGCCGCGGGCGAACGGGAGGAGCGCCCCCACGCCCATCCATCGCGCGAACATGGGGCCGTCGCCGTCGCCGACGAAGCCGCCGATGTCGGGGCCGGTGAAGGGGTTGCCCGAGAGGCCCAGGTTGATGACCATGGGCACGGAGGCTTCCAGGTGGCGCCAGTCGGCCGTGTTGTCGCCCGACCACGTGGCGGCGTATCGCTGACCCCCGAGGTAGTTGGCGCGGCTGAGGACGAAGGGGCGTCGGTCGGGGTAGGCCCGCATGAACCCCTCGCGGGTGGCGCGGACCATCTGCATGCCGTAGACGTTGTGGTATTGCGCGTGAGGGCCGTCGCCGCCGAGCGTCTCGTCGGCGCGGTGGATGTTGTCCAGGGGCATCGTCTTCGTCGGCACGTTGAAGACGGCCGGCTCGTTCATGTCGTTCCAGAGACCGTCGATCCCCAGCAGCACGAAGTCGTGCACCAGGGCGGCCCACCAGTCGCGCACGATCGCGTTGGTGAAATCGGGGAAGACGCAGGGGCCGGGCCAGACGTCGCCCACATAGTCCGCCCCCGTCGCGGTCTTGACCCACGCGTTGCGGCGCGTGCCCTGCTGGTAGACGAAGTAGTCCTCGTCGAGCTTGATCCCCGGGTCGAGCATCCAGACCGTGCGGAAGCCCATCCCGTGCATGTCGGCGTTGAGGGCGCCGGGGTTCGGGAACCCCGCGGGGTCGAACGTGAACACGCGGAAGCCGTCCATGTAGTCGATGTCCATCCACACCACGTCGGCTGGGATGGAGCGCTCGCGGAAGCCCCGGGCGATCTCGCGCACGCGGGAATCGGGGTGGTAGGAGTAGCGGCACTGGTGGTAGCCGAGCGACCAGAGCGGGGGCATCTCGATCCTGCCCGTCAGATCGGCGAGCGCGGTGACGACCTCCTGCGGGGAGTCGCGCTCGATGACGACGACCGCGAAGTCGGGGCCGTCGGTGGTCATCTCGATGGCGCGGGTGAGGTCGATCCGCGTGCGGAAGGTCGTGTCGGCCATCACTCCGAAAGCGGTGCCGTCGGGCTCGACGGCGAGCACCCACGGATGGCTCTGGTAGAGGTGCGGCGTCTCGTCGGTGTAGCCATAGGCGTCGAAGTTCCAGCACTCGATGACTCGCCCGTTCCGCAGCAGCGGCCCGCCCACCTCCCCCGTGCCGTAGAGGCTGGTCCCGGCCTCGATCTCGATGGCGAAGCCCTCCTTCTCGTCGTCGGTCTCGAAGAAGCGCGGCTGCACGGGGAATCCGGCGGGCACTTCCCCGAGCGAGGGCGACGGCGCGAGGAGCGCGTGCGAGGGGAGCAGGTCCTCGGGCGCCACGCCGCGGTCCGTGAATCGCACGATCCGGTCGCCGACGAGCTCGGCCTGCGGCTGCGCCTGCGCTTCAGCGCCGGCCAGCGCGAGCGCGGCGAGGAGGCCCGAGAACCCTGTCGTTCGGTGGAGGATCATGCCGGCTCTCCCGCGGGTAGGTTGGGTATGCGCTCTCGTGAGCTCACCACCCGGGCGAATCGTACCTCCACGCTTCCCCGATCGGGCCCCGCCGGTCATAATGGCCCCGGCGTGGCGGGAAGGGAGCGGCGGGAAGATGCGGATCGGATCGCGGCGTTGCGCGAGGCTCGGAGCCCTGGCGCTGGCGGTCTGCGCGGGCGCGGCCGCGGGCCAGGAGGACGGCGGCGCGATCCTGCAATGGTTCGAGAACCCTTGGCAGTGGATCGAGCACCGCGCGCCCGACTTCTTCGAGGCGGGGTACGGGGCGGTGTGGCTGCCCCCGCCCTCGCGCTGCGCGGACCCCAAGAGCCCGGGGTACGACGTGTTCGACCGTTTCGACCTCGGCTCGCCGGGCGCTCCGACGGCCTACGGCACCGAGCATGGCTTCCGGGCCGCGATCGCCGAGCTGCATCAAGCCGAGGGGTTGGTCTACATCGACCTCATCATGAACCACAACTCCGGTCGCCGGACGAGCGTGCAGTTCCAGCAGGAGGGCGGGTACCCCGGCTTCTGGATGCACCCGGAGGATCCGCCCCGGGACAAGCGCCCGACCGACGACTGGGGCGACTTCCACGCGGGCAACGCGGGCGGGTATCTGCAGTCGGAAGATCCCAACGGCCCGAACTACGACGTGCTGCGGGGCGATCTTGTCGGGCTGATCGACATCGCCCAGGAGAGCAACAACCAGTTCGTCCGCCACCCCGTGGACGCGCGTGATCCGAGGAACATCCCGGGGGGGACCGTCTTCAACCGCGTGGACCCCGCCAACGCCAGGCTCTACTCCGACCTGGCGCTCGAGCCGGCGATCGTGCGCAACTACGGCACGCCGCGCAATCCCCCTCCGCCCGACCCGGGCTACTGGGAGTTCTACATCTACCCCTACAACACGGCGGACCCCGTGGCGGGGGACGCCCGCCCGGACAACACGACCGGGCTGCTCATGCGCTTCACGCAGTGGCTGCTCGACGACTTCGCCGTGGACGGGTTCCGGCTCGACGCGGCCAAGCACGTGCCGAGCTGGTTCTGGGACACGTACTGGGACAGCATCCTCTTCGAGCGGCGCACGACGCCGGGCGGGGCGGCGGCCACCCCCTACTCGTTCGTCGAGTGCGTGGACGGGAACGCGTTCACGTATGGCACATATGTGCGGAAGGACGCGTTCGCCGACCGGGACGCTCTCGATCTGAACGGGGCGGGGAGGCTGCGCGATCTCATCGGCGCCGGCGGCTTCGGCTCGTGGCAGGGCGTGATGAACTCTCACATCGACAACGCCGACGACGGGCTCAACAACGGCACGCTCGGCGTCAACCACGTCTTCAGCCACGACAACGGGTCCACCGGAGACGGGGGCTCAAGCCCACCGCTTCCCAGCGCCCGGCAGCAGGGATTGCCGATGATGGCGTACACGCTCCTGCGCCCCGGCCCCGCCATCGTCTACCACAACGCGCGCGGCATCAGCCGCTCCTCCGGCTTCTTCCCGCGCGAGGGCTCGCCGAACGCCCTCGGACTCGATCCCGCGGCCGACTCGCTCGACGACACGATGACGGCGCTCGTGCGCATCCGCAACGAGTACGGGCGCGGCGAGTTCCACCCCTACGCCCAGAGCGCCGAGGACGTGCTCGTCTTCCAGCGCGCGACCGACACCGGCGGGGGCTACTCGGCCAACCTGCTCGTCGCCGTGTGCGACCGCTACGACAGCGGGGTCCAGCAGCGGACCGTGCCCACGTTCTTCCCCCCGGGCACGCGCCTGCACGAGCTGACGGGCAACGCGGCCGACCCGCTCGTGGACCCCGCGGACCAGATCCCCGAGGTGGTGGTCGTCAACAGCGGCGGGTCGGCGAGCATCGTTGTGCCCCACAACCGGAGCGGTGATGTCGAGCACGGGCGCGGCTACGTGGTCTACGGACCCGCGACGCCCGCGGGCGTCGTCGGCCTCACCAACGTGGAGGACGTCATCCTCCCGGACCCCTGGAACGCGCCGGCCAACCGACGCCGCCTCGCGGAGGTGCCGGTCATCCGGGCCGATTCGTTCGCGATCGAGCTGACGACGACGCAGGTCGACCCGCTGGACCCGAACACCGACGACAACGCGCTGTTCCGCTTCAACCAGGGCTTCGCGGACCTCAACCGCAACGGGGCGGCGGACTTCGGCGAGGGGCTCGGACCGATCTCCGGCTACGAGGCGTTCCTGACGTTCAACGAGCCGCTGTTCGGCTCCGGCGGCGCCGAGGGACGCTACCGCCAGGAGATCATGACCGCCGATCTGCCCGAGGGATACAACTACCTCTCCGTGATCGCGTTCCGCCACCGCGCCCCGGGCGAGGCGCCGCTCTTCCGCGAGTTCCGCCGCACCGTGTACATCGACCGGGAGGGGCCGGCGGTCGACCTCATGAACCCCGGACCGGTCGACGAGCCGACGTGGGAGTTCAGGGTGCGGCCCCTGGACCGCACGGCCCAGCGGGTGCACTTCTTCTGGGATCTGCCCCCGGAGGTGGACCCGATCCCCCTGCTTTCGAGCCATAACCAGGGCGCGAGGCGCGACCGGTTCGACTGGCGGTGGACGGAGACCGGGATCACGCACGGCCGGCACTCGCTGACGGTGGTGCCCGTGGAGGTGACGGACACCGCCGCGGTGCACCGCTTCGACATCTTCGCTGATCTCTGCCGCGCCGACGTGAACGACGACGGCGTCGCGAACACGCTCGACTTCATCGTCTACCTGGGCTTGTGGGCCGGGGGCGACGTGGCGGCGGATTTCAACGGCGACGGCGCGGTGAACACAGTCGACTTCGTCGTGTTCCTGAACGAGTGGGTCGCCGGTTGCTGAGCGGCGCCCGCCGCTCACTCGTCGGCCAGCCGCTCCCGCTCGCGGTCCCAGAAGACCGTGCACTGGTCCCGGATGGCTCGCGAGATCATGCCCACGGCGATCATCGTGTTGAACGCCAGCTCCACGCCGCAGTGCGGCGTGGCCTCGCCCCGCACGCTCGCGAGGAAGTTGCCCACGGCGTCGGCGCGTTCACCACGCTCGAGCGCGAAGCCGACCTCGCCCGCCGGCGGGTCGGGGATCCACCGGCCCCGGGCATCCTTGGACATGCCGGCGTCCACGTGGTCCTTGTTGCTCCCGCGGAACTCGGGGTAGAAGGCCGCCTCTTCCCGGAAGCTGACCCCTTCCTCGCTCAGGATGGCCGCGCCGTGGCGCCCGCGGAAGGTCGTGTCGAGGCCGAGCGAGTTGGTCGCGCAGGCGACGAGCACGACCGACTGCTCGGAGGCGTAGTCGAGCACGGCCATCATCTGGTCGGGGATCTCGCGCGAGTCGAGGTAGTTGTAGCGTCCGCCGCCGCAGACCACGCGCCGGGGCGGCTCGTCGGCGGCGCCGACCGCGAGCAGGATCGGCGCCAGAACGCCGAAGAGCAGCTCGCCCGCCATCCCGTTGGCGTAGTCGTAGAACTTCTGGTACTGGAAGAACCGCTCGGCGCTGAACTCGGTCTTCGGGGCGAGGCCCCACTCGTGCCCGAGCCAGCGGTCCCACCAGAGGTAGTCGGGGGAGTCGGCGTCGGGGGAGGGCGCTCTGTCGTAGGGCCTGTTGAAGATCGGGATCCGCCCATTGAGGCAGAAGGCCCCCTGGCTCCACGTCACCCGCCCGATCCGGTCGTGGGCGATCGCCTCGCGCGCCACCCAGTAGCGGTCGTCGCTGCACCGCTGCGCCGCCACGGCGAGCACCGCGCGGCTGCGCTGCGCGGCGTCTCGCACGGCGCTCGCCTGCTCGATCGTGTGGGTGAGGGGAGTCTCTACGAGCACCGACTTGCCGGCCTGGAGCGCTTCGATCGTGACTTTGGCGTGCCAGTGGTCGGGCGTGGCGACCACCACCGCGTCCACGTCGGGATCGTCGAGCACGTCGCGGTACTCCATCGTCGCCATCTCGGCGGGCAGGGCCAGCAGCTTCGCCGAGGCCTCGAGCCGGGGCCGGTACAGATCGCACACCCGGCCCACGCCCACCAGGTCGGTCTCCGCCCGACGCAGGAGTTGACGCGCGATCGCCTGCCCCTGCGGCCCGCACCCGATCACCCCGACCCGCACCCGGTCGTTCGCGCCCCGCGTCCGGGCCCACGAGACTGCCGGCAGCGCGGCGGCTGCGGCCCCCGCGGCGAGGGTCCGGCCCATGAACTCGCGTCGGTCGATAAGCGAACCGTGCTCGGTCATCTCGTGCTCCTCTCAACGTCGTCGCCGGGGAAGACTAGTCGCAACGGCTCACCGAAGCGGTGCTCTCGCCCGTCGACCAGCATGCGCACGGCGACGCCGGGGAATCGCGGCGCAACCCGCGCCGCTTCCCCGGGCCCGAGCACGCAGAACGCGGACGCGAGGGCGTCGGCGGTCGCGCCGTCTCGGGCCACGACGGTCGCCGCGGTCCGCGTCGTCAGCCCCAGCCCCGTTCGCGGGTCGAGGATGTGCGAGAACCGCACGCCGTCGATCTCGACGTACTGCTCGGCGTCGCCCGACGTGGAAACGGCGCCGTTCTCGAGCACGAGCGTGCGCGACGCGGTGTCGCTCGGACCAGCCTCGATGGCCACGCGCCAGCCGCGCTCGTCCGGCGGCGGCGCGGCGGCCGCGACATCTCCCGCCAGCGCGACGAGGCAGCGCTCCACCCCGTGGGCGCGGAGCGAGTCCACCGCCGCCTGGGCCGCGAGCCCCTTCCCGATGCCCCCCATGTCGAGCCGCATGCCGTCCGCCGCGAGCCTGACCGAGCGGGCGCTCTCGTCGAGCTCCACCAAACGCCAACCAACCCTCGCGCGAGCTGCCGCGATCGCGCCCGGATCGGGGAGCGTGCCCCGGGCCCGGGCCTCTCGCCACAGGCGCGTGAGTGGACCGATCGTGCAGTCGAAAGCCCCTTCCGTGGCCTCCGCCAGCTCCCGAGCCTTTGACAGGGCCCGGAACAAGTCGTCCGACACCTGCGTCCAACGCCCCGCCGGGCCGGCGCAGAGACGATTCAGCTCGCTATCCTGCCGGTAGTCGCTCAGGGCCGCGTCGAGCTCGGCGATGCGAGCGAATGCGGCCTGCGCGGCTGAGCGCGCCGCCGGCTCATCCTCGGCGTAGAGGACGACGCGGGTCTGCACGCCCATGTGGATCTGCGAGTAGGAGAATCGCGAGAGACCCTGAGCCGGGGGCGAGGCGCAACCGCTCAGCACGGCGAGAAGCACAAGGAAGGGCATGCTCAAGATGGCGGTGATTCGAGCGGCGTCCACGGGGGCACGATACGCGGTACTGGTCGGCGGCGTGCTCGTCACGGCGACCCCGGGCGGGGCCCGCGCCCAATCGGCCGTCGAGGCGACGGAGACGGTCGTTCCCGAGCTGGTGGAGATCCCAGCGACGACGCTCTCGCTCGAGCTCGTGCCGGTCGAGATCGCCGACGGCAAGACCCTGCTCGTCGCGCGGCGCGAGATTAGCTGGGACCACTACGACACGTTCATCTACGGCCTCGACCAGGCCGACCCCGCCAACCCCGACGACGCCGACGTCGTCACCCGGCCGACCAAGCCCTACATCAACATGGACCGGGGCTGGGGGCACACCAACTTCCCCGCCATGGGCATGAGCCACCTCGCGGCCCAGGAGTTCTGCAACTGGCTCGGCCACAAGACGGGACGCAGGTTCCGTCTTCCGACCGAAGAGGAGTGGCAGGCCATCGCCGAGCGTTCCGGAACGACGCCGGAGCTCGTGGACGCCCGGTGCTGGCACGCGGGCAACACCGAGGAGACCACCAGGGAGAGCGCGACCAAGGAACCCGACGACCTCGGGCTCTACGACCTCCTCGGCAACGTCGGCGAGTGGTGCACCGACGCCGAGGGCAAGCCGATCGTCCGCGGCGGGTCATACCTCGACGAACCGGCGCTGCTCACGCCCGAGGCCCGGCAGAAGCCCCACCGCAGCTGGAACGCGACCGATCCCCAGATCCCCAAGAGCAAGTGGTGGCTCGCAGACTGCACTTGGGTTGGGATTCGCGTAGTCTGTGAGCCGGACGCGCCGCGGTCGGAGTCCTCCGACTGACCGCGCCCGTGGAGGAGCACGCCATGGATCACCGAGAGAGAGGGAGCATCACGCGCCGCGACTTCGTGAAAGGCTCGGCCGCCGCCCTCGCCGCGACGAGCCTCGCTGGACCCGTGCTCGCGTACGCCGGCGGCTCGGACCGGATCAGGATCGGCCTGATCGGGTGCGGCGGGCGGGGCACCGGCGCCGCGGTGCAGGCGCTCAGGGCCGATCCCGGCATCGTGCTCTGGTCCATGGCCGACGTCTTCCCGGAGCGCGTGGCCTCCTCGCACGCCGGGATCATGGAGGAGATGGCGGGGCTCGACGAGGACGAGCAGTCCGGGAGCATGTGGCGCGACAAGGTGCAGGTCCCTGAGGAGCGGCGCTTCGTCGGTTTCGACGCGCACGAGCACGTCCTGGCCAGCGGCGTCGACGCCGTGCTGCTGACCGCCTACCCCCACTTCCGCCCGGCGCAGCTGAAGGCGGCGATCGCGGCCGGCAAGCACGTCTTCGCCGAGAAGCCCGTCGCGGTGGACGGACCGGGCATCCGCTCCGTCCTTGAGTCGGCGGCCGAGGCGCAGCGCAAGGGCCTGGCCCTCCAGGTCGGCTTCTGCTGGCGGTATCACGACGCGATGCGCGCCGGGTTCGGCAAGGTGCTGGACGGAACGATCGGCGACGTCACCACGGTGCACACGACCTATCACGGCGGCACGCTCCCGAAGCGCCCCCGCCAGGCCGGCTGGAGCGACATGGAGTTCCAGATGCGGAACTGGTGGCACTTCACCTGGATCTCCGGCGACCACATCGTGGAGCAGGCGATCCACTCGATCGACCGCATGGCGTGGGCCCTGGGCGACAAGCTGCCCTCGCGCGCAACGTGCCTCGGCGGCCGTGCGGCGCGTTCCGGGCCGGAGCATGGCGACGCCTACGACCACTTCGCGGTGGTCTACGAGTACGACGACGGACGCCGCGCGTTCCACACCTGCCGCCAGATGCAGAACACCCCGGGCGACAACACCGACTACATCTACAGCACCGCCGGAGCGGCGACGATCAACGGCTGGGACCCGGGCAGCATCCACTGCCGCAACCACTCGGGCAGCGATCTGTGGCGCTACACCGGCGGCTCGGACGACATGTACCAGCACGAGCACAACGAGCTGTGGGCCTCCATCCGGGCGGGCAAGCCGATCAACGACTGCGTGCGCGGGGCGCACAGCAACCTCATGGCGATCATGGGGCGCATGGCCGCCTACACCGGGCAGGTCGTGACGTGGGAGCAGGCGCTCAAGTCCGAGGAGCGTCTCGGCCCGACCGAGTATGCCTGGGGCGACCTCGAGACGCCGCCCGTGGCGATCCCAGGGCAGACGAAGCTCTTCTAAAGCGAGGCCGGCCTATGAGCGGGGAGAAGCCCACACTTTCCAGGCGCGACGTGCTCGCCGCGGGGACTGGGGTCGTCGCGGGCGCGATCCTGTGGCCCGCCGCCGCCGGGGCATCCCGCGTCCCGGAAGTGAGATCCACGATGCTCCGTAAGGCGCTCAAGTACGGCATGATCGGGCCGGGCGCCACGGTGCTGGAGAAGTTCGAGATCGCCAGGGCCTGCGGCTTCGAGGGGATCGAGCTCGACGCGCCCGGCGGGCCGCCCGCCTCCGAGGTCCGCGAGGCGGTCGAGGCGACGGGGGTCGCCGTGCCGGGCGTCGTGGACTCGGTGCACTGGAGCAAGACGCTGGGCGACCCCGATGCGGACGTCCGGGCCGCCGGCGTCGAGGCCCTGCGGGCCGCGATCCGCGACTGCCACGAGTACGGCGGCGGCTCGGTGCTGCTCGTGCCCGCCGTGGTGAACGAGCGGATCTCCTACGCCGACGCGTACGGACGCTCCCAGGAGGAGATCCGAAAGACCATCCCCCTCGCCGAGGAGCTGGGCGTCAAGATCTCCCTCGAGAACGTCTGGAACAACTTCCTGCTCAGCCCGGTCGAGGCCGCTCGCTACGTGGACGAGTTCGAGTCGCCGGTCGTCGGCTTTCACTTCGACGTCGGCAACGTCGTGCTCTACGGCTGGCCCGAGCACTGGATCAGGACGCTGGGTCACCGCGTCTACCGGCTCGACATCAAGGAGTACAGCCGCGAGAAGCTCGACGGCGAGGGCAGGTGGAAGGGCTTCGAGGTCGAGATCGGCGAGGGGAGCTGCGGCTGGGACCGGGTCATGCAGGCGCTGCGCGACGTGGGGTACGGGGGCTGGGCCGCCGCGGAGGTGCGCGGCGGCGACGAGGCCCGGCTGACCGACATCGCCCGGCGGATGGATCGCGTGTTCGCCATGTGAGAATCGGAGGGTGCAATGGACAGCGGGAATAGCGGGATTTCGCGCCGGGACTTCGTTCGAACCAGCGGGCTCTCCGCGGCGGCGCTCGCCGGCGGCGCGCTGACGTCGCCGATCGTCGGCAGGGCGTGGGCGGGGGGCGCGCGCCAGACGATCAAGGTCGGCGTGATCGGGTGCGGCGGGCGCGGGACCGGGGCGGCCAACGACGCGCTCTCGGCCGACGAGGACGTGGTGATATCCCACTTCGCCGACCTGTTCCCCGAGCGGATCGAGTCGGCGCGCTCGGCCCTTGTGAGCGAGTGGGGCGATCGCATCACCGCGACCGATCGGGACTGCTTCACGGGGATCGACGCCTTCAAGCGGCTGTGCTCGCAGGGGAACGATTACGTGATCCTCGCGACACCCCCCCACTTCCGGCCGATGCACCTTGCGCGGGCGGTCGGGAGCGGCAAGCATGTCTTCACCGAGAAGCCCGTCGCGGTCGATCCGACGGGCATCCGCGCCGTCTTCGCCGCGCATGAGGAGGCCGAGCGCCGCAAGCTCTGCGTGGTCGCGGGCACGCAGCGCCGCCACGAGAAGTGCTACCTCGAGGCGATGGATCGCATCAAGAACGGCGCGATCGGGGGCCTGGTCTCCGGATCGTGCTACTGGAACATGGGCGAGTTGTGGGACGCGCAGCGCACGCCCGAAATGAGCGACATGGAGTGGCAGATCCGGAACTGGCTCTACTTCACCTGGCTCAGCGGCGACCACATCGTCGAGCAGCACGTGCACAACCTGGACGTCATCAACTGGATCAACGGCGGCCCGCCCGTCCGCGCCATGGGCATGGGCGGACGCCAGACACGGACCGACCCGCGCTTCGGCCACATCTTCGACCACTTCGCCGTCGAGTACGAGTACGAGAACGGGTTCGTCCTCCACAGCCTGTGCCGCCAGGCGAACGGGTGCGCCAACCGCGTGGAGGAGCGCGTCCGCGGCACCGAGGGGTGGATGAAGACCACCTCTAATTTCGCCGAGATCTACGGGCCCGGCGAGTGGAAGTTCAAGGGCCAGCAGACCAGCCCCTACGTGCAGGAGCACATCGACCTCATCGCCGCGATCCGCTCCGGCAACCGCGTCAACGAGCTCAAGCAGGTCGCCGAGAGCACGCTCACCGCGATCATGGGGCGGATGAGCGCCTACACCGGCAAGGAGGTCACCTGGGACTTCGCGGTCAACTCCAAGCTCGACCTCACGCCGCCCAGCTACAGCTTCGGCCCCTGCGAGGTGCCGCCCGTCGCCGTCCCGGGCAAGACCGAGCTGCTCTGACGGCCCCGCCCGACCAGCAACCATCGCCCGCCCGGGCTCCTCGCCCGGGCGGCCCTTCGAGAGCCGCCATGCACCGCCGTGAATTCCTCGCCACGTCCGTCGCCGCCGGAGCCGCCGCCATGACCAGCGCGACCGCAGCCAGCGCCGCACCCAGCCCGGGGTCGCGTGCCGAGCCCTTCAGGCTCAAGTACGCGCCGCACTTCGGCATGTTCCGCAACCTCGCCGGCGACGACCCGCTCGACCAGCTCCGCTTCGCGGCCGACCAGGGCTTCACCGCCTGGGAGGACAACGGCATGGCCGGCCAGTCCGCCGAGTTCCAGGAGAGCTTCGCGAGGACGATGGACGAGCTGGGCATGACTATGGGCGTCTTCGTCGTGAGCATGGCGACCGCGTGGGGCCCGCACTTCGTGCAGGGCAAGGAGGACTCGCGCGAGCAGTTTCTGAAGGACTGCCGCCACGCCGTCGAGGTCGCCAAGCGCGTCAACGCCAGGTGGATGACCGTCGTCCCCGGCACGCTCGTGCCCAACCTCGAGATGGGCTATCAGACGGCCCACGTCGTGGACCAGCTCCGGCGCGGCGCGGAGATCTTCGAGCCCCACGGGCTGGTGATGGTGCTCGAGCCGCTGAACCCCTGGCGCGACCACCCGGGGATGTTCCTCTCCAAGGCCGCCCAGGCCTACGAGGTCTGCCGCGCCGTGAACTCACCGGCGTGCAAGATTCTCTTCGACATCTACCACCAGCAGATCACCGAGGGGAACCTGATCCCCAACATCGACCTGGCGTGGGGCGAGATCGCGTACTTCCAGACGGGTGACAACCCCGGGCGCCGCGAGCCCGGCACGGGCGAGATCAACTACCGCAACGTCTTCAGGCATGTCCACGCCAAGGGCTATCGGGGCGTGCTCGGCATGGAGCACGGCAACAGCATGCAGGGCGAGGAGGGGGACCGCGCGGTGATCGACGCCTACCGGGAGGCCGACGCCTTCTGAAGCTCGGGCGCTCCCGACGGAAGCTCGGCGCGGATCGCCTCGACGACCTTCTTCGCGTCGCCGAAGAGCATCCGGGTGTTGGGCCGGTAGAAGAGCGGGTTGGGGATGCCCGCGTAGCCGCTCGCCATGCTCCGCTTCATCACGATCACGTCGCGGGCCTTCCAGACCTCGAGCACCGGCATCCCCGCGATCGGGCTGCCGGGGTCTTCCTGGGCGCTGGGGTTCACGATGTCGTTGGCGCCGATCACCAGCGCGACGTCCGTCTCCGGGAAGTCCTCGTTGATCTCGCTCATCTCCAGCACGATGTCGTAGGGGACGTGCGCCTCGGCCAGCAGCACGTTCATGTGCCCCGGCAGGCGGCCGGCGACCGGGTGGATCGCGAAACGCACGTCCACGCCGTCCTCCCGCAGCGTCCGGGTCACATCGGCCAGCGCGTGCTGGGCCTGCGCCACCGCCATGCCGTACCCCGGCACCACGACGACGTGCCGGGCGGAGCGGAGCAGCCCCGCCGTCTCCGACGCGTTGATCTCCCGGTGCTCGCCCTCGATCGCGGTGGGCGCGACGCCCTCGCCGGTGCCGAAGCCGCCCAGCATGACGCTGATGAACGAGCGGTTCATACCCCGGCACATGATGTAGCTCAGGATCGCGCCGCTCGACCCCACCAGGGCGCCCGTGATGATGAGCAGGTCGTTGGAGAGCATGAAGCCCGCGGCCGCCGCGGCCCAGCCGGAGTAGCTGTTGAGCATCGAGACGACGACCGGCATGTCCGCCCCGCCGATGGCCCCGACCAGGTGCACCCCGACCACGCCCGTGATCACCGTGGCGATCACCAGGAGCACCATCTGGGTCGCGGGCACGTCCGAGCGGACGAACATCACCCCGAGCACGATCGTCGCGATGAGCATCGCGAGGTTGAGCAGATGCCGGCCGGGAAGCAGGATCGGCCTGCCGGAGATCACCCCGTGCAGCTTGCCGCAGGCGATGACCGACCCGGTGAAGGTGATCGACCCGATGCACACCCCCACGAAGATCTCGCCGAGCTGGATGTTCCGCTCGGCGCCGGTCAGCTCGGCCTCGGGCTCGATGAGCGTCGAGAAGCCGACCAGCACCGCCGCGATGCCCACGAAGCTGTGCAGGGCGGCGACGAGCTGCGGCATCTCGGTCATCTTGACACGCGCGGCGACCACCGCGCCGATGATGCCCGCCGGGACGACGGCCACCAGCAGCGGCAGGTACCCGGTGAACTCGGCCTGGGCCGCTGTCGCCACCAGGGCGATCAGCATGCCGATGATGCCGAACACATTCCCCCGCCGGGCGGTCTCCGGGTTCGAGAGCCCCGCGAGGCTCAGGATGAAGAGCGCGGCGGCGACGATATAGGCGATGATGACGAGGTTGTCGGCCATGGCGAGCTATTTCTGGAACATCGCGAGCATGCGACGGGTGACAAGGAAGCCGCCCGCGATGTTGATCGCGGCGACCAGAACGGCGACGAACCCAAGCATGGTGGCCCAGCTCCACAGCTCGTCCCCGGAGAGATGGAGCATGCCGCCGATGACGATGATGCCGCTGATCGCGTTCGTCACGCTCATCAGAGGCGTGTGCAGCGCGGGCGTCACGTTCCAGATCACCTGCCAGCCCACGAAGCACGCGAGCACGAAGACCGTCAGGTGACTCAGGAACGACTCCGGGGCCGCCGACCCGACACCGATGATCGCCAGCGCCGCCACGACCAGCCACACCACGCCCTTGGCCCGCTTCGGCGCGGGCGCCGCGTCCTTCTTCCCGACCTGCCCCGACGGCTCGTGCCAGGGCTGGTCGTGGTGGTGCTCGGCACGGTGCGGCGCCGGCTTCGCGGCCGCGGGCGGCGCCGGCACCGGCTTGGGCTCCGGCTTCGGCGGGGGCCACGTGACCTTCCCGGCGTGGGTGACGAGGGCCCCGCGCACGACCTCGTTGCCCTCGTCGACGTGGAAATTCTGCCCCCCGCCCATCTCATCGATCATGTTCACGAGGACCGAGCCGTAGAGCCAGCTCGCCTGGAGGGCCATGCGGCTGGGCAGATCGGTGTAGCCGATGATCCGCACGCCCTTGTGGTTGATCACCTTCCCCGGCTGGGTGAGGCTGCAGTTGCCGCCCTGCTGCGAGGCGAGGTCCACGATCACCGAACCCTCGCGCATCGACTCGACCATCCCCGCCGTGATGAGCTTGGGGGCCTCCTTCCCGGGGATGAGGGCCGTCGTGATGATGATGTCGACTTCCATCGCCTGGCGGGCGAAGAGGGCCCGCTCGGCCTCCAGGAAGGCGTCGGACATCTGCTTGGCGTAGCCACCCTCGCCGCGCC
Source organism: uncultured Phycisphaeraceae bacterium (assembly GCA_964435785.1). Lineage (GTDB taxonomy): Bacteria > Planctomycetota > Phycisphaerae > Phycisphaerales > UBA1924 > PNC22. Next base: position 39,722 of record CAYTAH010000012.1, on the reverse strand, counting down.
CCTCCTCCTTGAAGTCGAGCTCGATCGGCTCGGCGCCCATGCTGCGCACCTGCTCGAGCGCCTCCGGACGCGTGTCGAACGCCCGGACGATCGCGCCGAGACCGCGCGCCGCCCCGATCGCCGCCAGCCCGGCCACGCCGGCCCCGATCACCAGCACCTTGGCGGGAGGGATCGAACCGGCCGCGGTGACCTGACCGGCAAGGAAGCGGGGGTAGACCGCCGCGGCTTCGATGACCGCGCGATACCCCGCCGCGTTGGCCATCGCCGAGAGGGCGTCGACCTTCTGCGCGCGAGTGATACGGGGGACCGCGTCCATAGCGATCGTCGTGACGTTCCGGGCGGCGAGCTTCTCGAGCAGCTCCTTGCTCTGGGCCGGCCAGATGAACCCGATCAGGCACGCCCCGGGCCGGATCAAGTCCGCCTCGTGCTTCCCCGAAAACGGGTGAAGCTGGGGTGGACGGACCTTGAGCACGATGTCGCACTCGGCCCAGAGCCGCTCGACCTCGTCCACGATCTGCGCCCCGGCCTCCGCGTAGCCGGCGTCGGGGTGCTCGGCAAATTCCCCGGCACCCTTCTCGACCCAGACCTCGAAGCCGGATTGGCACAGCTGCTTGACGTTGCGCGGCGTCGCCGCCACGCGCCGTTCGTCCTGGAAGACTTCCCTTGGGATCCCGATGCGCATGGCGTGGATCTACCTCCTGCTGCGTGGCCGAATTGTACCCCTCGATGTCGTAAATATCTAAGCCCGGAAAAAACACCTGCACCGACCACCGCGCCCCTGCGCCGCGACCGGCGGGGGCGCTTTTTGCTACCCTGCCGCGCGCAGCCGCTTCATCCGTGCGCCGCACCCGTCGCGGCGGAGGTCCCCCCGATGCACGCCCATCCGACGCGGTCCGGTCCCGTCATCGCCACCCAGCTCTCGGCGATGATGTTCCTGCAGTTTTTCCTGTGGGGCGCGTGGTATGTCACGATGAGCCCCTTCATGACCGCGCGGGGAATCTCCGGCACGCTCATCGGCAGCGCGTACTCGATGGGCCCCATCGCGGCCATCATCTCGCCCTTCTTTCTCGGCATGGTCGCGGACCGCTTCTTCGCAACCGAGCGCGTGCTCGCGATGATGCACCTCCTCGGAGGGGCCGTGCTCCTCGCGGCGCCGTGGGCGATCGGGGTCTCCCCGCAGCTCTTCATCGGCGTCATCTTCGTGCACATGCTGCTCTACATGCCCACGCTGGGCCTGACGAACACGCTGGCATTCCACAATCTCACCAACCAGGAGAGGCAGTTCCCGCTCATCCGCGTCTGGGGCACGATCGGCTGGATCGTCGCGAACTGGGTCATCTCGCTCTCGCACCTCGACACCCACGCGGGCATGTTCTACGTGGCCGGGGCGTCAGGGATCATCCTCGGCATCTACAGCTTCTTTCTGCCGCACACGCCGCCCCCCGCCAAGGGCAAGCCCTTCTCCGCCCGCGACGCGCTCGGTCTCGACGCGCTCTCTCTCATGAAGCAGCGGTCGTTCGCCGTCTTCATCGTCTGCTCCTTCCTGATCTGCATCCCGCTCGCCGCGTACTACGCCTTCGCGGCAACATACGCGGGCGCCGTGGGCTATGAGCGCATCGCCGCCGTCATGTCAACGGGGCAGATGTCCGAGATCTTCTTCATGCTCGTGATGCCCCTGCTCTTCGCGCGGCTCGGCGTGAAGTGGATGCTCCTGATCGGCATGGGCGCGTGGGTGGCCCGCTACGGCCTCTTCGCCGGCGCATGGGACGGCGCCGGAGGGAATCACGTCATGTGGATGGTGCTCGGAGGCATCGTCCTGCACGGCATCTGCTACGACTTCTTCTTCGTGACGGGCTTCATCTACACGGACAAGAAGGCCTCGGCGCACATCCGAGGGGCGGCGCAGGGCTTCCTCGTGCTCGTCACGCAGGGGCTGGGCATGCTCATCGGCGCCCAGGCCGCGGGGACTCTCGTGCAGCGATACACCACCACCGTCGGCGAGGGCGTCTCGGTCGTCGCGTGGGACAAGGTCTGGATCATCCCCTGCCTCTTCGCGGCCGGTGTCATGGTCGTCTTCTTCCTGCTCTTCCGCGACCGGCTCGCACCGAGCGAGCGCGATGTGGAGAAGACGCCCCTGCAGGCCGGCGACACGGAGACCGCGGTCTGATGCCCCGCCTCGGCGTGTGCTCCTGGTCGCTCCAGCCCTCGAGCCCGGCCGACCTGGCCGCCAAGGTCGGCCAGTGCGGGATCGACTCGGTGCAGCTCGCCCTCGACCCGGTGCGCAGGGGAGCGTGGCACGAGGCCGAGTCCCTCCGAGTGCTCGAGGCCAACGGGATCTCGATCATCTCGGGCATGATGGCCATGAAGGGGGAGGATTACTCGACGCTGCGTTCGATCAGGGCCACCGGCGGCGTCCGGCCCGACGCGACGTGGGAGGAGAATCTCGCCGCGGCCAGGGGGAACGCCTCGCTCGCCGAGCGTCTGGGCCTCTCGCTCGTCACGTTCCACGCCGGGTTCCTCCCCGAGGAGGCCGACGATCCGGAGCGATCGGTCATGCTCGACCGCCTCCGCCGGCTCGTCGAGGTGTTCGCGGAGCGCGGGGTGCGCGTCGCCTTCGAGACAGGGCAGGAGTCCGCCGACACGCTGCTCGGCGTGCTCGCGGAGCTGCCCGAGTCGGTCGGCGTCAACTTCGACCCGGCCAACATGATCCTCTACGGGATGGGCGACCCGATCGAGTCGCTCCGCGCGCTGGGCCCGCGCGTCGCGCAGATCCACATCAAGGACGCGCTGCCGACCGACGAGCCGGGCACCTGGGGCAGCGAGGTCGCCGCCGGAGAGGGCGCCGTCCGCTGGGGCGAGTTCTTCGGGGTGTACCGCGCCTCGGGCCTCTCGTGCGATCTGGTCATCGAGCGCGAGGCGGGGGCCGCTCGCATCCCCGACGTCCGCGCCGCCGCCACCCTGGTCCGCAGGGCGCTGAGCCCGGGGGCTTAGGCCGCCTCGGCGAGCGAGAGGAGTTTCCTCCAGCCGGCGCGCTCCCTCCACCGCTGCCGGTCGATCCGCGTCAGCGCGTCGTGGAGCGCGCTGGGGCTCACCAAGAGCGTCAGCGGCTCGAGCCCGCACTCGGCCGCGATCTCCTTGATTAGGCCGCGTGCCGATCGATCGAGCCCCAGCCTGCGCGACATGAGAAGAAAGGCGCGCTCGGCCGGCGGGCAGGCCCGGCGCCGCCTGCGATGGACCCACCACGCAACGACGGCCGCGCCCCAGGCGACGGCGCCAAGCACGCCGAGTGTGCCCCAGGGGAGATCGCGACGCGCCCACGGCTCCACCCCGCGATCGCGGTTCTGCTGGACCATCGCCCGGATGGGGGCGTCGCGCGTCGCCGTTCCCGACCCCTGCACGAGTGCGCTCATGGGTCAAGGCCCCCCGCCCCTCCCGGCCCCAGTCCCGCGAGCGCCGCATCGAGCCGCCGAACGACCGCTCCGGCCCTCGCTCGGACCGCCTCATCGGCGTCGCCGTCGGCGAGCCAGCGCACGCGCGCTGTCACCTCCTGCCAGCGCCGGCCGATCACGCCCCGCATCCCCGCCGAGAGCGAACGCTGCACCACCCACACCCCGGCCAGCCGGTGTGGCGCCCGCGCGTCGAGCAGCATCTCGCCCAGAGCCCCGACCGACGCCCCGGACGCGCCCGCCCCAGGCTTCGGCTCCGGCCACGGGGCCAGAAGCGTGCGCACCGCGCTCGCCCGGACCCGATGGTGAGCGTCGGCGAGGCTCGCCTCCAGCGCGCCGTCCAACGGCTCGCCCCGCCGGCACCTCGCGAACGCTTCGGCGGCGTTGGAGCGCACGCGCGGGTCGTGGTGCCGGGCCAGGCACTCGGCGAGCACCCCGGCGGCCCTGCCGGCGCGGAGATCGCCCAGGCAGGCGACCGCGGTCGCCACCAGCCGCTCCGGCGCGGCGCTGCGCCCGTGCAGCGACTCCCGGATGATCGAGAGCGCCAGCGGCTCGATCTCCGAGACCACGCGGATGCGCCTGGCGGTCATCAGCGCCCCCACGGAGGCGTCGGCATCGCCCGAGCGCACCGTGTCCCGTACCCAGTCCACGAACGTCGAGGCGTCGGCCGCGAACGCCCGCCTCGCGGCGATCGCCCGCGACGCGTTGCGGCATCCCGGAGTCAACCGATCCGACTCCTCGACCCCGATCCACCGCACGGGGCCGTGCGGCGAGCGCTCCAGCACCCGAGCGAACCGACGACGCCCGGCGTCCCCGGCGCGGAGGCGGCCCGACTCGGGAACGCCGCAGGCGCTCACGGCGAACGCCGCCGATCGCGCGATCGCCTCGCACCCGTCGAGGCAGAAGTCCCGCGCAGCGGTCGCCGAGACGACCCTCGACGCCGCCAGACGCACCACCGGGTCCGGGTCCGTCAGGAACGGATCCAGGGCGAGGTCTCGTGACGCCTCGTCGGCCTCCAGACACGCGACGAAGCGGGGCGTGCGCCGCCGGGCGGCGAACCCGAGCAACTGGAGCGAGACCCGGTCCGGCGCCGGGCCGTCCGGGTGCACCCGCCGGCGAAGCCCCTCGGCCCCCGGCGGCACGGTCTCCGCGGGCGCCGGGCGCGTGCTCAGCGGGATCAGGCGCAGGCCCGCCTCTCTCGCGGGGGCGAGCGCCAGATGACCGGCCTCAAGCACGGCCGCGTGGTCCGCGACGGTCGGCGCGCGCGCGAGCCGCTCGGCGCACGCGCCGGCGACCGCGGTCTCCCGCAGCCAATCCCAGGCGCGCCCTCGTGCGATCGGCGCCCGGCCCCGGCGCAGGGCGGAGCGGAGCGTGCGACCCGCGGCCGAGCCCGGATCCGACACGAGCGCCCTCAGCGGCGTGTCTTGCAGGCACGTGCTCGGACGCTCGAGAAGCAGAAGGGCGGCAAGAAGGAGCTCCTTCCGCCGATGCGCATCGAAGCTGTCTACGCCCCGGGTCACCGCGTCGAGCACGAGCCGAAACTCGGCGTCGGACCACGAGGGCACGTCCGGATCGAGCGCGGGGCGCAGTGCCGGCGCACGCCGCTCGAGCCCGAGGAGCGCCGGCTCATCCTGTCCGGTGAGCCGGATCGCCAGCGCGAGCAACGCCTGGGCTGCCGCCGCCGCGGCGCCCGCGTCGCCCTGCTCCAGCACGCGGGGCAGGGCCCCCGCCGCCGCCGGGTCGGACGAATCGATGACCAGCTCCGCGAGCGACACACCGCCCTCGGCGATGGCGCGCTCCTCGAGACCCGCGATCGCTTCGGCCCAGGCGCCCCGGCACGCGGCCAGCGCGAGCTGGCGCAAGGCGGTGGGAACAAACCTCCACTGGATCGCCAGCGTCCGCACCGCGCCGACCCTCACCTGCGACCCGGCGCCTCCGGCCGGCTCCGTCGCCGCGAGCTCGACGAGGAGCAGCGAGATCGCCTCGCGTTCGGCATCGGAGCCGTGGGGCAGCGCCCCCGCGATGGCCGCGAGACGTTCGCCGGGGCGTAGCCGACGCAAGATCCTGATTCGCCGATCCATCTGGCCCATCGATGAGAACCCCGGGGCCTGCCCCAGAGGCGCACGCACAGCGTAGCGAAAATCGCAACCGCTTGTGGAAAAGGCATGGACTCGGCCCCCGACGACCGGATATGTTGTGGCTACTCGTGACTCCGCCACCAATGCCGGGGTGGTGGCGGTTGGTCGGGGCGCCCGGCCGAGGGTATAGTGGCCACCAACTTACCCGAATCCGTTTGTCGTGTCGGGGGGGTGACCGCACAGCAGACGCGCATGGGCCGGAGCTCACGCCGTCGCGAGGTCAAACGAGGGCACGCATGGAAAACGCAGCGAAGCTCAACAGCCTGCAGACCTACCAGGTGATCCTGTACGATCGCGCACTCCATCCGGAGTTCTTCGACCTCAAAGCCCGCCGGGTGGAGAACGTCAGCGCGTTCGAGTTCGAGGCCTGGCTGATGGGCGGCTCCCACCTGCTGCGGTTCGAGATGGGCTCTCTCTGCGCGTGCGAGCTGGTCACCGACCAGGACCGCGGCCTGCCGAACACCGGTGTCATCACGGCCTTTTTGTGCGCCGGCGAGCGCGATTTCGACCACTCCTTCAAGACCTCTCCCGTGAACTACATCACGACGGTGCAGACCGAGACGCTCGCCGAGAACCTCTACATGGCCACGTTCGAGGAGCTGCGGGCATTCGGGCGCGAGTCCGACGCGCTGGTCCACCAGTGGGACGACGAGGTCGGCCCCTGCCTGTCGATGCTCGATATGCAGAGGCTCAGCCGGGAGATGCACGTGCAGGCGTACCACCTCCTGGCCAATCAGGGGATCGTGCTCCGCACGCAGACGATCTTCGAGCTCCGCTGAGGGCCTCGCGCCCACGATTTCCGAGGAATCGCTTGCCCGGGGGGCATCGGCGGCCGAAGATTCCGCCATGGCGTCGCCGCGCGACATCCGGTCGCTCCGGGCTGTGATCGGCCCACGAATTCGCTAGCCCCGTTGGGGGCGCGGGCGGTCGCCGCCCGTGCCGACCCCGGCGGGGCCCGTCGCGACGCTACCCTCCACATCCGAGTTTCACAGCCGGGCGGACGCACCGCCCCCGAGAGCGATAGCCATGAGCGAAGCGCCCGCGCAATCCGAAAAGAAGGCCGCCAGCCGCTACAAGGACACGCTGAACCTGCCGAGGACCTCCTTCCCGATGAAGGCGAACCTCGTGCAGAACGAGCCTGCGAGCGTCAAGCGATGGCAGGCGATGGGGCTCTACGGCCGCCTGCGCGAGAGCCGCGCAGGGCGTGAGAAGTTCGTCTTCCACGACGGCCCGCCCTACGCCAACGGCTCGATCCACCTCGGGCACGTGCTGAACAAGACGCTCAAGGACATCGTCGTCCGATCGCGATCGATGATGGGCTACGACGTGCCCTTCGTGCCGGGGTGGGACTGCCACGGCCTGCCCATCGAGCACAAGGTGATGACCGGGCTCGTCGAGAGCGGCAAGGACAAGAAGCTCGCCGCGCTCGAGGACGACACCCGCAAGATCGCGATCCGGCGCGAGTGCCAGTCGTACGCCGAGAAGTACGTCAAGCTCCAGGCGGGCGAGCTGGTCCGCCTGCTCACGCTCGCCGACTACGAGAACCCCTACCTGACCATGCACCCCGCCTTCGAGGGCGCCGTCCTCGAGACGCTGGCGGCGCTGGTCGAGCAGGGGCTGGTCTACCGCGCGCTCAAGCCCGTGCACTGGAGCGTCGCCAACGAGACCGCCCTCGCCGAGGCGGAGCTCGAGTATTACGAGCGCGAGGACCTCTCGGTCTACGTGGACTTTGAGGCCGAGGACGCCGGCGCGGTGTACGACGCCTTCGGACTGCCGGACGACGCCGAAGCGCCCGGCGCGGAGGCCGACGAGGCGCCGGAGGGGGGCGAGGCGGGGTCCGCCGTCCCCGCCCCGGGCACGCGCCCGCGCGTGCGACCCAGCTTCATGATCTGGACCACGACGCCGTGGACGCTCCCTGCGAACCTCGCCATCGCGGTGAACCCCGGCTTCGAGTACGCGCTGGTCTGGGTGGACGGGAATGTCACCGTGCTGGCCGCCGACGCCGTCGAGCGCGTGGCAAGGGCGGCGAAGGCCGAGGAGGTCGTCGTGCTGGCGCGCACGCGCGGCGGGCGGCTGCTCGGGCTCCGATACAGGCATCCCTTCATCGCCGTGGCTCCTCGCCCGCTTCACGACCCCGACGCCGATACCTCCGCCTGCTACGCCGTTGTCGAGGCCGACTACGTCACGCTGGAGGACGGCACGGGCCTCGTCCACACGGCGCCCGGCCACGGCGCGGAAGACTTCGACACCGGACGGCGCGTCGGGCTGCCCGTCTATTGCCCGGTACGCCACGACGGCAGGTACGACACCACCGTGCCGGAGTGGCTCCGCGGCATGGACATCTGGGAGGCCAACGAGAAGATCACCGACACCCTGCGTGCGAGCGGGCACCTCTTCTACAGCCACCGCTTCACGCACAGCTACCCCCACGACTGGCGCAGCAAGACACCCGTCGTCTTCCGCTGCACGGAGCAGTGGTTCGTCGGCGTGGATCTCCCCGCGAAGCGCGACGGCAGGTCGCTTCGCCGACTCGCCCTCGATTCGACGGAGACGGCCGTGGAGTTCGTGCCCGCCTGGGGGCGAAACCGCATGCGCGGCATGCTCGAGTCGCGCCCGGACTGGTGCATCAGCCGGCAGCGCTCGTGGGGCCTGCCCATCCCCGCCTTCTTCACCGAGGACGGTCAGTGCCTGATGACCGCGGCGAGCGTTCGCGCGGTCGCGAGGCTCGTGCGCGAGCAGGGCTCTGAAGTGTGGTTCAAGAGCGGGCCAGCGGAGCTGCTCAAGCACTACGACGCCGCACAGGACCCGGATTGTCCCCACTCGGTCGCTTCGTCGCTTCGTCACTCCGTCGCTTCTCTCCAGAAGAGCCCCGACATCCTCGACGTCTGGTTCGAGTCGGGCTCGACGTGGAACGGGTGCATGCGCGAGCGGCTCGGCGACGAGGGGTTCCCCGTCGAGCTCTACCTCGAGGGCTCCGACCAGCACCGCGGGTGGTTCCAGTCCTCCCTCCTGGCCTCGCTCGGGGCGATGGGTCGTCCCCCGTTCAAGGCGATCCTCACCCACGGGTTCATGGTGGACAAGGAGGGCAAGAAGCTCAGCAAGAGCGCCGGCCACACCGTCGAAGACCTCTTCAAGCTCTACGGGGCCGACGTGGTCCGCTGGTGGGTCTGCTCCCTCAGCTACGAGAACGACATGAAGGTGGACGACGAGTTCTTCAAGCTCGCCGGCGAGAGCTACCGCAAGGTGCGCAACACGCTCCGCTTCATGCTCAGCAACCTCGCCGACTTCACGCCGGCCGGACCCCCGCCCGGCGAGAGCCCGCTCGCCACCTCCCTCGACGCCTGGGTGCTCGCGGCCTACGACCGCCTCGAGCGCCGCGTCGTCGACGCCTACCGCCGCTACGACTTCAAGACGGCCCACGCCTCGCTCTACGACTTCTGCAACGACACCCTCAGCGCCGTCTACCTCGCCGCCGTCAAGGACCGGCTCTACTGCGACGCCCCCGGCTCGCCGCGCAGGCGGCGCACGCAGAGCACCCTCTGGGGCCTCACCGAGGGCCTCTGCCGCCTGCTCGCCCCCGTCCTGCCCCACACCGCCGACGAGGCGTGGCTCGCCCTCCGGAAGGTCGAGGATGGCCAGGAGACGCGGTGCGTCCACCTCGAGGACTTCCTTGGCGTCGGGCGCGATGCGGCGTTCGGCGTCGAGACGGATCCGCGATGGGAGGCCGTGATGGCGCTCCGGGACCGGGCGCTGCTCGCGATGGAGAAGGCCAAGTCCGAACTCGGCGTGGACAACCCGCTCGACGCGGGCGTCGTGCTGCCCAACGCCGGCGGGGCGCTCGACGGGTTCGAGCCCCTCGATCTCGCCGACATGCTCGGCGTCAGCCGGATCGATCTTGATGCCGCGGCCTCCGAGCCCCGGGTGCTCGACCTGCGCTCGGAGCCCCGCTGCGAGCGAAGCTGGAAGCGGGACGGCACCGTCAGGGAGCGCGCCGACGGCGGGATGCTCAGCGACCGCGACGCGCAGGCGGTGGGCGTGGCGTGAGTTGGCCCGGGCCGGGGCGCGACCGCCCGGCCGGGCGCCGCCGAATCCGAGGATTCTTCGGCGCCGCGGTGACAGATCGTCCCGAACGACACGGACTCGGGAGGACCGTTCGCGTCGGCGCCCACGGGTTGGGCGGCGCGGCACGGATCCCAACCGGGAGTGATCGTCATGCGCATCTCCTTCGTCGCATCGTGCGGGGGCCGCGGGGCAGCGTTCGTGGCCGCAAGCGGGCTGGCCGCGGGCGTGGCGTCGGCCCAGAGCTTCAGCGGGATGGGGTTCATGGCCGGCGGGACCGAGTCGTACGCCCGGGCTGTCACCGACAGCGGCGTCGCCGCGGGCTACGGGTTCATCCCGCCCGCGAACGGCCCAACCACGGGCGCCCGGGCAATGGGCTGGGCGGTGGGCAGCGGGATGGCGAGCTTGGGAACGCTCCCCAACGGCCAGTGGTCGGTGGGGCGCGGCATCAGCAACGATGGGACGGTGATAGTCGGTTGGAGCGGAACTGCCACGAACGACCACGCGTTCGTGTACACCGGCGGAGTGATGACCGACCTGGGGCTGCTTCCAGGCAGGCCCGCCTCCTGGGCCTACGACGTCAGTGACGACGGCTCGGCCATCGCGGGATACAGCGGCACGCTGACCACCGGGCGCGCGTACCGCTGGAGCGGGGGCGTCATGACCGACCTCGGCCTGCCCTCGGGCAAGGGGTGGGTTTCGTCGAAAGCGTGGGGCATCAGCGGCGACGGCGCCGTCGTCGTCGGCTACGCCAACAAGAGCAAGGCGAACAGCGAGGCCGCCTTCCGTTGGGCCGGCGGGAGCATGGCCCTGCTCGGCACACTCCGCGGCGGCTCGTACTCCGAGGCGATCGCGGCCGATGCCGACGGGTCCGTCGTCGTCGGCTTCAGCGCCTCGCGCAACGGCGACCGCGCCTTTCGGTGGACCGGCGGCACGATGTCTGACCTGGGCACCCTGGGCGGCTACCCCTACTCCTACGCCCGGGACGTGAGCGGCGACGGCTCGATCGTCGTCGGCTACTCCAGCGACGGAACGACCGAGCTGTCTCCGGGCGGCTCCGGCATCACGACTGGTCACGCGTTCCTCTGGTCGTCCGCCACGGGCATGGTCGATCTCAACAGCTACCTCCCCACCCTCGGCATCGACCTGACCGACTGGGAGCTGCGTGAGGCCCGCGGCATCAGCCCCGACGGCACGACCATCGTCGGCTGGGGCTGGCACGACGACGCGCTCAACGGCACCTCCTCGCCGGAGGCGTGGATCGCCCGGCTCGTGCCGTAGCCGCGACTCTGCCCGACCCGAAGGCGTCGCTGCGAGCGCCGCTCGGGCGCCGGCGCCCCACCGGCCTCAGCCGGCGAGCCGCGCGTCGCGCTCGGGGTCGATCCCGAGCAGGCGCATCTTCTTGTAAAGGGTGGTGCGGTTGATGCCCAGATCGTCGGCGGTCTTCTGGCGGTTCCAGTCGTTGGCCCGCAGCGCCTTGAGGATGATCAGCCGCTCGGGCTCGCGCAGCGCCTCCTCGAGGGAGATCGGCTGCCAGGGCGTGTCGGGCGCGAGCATCGGGAGCGAGGGCGGGATCGGTGCGCCCCCTGCCGCCAGGCGGGCGAGCACGCCGCTGTCGGCCTCCCCCGTGACCTGGGGCGGGAGGTCCCCGAGCTGGATCGTCTGATCCTTCGTGAGCACCGCCGCCCGCTGCACCACGTTCTCCAGCTCCCGGATGTTGCCCGGGAACGGGTAGCGGCGGAGCGCGTCCAGCGCCGCCTGGCTGAAGCCGACGACCTGCTTGCCCAGCTCCGCGCCGTACCGCTCGAGGAAATGGGCCGCGAGCAGCGGGATGTCGCTCACCCGCTCGCGCAGCGGCGGCAGCTCGATCATGACGACATTGATGCGGTAGAAGAGGTCCTGGCGGAACTGCCCCTCGGCCACCAGCCGCTCCAGGGGCTGGTTGCTGGCGAGGATTACGCGGACGTCCACCTCGATCGTCTTCGTGGAGCCGACCGGCTCGAACTTCCGCTCCTGCAGCACCCGCAGCAGCTTGAGCTGCATCGCCGGCGAGGCCGAGTTGATCTCGTCGAGGAAGATCGTCCCCCCGTGCGCCGCCAGGAAGCGCCCGGGCTTGTCGGCGTGGGCTCCGGTGAATGCGCCCTTGACGTGCCCGAACAGCTCGCTCTCGAGCAGCGTCTCGGGGATCGACCCGCACGAGAGCTCCACGAACGGCTCGGCGCGCCGGGGCGAGCGGTGGTGGATCGCGTGCGCGATCAGGCTCTTGCCCGTCCCGCTCTCGCCCGACATGAGCACGGTCGTGCGGCTGGGAGCGACGGCCTCGATCAGGTCGTAGGTCCGCAGCATGCGCGGGTCGGCCCCGATGATGCTGTCGAGCGAGTACCGCGCGTCGAGCTGGTGACGAAGGCGCGTGTTCTCGGCCAGCAGCGCGTGCTGCCGTCTCGCTCGCTCGAGCGCCAGTCGCAGCTCATCGTCCACCACCGGCTTGGTCAGGTAGTCCACCGCTCCAAGCCGCAGCGCCTCGACAGCCCCCTCCACGTGCCCGTAGCCCGTGAGCATCACCACCGCGACGCCCGGGTGCGCCTTGCCGATGTGGCGGAGCAGGTCGACGCCGCTCCGCCCCGGGAGCGACACGTCGGTCACCACGACGGCGAAGGGCCTCGCCTGCTGCTCGCTGCCCCCCGCGCCCGCCTCGGCCAGCAGCGCCGCCGCCTCGTCCGCATTCAGCGCCGTGGACGTCTCGTACCCCTCGCCCGCGAGGAACTCGGAGATCGAGTCCGCGACGATCGGGTCGTCGTCCACCACGAGCACGCGCGTCGGCCTCGCCTGGTTCATCGCGCCTCCACGCTCAGCCCGCGCCGTCGCGCGGGCCCGGGCGGAACATGACCTCGAAGATCGCCCCCGGACGCGCCGAGCCCGGCCGGTCCGCCCGGCTGAAGAGGCGCAGCGACCCCTCGGGGAGCTCGTCCACGATCGCCCGCGCCACCGCGAGACCGACGCCCGCGCCCCCCGGCTTGGTCGAGAAGCCGTACCGGAAGATCGCCTCCGTCGCCGCGTTCGGCAGCCCCACCCCGTCGTCGCGGATCACGATCCGCACCCGCCCGTCCTCGGTCCAGCCCGCGCTGATGTCCACGGAGCCCGCGCCCTCCGCCCCGCTCCGCCCCGCCGCGGCCACCGCCTCGATCGCGTTCCGCAGACCGTTGACGATCACCGGGTAGAGGCTGCCCGCGGGCACCCCGCTCAGCCCGTTGGAGACGCACGCCTTGAGGCGCACCCCGCGCTCGTCGGCCAGCGGCGTGAGCACGTCCACCGCATGAAAGATCGCCTCGCCCAGCTCGATCGGCGCCGGTGGGAGCAGCGGGCGCGAGCCCAGCGACGAGGCCGCGCCCTTCATCGCCGCGTCCACGATCTCCGCCATCCGGTGCAGCGCGACACGGACGGTCTCGAGCTTTCGCCGCGCCTCGTCGCCCTGATCCACTCCCTCGTGGTCCCCGGGGTCCAGCGCCCGCTCGGCGAGCCCAAGGCAGCGGAGCGAGCCGTCGAGGATGTTGCCCAACTCGTGCGCGAGCACCGTCAGGCGGTCGGCGCTCGCCCCCGACGCGGCCGGCTCGCACGGCGCCGGCCTCGGCCGGCGGATCGCGGGCTTGGGAGGATGTGAAGACGGGTTATGATCGGGGCATCCGTCGCTCGGGTCCATGTTGACTCAGATCGACAGCGCGCCCGCGCCGCTGAAGCCGGACGTTGCGGAAAGGCCACACCGGGGAGCAATCCGCGATCAGGCGTAGTCCGCCCCCGCCGTCACGTTCTCCGCCCGCCAGGGCGACTGGTCGTCCACCCGCCAGAACAGACGGAGCAGATCGCCCGTCGCGGCGTCGGTGCCGAGGATGTTCAGCTCTCCCCCGTGGGAGGTGTTGGTCTGGCTCTGGAGCTGCTCGGTGGGGCGAGGCTGGTCGGCAGGGATGGCGGCCGTGAGGTTCGCCCACTCCCACCCGAGCCCGTTCTTCTCGTTGATCGGCACCCACCAGTACGCGACGATGTCGCCCTCGGCGTCCACCCCCGCGACGTTGAGCGCCCCCCACGGAGCGACGAAGCTCGTCAGGCTCGTGCCGGTCAGGGTCGGGCCCTGCGAGGCCGTCGTCAGGTCCGCCTGGCGCCACTGCCCCCCGAAGCCCGGCACCCACCACGCCGCGACGACGCGCCCGCCCGAGTTGAGGCCGACGATATTGATCCCGCCCCAATCCGTGAGATACGCGGTGAGACCGGAGGTCATCGGCGGCGCATGCGTGATGGCGGTCAGGTTGGCCGCGTGCCACTCCAGCCCGCCGTTGCCCGACCACACCGCCCGGATGTTCCCGTCGGCGTCGAGCCCCGCGATGTTGAGGCCGTTCCAGGACGTGACGTAGCTGATCAGCGGGCCGACGAACAGCGGCGTCGCCTCGCCCTGCGGCGTCAGGTGCGTGTCGCTGATGTTCAGGTACGACCACGCCCCGCGTCCCCGCTGCGCTCTGGGATCGAACGTGTAGGTCACCACCTCGCCCGCGCCGGTAAGACCCGCCACGTGCGAGACGCCGCGCCTGTCGGTGAAGACGGTGACCGTGCTGACGATGTTCTCCGCGCCCGCCACCGCCGCCGTGAGGTTCGAGGCCCGCCAGTAGCCCGCGCCGTCCCGCTCGACGGCGAAGAGGCCCTCGTCGGTCGTGATCATGGCGATGATCCGCCCGTCCGAGGCGGCGAACGCCTCGATGTCCGCGGGCGCTGCGCCGAGGCGATCGCCCAGCGCGTAGCGGTCCAGATCGACGACGCTCCACGCGTCGCCCTGGAGGCGGAGGTCGAAGACCAGCGGCCTGCCCTCGGCGTCGAAGATGCCGGAGACGAGCGTTGTGTCGTCCACGTCGGCGTCGGGGGCGATGCGCGTGACGAAGCCCATCGGACGCTCATACAGCCCGTCACGGAGATAGCGGAAGTGCGTGAGCTGCGCCGAGGCCCCGTTGGAGCTCAGCCGCAGCCCCACTTCGACGTCGCCCTCGGCGTCCGTCAGCGTGGCCACCGAGCCGGAGACCGTCCACGTGCCCGTGAGGGCCGCCTCTCCCGGCGAGCCGCTGTCGGCCGCGTCGAGGTCGAAGACCTCGAACGATCCGTCCTCGTCGAGATCGACCCGCCACGAGCCCGTAGGGCCTTCGAGCAGGCTCAGGGTGCGCGCCCCCTCGGCCAGCGCGCCCACGCGGTAGGACCCGGCGACATCCTGCCTCTCGAGCGCCACGCCCGGACGCAGGAGCACCCCCATCCACGTGTCCCCATCGCGCTCATCGAGATCGGCGAAGAGCACCACCGACCTGTCGCGGCTGACGAAGAGCACGCCCTGGTCGCCGCCGCTGGCCAGCACGATGTTGAACCGGCCCCTGTCCGACGCGCCGACGTACTGGAACGCCTCGCCCAGGTAATCGGGATCCGGCGGCGTGACGTTGGCTCCGCGCCCGAGCGCAAAGAACCCGCCCGTCGCGTTGAAGCTCGAGGACACGATGCTGTGGTAGGTGTAGACGGCAGTCGAGGTCATCCGCGTGAACTGGAACACCCACTCGCCGACCAGATCGGCCGCGGTCACATCGACGGAGCGCTCCACCACGAAGGCCATCTCGCCCAGCGAGCCCGCGCCATCGGCGCCGAGGATCCAGCCGCCGGGATAGTCGCTGTCGGGCTCGACCCGCGCCCCCCACGCGCGCTCGAAGTCGTCGCCGCTGAAGAACGACCGCAGCGCCCCGCTCGGTCCGTTGATCAGGTCCGTCAGCGGCGTCGGTGTCGGGCCCTGGGGCCCCGTGGCGCCGGGGACGTACATGTCGCCGGTGACGGTGCGATCCTCGCGCCATTCGAGCTCGGCAAAGTACGGCGCGAAACCGTCGGTCGCGTCGTACGTCAGCCCCACCACCGCGAGCTCCCTCGCCTCGCTCAGCAGGACCCGGGCCTCGAGCCCCTCGGCCACCGGCCGGCCATGAAACCCGCTTCCGCGGCTCTCTCCCGAACCCATCGCGTTGACTCCCCTGTATCAGGAGCCGGCGCCGGGCGCGACGCGCCCCTCTCGCCGAGCGGCGCCCGGTCCGGGCCCCGGCGCTCTCCTGCGCTCAGTCTACGCGCTTCCCCTTCCCCGCGCCAATCCATCCGGAGACGCCGCGCGGCCGGGATCGCTCCCGACCGCGCGCCGATCGCCCGGTTCGCCTATCGATCGTCGTCCTTGATGCCCATCCCGGCCCTCTCGGGGTCGGCCGGCCGGGGCGCCGGGCGGTACCCCCGCGTCTCGATCTCCCCGAGCATCAGCTCGATCGCGGCGTCGAGCTGCGGATCGATGCCCTCCGCCAGCTTCGAGGGATCGTCGACGACCTCGATATCCGGGTCCACGCCGTGCCCCTCGACCCCCCACGTCCCGTCGGTCTCGTAGAAGCCGAACGTCGGCACCGCGGTGTAGCCCCCGTCGATCAGGCCCGGGACGCCGGAGATGCCGACCAGCCCGCCCCAGGTGCGGGTGCCGATGAGCTTGCCCAAGCCGTTGAAGCGGAAGAGCCACGGGAACATGTCGCCGCCCGACCCCGCGAGGCCGTTGATCAGCATGCACTTGGGCCCCTGGTGCGAGTCCGGCGGCCAGGGCCAGTCCTTGCCGTCGCGCCGCGCCCAGTAGTTCGTCCGCGGCCGGTTGAGCAGCTCGATAAACCGCGTCGGGATCTGCCCGCCGCCGTTCCACCGCTCGTCGATGATCAGCGCCGCCTTGCCGATCTGGCCGTAGAACTGCCGGAACAGGTTGTTCTGCCCGTTCACGCCCGTGTCGGGGACGTAGATGTACCCGACCTGCCCCTCGGTCGCTTTCTCCACGTACTGGCGGTTGGCCTCGATCCACGCGCGGTAGCGGAGATCCTGCTCCGAAGACAGAAGCGTGATGGTGAGGTCGCGCTCGTTGCGCGTCTCCTCGTCGCCCACGAGCGCGTCCGCGAACGTGAGCGTCGTCTCCTTGCCCGCCAGCCCGACGAACGCGGCCCACGGGTCCTTCTCCGTGGAGACCCGCCGCCCGTTCACGGCCAGCAGGTGGACGCCGGGCTTGATGTCCATGCCCTGCTGGAGCAGCGGGTTGCGGGCGTCGGAGTCCCACGACGCCCCCTCGTACAGCTTGACGAGGCGGTACGCCGAAACCGGCTCGCCCTCGCCGTCCTCGGCCGTCGCGATCTCGAAGTCGGCGCCGAGCATGCCCACGGTGCGGCTGTCCTCGCTCTCGCCGTCGCCGCCCCAGTAGTACGCGTGCCCGACGTTGAGCTCGGAGATCATCTCGCCGATAATGAAGCTCACGTCCTCCCGGCTCGCCGCGTCCGCCAGCATCGCGTGATATTGCTCGTACACGGCGTCCCAGTCCACGCCGTGCATGTTCGCGACATAGAAGAAGTCTCGGTGCCGGCGCCACGCGTCGGTGAAGATCTGCTCCCATTCCGCTCGCGGATCGATGTGTTTGTCGAACCCGTCCGTCGAGAGCGGCTTGTCGAAGGTCTGCCCTGTGCCGGCCCCCACGATCGCGAACCGGTCCGAGCCCTGCGCCACCAGCAGCTTCTTGCCGTCGGCCGAGATGTCCACGAGGCCCGCGCCCCCCAGCACCATCTTCTCCTCCGGCTCGTCGTCCGTAATGTCGTAGAGCTTGATCGCCGGCGGTCCGTCCGCGCCGTAACGCACGTAGATCAGGTTCCCCTTGTCGTTGGAGACGAGGTCGCTCAGGCGCCCCGAGGGGATGGACAGCTCGACCCCTCGCGACTCGAAGCCCTCGAGATCGATCTCGACCGGCTTGTCGTCCGCCTCGCCGCCGCCCACCTCCGACTCGTCCGGCTCCTCGTCGGTCTTGGTCGCCTCCCAGGGGCCCGAGAAGCCGAGCTCCACGAGGCTCCACGTTCCCCTGAGCGTCTCCCCCTCGAGCGTGGCCTCGATCTTCGTCGTCATGCCCTGCTGCGAGCGCGTCGCCGTGAACTCGCCGCTCTCCTCGTCGAACGTCACCGAGTCGTAGTCCTGCGACTCCCCCATCACCTCGGACGAGGCCACGATCGTGCCGTCCTCGCGCACGATGATCGTGATCTTGAACTCGATCTCATCCGCCTCCATGCCCGGGATCTGCTTGAAGCCCGACGCCTTGCCCGCCCACACGCCGTGGATCGGGCTCCTCGGCTCCTCGGCCTCGTCCGCGCCCGGCTTGTCCCCGGCCTCGTCGGCCTCGTCGGTCTCGCCCCCCTCGGCCTCATCCTCCGCCTCGTCGGCCGCCTCGTCCTCCTTCTCCGGCTTCTCCTCCTCCCAGGTCTCCTCGTCGCTCTCGATCTTGCGCGGGTTCTCCACCTCCACGTTGAGGGGCACCGCGATGAGCCTGACCGTGTCGGAGTACACGAAGGTCGTGCCGACGTCCTCGTACCGGGGGCTCGTGAAATCGCGCGCGGACGCGTAATAGAGGTAGTCGCCCTTGCGGCTGAAGACCGGGTCGCTGTCGTTGAAGAACCCGCTCGTGACCTGGTGCTTGGTGTCGTTCTCCAGGTCGTAGATCCAGATCGCGGACGTGCCCGATTCCGTTCCCGTCTTGTTGTACGCCAGCCAGCGCGAGTCCTTCGACCAGCTGAGCTCGGGCTGGTTCGCCCACTCGTCGCGGTCGAGCACCCGCTGCTCGCCGCTCTCGAGCGTCACGAGGATGAGGTTGCCCGCCTTGTCCGTCACGACGAGCTTCTCCGAGTCCGGCGCCCAGCGGATCTGGAAGAAGTACGTCTTGTTGCCGCTGGTCACCTGCCGGGGCTCCCCCTTGCCGTCGGACTGCGTCACGTGCAGCTCGTACTCGCCCGAGGCGTCGGAGAAGTACGCGATCCACCGCCCGTCGGGGCTCCACGCCGGCGAGCGCTCCGCGGCTGAGGAGGTGTGAGAGATGTGGCGCACCGGGCCGTGCTCGGCCGGCACCGTCCAGATGTCGCCCCGCGCCTCCACCACCGCGCGCTTGCCGGTCGAGGAGATCCCGCCCGCTGCCAGGAATTTCGCCGCATCCACCGTCCGCTCGCGGATCTTCGGCCGATCGCCCGGGATCGTGACGGTGACCCGCTCCGACCGGCCGGTCCCCAGGTCGAGCAGGTAGAGCCCCGCGCCGTTCTGGAAGACGATCTCGCCCTCGCCGCTGTCGCCCGGGCCCACCGAGGGGAACTTGCAGTCGTACTCCTCGAACTCCGTCACCTGCTCGCGACGGCCGTTGGCCGTGTCGTAGCTCCAGATGTTCAGCCGATGCTCCGGGCCGCCGTCGGAGAGGTAGAACACCCTCGTCCCGTGCCACATGGGGATCGAGTCCGTGCCCTCCCACTCGGTGATCCTGCGGCTCTCATTGGTCCTGAGGTTGTACAGCCAGATATCCGTCGCCATCCCGCCGCGATAGCGCTTCCACGTGCGCGTGTCGATCGTGTGCGGCGTGTAGGCGAGCCACTCGCCGTCGGGGCTGATCGCGCCGTTGGCGCCATACGGCACCGGCAGGCGTGTGGGAAGGCCGCCCGCCGGCGAGACCGTGAGGATCTGCGTCTGGCGCGCGAGCCCCGCGAGCCCGTTCTGGAAGAAGAGCAGTTCGCCCTGCGTCGTCCAGTCCGTGAGCCACTCCGCGCTGGGGTGATGCGTCACGCGGTGCGGCGCACCGCCGGCAACCGGCACCGTGTAGAGATCGCGCCCGCCGTCGTAGTTGCCGCTGAAGGCCACCGTCTGCCCGTCGGGGCTGAAACGGGCCAGCGCCTCCGGGCCCGACGGGCTCGAGAGCTTGGTCGCGCTCCCCCCGCCCTTGGGCGCGATCCACAGGTCGTTCGCGTAGCTGAAGACGATGTGGCTCTGGCTCACGTCGGGATATCGCAGCATGCCCGCGTGCGGCCGGACTTCTTGGCCGCGAAGCGACCCCGCCGAACCGGCCAGGACGCACAGCGAGAGGGCGAGCGACGCTGGAGTTCGCAGCGAATCAAGACTCATCACGGGCTCCTTCAGGGATCCCCGCGCGGCGGGGAGGGTCGGGGGGTGGGGGGCCCTCGTTCTTCCGGCAGGGGGCCGGGGCCTTTCACCCACCAAGGCTAGCGCTCCCCTTGATGCGCGACACCGGGGCGCCCGTCGCCGGGCGATGCGGCCGCGGTCAAAAGAACAAGCCGCCGGCGGCTTCGAGCCACCGGCGGCTTCCAGAGCGGGTGAAGGGACTTGAACCCTCGACTTTCACGTTGGCAACGTGACGCTCTACCACTGAGCTACACCCGCGATGTCACCCCGGCAATGCCGTGCCGGGAGCCCCAGAACGTATCCCCTCGCCCCGAAGGTGTCAACCGCCCGGCGATCCTCGGCCCCCGACCGGCCGGCCGGCGCTCTGCGCAGACCTGCCCCGGGCCGCGCCGATCGCGTCCATGACCTGTCCCGAGTTGTACGCGTTGGCCATCCACGGCTCCGCGAGCCCGGGCCCGGCGATCACCAGCAGGGGGATCCCCGTCTGCCCAAGCTCCTCGAGCTTCGCCCAGCCGGGCGCTTCCTCGCTCGTCAGGTCCGCCACCATCGGCACCACGTCGGGGGCCCGCAGCGCCGAGCGGGCGGGCTCGCGATCGAGCACCGCGGCCTTCAGCGCCTGGCAGTTGAGGCACCAATCGGCCGTGAAGTCGATCACGACGACCCTTCCCGCCGACAACTCCGCCCGGTACGACTCCTCCGTGTAGGGCACCCAGAAGTCGTGCAGAATCTTCCCCGTCCGGTTGGCGGCGACCGCGATGCCGGCCACCGCCATGAACGCGCCGAGGGAGACGAATACCAGGCGCCGGCCCGCGCGCGGCGTGATCCGCACCGTGCGCCACGCGAGCCAAGCCCCCGCCATCACCGAGAACGCCGCGATCACCCACCAGTGCCACGCCTTGGCCCACGCCGGCAGCGCCGCCGCCTTGACCGGATCGGCCTTGACGATCGCCCCCACGCCCGCGCCGACGAAGTACGCCGCGGCGGCCAGGAGCAGCAGGCCCATCACCTGCTTGACCAGCTCGCTCGCCGGGCCCGTGCGCGGGATGCGGCTGATCAGGCTCGGGCGCAGTGCCAGGACGAAATAGGGGAGCGCCATCCCCACGCCGAGCGCCGTGAAGATCACCATGACGATGCTCCCCGGGAGCGTGGCCGCCCCGGCGAGCAGCGCCCCGGCGACGAACCCGAAGCAGGGCAAGCCCAGCACCGCCGTCATCACACCGAAGAGGAACGACCCCCACGCCGTCTCCGCCTTGGGGCTCACGGCGTACACGCTCTGCGGGAGTGTGATCGAGAACGACCCCATGATCCCGATCCCCATCGCCCCGATGAGGAGCCCGATACCGAGCGTCACCCACCAGATCCCGAAGATCCGCGAGGGGTCGGTCACGCTCGCGAAGAGCGCGACCGGAAGGCCGATCCCTATCCAGAACGCCACCACGCCCGCCGCCATCCACGCCCCCAGGTAGACCGAGCGGCCCGGGTCGCCGGCATGCTTACTGATTGTGAGGACCTTGATGGGGATGACCGGGAGCACGCACGGGGTGAGGTTCAGAATCAGCCCCCCCACCACCCCCACCAGCCCGAGAACGAGCACGCCCATGAACCCCTGAGAGGACGGCAGCGGGATGAAGCCCAGAAACTCGGGCCGCGCGCCGCCGACGGCGCCCACCGCGTCCTCTCCGGGATCGGCCGCTCCCGACGCCTCCAGCAGCGACCGGTCGAAGCCCGCGAAGAGCGGCTGGTCGAGTCCGGCCCCCGCCGGAACGCTCGGGTCGAGCGCGAGCGACACCGTGAACCGCTCGTTCATCGGACGATCGCAGGTGGTGTCGTCGCAGGCCTGGTAGCGGACCGAGACCGAGAGGTCGATCGCACCGGAGGCCGCCGCCGGCGCCCGGACCGGGACGTAGATCACCGCCTCGCCGGCGAAGACCGCGTAGGGCTCGGGCTCGCCCGTCCCCGTCAGGTCGGCCTCGATCAGGTCCTCCTCCGGCCACTGGACAGCCCCGACCTGCACGCCGTCGGGCCCCTCCACGGCCACGCTGGTCGGGATCGCGACAAAGCCGATCTCCTCCCAGGAGGCCGGCAGCTGCGGGTCGTTCGTGTGGCTGTGCCAGCCCGGCTCGTGGTCCAGGACGACCGCGAGCACGACGCTCCCCCCGGGCGCCACGCTCTGGCTCGACGGCGTCACCCGTACGTCCACGTGCCCGCCCCCGCCCGGCTGGCCGAACGACCTCGGAGGCGGCGGCAGGAGCGTCACGAGGGCCGCCAGGAGCGACAGGACGGGCAGGGATATCGATCGGATGGGCATGGCTGATGATTGGACGGTGCGGAGACCGGGGGTATTCCGCACCCGGCCGAAGCAACGGACCACCTCGGGCCCTTCAAGGCCCGGCAGCCGCCGCTCCGATAGACCCTCCGGGCGTGCGCCGGGGTGCGCCGGCCGGGAGCATCGGTTCGTTATGGAAACCCTCGAGCAGAGCGAGATCGACGCCCTCCTGGCCTCCGACCCCAACGCGCCGGCCCCCGCCGACGATGCGACCGTCCTGATCTTCAGCCGCCAGCGGCACGACGAGCCGGTCGAGGTCAGGCCCTACGACTTCAAGCGTCCCGAGCGCGTCAGCAAGGACCAGATGCGGGCGCTGCAGACGGTGCACGAGGCCTTCGCCCGGAACTTCGGCGCGGCGCTCTCCGGCTTCCTTCGCGCGATTGTGGAGGTCAAGGTCGCCACGTGCGAGCAGATGACCTACTCCGAGTTCATCTCCGGCCTGCCCAACCCCACGAGCTTCAACCTCATCGAATCGACCGCCCTCGAGGGGCAGATGTGTCTCGAGATCAGCCCGCTCATCATCTACCCCATCATCGACCGTCTCCTGGGTGGAACCAGCCACGACCTGTTCATCCCGCAGAGACCCATGACCCTGATCGAGACGCGCCTGATCGGCAACGTGACCACCCGCGGCCTGGCGGCCCTGGCCGAGGCGTGGGCGAGCGTGAAGGAGATGCAGTTCTCGATCGTCGCCACCGAGAGCAACCCGCAGCTCGTCCAGATCGTGCCCCCCAACGAGGTCGTCGTCGTCCTGGGGTTCGAGCTTAAGACCAGCAACCGGGCCGGCACGATGAACCTCTGCATCCCCTACAACGTCATCGAGCCGGTCGTCGAGGAGCTGAGCGCCCAGAGCTGGTTCAGCGCCGCCAAGAGCCAGCGCTCGAAGGCGGCCGAGGAGCGCCTCTGCCGCGGGCTGAGCCGGGCCATGGTCTCCGTGACCGGGCTGCTGGCGGAAACCACGATCACGATGCGGGACCTGGCGACGATGTCCGTCGGCGACATCATCGTGACCGACACCCCCGCCGCCGATCCCGTGGCCCTCTGCGTCGAGGGGGAGCGGCAGTTCCTGGCCGAGGTCGGGCAGCACAAGGGGGCGTTGGCGCTCCGCGTGCTGGGGCCCTGGCGGGCGGGGACGGACTCCGGGCCCGCGGCTCCGGGAGGCGGATCGCCGGCCGGGGATTGACCCCGGAGTCGCCATACCGCTACAGTTGCACGCATCGCAAGGCGGCGCAATGGTGCGCCGTCTGTATTGGTGGACGATCATGGTGGGAACTGAGCGCCATCATGGTGGCTGACCGGACGAGCCATACGTGCGCTCGTGCCGCGGACCCGGGCCGGAATGGCCGGGTCCGGACGGAGGGGCTCCCCATGCCGTAGGCGGGAGCCCATCCGGGTCGGCGGAGGGGCCTCCCTCCGCCCGGTGGAGGCCACCGGCGTCTTGAACGCTTGTGGCCTTTGTGCTTTTGAGATGGGCCTCCGAGAAGGGAATTGCCGGGCCCGGCCCGGACCGACAACCAGACATCCGGACAAATCGGGAGCGACGCTGTGAACACCGCGGAGATGATGCGAATCCTGGACTCGATCGCGAGGGATCGGAATATCGAGAAGAGCCTGCTGATCAACGACCTCGAGCAGGCGATGGTCTCCGCTGCGCGCCGGTATTTCAACACGCTCGACGCCGAGGAGTTCACCTGCACGCTCGACCCGCTCTCGGGCCAGATGAAGCTCTTCCGCCACGGCGAGCCGCTCGAGATGCCGCCGGAGGCCTTCGGGCGCATCGCCGCGCAGACCTTCAAGCAGGTGATGATCCAGCGCTTCCGTGAGGACGAGCGCAACAGCATCTTCGAGGAGTTCTCCAAGCGCGTCGGCGAGATCGTGACCGGCACCGCCCAGCGATACGAGGGCGGCTCGCTCGTCGTCACTGTCGACCGCGCCGAGGCCTTCATGCCCCGAAGCGAGCAGATCCCCGGCGAGCAGTTCCAGCCCGGCGACCGAGTCCGCTGCCTCCTCCTGGACGTGCGCGACGTGGGGAGCCAGGTGAAGATCGTTCTCAGCCGCTCCCACCCCGACTTCATCAAGCGCCTCTTCGAGGTAGAAGTGCCCGAAGTGGCCGAGCGCATCATCGAGATCAAGGCCATGGCCCGCGAGGCCGGGTACCGCACCAAGATCGCCGTCAGCTCCATCGACTCGAAGGTGGACGCGGTCGGCGCCTGCGTCGGCGTGCGCGGCAGCCGCATCAAGAACATCGTGGACGAGCTCAACGGGGAGAAGATCGACATCGTCCGCTGGAACGAGTCGAGCCAGATCCTGATCGCCAACGCCCTCAAGCCCGCCGAAGTCTCCGAGATCAGCCTCTGCTTCGAGCTCGGCAGGGCCACCGTCGTCGTCCGCGATGACCAGCTCAGCCTCGCGATCGGCAAGCGCGGCCAGAACGTCCGCCTCGCCGCCCGCCTCACGGGCTGGGACGTCGACATCCTCACCCCGGAGGAGTTCAACAAGGGCCTCGAGATCATGTCCGAGACGCTCCAGAGCGTCGAGGGCATCGCCGAAGAGCAGGTGGACCGCCTCGCGGCCCTCGGCATGGTCAGCGTCTTCGACATCGAAGAGGTCGGCGCCGACGTGCTCGTCGCCGAGCTCGAGATCGAGCAGGAGAAGGCCGAGCTGATCGTCCAGGCCGCGGCCGAGCGGGCCAAGGTCGTCGCCGAGCAGCAGCAGCGCGAGAAGGAAGAGGCCGAGGCCCGGCGCAAGGCGGAGGAGGAGGCGGCACGCCGGCTGCTCGACGGCGATCTCAGCGCCGTCGAGGGCGAGGTGCACCCCGACGTCGCCGCGGCGGCAATCCTGGGCGTCGGCGCACCCCCGCCCGCGCAGGGCGAGGAGCCTCGCTCGGACGCCGACGCGGAGGCGCGCGCCGCGGACATCCTCCGCGGCGGGAACGGGGGCTGAGAGCCGGGGAAGTGATCCGCGGGCGCCCGGCGGCGCCCCGGGGTGGTGCGGGAGACGTGGTTCAGACGACCGGAGCGTGGCTTGGCAAAGAGAGTGTTTGAAATCGCGAAAGAGCTGAATGTCGCCTCGAAGGCCGTGGTGGAGAAGTGCCACGCCGAGGGGATCCCCGAGTCGCTCATCAAGAACCACATGTCCACGGTCTCCGTCGGACTCGAGGCGACGATCCGGGAGTGGTTCAGCGAGGACGCCTCGCAGCACACCGCCGTCGAGACGTCCGACAAGGTCGATCTCGACAAGGTGCGCGTCGCGCCCCGGCGGCGAGCCCGCGCACGCGGCGCGGGCGAGGAGGAGGGCGGCGAGGGCGTCGTGACCGTCGCCGCGCCGCCGACCGAGGAGACCGAGACGGAGCCCGCGCCCCCGCCGCCGCTGCCCAAGGCCCGCCCCGTCCGCAAGATCGAGCCGACCACGGCGCCCGTTCCCGCACCCGAGCCGGAGACTGAGGAGCCCGAGCCCGTCCCCACGAGGGTCGAGCCCGCGCCCGAGCCCATCGTCCCGGCCGCCGCGGCGCCGCCCGCTCCGCCGGCGCCCGTCGCGGAGGCCCCGCAGGCTCCCGCGCCGATGAACGTGCCGCACCGTCCCAAGCACGTCAAGCCCGCGGGCCCCCAGCTCCAGGACCGCGCGCCGGTGAAGCTGAGCGGTCCCAAGGTCGTGCGGATCGAGGCGCCCGAGGCGGTGAGCCCGCCCCGCGGCCCGCGGGGCGACGGCGCCCCCGCCTACGGGGGGCGTGGCGCCGGAAGCCCCGGCACCGTCGAGGAGGACCGGGGGCGTGGGCCCGCGCGCGGGCCCGGAGCTCCGGCGCGACGTCGCGACGCCGCCGTCCCTTCCCGCCGGCGGGGCACCTCCGGCGAGGACTGGGCCGCCGGCGCCAGCAAGTTCACCGAGCAGGACCTGGCCGAGCGTGAGGCAAGGCTGCAGCGCTCCGGCGGGTATCTCAAGATGCGCCGCCAGCAGGCCAAGCGCGCGGCGCAGACCGACCGCCCCGCGACCCCGGCGATCGGCGGGGGCAGGGTGAAGATCACCGAGCCGTTCACGATCAAGGACCTCTCCGCCGCGACCGGCGTGAAGGGCGCCGACATCGTCAAGAAGCTCTTCATGCAGGGGGTGATGGCGAACATCAACTCCGGGATCGACGCCGAGAAGGCCCAGGAGATCATGCTCGACTGGGACATCGAGCTCGAGGTCGTGCAGGCCCGCAGCGCCGAGGACGTCGTCAGCGAGGAGTTCGAGCAGCGCGAGAGCGTCGACGAGCGCCCGCGCGGCCCGGTCGTGACCATCATGGGCCACGTCGACCACGGCAAGACTTCGCTGCTCGACCGCATCCGCCAGACCAACGTCGCCGCCGGCGAAGCCGGGGGCATCACGCAGGCGACCAGCGCCTTCAGGGTGCCCGTCCAGGTGGGCGACGAGACCAAGCAGGTCGTCTTCGTCGACA
This sequence comes from uncultured Phycisphaeraceae bacterium, assembly GCA_964435785.1. Taxonomy (GTDB): domain Bacteria; phylum Planctomycetota; class Phycisphaerae; order Phycisphaerales; family UBA1924; genus PNC22. The sequence goes on along the minus strand of CAYTAH010000012.1, from coordinate 13,313 downwards.
CCCCGGGCCACCAGGCCTTCACCGAGATGCGTTCGCGCGGCGCGAACATTACCGACATCGTGGTGCTGGTCGTGGCGGCCGACGACGGCGTCATGCCGCAGACGGTCGAGTCGATCAACCACGCCAAGGCCGCCGGCGTCCCGATCGTCGTCGCCCTCAACAAGATCGACAAGCCCGAGGCCACGCAGGGCAACGTCCAGAAGATCCTCGGCCAGCTCGCCGAGCACGGGCTCAACCCCACCGAGTGGGGCGGCGACACCGAGGTCGTGCGCACCAGCGCCACGTCCGGCGAGGGCGTGCAGGACCTCCTCGAGATCCTCGACTACCAGTCGCAGCTCCTCGAGCTCAAGTCCGATTTCGCGGGCCCGGCCCGCGGCACGGTGGTCGAGTCAAGGGTCATCGAGGGGCGCGGCCCCGTGGCCAACATCCTCGTGCAGGACGGCCACCTCGAGGTCGGCAACTTCATCGTCGCCGGGCGCGCCTTCGGACGCGTGCGCGACATCACCGACGACCGCGGCAACCGGCTCAAGTCCGTCGAGCCGCCCACGCCCGTCCAGGTCTCCGGCCTCGACGAGATCCCCGACGCCGGCGACCGATTCTTCGTCGTGGACAGCCTCAAGAAGGCGCAGCAGGCCGCCGAGCAGCGCCGCGAGCGCGACCGCGAGCAGCAGCTGGCCCAGCCCAAGGTCACGCTCAGCTCCCTCTTCAGCCAGATGGAGGAGGCCGACGTCAAGGAGATCCTGATCGTCCTCAAGGCCGATGTCCAGGGCTCCGTCGACGTGCTCAAGCACGAGATCGAGAGCGTCTCGACGTCCGAGGTCAAGGTGCGTGTCCTCCACGCCGCGGTCGGCGGCATCACCGAGAGCGACGTCATCCTCGCGGAGGCGTCCAACGCGATCATCGTCGGCTTCAACGTCATCCCCTCCGGCAAGGCCCGCTCGCTCTCCGAGCAGAAGAGCGTCGAGATCCGCACCTACGACGTGATCTACCACATCACCGAGGATGTGCGCAAGGCCGCCGAGGGCATGCTCGAGCCCGAGCTGCGCCAGGAGGTCCTCGGCCACGCCGAGGTCCGACAGGTCTTCAAGATCTCCAGGGTCGGCGCCATCGCCGGCTGCTACGTCACCGACGGGCACGTTGAGCGCGACGCGCTCATCCGCGTCACCCGCGGCGACATCGTCATCGAGAACGACCGCAGGCTCAGCCAGCTCAAGCGCGTCAAGGACGACGTCAAGGACGTCCGCGCGGGCATGGAGTGCGGCATGAAGATCGACGGCTACGACGACATCAAGGAGGGCGACATCCTCGAGTGCTACAGGAACGTGCAGGTCAAGAGGACCCTCTGAGCCCCGGGGCGTCCGGGCCTGCCGTCGGCGGGACAGGAGCGGAGCCCGGCGGGCGGGACCCCGCGGGGAGCCAGGCGTGATGGTCATCGGCGTTCTCCAGTTCGAGCTGCTCATCCACGGCGCGTCCTCCCTCAAGGACAAGCGCCGCGTGGTCCAGTCGGTCAAGGACCGACTCCACCGCGACCACCTCGTCGCCGTCGCGGAGGTCGCCGGGCACGACAAGCTCAACCACGCCGTGCTCGCCGTCGCCGCGATTGCCTCCGAGGGCCGCAGGGTCGCGGACGTCCTCGACGCCATCGACGCGAAGCTGCGCACCCTCCGCGACGGCGAGCTGGGCGCGACCTCCCGCGCCATCCTCCACGGTCCGGCGATGGAGGCCGCCCCGGCCCTCGACGAGCGCGAGCAGGAGAGGCTGCGCCGCGAGCTGCTCGCCATGATGGACGCGGAGGACCCCCGATGAGCAGGCGGACCGAGAAGGTCGGCGCGGCCGTCCAGCGGGCCCTCCAGGATCTGCTCGCCCGCGGCCTCCAGGACCCGCGCATCAAGGGCCTGATCACGGTCACCAGAGTCCGGGTCAGCGACGATCTGACGACCGCCTTCGTGGGCGTCTCGGTGCTGCCGGCCGAGCACGAGAACGTCACCCTCCACGGTCTGCGCTCCGCGTCGGGCTTCATCCGCAGGCAGCTCGGAGAGTCGCTCACCATGCGGAAGCTCCCCGCCCTGGAGTTCCAGCTCGACCGCTCCATCAAGCGCGAGGCCGAGGTGCTCGCCGCCCTTGAACGCGTGCGTCAGGAGCGCGAGCACAAGGACGAGCACCCGGAGGGCCCGCCCGCCGAGGAGCATGGTCCATGAGCGCGGCGGAGAGCGCCCAGAAGCTCCGCGAGCTGGTGAAGAGGCTGGCGGCGAGCCTGACCCCGGCCGAACGCGCCCCGGCGCACCCGCTGGCCGGCGTCGACCCGCCCATGCACATCCTGGTCTACTCGTTCATGCTCTGGGAGCGCGACCCGGCGGCGGCCGCCGCGGCGCTCGCGAGCCTCTACAACGGGATCATCGATCCCAACGAGCTCCGGGTCGCGCTGCCGGAGGAGATCGCCGCGTGGTGCGCCGACACGGACGCCCTCGCTCTCGAGCGCGCAGCCCGGCTTCGCGCCTGCCTCAACGACCTCTACAGACGGGAGCACGCCGTCAGCCTCGAGCGCGTCGCCGGGCTCTCGAAGCGCGAAGCGAGGGAGTACCTCGATTCGCTCGAGGGCATTCCCCCGTTCGTCGCCGCGCGCGTCAGCCTGTTCGGCTTCGGCGGGCACGCGGTCCCCGTCGACCGGCGCCTCCACGGCATGCTCGAGCGCGAGAGCGCCGTCGAGGTGGGATCGAGCCTCGTCGACGCGGAGCGGTGGCTCGAGCGTCAGGTGCGCGCCAGCGAGGCCGAAGGGGTCGTCCTGCTCCTCGAGGCGTGGCGTGAGCAGGCCGGCCGCGCCGGCAAGGGCCCGAGCGCAACGCGGGGCAAGGGCCCGGGCAAGAAGGCCCCCCCCTCTACGCGGACGACGCCCCCGCGCTCGCGATCCGCCGGCGAGCGCACGGGCAAACGCGGAGCGCCGAAGCGCCCGAAGAAGGACTCTTGATGACCCGTGGACTCCGTGCGCTCGCGGTGCTCTCCGTCGCCATCTGCCTGGGCCCCGGGTGCGCCACGGGGCTCGACGCGCCCCGCGCCGGCGAGCCGCCCGACCAGCCCGAGGTGCGCAGCTGGCCCGAGGACTCCGACGCCTACCGCGAGATGCTCTCTCTCCGCGAGGCCCCCGGCGCCGCCGCGCCCAAGGTCCAGGTCGGCGTTCCGGAAGGCATCGACGCGACCGCGCTCGCCCCGCTCCCCGCGGACGACCCCGCCGCGTCGCTCGCCGAGATCCCGCTCGAGCAGGCCCTCGAGGAACTCCGAGCCCAGGTCCCCGGCCCCGGCCCGGCGCCCAGCGAGCCCCCCGCCGAACCCACGCTGCTGCGGGCGAGACGGCTCTACGCCTCCGGCGTCGCCAAGCTGCTCGACGGCGACGCGCCCGGCGCCGCGCGAGACCTCACCGCCGCGGCCCAGCTCGACCCCTCCTCTCCCGCGCCGTGGCTGCGCCTGGCCGAAGCCCAGGCCGCGCAGGGGCAGAACCCGGCCGCCATGCTCAGCTACAAGCGTGCCGCCGATCTCGGGGCCGACAGCGCCCTCCCGCTCGCCGTCGTCGGCATGCAGGCCGCTCGCAGCGGGCAGCACGCCGAGGCGGCGCACTATCTCGCCCGTGCCCTCGCCTCACAGGGAGCCGGCCGCGAGCCGCTGCTCCGGAATGTCGCGCTCGTGTACCTGACCGGACCGCTCCGTGAGCACGGGTACCTCCGCGCCTCCATCCAGGCGATCACCGACGGGCTTGCGTTCCCCGATCGCCTCGCCGCCCCCACGCGGTTCGCCGATGAGACAAGAGAGATCGCCCAGCGCGCCTCCGATCTCTGGCGGGACGTCGGCGACACGGCGTGCAGGCTGGGGGACGAGCAACTCGCCGCCGACGCCTACGCGAAGGCGGCGAAGCTGCCCTCATTCGACCCCTCGGCGATCCTCGCCCGCCGTGTGTACGTCCTGCTCAGGAGCGGCCGGGACGCCGAGGCCGCGCTCCTGCTCCTCGACGACGTCGCGGCCCATGACGGGCGCGCCGACGGGCGCCACCTGGCGCTGCTGCGGATCCTTCGGGACCGGGAGCGCGTCGGAGCCCTCACCGCCCGCGCGCTCGACGACCTCCAGGCCACGCTGACGCGCCCGCTGGCCGAATCGACGGCCTCCGCCCTCAGCCTGGCGCGGGCCGCGGCGACGAGCCCGCGAGAGGCCCGTGCCATCCTCCTGCGCCGCCTGGCCGAGGCCCCGCACGACGAGGCCGCGGCGACCGCCCTCATGCGCCTCGCGGACTCGGAGGCGGAACGCCTCAGGCTCGCCCTCGAGCTCGTCGAGCAGAACCCCGCCGGCGCCGGCCAGACCGCCTCGCTCCTGTTCGCGTGGCATCCCCGCCCCTCGGGGCTCCCGGAGCAGATACCCACCACGCCGGCGGGCCGCGTCCTCATCGACCGCTGCCTGCACCGGCTCGGACGCGCCGCCGAGGCGCTCCCGCCGCCGGGGCCGATCGCCCCTCCACGCACCCCGATCGAGTCGGCCCGGGTCGAGGGCTGGGGCCTGGCCGCCGCGTCGCTCGGCGAATGGCGCACCGTGGATGAAGCGGCGGCGTCCCTCGAGCAGGCGGGGGAGGCGAGGGCCCTGGCGGTCATCTGCCGAGCGTCGCAGCGATACGACGACGTGCTGCAGGCCCTCGAGCCCTTGCTCGGCGCCGACGCCTCGCTCCCCACGCTCCTTCGCGCATCGGAGGCGGCCCTGGCAACCGGCGACGCGGCGCGGGCCGAAGCGCTCCTCCTCAGGGCGCAGGCCATCGATCCGCACGACGAGGGCTCCTACGAGGGGCTGATCACCATCTACCAGGCCCGGGGCGACCAGCAGCAGACCGCGACCACGATCCGCTCGCTCCGAGAGCGGGTGCCCTCGGGCCGCGTGCTGCGCTGGGTGAGCGCGCAGGAGCTGGCCCGGCGCGGGATGCTCGACGAGGCCGAGCAGGCGCTGAAGGAGCTGATCGAGGATGCCCCCGAGCAGGCGAACGCCCTGGGACTGCTGCTGCAGATCTGGCAGCAGCGCTCGCGGGCGGGCGACGACGCCTCGCTCACCGATGCGCACGAGTGGCTCCGCGCCCGGGCCGAATCACCCCCCTACTCCGCCGACGCGCTCGCCGCGCTCGCGCGCCTGCTGGCGCTGCAGGAACGCTGGAGCGAGGCGCGCCAGGTGCTCGACGCGGGGATGGACGCAAGGCCCTCGCCCGTGCTCGCCCGCGCGCTCGAGGACCTGACGCGGGAGACCGGTGACGCCGAGCACGCAAACGACATGGCCCTGCGCAGGCTCGAGTCGGCGGGGCGGGGGATCGACAACTCGCTCGAGCTCGCCGAGCTGCTCGTCCGCCTCGAGCGCGTGGAGGAGGCGATGCCGCACCTGGCCGATGCCGCGCCGCCCCGGGCCACCCTCACGATCCCGCAGCAGAACCGGGTCTTCTCGCTGCTCCTCGCGACCGCCTCGTGGGCGGAGCAGCCCGGCTCGCCGGAGCGACGCCGAACAGCCCTCGAGGCGATCTCGAGAATGGAGTCGCTCGGGGTGCGACTGCCGTGGCAGGTCCGCTACTCGGGCTGGACGCTGCTCTACCGCGACCCCGACGCGCCGACGGATCAGATCATCCGCACCACGCAGAGCTTCGTGGAGGCCGTTGACAGCGAGGACGCGGCCCGCGCCATCGTCAACCAGGTGCGCACGGCGCCGGCGAGCCGCATGGGGACGCTCGACGAGGCCCGGGCCGAGCTCGCCTACACGCTCGGGAACCTGCTGGACATCGCGGGCCGGAAGGACGCGGCCCTCGCCGCGTATCGCACGGCGCTGCGGTTCAGCCCCGATCACGCCTGGGCCGCCAACGACCTGGGTTACTCGCTCGTCGAGCGGCACGAGCAGACGGAGGAGGCCGAGCGTCTGCTCGAGCTCGCCTACCGCCTCGAACCGGACGAGCCGAGCATCGCCGATTCGCTCGGATGGCTGCGCTACAAGCTCGGTCAGTGGGAAGACCGCACGCTCGCGGACGGCACGACCGTTCCCGGAGCGGTCTCGCTGCTCACCCACGCAACGGCGCTGCCGGAGGGCGACACCAGGGCCGTCATCCACGACCACCTCGGCGACGCTCTCTGGCGGGCGGGCAACCGCGAGCGGGCCGAAGCGATGTGGCTCCGAGCCCAGCAGCTGCTGATCGGCGAGCTCGTGAGCCTTCGCGACAGCGGGGCGAGCCAGCGCCGCGCCGAGCTGACCGAGATCCAGACGCTCGTGGGCGACAAGCTCGACGCCGTCCGCGCGGGTCGCGAGCCGCTCCTCGCCCCGCTCATCGGCGAGGACTGAGCGCCGCACAGAACGCGGCACGCGGGCAGCGAACAATTGGCCGCGGCCGGGCCCGGACCGGCCCCCGAAGGGAGACGCCACGTGGCAGGGCACAGCAAGTGGGCGAATATCAAGCACCGCAAGGCGGCGGTGGACAAGAAGCGGGGCAAGATCTGGTCCAAATGCTCGCGGGCGATCATGGCCGCGGCGAGGGCCGGCGGCCCCGACCCGACGTCGAACCTCGCCCTCCGCTACGCCATCGACGAGGCCCGCTACGCCAACATGCCCAAGGACACGATCCAGAGGGCGATCGACAAGGGCTCCGGCGCTGCCGGCGGCGAGGACTTCGCCGCCATCACCTACGAGGGGTACGGGCCCGCGGGCGTCGCCGTCATCGTGGACGCGCTCACGGACAACCGGGCACGGACCGCCCCGGACATCCGGAGCACGTTCGCCAAGCACGGCGGCAACCTCGGCGCGACGGGGTGCGTGGGCTACATGTTCGAGACGAGGGGCCGGATCCTCATCCCCGGAACGGCCGCGGAAGACGCGGTGATGGAGGCTGCGCTCGAGGCAGGGGCGGAGGACGTTGTCGCGCCCGAGCCGGCGGAGAACGATCCGGGCGTCTGGGCCGTCCTGACGAGCGCCACCGACCTCGCCTCGGTGAAGGACGCCCTCGAGAGCGCGGGCATCGAGATTGCCGACGCGGAGATCACCAAGATCCCCGGTAACACCGTGGCACTCCAGGGAGACGAGGCCCGAAAGCTGCTCCAACTCGTCGAAGCGCTCGAGGACAACGACGACGTCCAGAAGGTGTACACCAACGCCGAGATCCCCGACGACGTGCTCGCCTCGCTCGAATGACACCCGCCGGTCGCCGCACCCGCTACCGCGCCGCGGCTGTCTGCAAGGCGTCCGCCTGCGAGCCCGGTGGAGGCGCATCGGGCGAGACGCCGAGGTACGTCAGCGAACGCTCCAGGACGCGCCGCGCGACCGGCGCCGCGACCCGCGAGCCGTAGTGCTCCCAGTCGCGAACGCGGGCGGGGCCGGGGTCGTTGATCACGACGACGACGAGCAGCCTGGGCTCGGCGAGGGGGGCGCCGGCGATGAAGCTGCTGTTGTACTGGTCGTCGAAGTAGCCGGTGGCGCCCGCGGGGCGTCGCTTGCCCTCGGGCGGTTTGCCCAGCGGAATCTCCGCCGTGCCCGACTTGCCGAACATGAGGTACCGCCAGCCCGTCGCGTCGGGGTCGCCGCGCGCCATGGTGCGTTCGGCGTTCTCGGCGACGGCCCGCAGCGCCATGCGGGTGCGCACCGCGACGTCGGCGGGGAGAACCCGGATCAGGGCGTCGCGGGCCGCCGCGTTGGGGCCAGTGGCCAGCAGGCGGATCGTCGGCAGCGTGCCCGCGAGCTCGCCCGACCGCGCGAACGCGCAGTACGCGCGGGCGATCTGGAGCGGGGTCACCGAGACCTCGTTCCCGTGGGCCACCGACTCCTGTGTCCAGTGCGACCACTTCGCGCGAGGCGTGATCCGCCCGGCGCCCTCACCCCGCAGCCCGATCCCCGTCCTCGAGCCGAAGCCGAACCGCACCAGCCCGGAGCGCAGCTGGTCGAACGTAAGCCGCGACGCGCCCTTGATCATCCCGATGTTCGAGGAGTTGATCAGCACCTCGGTCCACGTCATCTCGGGCCGCTTCGTGACGTCCTCGATGCGCCGCGCCGACCGCCCGTGCCGGATCACCCAGATGCCGCCCTCGGTGTCGAAGATCTCGTCGGGCTTGGCCAGCCCCGATTCGGTCACGAGCGACCAGACGAAGGGCTTGAACGTCGAGCCCGGCTCGTAGATGTCCTCGACGCACCGGTTCCGCCCCAGCGCGGGGTGGATCGCTCGCCCGGGGTCGGGCGCGAGCGTCCTGTAGCGGGGGTGACCGCCGGGGCTGTAGGGAGCCGGCCTGGGCGCGCCCGGCTCCGGCTTGGCGTCAACCCACGGGAACTCCGGCAGCTCGCCGACGTCCCGGTACATGTCAAGCATCGCGAGAATCTCGCCGGTCATCGGGTCGAGCGCCAGGATCAGGCCGCCCGCGGCATCGGCCTCCTCGACGCCGCGGCGTAGCTCCTCCGACGCGATGCGCTGCAGTTCCAGATCGATCGAGAGCCGCTGAGACTGACCGTGCGACGCGGGCGTCCACTGCCCCCGCTCGATCCACAGTGGCCTCCCCCACGCGTCGCGCACGTACCTCGCGGTGCCGTTGGAGGCCGTCAGGCGGGCGTCGAGCGCGAGCTCGGCCCCGAGCCGCCCCTCGTCCTCGACGCCGACCTTGCCCACGAGCGAGGCAACGACGTCGCCGCCCGGATATTCGCGCACAGCGCGGCGCTCCAGGTGAACGCCCGGCAGGTCCAGCCCCCGCGCGCGGGCGACCTGCTCCTCGCCCAGCACGCCGCCGATCCCCACATAGCGAAGCAGCGGCGCCACATCGGGCTGATCGCCCCCCTCGCCGCCCCCGGGTGCAACGTCGCCGCCCCCCCCGTCCACCCGCCACAGGCCCTTGATCGCATCGAGCAGTCGCGTCTGCTCTCGCTCCGGCTCCGGCGTCGTGGCGCGGCGCTCGTCGTTGACGGAGAGCGCACGGATCACCCTCTCGCCCACCCGCTCTGGGCTCTCTCCCGTGAGCTCAGCGAGCCGCAGGATCAGCTCGTCGAGCCGCGCCCGGTCGATCTCCACGGGATCGACGAACAGGCGATACCCGATCCGGCTCGTCGAGAGCAGCCTCCCCCGCCGGTCCAGCAGCTCGCCGCGGTAGCCCTGGACCGGACGAGAAGCCACGCGGTTCTCCGCGTACGCGGCGAGCGTGGGGGCCGGCGCGAGCTGCAGCTGCGCGATCCGCGCGAGCACGGCGCCGAAGAGAGCGCACACGCCGACAGCCACGAGCGCGCCCGCACGATTGATCCGGGCCGTCGACGCCCCGCTCGCGCTCATGGCGCCCCGCTCCCCGCCAATCCCACGCCCGCGGGCGCAGACCGAGGGTCGTCCAGGGCCAGCGGGACGAGCGGCCCGAGCATGCCGGCGATCTCGGCTGTCATGTGCTCCACCTCACCGGGGACGACCCGCGAGGCGATCTCCGTCCGCACCAGGCTCACCCGCTCGTCGATCACCCGGACGCGGAGCCTCGCCTCCGCCAGCTCGTTGGCCGCCTGCAGGCGCGCCTGACGGAGCGCCAGTAGCGTGCACGCGCACACGCCGAGAGCCACGATGACCACCGTGATCTTCGCGAACACAGGCCCCTCCGCGGCAGCTCTCAGGACCTCGCGGGGATCGTCAGCACCATCCCGACGCGGATGTCGTCGGGATCGCTGATCTTGCCGCGGTTGGCCGCGATGATCTCGCCCACACGCTTGGAAGAGCCCAGAAGCCGCTGCGAAATCTCGCTCAGCGAGTCGTTCTTCTTGACGGTGTACGTCGTCGGCCGCGACTTCTCCTCGCTCGGCTTCTTGGCCGGGGCGGCGCCGCGCGGCTCGCCCTGCGGCGCCCGCGTCCGGGACCCCACCCCGCGAGCGTCGGGGATCACGAGCGTCACACCCTCGCGGACAGCGCCATCGGCACTCACCCGGCCGGGGTTGGCCTCGGCGATCCGCCGCCACGAGTTCCCGTCGCCGTAGTAACGCTTGGCGATCGCGAAGAGCGACTCGTTCCTTGCGACCGTGTGGCGAACCGGCGCATCCACCTCGGCCGGCTGCGATCCTTCGCCTGGTGCGCCCGGCTGGGGCGAGGTCCTGCGCTCAACCGGCGAGTCCTCGAGCCTCGCGGCCCCGTGCAGCCCGCCCTGGAGCCAGCTGCTCCACTCCTCGAGCCAGCCCGCCTGCTCCGACTCCCCCTGCGCCGGGACGGTCACGGTATTGAGCGCCAGGTCGAGGGGCGAGACCGTCGGCCGGTCGAGATCGGGCGCCGCGTCCCGCTCTCCCTGCGCGATCATGACGACGTCCTCGGGCTCGGCCCCGCCCGGGCCGCTCGGCGTGCTCATCGCCGGCGCCTCGGAGGCCGCACCCGCGGCGCCGCCCGCGAGCCCGATCCCGCTGCGCTCTCCGGGGCTCGGGAGCGTCGCCGGGATCGCCTGGTGCACGAGCCCAGCGTCGCCGTCCGCGGCGTCGGCGAGCTCCAGCTCGCGCGCACGCGACCAATGGTCGCTCACCAGGACCCCGACGACCAGGATCACCGCGAACCCCAGAATCAACGCGATTTTCTGCTCACGATTCACGACAGCATCCCTGCTTCTCGCGAAAGTCGGCCCTGCCCGCGCGTCCGACCCTGGCCGCGCGGACGCACTATACAAACCTACGACGCTCCCCGCCCGGCCACGCCCGGCGCCAGCCGGATCGCCCTCAGCTTCGCCGAGCGCGAACGCGGATTCGCGGCGATCTCCGGCTCCCCCGCGCCCGTCGGCTGATCCCCGATCGCCTCGGCGAGTCCTTCGCCGACGAGCGAGTGGAACGCACGCTTGACCATCCTGTCCTCGAGCGAGTGGAAGCTCACGATCGCGATCCTCGCGCCTGCCGCCAGCCAGCCGGACCCACGACCCCTCGCGGCCCGGTCGACCGCCGCGAGCAGGCCCTCCAACGAACCAAGCTCATCGTTGACCGCGATCCGCAGCGCCTGGAATGTCCGTGTCGCGGGGTCTATCGCTCCCCCCCGTCCGACGACGCTCCGAACGATCTCCGCGAGCTGGCCCGTCGTAGCTATCGACCCCTGCCGCCTCGCGCCCACAAGTTTTCGCGCGATCGCCCGGGCCGCCCGCTCCTCCCCGTAGTCCCGCAGAATCCTCGCCAGCTCGGGCTCGGGGAGCGTCGCGACCAGCTCCGCCGCCGTCACCGGGCCCGAGGGATCCAGCCGCATGTCCAGCGGCCCCTCGCGCTGAAAGCTGAACCCGCGGGCGGGCTCGTCCATCTGGGTCGATGCGAACCCCAGATCCGCGAGCACCATGGCCGCCGAGTGGCCCATCCCCCCCAGCCGGCGCGGCAGCTCGGCGAAATTCCCGCGGATCGTGACCACCTCCACGCCGGGCGCCGCCTCGCGCACTCGGGCGTACGCCCGCGCGAGATTGCCGGGGTCGAGGTCGTTGAGGACGACCCGGCCGCCGGGGACGAGCCGCCGCGCCACCGCCGCCGCATGCCCCCCGAGGCCGGCCGTGCAATCAACGAACGTCTCCCCGGGCCGGGGGGCGAGCCTCTCGAGCACCTCGCCGAGCAGAACGGGAATATGCGCGGGCCTCTCGTGCAACGCCCAAGCCTACGACGGCGCCCCCTCGGAAGGGGCTACCGGCGTCGCTGCCCGTCCCTGAGGAATCCGGGCGGCCGCGGGCCGGGGCAGCATCCGATCGGCCTGCCCTCGCAGCACCCGCCCGGCTCGACCTGGTCCCCGTCGGGCCGCGAGGGGAGTTGCCCCTCGGACTTGGCGTTGATCAGAACGGCGACGGCGATCACCCCGAACGCGGCCAGCGGCACCCACGGGGGGATGTCTGCGAGGGGTGCCACGACAAAGCAGACCGTCGCGATCGCGACCGCTGCGAAGAACGCCACGATCAGGCGCAGGATCAGCCGCCGCCCCTCCACCTGGGGCGGCGTGGCGCCAGGCTGCGGGCAGTTGTCGCCGAGCCGAAGCTCGTCGGGATGAGGCCCGATCAGGAGCGGCGGAGCGGGCTCGCGAGGGTCGGCGGTCATCTCACACCGACTGTATCACCCGGGGGGGATCAGACCAAGAGCGACGCGGGCTTCTCGAGCAGGCCCTTGACCGTCTGGAGGTACGCCGCCGCCATGGCGCCGTCCACGACTCGGTGGTCGCTGGACATCGTCATCGACATCTCGTGCCCGATGACCAGCGTCGGCTCGCCCTCCTCGTCGGTCTCGACGAAGGGCCTCTCGACCGCCCGCCCGACAGCGAGGATCGCCACGTTCGGCGGGTTGATGATGGCCGTGAAGTGATCCACCCCGAACATGCCGAGGTTCGAGATCGTGAACGTCGAGTCGGCCATCTCCTCGATGGTGAGCCCCTTCTCCCGGGCCTTGGTCGCCAGGCGCTTGGTCTCGGAGGAGATCTGGCGCAGGCCGATGCGGTCGGCGTCGCGCAGCGTCGCCACGACAAGGCCACCCCCCCGCTCGATCGGCAGCGCGATGGCCACGCCGATGTTCACGCGCGCGTGGAGACGGATCGCCGGACCGTTCGGCTCCCACGAGCTGTTCACGAACGGGTGCTGGTGCATCGCGACGGCGCAGGCGCGGACCAGGAAGTCGTTGACGCTGAGCTTGACGCCCTGGTCCTCGAGCTGCTCGTTGAGCTGCTCGCGCAGCTCCAGCAGCGCGTCCACGCGCGCGGACACCGTCACCTGGTAGTGCGGCACCATCGTCTTGCTCTCGACCAGCCTCCGTGCGATCGTCGCGCGCATGTTGGAGAGCGGCACCGTCCGCTCCTCCAGCACGCCCGGCGCCAGCGGGGCGGGCGGCTCCGCTGCCGGGGCCCCGGTGGCCGCCGGCGCCGACCCGGGCTTGGCAGACTCCACGTCCTTGCGGGTGATGCGCCCGCTCGGACCGGTGCCCCGAAGGCCCGAGAGATCGACCCCGCGCTCCTCGGCGATCTTCCTCGCCAGGGGCGAGGCGAACACGCGTGCCCCATTCGCGGGCGCTTCCGGAGCGGGCGCTTCGGTCGTCGACGCCGCCCCACCCTTCGGCTCCGCCACCGCTGTCGCGGCCTCCCGCTCCGTCGCACGCCGCTCGCCCTCGCCGCCCGCGGCCCTGCTCTTCTTCGCGGGCGCCGCCCCCGCCGACGCGGCGACATCCTCGACCGACTCGCCCTCGCCCGCGAGCACGCAGATCACCGACCCAATCGGCACCGTCTGCCCCTCCGTGGCGATGATCTTGGCCATCGTGCCGTCGTCGAAGGACTGCAGCTCCATCGTCGCCTTGTCGGTCTCGATGTCCGCGATCACGTCGCCGGACGAGACCGAGCCGCCCTC
>CAYTAH010000011.1:0-94678 GCA_964435785.1 uncultured Phycisphaeraceae bacterium | reverse complement strand
GTTCGCGCGGACGCTGATGCCAGGGCATCCCGACCCGAGGCTCAACCTGGGCGTAACGCTCGAGCGCGCGGGGCGGACCGATGATGCGTTGGGCGAGTATCGCTCAGCGCTCGAGGTGCTCCCGGGCCACATCCCCTCGCTGCAGGCGATGACCCGGTGCCGACTGCGGCACAAGGCGCCCGGAGGCGGCGTTGATTCCGATCTCGTGGAGGACCTGCGCGAGATCGCGATGCGGGGCGACTCCACGGAATGGCGCGAGTGGGCGCGGCGTCAGCTCGCCGTCGGCGCGGATTGATGACCCTGCAGGCCGAGAACCGGGACCGATGGCGGGAGGCGCGGTGAGGGCAGGTTCCGGCCGCCGGCACTCGAGAGGACGGGCGGAGCCCACGGTGGTAAAATCGGATATGTGCATACACAACGCCATCGTCCGGGAGAATCCCGGGGTGCGGAGGTAGCGGTTGCCCCGGCCTTACCACCTCCTTCTGGGCGACGAGGCAGCCGCGCAGGGGGCGCTGGACGCCGGCATCGGCGGGGTGTTCTCGTATCCCGGGACGCCGGCGACGGAGATCTTCGAGTACATCGAGGAGCGTGCGGGCTCCGGCGCGTCCGGTCGCGTCAGCGCGCTGTGGTCGGCGAACGAGAAGGTGGCGTACGAGGAGGCGCTCGGGATGTCGTACGCCGGGCGGCGGGCCCTGGTGTCGATGAAGCACGTGGGGCTGAACGTGGCCGCGGACCCGTTCATGAGTTCGGCGCTGACGGGGGTGAACGCGGGGCTGGTGCTGATCGTGGCGGACGATCCGGGGATGCACTCGTCGCAGAACGAGCAGGACAGCCGGTTCTATCACGAGTTCGCGCAGGTGCCGATGTTCGAGCCGGGGGACCAGCAGGAGGCGTACGACCAGGTGCTCGCGGCGTTCGACTACTCGGAGGAGGTCGGGCTGCCGGTGATGGTGCGGATGGTGACGCGGCTGTGCCACAGCCGCTCGGGGGTGACGCTGCGCGGACCTGAGGAGTCACGCCCCGCGTCTGCGGGGACGGGAAGGCCCCGCCCTGAGATCGAGTCGTGGGTGCTCGTGCCGTCGAACGCGCGGCGGCGATTCAGGCGTCTGCTCGATCTGCAGGCGCGGCTGCTGCAGGACTCCGAGTCGTCGTCGCTGAACCGGCTTCGGCTGCGCGGGCGGCGAGGGATCATCGCGTCGGGGATCGCGCGGAACTACGTGGCGGAGGTCGTGGGCGGGGACGGCGACGACTCGCTCCTGGAGGTCGGGCGGTATCCGATCCCGGCGGGGCTGGTGCGGGGGCTGGTTGACCATTGCTCGGAGGTGCTCGTCGTCGAGGAGGGGTACCCCTTCATCGAGCGGCGGCTGAACGGGCTTGTGGGGGTGCCGGGGAAGTCGGTGCGGGGGAAGCTGACGGGCGACATCCCGCTGGCGGGCGAGCTGACGCCCGACAGCGTGGCGGCGGCGCTCGGCGTGCCGTTCGCGGCGCCGATGCTGCCCCTGTCGGACCTTGCGGCGCGCCCGCCGCAGCTGTGCAAGGGATGTCCGCACGCGGACAGCTTCCGTGCGATCGTGGAGGCGGCGTCGGCGTACGGGGACGCGTACATGCTGAGCGATGTGGGGTGCTACGCGCTGGGGGCGGCGCCGCCATTCCGGGCGGTGCACTCGTGCGTGGACATGGGGGCATCGATCGCGATGGCGCACGGTGCGGCTCAGGCGGGGGCGCACCCGGTGATCTGCACGATCGGCGACTCGACATTCGCGCACTCCGGGATGACGCCGCTGATCGGCGCGGCGAGGTCCGACGCGAACATGACGGTGTTCATCCTGGACAACAGCACGGTGGCGATGACCGGTGCGCAGGACACGCTCGCGTGCGGGGAGCGCCTGCTCGAGATCGTCCGCGGGCTGGGCGTAGACCCCGCGCACCTGCACACGATCGAGCCGCTGCCGAAGCATCACGAGGCGAACGTGGCGCTGATCAGGCGGGAGATCGAGCACCGGGGCCTGAGCGTGATCGTAGCGCAGCGGGCGTGCATCCACGTGAAGCGCCAGGCCGGACGCACGGCGGGCGCGGCGTGCGATCTGACGGCGGTGAGCGTCGGGGCGTCGGGCGGCTGAGCGGAGGAGCGCGGCGTGCACCAGAACATCGTCGTGGCGGGCGTCGGCGGGCAGGGGATCCTCACGATCGCGAGGGCGATCTGCGGCGCGGCGATGGCGCGGGGCCTGCACGTCAAGCAGTCCGAGATCCATGGGATGAGCCAGCGCGGCGGCGCCGTGCAGGCGCACCTGCGCATCGCCGACGAGCCCTTGCACTCGGACGTCATCCCGGCGGGTCGGGCGGATCTCCTGATCGCGGCCGAGCCGCTGGAGTCGCTGCGGTACGTGCACATGCTCTCGCCGGAGGGGGCCGTGGTCGCCTCGGCGAACGCGTTCGTGAACATCGGGAACTATCCGCCCGTGGAGCAGGTGATCGACCGGATCGCGGGGATGTCGCGGCACGTCATCGTGGACGCCGACAGGCTGGCGCGGGCGGCGGGATCGGGACGGGCGGGGAACACGGTGCTGCTGGGCGCCGCCTCGCTGTTCCTTGCGCTCGAGCCGGACGAGCTCGAGCGGGCGGTCGCGGAGATGTTCGCGTCCAAGGGCGAGCGGGTCGTCGAGACGAACGAGAGGGCGCTGCGGTTCGGGCGCAGCGCGGGCGCGGCCTATCTGCGCGGCCTCGAGCGCGGCGGGACTTCTCGCGCCGTGCGCCAGTGGGTGGACAGCCTCGCGCCGCAGCACCTCGCGGAACCGGAGCGCCCGGACGCGCCCGTGCTCGGGGTGTCCGACGCGGGAGAGGGGCTTTCGGGGGCCGAGGCGCACGCGGTCGAGCGGCTGCTGCTGGAGGTCTACGAGTCGGGGCGGCGGCAGCTGTTCGAGCACGAGGTGTACCAGATCGTGCAGCTGGTGGGCGCGATCTCGCCGCCGCACCACCTGTTCCTCGGCGTGGACGATCTGATGTCGAGGGAGGCGCTGGAGCGTTTCCCCGGCGAGCAGGTGGTGCTCAAGATCGTCTCGCCGGACGTGGTGCACAAGTCGGACGTGAAGGGGGTGGCGTTCTGCCCGAAGCAGTACGAGACGGTGCGGCGGGAGATCGACCGCCTGATCTCGCTGCACCGCGAGCGCGGGGCGCGGGTCGAGGGCGCGCTGGTCGTGGAGTTCGTGGAGCGCGGCGGCGGCGGGCTCGGTGAGGAGCTTTTCGTGGGCGTGCGGGCCACGCGCGAGTTCGGGCCGGTAATCGCCGCGGGACTCGGCGGGATCGATACCGAGTACCTCGCGAGGGCGATGCGGCCCGGGGTGGCCGTGGCCAAGGCGGTGGCGACGGAGACGACAGCGGAGGAGCTCTTCGCGCTCTTCCAGCGCACGGCGGCGTACGAGACGATCTCCGGGCTGGCGCGGGGTCACCGGCGGCGGGTCTCGGACGGGGAGCTGATCCGCTGCTTCCGGGCGTTCATCGCGCTGGCGCGACGGTTCTGCGTGGATCGGGGCGAGGAGGGGCCGGACGTCGCGGAGCTCGAGGTGAACCCGTTCGCGTTCCGCGGCCAGCGGATGGTGCCGCTGGACGGACGGGGCAGGCTGGCGCCGGCGACGCGGCGCGCGCCGGCGAGGCCGCGGGAGAGCATCCGCCACCTGCTCGAGCCGGAATCGATCGCGGTGGTGGGCGTCTCGGGGCGTGGACAGAACTTCGGGCGGATCATATTGAACAACGTGATCCGCTGCGGCTTCGATCGCGCGCGGATGCGGGTGGTGAAGGAGGGGGCCGAGGAGATCGACGGGGTCGCCTGCGTGCCGACCATCGGGGACCTGCCGGGCGTGACGGACCTGCTCGTCGTGGCGGCGTCGGCGGGCCAGCTGCCGGGGATCGTGGACGCGTGCGTGGATTCGGGGCGCGTGCGCTCGGCGATTCTGATCCCCGGCGGCGTCGGCGAGACGGAGGGAAGCGGGGAGATCCTCCGGCGGGTGCGCGCGGCGGTGGCCCGGGGAAGGGAGGCCGGGGGCGGCCTGGTGCTCGTGGGGCCGAACTGCCTGGGCGTGCAGTCGCGTCCGGGGCGATATGACACGTTCTTCGTGCCCGAGTCCAAGCTCGATATGCGCCGCGGCGCGGCGGCGCGCGGCGTGGCGCTCGTCTCGCAGAGCGGGGCGTTCATCGTCAGCCGGCTGAGCAGGCTCGAGACGCTCGACCCGGCGCTGACGGTGTCGATCGGGAACCAGGCGGACCTGACGATCTCGGACATTGTCCGGGCCGTGGGCGAGAGGCCGGACATTCACACCATCGGGGTGTACGTGGAGGGATTCGCCGATCTGGACGGCCTCGACATGCTGCAGACGGTGCGGGAGCTGAGCGAGGCCGGGCGGGTGGTGGTGTTCTACAAGGCGGGCCGGACCGAGCAGGGTCGGGATGCGGCCGCGGGGCACACGGCATCGGTCGCGGGTGACTACGACATCTGCGAGGCGGGGGCCACGGCCGCGGGGGCGCTGGTCGCGGATACGTTCGCGGAGTTCGAGCAATTGCTCGAACTGGCGGCGGCGTTGCACGGGAAGACGGTTCGCGGCACCCGCGTGGGGGCGATCTCGAACGCTGGGTTTGAGACCGTGGGGATCGCCGACGGCGTGCGCGGGGCTCGGCACGAGGTGCAGATCCCGGCGCTCAGCGAATCCGCCAGGTCCGCGATGGCGGCCGTGCTCGAGCGCCACGGGCTGGCGGGGCTGGTCAATGCGAGGAACCCCCTCGACCTCACGCCGATGGCGGGCGAGGCGGCGTACGAGGAGGCGGCCGGGGTGATGCTCGACGCGCCCGAGATCGACGCCCTGATGGTCTCGGCGGTGCCGCTGACCCCTGCGCTCGCGACGACGCCGGAGGAGATCGGCTCGCGCGAGTCGCTGGCGGACGTGCTTGGCCGCGTCTGCGAGCGGACGGAGAAGCCGGTGGTCGCGGTGCTCGACGCCGGCGCCCGCTACGACGCGCTGGCGGGCCGGGTGCGCGGGCACGGGATCCCAGTGCTTCGGTCGGCCGACCAGGCCGTTCGGGCGCTGGGGCGGTACCTGTGCCATGGTGCGGCACGGGGGGCGGAGGGGGACCGGCGCACGCGGTGACAGGCCGGTGGGCGGACCGCGCGCCACCCGAACACATACCTTTCAAGCGAGTTTTTGCGTCGATTCACTCGGTTGCTGTTGAACGGACGAAGCGATCGGTTATTCTTCCGTAACAGTTCCGGTTCAATCCCGATGCACCCACCGCCCGTGCGCGTGCAGGGGGGCGGGCCATCCGGCGGTCTGTGGAACGGAGGTTGGGATCCATGCTCGCCCGCTCACTCACGCTCGCCACGTTGCTCGCGCTCCCCGCTGTCGCGTCGGCGCAGCTGCTGAACCCGAGCTTCGAGATCGCCGGGTCGTCCGGCAACGCGTTCGCCGACTGGAGCCAGTTCGGCGGGAACATCTACCGCGTGAGCGACCCGAACTATCAGCCCGCGTACGACGGGGACGCGCTCGGGAAGATCTTCGGGAACTTCGACGGCCAGCCGCAGAGCGACTCGGGAATCTATCAGTTCGTGGGCGCGAACCCCGGCGAGCAGTGGACGGGCTCCATCTACGTGCTGCATCGCGGCGACGACGCGCTTCAAGGGGCGAACCTCGGTCTGCTCGTCCTCAGCTGGCAGGACGCGGGGGGCGCGGAGATCTCCGCGGACGCGATCGTGCTGCTGGACGCCAACAGCCCGACCGACCAGTGGCTCTTCGACGAGGTGTCGGGCGAGGCGCCTGCGGGGACGGCGCGGGTGGGCTACTACCTGCTGTTCCTGCAGTTCTCCGACGACGACTTTCCGTTCGGTGCGCCCGGCGCGATGTTCTTCGATCTCGCGTCGCTGGAGATGACCGGCGCGGACTGCCCGCCCGATCTCAATGAGGACGGGCTGGTGAACACGCAGGACTTCATTCTCTTCCTGAACCTCTGGACGGCGAGGGATCCGCGTGCGGACTGGAACGACGACGGGACGATCAACACCCAGGACTTCGTCGCCTACCTGAACGACTGGGTTGCCGGCTGCTAGCTCCCTCGCCTGACCGCGCCCGCGCGAGAGCGCGGGCGCGCAGTCTTCGCTGATCAGAGCCTCACACCGACGGGAGCTCGCGATGGGCCTTACAGGATGGTTTGGACGGGCGCTTGGGGATCGCGGGCGGGCGCGGCGACCGCGCGGGTTCACCCTCATCGAGCTGCTGGTCGTCATCGCGATCATCGCCCTGCTCATCGGTATCCTGCTTCCGGCGCTGGGGAAGGCCCGCGACGCGGGGCGGACGATCAAGTGCGCCTCGGGCATGCGCCAGGTGACCGTGGCGCTCGTCAACTACTCGATCGACTTCAGGGAGCGCTTTCCCCCGGTGCTGTTCCGCATCCCCGACCCGACGACGGGCAAGCTCAGCGCCCACTGGTACGACGTGCCGCGGATCGGGAGCTACCTGCCGAACATGGACTATTCGAACATCAGCCCCAACAACCAGGAGAACGAGACGGTGGGCGGGGGCGTGCTGCTGTGCCCCTCGCACCCGCAGGGGGGGCGGTCGTACACGATGAACTTCTGGGCGGCCTCCGCGGGGAGCTGGGAGTGGGGTCCAGGGAACGAGCCCATCACCTACCGGCCGGGGCAGAGCCGGGTGTTCCCCGACGAGGCGGAACGCGGCCGGGGGTTCGACGCCGGGGCCGACTTCGCCGATCGACTGATGCTGCTCGGCGAGGCGTGGGGCCTGTACCCGTCCGAGGGCGAGGCGGTGGCGAGCGCCACCTGGTTCACGATCGGGGAGATGGGTTCGACCGCTCTTCCGGGCGAGCGCTTCGGCTCGGGGGCGGGGGTGCCGGGCTATGCGTTCCCCGGCCCCTGGCGCAGGTGGGCGCCGGAGATGGACAACTCCTCGCCCGATTCGCTCATCACCTACGTGCCCTGGTACCGCCACCCGCGGCGAACGCAGGACCGGCTCGCGCTCGCGGGGGCGGCGAACTTCGCCTACCTGGACGGGCACGTGACGCTCCGCCAGCGGAACGAGCTGACGGACGACGCGACGGCGAAGAGCACGTACGAGACGCTGTGGTCGCCCGTCGACGAGCGGGTGGAGGAGTGATGGCGGGCTCCCTGGCGTTTGATCGCGCGATGCGGAGGTGCGTGTGATGCGTTCGCAGGCGGCGAAGCCGGTCACCTCGGCGCGCCAACTCGCCAGCAGGCTGGGCCTCTCGGTCGCGACGGTCTCGCGCGCACTCAACAACCATCCCGACGTCTCCGAGGAGACACGGGTTCGGGTGCTGCGCATGGCCGACAGCGCCGGCTACATGCCGCGCGTGGGTCGGCGGCGGACGAACGTCATCGGGCTTGTGTACCCGACCGACCCGGTCAGGGCGGATTACGGCAACTTCGAGTCGGCGATGCTCGCGGGCATCCTCGAGGGCGTAAACGAGCAGCGTTTCGACGTCACGTTCATCAATGTGCGGCGCGATCGCGCCCCTTCGGACAGCTACACCCAGTTCTTCCGCTCCAAGGGCGTGCGCGGGGTGATCGTGCGCACGATCCAGCCCCGCACCAGGCTGGCCGAGGAGATCGCCGACGAGGGCTTCCCCTGCGTGGTGATCGCCGATCGCAGCGACCAGCCCAACGTGAACTACATCTGCGCCGACTCTCGTGCCGACTCGATGCGGGCGGTGCAGCACCTGGTGCACCTCGGCCACCGTCGGATCGCCCTCGGGGTGCACAGCGTGCTGGATTCGGACCACAACGACCGGCGGCTGGGGTACCTCGACGCCCTCGAGGAGGCCGGGATCGAGCCGGACCCCACGCTCATGCTCCAGGCGCACGCCAGCATGGAGGGCGGCGCCGGTTGCATCAACCGCCTGCTCTCCCTGCCCGATCCGCCCACGGCCGTGTACTTCACGGACCCGCTCACGACCGTCGGCGCGCTGCACCGCTGCCTGGTGCTCGGCGTCCACGTGCCGCGAGACCTGTCGGTCGTCGGGTTCGACGACGGGGACGTGCGCTACCGGACGTTCCCGCACTTCACGGCCGTGTGCCAGGACGCCGCCCAGCTGGGGCTGGAGGCGTCGCGGTGGCTCACGCGCGCGCTCGCGGCCGGGGGGCCGCTCCCCAGCTTCCGGGTGCACCGGCAGACAAGCCTCTCGATGAACGATTCGACGGGCGCGCCGCCGGCGCGCCCCGTCCGTCTCTCGCACAACGGCTCACGCCTCGCGGCGTCGCCGTGATGGGCCGATCGCCGGGGAGGGCGTGCCCCCCGGCCGCCGGCCTGGATGGAGGAGAGTCCGATGCAACGTGCCATGCTCTGCTCGCTCGCCGTGCTCGTCGGGGCGTCAGTCTCGCCGGCGCAGAATCTGCTCGTCAACCCCGGCTTCGAGAGCGGGCTCGACGGGTGGTTCGTCTTCGGGAACGCGTACGCCGAGAGCAGCAACCCGCCGCAGTTCGTCCCGTACGAGGGCGACGGCCTCGTCTCGATGTTCGGCAACTTCTCCGGCAGCTTCAACGTGACGGGCATCTTCCAGGAGTTCCCGGCTCTTCCCGGCCAGAGCTGGACGATGGACGCGTACACCCGCCATTGGAGCGGCGATCCGATGGTGGGCAGCGGGGCGCCGGATGACAACTGGGCCGTCATGAAGATCGCGTTCAAGGACGCGGGGGACATCGAGATCGGCTCGGCGGAGCGGACGATCCTCGACGGCACGTTCGCGACCGACGTCTGGCACGACCACGAGCCCATCAGCGGGCTCGCCCCGGCGGGCACGGTGCAGGTCGAAGCCTTCATCCTCTACCTCCAGCCGGTCTTCGACGGCGGCGCGGCGCACGTCGACAATGTCTTCCTGGTGCCGGCGCCCGCGTCGGGCGCGCTGCTCGGATTGGCGGCCCTGCTGGCGGCGCGACGGTCCCGCGCCTGAGCGCGTGGTGTGTGGTCGAGATGCCCGCGAGGCGCAAGCACGACGATGCCGGGTCCCCGGGCACCGCCCTGCGCGGGCCCGGGTGGCTGGCGTGGCTCTCCCCGGGCGGGTGGATCATCGCGGCGATCGCGCTGGCCTCCTCGGGCGCGGTGCTGGCCGACCGCGGCGCGGACCGCGCCGGGGTCACGCTCTGGACGTTCGCTCCCCCGCACGCGCGGATGTACGAGCCGCTGCTGGCGCGCTGGGAGGGCGAGCCGGGGGGCAGGCCGGTCACGCTCGAAGTGCTGAGCGTGCCGGCGCTCGAGCGGCGGATGCTCGGCGGGTTCCTCTCGGGCGTGCCGGTGGCCGATCTCATCGAGGCGGAGCGCCGGGTCGCGTCCCGGGCCTTCGCGGGCCCGGTCGAGGCCGTCGGCTTCCTCGATCTCACCGACCGGCTGCGCGAGGAGGGGCTTCTCGCGGAGATCAACACGGCCTCGTTCGGCCCGTGGACCGCGCACGGGCGCATCTTCGGGCTGCCGCACGACGTGCACCCGGTGATGCTGTGCTACCGCGCCGACCTCGTGGAGGCCGCCGGGATCGACGTGGAGGGGATCGAGACATGGGATGACTTCGCTCGCGAACTCCGCCCCTTGATGGCGGACGCCGACGGCGACGGCGAGCCCGACCGCTACCTCATCGCGTTCTGGACGACCCACATCGACCAGCTCGAGGCGCTCATGCTCCAGGCGGGTGACGGGTTCTTCGACGAGCGGGACCGGCTGCGCCTCGCCACCGGGACGAACGCCCGGATCCTGGCCACGCTCGCCACCTGGGTCGCCGGGCCCGACCGGATCAGCGCGGACGTGCCGGAGTTCAGCGCGGCCGGGAACAAGCTCAAGCTGGACGGCTACGTGGTTGCGGCCATCATGCCCGACTGGCTCACCAACATCTGGCGTCAGCAACTGCCCGGGCTCGCGGGGAGGCTCAAGCTCATGCCGCTCCCGGCGTGGGAGCCCGGCGGGCGGCGCACGAGCGTCTGGGGCGGGACGATGCTCGGCATCCCCAAGGCGGCGGAAGACCCCGACGAGCTGTGGTCGCTGGCCAAGCGGCTCTACCTCTCGCCCGAGCTGGCCCGCGAGCTGTACCGGACCGGCGACATCGTCACGCCGATCAGGACGCACTGGGACGACGCGATCTTCGACGTTCCGGACGCCTACTTCTGCGGGCAGGCCAAGGGCCGGATGTACATCGATCTGGCGGGCGACGTGCCGCGTCGGACGTCGTCGCCCTTCAACACGATGGCCCTGCAACGGGTGCAGGACGCCCTGATCGCGCTGGTCGAGGAGGTGCGTGCCCGCGGCGGCGCGGAGAGGGCTTCGCTCGAGCGGCGCGCGCTGGAGCTGCTGCGCATCGCCGAGGCGGACGTGCGCGCCCGCATCGAGCGCAACGTCTTCGCGAGGGAGGCCTCCCCATGAGGCACGGGCTGCCCTCGCGATCGACGCCGTACCTGCTGCTGCTGCCCTTTCTCGGGGTCTTCGCCCTCTTCGTGCTCCTGCCGCTCGCCGGATCGGTGGTGCTGGCGACGAGGCAGATGTTCGGGCCCGGCGCATCGGCGTACGTCGGGCTGGAGAACTTCCGCTTCCTGATCCACGACCCGCTCTTCCACAAGGCGGTGCGGAACACGCTGCTCTTCACGGCCGGCTCGGTGTTCATCCAGCTCCCGGCGGCGCTCGGTCTGGCCCTGCTTCTGAACCGGCCGGGGCTGCGTGGGCGCAACGCGCTGCGCCTGGCCTTCTTCTCGCCGCAGCTGGTGGGGCTCGTGTTCCTGGCGGTGATGGCGAGCGTGGTGTTCCAGAAGCGGACGGGGATCCTCAACCAGGTGCTGCACGCGACGGTCGGGCTGAGCCTGGACTATCCGTGGCTCGAACAGCAGGTGATGTGGACACTCATCCTCTCCGCGCTGTGGATGTACGCGGGATTCAACATGATCTACTTCCTCGCGGCCCTCCAGAACGTGGACCGCGAGCTGACCGAGGCGGCCTCGATCGACGGCGCCGGCCCGCTGCGACGTTTCCTCGCGGTCACGGTGCCGGCGATCGCCCCGGTCGGCGGCTTCGTCGTGCTGCTCTCGATCATCGGCAGCCTCCAGCTCTTTGAGCTGCCGTACATCCTGCTCGCCGGCAGCGGCCCGGACAACAAGGGCCTCACGATCGTGACCTACCTCTATCAGTCCGGATTCGAGACGGGCGATCTGGGATACGCCAGCGCCATCGGCTGGGTGCTGGCGCTGATCCTCGGGGCGTTCGCGGTCGGCCAGCGTCTGCTCGCCAGGGAGGCGGCGCCATGAGAGCGCGACGGCGGAGGGTGCTTGCCGCGGCGGGCGCGTACGCGATCCTCCTCCCGATCGCGGCGCTCGTGCTGGCGCCGTTCGCGTGGCTGGTGGCGGCCGCGTTCAAGCCGCCGGAGGAGTTCTTCACATCCATGTTCCTGCCCCGGGGCGACGGGTTGCTGGGGGTCGCCTGGTCGGACCTCACGGCCGGCAACTTCGTGCGCCTGTTCCGCGAGCTTTCGCTCGGGCGGGCCATGCTGAACTCGCTGTTCCTCGCGAGCGTGACGAGCCTGCTCGCCACCTTGTGCTGCGCGGCCGGCGGGTATGCCCTCGCCGTCTACCGCTTCCGGGGGCGGAGAGCGCTGACGGGGCTGGTCCTCGCGGCGCTGGTCATCCCTCCCCCGCTGCTCCTCGCGCCGGGCTACCACGTGCTCTTCAAGCTCGGCCTGCTGGACACGTACGCCGGGCTGATCCTGCCGGCGATGGCTCCGGCGTTCGGGGTGTTCCTCTTCCGCCAGGCGGTGATACAGTCCGTGCCGCCTCAACTGCTCGAGGCGGGACGCCTGGACGGGTGCACCGAGCTGGGGCTCTTCGGGCAGATCGCCCTGCCGCTGCTCCGCCCGATGACCGGGGCATTCCTGATGATCACCTTCCTGGGGGTGTGGAACAACTTCATCGGGCCGCAGATTGTGCTTCAATCGCCGGAAAAGCAGCCGCTCGCGGTGGCGATCGCGCAGCTCAAGGGCGTGTACTACGAGGACTACGGGCTGATGATGGCCGGAACGCTCGTCTCGATCCTGCCGGTGGCGCTGCTGTTCCTGCTGCTGCAGCGGGACTTCGTCTCCGGCCTCACGCTGGGGGCCGTGAAATGACCTCGCATCGCGAACGCATGATGCGGACACCACTCTCAAGGAAGGAGCAGCCGTGAGCTTCCCGACCGGTTTCGTATGGGGCGCGGGGACGTCGGCGTATCAGGTCGAGGGCGCGTCGGACAAGCACGGGCGCGGCCTCTCGCTGTGGGACGTGTTCTGCCGCACGCCCGGCAAGATCAAGCACGGGGACACAGGGGACGTCGCCTGCGACCACGTCGCGCGGTACAAGCAGGACGTTGCCCTCATGAAGGAGATCGGCCTTGGGGCGTATCGCTTCTCGGTCTCCTGGCCCCGGGTGATGCCCGAGGGCGCCGGCGCCCTGAGCGAGCCGGGCCTGGCGTTCTACGACAGGCTCGTGGACGAGCTGCTGGGGGCGGGCGTCACGCCGTACGTCACGCTGTATCACTGGGACTTCCCCCTTGCGCTCTACAGGTGCGGCGGCTGGAGCAATCCGGCCAGCGCGTCCTGGTTCGCCGAGTACACGCGGGCGGTGGTCGAGCGTCTCTCCGACCGCGTGAGCAACTGGATCACCCTCAACGAGCCGCAGGTCTTCGTGCAGCACGGGCACATCGGCGGCGAGCACCCGCCGGGCCTGGCGCTGCCCTTCTCCGAGGTCGTGCCGCTCGTGCACAACGTGCTGCGGGCGCACGGCATGTCCGCGCGCTGCATCCGCGAGACCGCGAGGACCAAGCCCCTCATCGGCTGGGCCCCGGTCGGCGTCGTCACGTCGCCCGTCGGGTTCGGTCCGGCGGAGATCGAGGCGGCCCGGGCGGCGACGTTCTCGGTCAGGCGGGGCGACGTCTGGAACAACACCTGGTTCAACGACCCGGTCCTGCTGGGCCGGTATCCCGACGAGGTGCTCTCGCTCTTCGGCGAGCACCTGCCCCCGGGCTGGGAGCGCGACCTGGAGGTGATCCACCAGCCGGCGGACTTCCTCGGGCTGAATATCTACCAGGGCGCCAGGCTCGCGACAGGCCCCGACGGGGCGCCGGCCCCCGCGCGGCGGCCCATCGGTCGCGCACGGACGGCCTTCGGCTGGGACATCACGCCCGAGGTGCTGTACTGGGGGCCGCGGTTCCACTTCGAGCGCTACGGGCTGCCGATCATCATCACCGAGAATGGCATGGCGAATCTGGACTGGGTGGCGCTCGACGGTCGGGTGCACGACCCGCAGCGGATCGACTACACGGCGCGGCACCTCCAGCAGCTGCTGCGCGCGATCCGCGACGGCGTGGACGTCCGCGGCTACTTCCACTGGTCGCTCCTGGACAACTTCGAGTGGGCGGAGGGGTACGAGCAGCGGTTCGGGCTCGTCTACGTCGACTTCGAGACCCAGCAGCGAATCCTCAAGGACTCGGCGCGGTGGTACGGCGAGGTGATCCGCAGCAACGGAAAGGGCCTGGCCCTCCCCGCGAACGCGGCCCGGCCCGGGGGCATCGCCGCGGCCATCGCCTCGGGCGAGCGCAAGGAGCGGACGACATGACCGACCTCAGGAGGATCGCGTCGCTCGGCGTGCTGGCGTGCTGCGTCTCGCCCGGCGCCGGGCAGGGCATGCCGGAGCCCCCCGAGGGGTGGCGCCTGGTCTGGCACGATGAGTTCGAGGGCCCCACGCTCGATACGGACAAGTGGCGCGTCGAGCACGCGGCGCTCGTCAAGAACAACGAGCTGCAGTTCTACGCGACCGACGAGGTGTACCTCGAGGACGGGTGCCTTGTGCTGCGCAGCCGCGCGCGGGAGATGGGCGGGCGGGCGTACACCTCCGGCCTGGTCGATTCGCAGCGCCGGTTCTCGCAGGCTTTCGGCCGGTTCGAGGTGCGCGCGAAGCTCCCACGGGGGCGCGGCATCTGGCCGGCGCACTGGATGCTCCCCGAAGACCGGCGCAGCTGGCCTCCCGAGATCGACATCATGGAGCTGCTGGGCCACGAGCCGCACAAGGTGCACCTGACGCAGCACTGGGGCACCTGGCCCCAGAACGAGCACGCGGGCGCCGCCGTCGAAGGGCCCGACTTCTCGGACGACTTCCACACGTTCGCGGTGGAGTGGTCGCCGGACCGGATCGACTGGTTCGTCGATGGGGACCTGGGGTTCACGAGCACATCACACATCCCCCGCGTGCCGTTCTATGTGATCCTCAACACCGCCGTCGGCGGCGACTGGCCCGGGAATCCGGACGAGTCCACGGTGTTCCCGCAGCACCACCGCGTCGACTATGTCCGTGTCTACGCGCGTGAATCCTCCGAGCATCCGACGCTGAGCCTCGTCCATCCTCACGGGCTGATCCGTCTTGATCCTGCGGAGTATGCGCCGGCGGCCGGCGCGCTGGTCACGGCGATCGCGGTGCCGGACTTCGGGTACCGCTTCGCGGGCTGGGAGGGGCGCGAGGAGCGCTCGGCTCGGATCGGTTTGGCGATGCTCGGGCCGCGGATGCTCCACGCCCGCTTCGAGCCGGATCCTCACCTGCCCCCGAGGCTGGCCGGCGCCACGGCGTGGGCGACGAGCTCGGAATCGCCGGCGCTGGGGCCGGCGAACGCGGTGGACGGCTACCCTGGCACCCGGTGGGCATCGGAGTTCTCCGATCCGCAGGAGCTGACGATCGACCTGGGGGGCCCGGCCAGCATCGAGCTGGTGAGGATTCTCTGGGAGCGCGCGCACGCGCGCGCGTTCGAGGTCCATGCCTCGGCCGACGGGCTCGTGTGGGAGACGGTGCACAAGCTGACAAAGCCGGACGCCGGGGCAGACGTGCTCGACGGGCCCGCGGCGCCTGTCAGGTATCTGCGCATCCGGTGCACCGAACGCGCGACCGACTGGGGGGTCTCGATCTGGGAGGTGGAGGCGTACGGGCGGCGCACCGACGAGTAGGTCGGGCGTGCGCGGCCCACCGCCCGGTCTCCCACGCGGCGGCGAGCCTGTCAGCTCACGGCCTGAGCCCACCATCGCTCGCATTCGCGCGCCCGATCCGAGAGCTTCGCGGAAATCCGCGGGAATCGGCGCTCGTACCCGAGCAACCCGAGCTCGTAGCCCGCGATCGCCTCGAACAGCTCGCACTCCCGATCGGAGAGACGCGTCTTCCACTCGGAGACCTCGCCGAGGGCGGCGCGGTCGAGCGACATCCCCTCGCCGGCCTCCGCCCGCAGTCCTGACAGCGGCAATCCCAGAAACTGCGTCAACCGGCGGAGCTCGCGCTGAGGCTCGGCGACTAGCGCCTCGTAACGGACCTCGTGGTACTGGCCGCGCGGGAGCATGCCCCCGTCGCCCCGGCCCAGCCGAATATCGCGTCGCCACCAGAGCGCCGCGGCGGCGATCGGCTCGCGCTCCGCGAGCGCAGCGCCCGCGCCCGTGCTGCTCCACGGCCGCATCGAGAGCGCCACGTCCCTGCCGTCGCGGATGACGTGCACGACCTTGGCATCGGGGAACAAAGCGTGCAGCTGCGGCAGGTTGCGGCAATAGCCGGGCAGCCTCTCGCCCGTCAGCCGTTTGCCCCGCATTCTGGCGACCTCGTCGTAGAGCCTGGCGACGAACTCGGTGTAGCGGTCGGACTCGGCAGCGGCGCGCCAGACCGTCTTGTCCTGGAGTCCCAGCCGGGAGAAGCCGCTGTGATTCTGCGTTGCTTCGAGGAGGGGACGCGTGAACGGCGGGTCGTATCCGAAGGGCTCGTTCTCGATGGCGCCGGGGAAGAACACCGAGTCGTCCACCATGGTCAACGCGGAGTGCCCGGCGAGCAGTTGGAGGACGAGCACATCGCCGGAGCCCTCGCAACCCAGGAGAAAGAGCAGGGGATTGCGCGCCGCTGGCGCGGGGACGCATCCGTGTCTCCCCGGAACCTCATGGATCAGGGTCATCGCGTTCCTCCGATGCTCGCCACACCCGCTGGCAAAGACTGTGCCGAGCGCCACAGCCAAGGCCTGACGGTCTTTACGGCGGCTCCCGCACGCACTCAGGGGCTTCTTCAGCCTTTGAGCCTCGTCGCCAGGGACAGCCCGTGGCACGTGCTGGCCAGAGGGATCGAGCGTTGGCAAATCGTGGCCAGTTGCGCGGGGCCTTTCCCGAAGCTCGGATCAGGTGATCATCCCGTCGAGCTCCGCGGGGGCGACCGCCGCAACATCGTTGAAGACCTGATGGGCCCCCGCCTCCCAGAGCTCGCGCGCGGGACGGGTTGTCGCGACGCCGACGGCCGTCATGCCGGCCGCCCGGGCGGCGACAATCCCCGGCGGGGCGTCCTCGATGACGATGCACCGCTCGGGGGAAAGCCCGAGGCGCTCGGCGGCGAGGAGGAAGACATCGGGCGCCGGCTTCCCGCGCAGGACCTGCGCCCCGTCCACCGACGCGTCGAAGTACTGACCGATGCCGCCGCCCGCGAGCACCAGCTCGATGTTCTCCCGCGGTGCGGACGAGCCGACCGCCATGCTGAAGCCGAGCCCGCGCAGCGCCTCCAGCAGCTCGAGCACGCCGAACGCGAGCGGCACCCTGCCGTGGATGATCTCCCGGAACGCGATCTCCTTCGCCTCCGCGATGCGGGACGCCTCGTCGGGCGGGATCCCCTCCCCGAAGATGACGCGGACGCAGTCGGCGTTCACGCGTCCGAAGCACGAGAGGAACGTCTCGTGGCTGAGCCGGACGCCACGGCCCTCGGCGACCGCCTTCCAGCTCCGCCAGTGCGCCTCCTCGGTCATCACCAGCACGCCGTCCATGTCGAAGATGACGCCGCGGCTCATGGAGATCTCCGTCCCGCCGCCGCCACGAGCGGCGAGCGGGCTGAGGTGAACGGTTCCGCACCCGCCGCGGCTCGACGCGATGCACCGCGGGCGTGGAGTGTAGAGCCGGCGCGGGCGGGGTTCCCCGGAGGAGGTCCACGGGCGGGGACGCGTGAGCGTCAGCGCTTGGCGATGGCCTCCTGCTTGATACGAAGGAGGTCCTTCATCACGCCGTGGAGCGAGCCCTGGAAGTCGCGCGTCCCGAACGCGTCGTGCAGCAGAGTGTACACGGAGTAGAGGCGGCGGTAGATCGCTGCGCTTGCTGGGTCCGGCTCGTAGGCGCGGTCCTTCACGCCGGTCATCGCCCGCTGGGCGGCGGGCACGTCCGGGTGCGCCCTCCCGACCACGGCCCCGAAGACGGCCGCGCCCAGGGCGCACGCCTGCCCCGACCTGGCGACGAGCATCGGGCGGTTGCAGACGTCGGCGTAGATCTGCATGGTGAGCGGGCTCTTCTCGGCGATCCCACCGCAGTTGATGACACGGTCGATGCCCACGCCGTGCTCATCCAGCCGCTCGATGATCTTGAGCGCGCCGAAGGCGGTCGCTTCGATGAGCGCACGGTAGATCTCGGCGGGCGTCGTGTGGAGCGTCTCGCCGAGGATCAGGCCGGTGAGCAAGGGATCGACCAGCACGGTGCGGTTGCCGTTGTGCCAGTCGAGCGCGACCAGGCCGCTCTCTCCCGGGCGCAGGGCCGCCGCCGCGCGGCTGAGCCGCTCGTGCGCCTCGGCGCCCGCGCCGAACCCGCTCGGCGCGATGCGCCCGGCAAACCAGTTGAAGATGTCCCCCACCGCCGACTGGCCCGCCTCGATGCCGATCATGCCGGGGAGGATGCTCTCGGGCACGATCCCGCAAACGCCGGGGATGTCCGGGAAGCTCGAGTCCATCGGGGCGACCATGCAGTCGCACGTGCTCGTGCCGATGATCTTGACGAGCGCCCCCGGGGCGGCGCCGGAGCCGACGGCCCCCATGTGCGCGTCCAGCGCCCCCACCGCCACCGGGATCCGCCGGGGCAGCCCCACGAGCTCGGCGAACGCGTCGGTGAGCTCGCCGGCGCGCGCGTTCGAGGGCTCCGCCCGGGCATAGCGCTCGCGCACCCGGGCGAGCCCCGGGGAGAGCGATTCGAGGAACTCGCCGGCGGGCAGCCCGCCCCACGCCGGGTTGTACATCGCCTTGTGGCCGGCGGCGCAGATGCTCCGCGCCATCGTCGCGGGGTCGGTGCGCCCCGTCAGCAGGGCGGGCACGTAGTCGCACAGCTCGACCCACGCGTATGCCGCATCCGCGACGCGCGGGCTTGTACGCTCGCATCGGAGGATCTTCGACCAGAACCACTCGGAGGAGTACGTCCCGCCGCACTTGGCCAGGTACGGATAGCCGCCGGCGCGGGCTCGCTGGGTGATCTCCGCGGCCTCGGCGTGGCTGGTGTGATCCTTCCACAGCCACGCCATCGCCGCCGGCTCGTCCTGGAACTCCTCGAGCGTTCCCAGGGCCACGCCGCGGCGGTCTACGGGGAGCGGCGTCGAGCCGGTCGTGTCCACGCCGATCCCGACGATGCGCGAGGGCTCGAACTCCCTGTGTGCGCGGGCGATCGAGACCGCCTCGCGCACCACCCGCACGAACCCCTCGGCGTAGTCCGCGGGGTGCTGGCGGGCGAGGTGGGGCTCCGGCGGATCGAGGATCACGCCGTCCTCGCCGTGCGCGTAGGGCCACACGGCGGCGGCGATCTCCTCGCCGGTGCGCGTGTCGGCCACGAGTGCGCGGACAGAGTTGGTGCCGTAGTCCACGCCGATCGCGAAGCCAGGAACGCCGCTCTGCATCGTCGCACTGCTCCCTCGCCGCCTCGCCGAGCGCCGCATTCACGATGGGCCTTCGACACCCCGCAGGCCCCGGGACGAAAGTATACTGGGCGCCCGGCACACCCGCCGACGGCTCGCGTCCGGCCCCGCCTTTGGAGACAGCATGCTCGCCGCACTCACGCTCGGCCTCGCGATCGCGCTCGCCCAGGACGTCCTAACGAAC
Organism: uncultured Phycisphaeraceae bacterium; assembly: GCA_964435785.1. Classification (GTDB taxonomy): domain Bacteria; phylum Planctomycetota; class Phycisphaerae; order Phycisphaerales; family UBA1924; genus PNC22. Next base: position 75,770 of record CAYTAH010000011.1, on the reverse strand, counting down.
GGTTCGTTCGAGAGCATCGTCGGGGATGCACCGGCGGGCTGGACTCGCTCGGCATGGGGCGGGGAGGGCGAACAGCGCATCGGCGCCGTGACGAGGACCGGATCGCGGAGCGTGGAGATCGCGTCGCGGTCCGGCGCGGACATCGCGTGGTCGTGCACCGTCCCGGTCGAGATCTTCTCGCGCTACCGGCTCACGGGATGGATCCGGACCGAGGATGTGCGGGTGCAGGGCGGCGCTCACGGCGCTCTCTTGAACGTCCATGGCGTCGTGGGCGCCCGCACGCGGGGTGTGACCGGCACTTCGGGCTGGACCTCCGTCGAGATTGAGTTTGACACTGGCCTGAACGATGCGATCATGGTCAACTGCCTGTTCGGCGGGTGGGGGCTGGCGACGGGACGGGCGTGGTTCGACGACGTATCGCTTACGCTGGTCGCTCGCGGGCGGATTCCCGAGCCGTCCATCACCATCGACGCCACGGACACGGGCGAGCCCATCAGCGAGTACATCTACGGGCAGTTCATCGAGCACCTGGGGCGGTGCATCTACGGCGGCATCTGGGCCGAGATGCTCGACGATCGGAAGTTCTTCCATCCGGTCGGGGCCGGCGACTCCCCCTGGCGCCCGGTCGGCCACGGCGAGATCACGATGGACACCGACCGGCCGTACGTGGGGGAGCACAGCGTCGAGATCCGGCTGGGTCCCGACGACTCGTCGGGCGGTATCTTGCATGGGCGCCTGGCACTGCTCGAAGGCAGGCGGTACGAGGGGCGGGTCTACCTCGCGGGCGAGAGCGGGCTCGAGGGCGCGGAAGTCGTCCTCCGGTGGGGCCCGGGAGAGCACGACTGCGCCGTCGCGCCGCTCGTCAGGATCACGCCTGGTTTCCTGTGCACGGACTTCGGCTTCACCGCGGGCGGCTCGACCAGCGACGGAGAGCTTCGCATCGTCGTCCGCGGCGACGGTGCCGCGCGCGTCGGCGCAGTGTCGCTCATGCCCGCCGACAACGTCCGCGGCTTCCGGGCCGACACGCTGGAGCTCCTCCGCCGGCTCGACGCGCCCGTCTATCGCTGGCCCGGCGGTAACTTCGTCTCCGGGTACGACTGGCGGGACGGCGTGGGCGATCGCGACCGGCGACCGCCGCGGAAGAACCCCGCATGGTCCGGGGTCGAGCACAACGACGTGGGCATCCACGAGTTCATGGACCTCTGCGCATTGCTCGGCGCCGAGCCGTACGTCGCCATCAACACGGGGCTCGGCAGCGTCGAGAGCGCGGCCGCGGAGCTCGAGTATCTCAACGGGCCGGCGACCTCGCCGATGGGGCGTCTCCGCGCCGCCAACGGTCGAGAGGATCCGTGGAAGGTCAGGTTCATCGGCGTGGGGAACGAGATGTACGGCTCGTGGCAGCTCGGGCACATCCCCCTGGCGGAGTACACGCTCCGCCACAACACGTTCGTGGAGGCGCTGCGCGCGGTCGATCCCTCGGTGACCATCATCGGCGTCGGGGCGGTCGGCGAGTGGAGCCGAACGATGCTCCGCGACTGCGCCGAGCACATGGACCACATCTCGGAGCACGTGTATTGGCAGGAGCGGCCCGGGCTGCTCTCCCACGTCACGCAGGCGCCGCAGTCGCTTCGCGCCACCGCGGACGCCCATCGGGCGTACCGACGCGATCTCGAAAGCCTTCGGGAGCGCGACATCCGAATCTGCGAGGACGAGTGGAACTATTGGTACGGGCCCCACGTCTTCGGGGAGCTCGGCACCCGCTACTTCATGAAGGACGCCCTCGGCTGCGCGGCCGCGCTCAACGAGTTCGGACGCAGCAGCGACCTCTTCTTCATGGCCAACTACGCCCAGACGGTCAACGTGATCGGGGCGATCAAGACGAGCCCGGCGAACGCTGCCATGGAGACCACCGGGCTCGTGCTCGAGCTGTACCGGCATCACTTCGGGACGATCCCCTGCCGGACCACCTCCAGCCCGACGCTCGACTCCCTGGCGGCGTGGAGCGACGACCGGCGCACGCTCACGGTCGCGATCGTCAACGCCTCGGCGGAGCCCGCCGACGTCCGGGTCACCCTGACCGGCGCGACGCTCACCGGCTCCGGCGTCCGGCGGGAGATCGCGTCGGACGACCCGATGGCCTACAACGACCCGGACGGGGCCAGCCCGGTGAGCATCCGAGAGTCGCGCGTGGAGGGTGTCGCCGATACGCTCCGCGTCGCTCCATGCAGCGTCACGCTCTACTCCCTGGAAACCCGGTAGACTTCTCCGCAGGACAGCATCAGAGGAGGACCCGCCATGACACCCATCCGCCGCCGACTCGCGCTCGGCCTGCTTTCCGCGGCCTCGGTCGCGCTCCTCGCCGCGGGGTGCGGCAGGAGCGAGGAGCCGGCCGCCGCCCCGGCGCCCGCCGCCGAGCCGCAGGCGCAGCAACCTACCCCGAGCCCCCGTGACGACGGGAAGATCCGTGTGGGATTCTCGCAGATCGGCGCCGAGAGCGATTGGCGGAAGGCGAACACCGACTCGATCAAGTCCGAGGCCGGGGCGAGGGGGATCGAGCTTGTCTTCTCCGACGGCCAGCAGAAGCAGGAGAACCAGATCAAGGCGATCCGCAATTTCATCGTGCAGCAGGTGGACGTGATCGCCGTCTCGCCGGTGGTCGAGACGGGCTGGGAGCCCGTGCTCAAGGAGGCCAAGGCGGCGGGCATCCCCGTCGTGCTCACAGACCGGGTGGTCCAGGTGTCCGACCCCGATCTGTACGTGACCTTCATCGGGGCGGACTTCATCGAGGAGGGCCGGCGCGCCGCGGCGTGGCTGGCCAACTCGCTGGCCGGGCGGGCGAAGATCGCCGAGCTCCAGGGGACGCCCGGCGCGGCCCCCGCGATCGACCGGAAGAAGGGCTTCGAGGAGGTGATCGCGCAGCACCCGGGCATGGAGATCATCAAGAGCCAGACCGCCGAGTTCACGCGGGCCAAGGGGCGCGAGGTGATGGAGTCGTTCCTCAAGAGCCCCGAGGGCAAGCAGATCAACGCCCTCTTCGCCCACAACGACGACATGGCGCTCGGGGCGATCCAGGCGATCGAGGAGGCCGGGCTCAAGCCGGGTGAGGACATCAAGGTCGTCTCGATCGACGGGGTGCGGGGCGCGTTCGAGGCCATGGTCGCCGGTGATCTCAACTGCACGGTCGAGTGCAACCCGCTGCTGGGCCCGCAGCTGTTCGACGTGGTGGAGGCCATCGTCGCCGGGGAGCCGGTCGAGAAGCGGATCGTGACCCCGGCGCGAGTCTTCACCCAGGAGACGGCGGCCGAGGAAATCAAGAACCGCAAGTACTGACCACCCGCCGACGGGACGGAACCGCCGATGCACACACGAGCGCCCGAGGTCGGACCCGCGAGCACCGACCTTCCGGCGGAAGAGAGCGGCGCGCTCCTGGTCGCCCGGGGTGTCTCGAAGCGGTTCGGCGCGGTGCGCGCGCTCCATCGCGTCGATCTGACCGTGAGAGCCGGCGAAATCCACTCGCTCATGGGCGAGAACGGCGCCGGGAAGAGCACGCTCATCAAGTGCCTGACGGGGGTGCACCGCCCCGACGAGGGCGCGATCTCGCTGGCGGGAATGGGAATCTCCCCGGACTCGCCGCGCGAAGCGGAGGCCCTGGGGATCAGCACCGTCTACCAGGAGATCAACCTGATCCCCCACCTCTCGGTCGGGGAGAACATCTGTCTCGGACGTGAGCCGCTGAAGCGGTTCCCCTTCCGCCGGATCGACTGGCGCGCCGTCCGTCGGCGTGCGGACGCGGCCCTCGGCCGTCTCGGGCTCGCGCTCGACCCGCGGCGAGAGCTGGGCGCCTGCTCCATCGCCGTGCAGCAACTCGTCGCAATCGCCCGCGCTCTGGATGTGGACGCCCGCGTGCTCATCCTCGACGAGCCGACCTCGAGCCTCGATCGCGGCGAGGTGAGGGAACTCTTCGGCGTGCTCGGCCGCTTGCGCCGGCAGGAGATGGGCATCCTCTTCATCACGCACTTCATCGAGCAGGTGTACGCGGTCTCCGACCGCGTGACCGTTCTCCGCGACGGACGCCTCATCGCCGAGCGGCTCACCCGAGACCTGCCCCGCCAGGAGCTCGTCTCCCTCATGGTCGGACGCGAGTTCCAGATGCTCAGCGCGGGAGCCGCCCGAGCGGCTCGCCCCGCCGCCGGTGTCCCGGACGCCCCTCCCCTGCTTCGGGTCCGTGGCCTCGCCCGGCGCGGCGCGCTCGAGCACGCGGATCTTGTCATCGGCGCCGGCGAGGCGGTCGGGCTCGCCGGGCTGCTCGGCTCGGGGCGCACGGAGACCGCCCGACTGATCTTCGCCGCCGACAGACCCGAGCGCGGCGCCGTCGAACTCGACGGCCGCAGGCTGCGCGCCCGCGCCCCGCGCCGCGCCATCGCCCGCGGCCTCGCCCTCACCCCCGAGGACCGCAAGCGCGACGGCGTCATCCCGCACCTCTCGGTCCGCGAGAATATCGAGCTCGCGCTCCAGGCCCGTCGGGGCCTCACGCTGATCAGGAGCGCCGCCCACCGGCGGGCGCTGGCCGAGAGATACATACGGCTGCTCGGCATCAAGGCCCACTCGACCGAGACGCCGGTGGGCACGCTCTCGGGCGGGAACCAGCAGAAGGTGCTGCTGGCCCGCTGGCTTGCGACCGACCCCCGGCTCCTCATTCTCGACGAGCCGACGCGGGGGATCGATGTCGGGGCCAAGGCGGAGATTCTCCGGCTCATCGACTCGCTACGCGAGCGCGGCATGTCCATCCTCTTCATCAGCTCGGAGCTCGAGGAGGTGGTCCGCACGTGCCGGCGGGTCACGGTGCTCCGCGACCGCCGGACCGTGGCGGAGCTCGCGGGCGAGGAACTCACGGAGGACGCGGTGCTGGCCGCCATCGCCGAGCATGACGCGTAGGCCCCTCGAACAACTCCTTGCCGCGATCGGCTCTGTGAAGTGGGCACTGGCGGCGCTCGCCCTGCTGCTGGCGTTCAACGCGCTCTTTACGCCGCACTTTTTCGCGCTGGACGTGCGGGACGGGCGTCTCTACGGCGTGCTCGTCGACATCCTGAACCACGGTTCGAAGGTCGCGATCGTGGCCATCGGCATGACGCTGGTCATCGCCACCGCCGGCGTGGACCTCTCCGTCGGCGCGGTCGTGGCGATCGCCGGCGCGACGGCCGCCACGCTCGTCGCCGAAAGCGGCGCGCCGTGGCAGTTCGCGGTCCTGACGGCCCTCGCGGTCGGGCTCGCGTGCGGACTGTGGAACGGCCTCCTCGTCGTGTACCTGCGCCTCCAGCCGATCGTCGCGACCCTGATCCTGATGGTCGCGGGGCGCGGTATCGCGCAGCTGATCACCGACGGGCTCATCATCACGTTCGAGAGCCCACCGATGGAGTACTTCGGAAACGGATCGCTGTTGGGGCTGCCGGTGCCCGTCTCGATGCTCGCGGCGGTGTTCGCCGTCTGCGCGCTCGCCACCCGACGCACCAACCTCGGCCTCCTCATCGAATCAGTCGGCGACAACCCCCGCGCCAGCCGTCTCTCCGGCGTGCCGGACGGGGCGGTCAAGCTCGCGGTCTACGCCTTCTGCGGCCTGTGCGCCGGCATGGCCGGCCTGATCGAGTGCTCCTACATCAAGGCCGCCGACGCCAACAACGCCGGCCAGCTGCTCGAGCTCGACGCCATCCTCGCCGTCGTGATCGGGGGCACCGCGCTCACGGGGGGCCGATTCCACCTCGTCGGCACGATCATCGGCGCGCTCATCATGCAGACGCTGACCAAGACGCTCTACATGCAGGATGTCAGCGCGGACATCGCCCCGGCCCCCAAGGCGGTCGCCGTCATCATCGTGTGCCTGCTCCAGTCCCCCGCCGTCCGTGAGCGGGCGGCCGCCATCCGCGGGAGGGTCAGGCCATGAGGCTCCCTGTCGGACGACGCGATATCCCCCTCTGCGCGACCGGAGCGGTGCTGATCGCCGTCTACCTCTTCGGCGCCATCAGCTACCCGCACTTCGCCTCGTGGGCGGTCGCGCGGAATCTGCTCGTGGACAACGCGTTCCTGGGAGTGGCCGCCATCGGCGCGACCTTCGTCATCCTCTCCGGGGGCATCGACCTCTCCGTCGGCTCGGTGATGGCCCTCTCGGCGACTCTCATCGCGACGCTCATCGAGCACCACCGGTTCCACCCGCTCGCGGCCATCGCCTGCGCGCTCCTCGTCGGCCTGGCCTTCGGCGCCGGCCAGGGGTGGCTTATCCGGGCCTTCAGGCTGCCGGCATTCCTCGTCACCCTCGCCGGGCTCTTCCTCGCGCGCGGCCTGGCCTTCGCCGTGCACGAGCAGTCGGTCGGCATCTCTCACCGCTTTGTCGCCACGACCCTCAACGAGGACCTCTCCGTGCACCTCCCGCTCGGAGAGCGCGGCGTCACGCTGCCCGTGACGGTCTTCGTGCTGCTCGTGGCCTACGGGTGGGCGTGGTACGTCCTTCGACACACGCGGTTCGGGCGCTCGGTCTACGCCATCGGCGACGACGCGCAGTCCGCGGGCCTCATGGGGCTGCCCATCGGGCGCAGGACGGTGCAGATCTACGCCCTTGCGGGGCTCATGTCGGCGCTCGCGGGCGTGGTGTTCTCCCTCTACCAGCAGTCGGGAGACCCGGCCGCGCTCAAGGGGCTGGAGCTCGACGCGATCGCGGCCGTGGTGATCGGGGGCACGCTGCTCACCGGCGGCATCGGCTCGGTGGTCGGGACGTTTCTAGGCATCCTCATCCTCGGGCTCATCCAGACGATCATCACCTTTCAGGGTGACCTGAACTCGTGGTGGACCCGGATCGTCGTCGGCGGCTTCGTACTCGCCTTCCTTGTCCTCCACCGGGTCATCGAGTCGGCGGCCGGTCGAGCCCTCCGGCGCATCGAGTGAGCCGCCGGGGCGTTGGGAGCCGGCCCGCCGGCCGACGAGCCCCGCCGCGGAGACGACCGTGCCAGACCCTCCGTCACCGGTTCACGCCTGGACGAATTCTCTCCGGTGGCGCCATCGTTTCGCGAGGTAGAAGATCACCGGGTAGAGGACGAGTTCCATCACGAAGCTGATGAGCAGTCCGCCGATCATGGGCGCGGCGATCCGGCGCATCGTGTCGGCCCCGGTGCCCTCCGCCCACAGGAGGGGCACCAGCCCGATGAAGGTCGATGCGACCGTCATCGCCTTCGGCCTGATCCGCATCACCGCGCCATCGTGCACGGCCTCCCACAGATCTTCCGCGGAGCGCATCTTACCCTCCCGAACGAACCGCTCGTAGCTGTTGTCGAGGTAGAGCAGCATGACCATGCCCGTCTCCGCGTCCAGCCCGGCCAGGGCGATGATCCCGATCACGACGGCCAGGGAGAGGTTGTAGTCGAGCGCGTGCATGAACCAGAACGCCCCGACGAGGCTGAACGGCACCGCCAGCGTCACCACGATCACACGGAACCACGAGCGCGAGCTGGCGTAGAGCAGCAGCACGATCACGCCCGCCGCGAGCACCGTCGCGGCCACCAGGCGCGGGATCGTCCTTTCCCAGAACTCGAACTGCCCGGAGAAGACGAGCGAGTAGCCCGCCGGCAGCTCGACCTCCCTCGCCATGGCCGCGCGGGCTTCCTTCACGTACCCGCCGAGGTCGCGTCCGGCGATATCCACGAAGATCCACGCCGTGCGCTGGGCGTTCTCCGACCGGATCATCGGCGCGCCCGGGGTGATCCCGATCTCGGCGAGTTGTCCGAGGGGCACCTGCACGGGCCGCCCTCCCTCGCCGGCCATCGGGGCTGTCACCAGCACGTCCCGCAGCGCCGGGACGTCATCCCGCAGCTCGCGCAGGTACCGCACGTTGAGCGGGTATCGCTCCAGGCCTTCCACGGTGGTGGTGACGTTCATGCCCCCCACCGCCGTCCGGATCACGTCCTGCACGTCGCCCACCGTCAGGCCGTACCTCGCCGCCTCCTCGCGGTCGATATCGATGTCGAGGTAATAGCCGCCGAACGTGCGCTCGGCGTAGGAGGAGATCGTTCCCGGGAGGGTCCGCATCACGCTCGCGACGCGCTCGGCAAGGTCGCTGAGCGTGCGCAGGTCCGGCCCGAGGATCTTGATCCCCACCGGCGTCTTGATGCCCGTCGCGAGCATGTTGATCCGGTTCTCGATCGGGTACGGCCACGCGTTCGCCATCCCCGGCATGCTCACCGCGCCGTTGAGACCGGCGTGCATCGTGCCGTCGGCGTCCGTCCACCCGAACTTGAGCTCGCCCATGGTGATGGGCCGATCCTCGGGCCAGAACGTGGCCTCGAAAGGGCGATGGAGCCACTCCGGCCAGTCGTGGTAGAAATGTCGCAGCGTACGCCGGCGCCACTGCGCCCGGTCGGGGTTGAGGCGGACCACGGTTTCGATCATGGAGAGGGGAGCCGGATCGGTCGCGGTCTCGGCCCGCCCGATCTTCCCGTGCACGCTGATCACCTCGGGGAACGTCTTGATCAGCTTGTCCGTCTGCTGGAGCAACTCTCTGCTCTTGGTGATACTGATCGACGGGTCGGTCGTGGGCATGTAGAGCAGGTCGCCCTCGTCCAGCGGGGGCATGAACTCGCTGCCCATCCGCGAGATCGGGTACCACGTGGACGCGAGGGCCAGCACCGCGAGCAGGATCACGGCGGCCGGGTTTGCCATCGCCCATCGAAAGGCCGGCCGGTAGAGCCACTGCAGCACCCGGCTGATCGGGCTGTGCTGCTCGTGCACGATTTTCTGCGGCAGGAGCAGCATGAGCATGAGCGCCGCCCAGCCGCCCGCGATCCACCAACGGTACGGGTGCAGCCTCGGCAGTTCTTCCGCCACCACGAGCAACGCGCCGGCCGGCAGGAGCACCGCCCCGACAGTGATCAGCGTGTTCCGGAGCCTGCCCCACCGCGCGGGCAGCACCCTCGCCGTGATGAAGGCGTGCATCAGCACCGGGATGATCGTGATCGCGAGCAGCGCCGCGGCCGCCATCGAGAACGTCTTGGTGTACGCCAGCGGCTTGAAGAGCCGCCCAGCCTCGCCCCCGAGCACGAACACCGGCAGAAACGAGACGGTGATGATCAGCAGCGAGAAGAAGAGCTGCGGTCCGACCTCTTTCGCCGCCGAGAGGATCAGCTCGATCCGCGCCGTCGGCGGAACCCCCTCCCTCACGCGCAGCTCCTCGCGATCGAGGTGCTTGTGCGCGTTCTCGACCATCACGATCGACGAGTCCACGACCACGCCGATCGAGATCGCGATGCCGCCCAGGGACATGATGTTCGCGTTGATCCCCAGCAGGTTCATCACCAGGATCGCCACGACCACGCTCGAGGGCACCACGAAGACCGCGACCAGCTCGCTCCGCATGTGGATGAGGAAGAGAATGCACACCAGCCCGACGACGATGATTTCCTCGAGCAGCGTCGTCCGCAGCGTGTCCACCGACCGCTGGATCAGCTCCGAGCGGTCGTACGTCGGCTTGATGAACACCCCCGGCGGCAGCCCCTCCTCGAGCTCCGCGAGCTTCGCCTTCACGTCGCCGATCACCTTGAACGCGTTGGCCCCGAACCTCGCCACAACGATCGCGCCGACCGCCTCCCCCTCGCCGTCGAGCTCGCCGACACCCCGCCTCGCCTCGCCGCCGATCTGCAGCGTCGCCACGTCGCCGAGCATCACCGGCGTGCCGCCCTCACCGAGCCCGACCGGCACCCTGGCCAGGTCCTCCAGCCCGCGCAGATAGCCGCGGCTGCGCACCATGTACTCGTTCTCCGAGAGCTCCACCACCGACCCGCCCACGTCGTTGTTCGACCGCTCGATGGCCTCGACGATCTGGCGCAGCGCCAGCCCGTACGCCTGCAGCCTCTGGGGATCGAGCACGACCTGGTACTGCTTCACGAATCCGCCGATCGACGCGACTTCCGACACGTCCTCGACCGACGTGAGCGGGTAGCGCAGGTACCAGTCCTGCAGGCTCCGCAGCTCCGCGAGGTCGAACTCGGCGCGCACCAGCTCCCGCCCGGTCAGCGGGTCCGTCCCCGCCTCCTCGAACGCGCGCACGCGCACGAGCTTGTCCCGCCGATCCTGCGGCGCCTGCTCGGGAGCCGAGTACCAGCGCCCGCTCGCCTCGTCATGCCAGAAGCCCCGCGGGTTGTCCGGCGAGTAGTAGCCGGGGTAGAGCACGTACTGGTACACCCATCCCACGCCGGTCGCGTCCGGCCCCAGCTTCGGCTCGACTCCCTGCGGCAGCCGGTCGCGCGCAAAGTTCAGATACTCGAGCACGCGGCTGCGCGCCCAGTAGATATCCGTCCCGTCCTCGAACAGGACATACACGAACGATTGCTCGAACATGCTGAAGCCGCGGACCGCCGTGGACCCAGGCACCGCGAGCATCGCGCTCGCCAGCGGGTAGGTCACCTGCTGGTCCACGACCTCGGGGTTCTGCCCCGGGAACTCCGTCGTCACGATCACCTGCACGTCGGAGAGGTCGGGGATGGCGTCCAGCCGGATGTGGAAGATGCTCCAGACCCCCGCCCCCACGAGCATGAGCGTGAGGAGCAGCACCATCAGCCGGTTGTGCACCGAGAGCTCGATGATCCTCGCGATCATGGCGTGCCCGCCCTTGTCGGGATGGTCCTCTCAACCTCGCCGCACCGCTTCATGGCCGTGGCGTAGTACGGGTTGGCGACCTCCTCCGTCGTCTGCAGCCAGCTCCCCGGCGCCATCGGGCAATGCACCACGAAGAGCTGCTCGCCGACCGCCGCGGTCGGCGGGACGCTCTCAACCAGCCGGATGACACCCTCGCTGACCGACTTGAACCCCTCGCGCTGCTCGTCGATCGGCGCGCTCGCGATCGCGTCCGCTGCCGCCGCGATCCGCTCCGCGTTCTCACGCAGCGCGTCCAGCTCGGCCGAATCGCGGAGCTCCGCGGCCGCGCCGACCACGTCGCTCATGTCCACCGGGTCCGGGGCCTTCTGCGGATCACCGAGCGACCCTGCGATCTCCAGGTACGCGAGCACGAGCGCATCAACGAGCTCGAGCTCCTCAGCGCTCGCCGGCGCGATCGCTCCCGCCCCGCGCCCGTGCGATCGATCCGCGGGCGATGGTGTTGCGTCCGCCTCACGCTGCGAGAGGTACTTCCTGATCGCCTCGCGCAGCCGGCTCTCCGTGTCGAGCAGGAACTGCCCGCTCACCACCACGGGCTCGCCCGGCGCCAGCCCCTCGAGCACCTGCACCAACCCGCCCTCGCTCGGCAGACCGAGGCGCACCTCGCGCGGCTCGAAATGCCCCACCGCCTCGGCGACGAAGGCGACCTGCCGCTCGCCAGTGTCGATCACCGCCTCGCGCGGGACGAGCACCGCCCGGTCCGCCAGCCGCGATTCGACCCGCACCGTCGCGTACATCCCCGGCTTCAGGGTCAGCGAGGGGTTCGGGAGCGCCAGCCGCACCCGCGCCGCGCGGGTCGTCTCGTCCACCCGCGGATCGATGAAGACAACCTCCCCCTCGATCGGCTCGCCGGGGCGCGAGGCGATCGACGCGACCGCCCGCTGCCCGATCTCGACGAACGGCAGGTCCTTCTCGAACACGCGTGCGTCCAGCCACAGCGTCGAGTAGTCCACGATCCGCATCACGCGGTCGCCCACGCCCACCGCCGACCCCTCGACGATCGTCTTGTCCGTCAGCACGCCCCCGACCGGACTCACAAACGTAACCGTCTCGGGCGCCCGATCGAGCTTCGAGAGCGCCTCGATCTGCTCGGGCGGCAGGCCCAGCAGCGCGAGCTTCGTGGCCGCCGCCTCACGCAGCGCCGCCGCCGTCGATCCCGGGGTCTCGCGCCCCTCGCCCGCGAGCACGTGCCCGGCCCTGCGGGCGGCGATCAGCTCCTCGATGCCCACTTGCAGTTCGGGGCTGTAGAGATCGAACAGCGGGTCCCCCGCCTCGATCCGCGCTCCCTCGGTGTCGGCGTGAAGCCTCCGCACCCAGCCCGACACGCGCAGGTTCACCTCATAGATGCCCGGCTGCGCCTCGTCGAGATAGCCAACGAGCCGAACCGAGCGGCTCACCGGCCCCTCTTGCACCGCCTCCACCCGGATGCCCATGTTCTGCACGACCGCCGGCTCGATCACGACCGCGTCGCCCGCGCCCCTGTCCTCGTCCGCGTAGACCGGGACGAGCTCCATGCCCATCGGGCTCTTGCCCGGGCGGTCGGAGATGTACGGCGGATGCATCATGGGGTCCCACCAGTACTTGACCTTGCGCCCGGAGGGCTCGCCCGCGCCACCGCCGTGCGCGACGGGCGGACCGGGCGCCGCCCCGCCGGCAGACGCGTCCACGACCAGCGGGGTCAGCTCCATGTGGCAGATTGGGCATGTGCCCGGCTGTTCCTGGATCACCTGCGGGTGCATGCTGCACGTCCACAGCTGCGCCCCCTCGTCCGAGCCACCCGCCTCTGCCGCCGGGGCGCCGCCCCCGGCGTGCGTGGATAGCCCGAAGACCGGGCCTATCCGGTCGTGCCAGCGCGCCCCCGAGTACAGCCCCGCGACCGCCGCGATCAGGACGAGCAGCGCTCCCACCCCGCCCCGCGCGGGCCGCGCCGGTGTCGACGACTTCTTCTCAGTGCTCATGACCAACCTCGCTCACGCCCGCGCCGGGCGCACCCGGCCGCGGGCTGTTGATGGTGACAGCGCGCTCCACGCTCCCCTCGAACGCCTCGATATCCGCTCCGACAAGCGCCTCGAGCTCGGCGAGCCGCCGCTCCCTCGCCGCCCGAGCCTCGGCCAGCACCAGGCGAGCATCAAGCAACGCTGCCTGGGCCTCGATCAGTTCGACATAGGGCGCGGCTCCCGCGGCGTAGCGCTGGCGCAGGACGTCCGTGATCTGCCCCGCCGCGGGGATGATCGACGATTCGAAGAGCTCCGCCCGCCGCTCGGCGTCGCGGAGCATCACGAGCGTCGCGACGACGCTTGCCGCCTTCTCCCCGCGCTCCTGGCGCAGCGCCGCCTCCGATGCGCGAAGCATCGCCCGCGCCTCCCGGATCCCTCCCTCGATCTGCTGCACGGTGGTCGGCAGCATGATCGCCGCTCCGATCATCTGCGCCGCCGTCCCCTCGATCGAGAAGCTCGGGCTGATGTCCGGCGCCCATTCCAGCCTCGCGCGCTCCAGCGCCTCCCCTCGCGCCCGCACCCCATGCCCGAGCGCCGCCAGCTCGGGGTTCTGCTCCGCGACCAGCGCCAGCAGCCTTGCGTCGTCGCCGGGGAGGGGCCGTGCCTCGGGCATCGGCCGGGGCGGCGCCAGCGGCGCGCTCGGGTCCCGCGCGAGCATCCCGTTGAGCTCAGCCCTCGCGGCCTCGATCCGCGAATGCACGAGTCGCAGCGCGTCCTCGTCGGTCCGGAGCGCGACATCCGCCCTGAGCAGGTCCGCCTGCTCGCCCCCGGCCCCGATGCGCGATCGCGCCGTCTGCGCCAGGAGGCGACTGAGCTCCACCCGCTCGCCGGTGATCCGCTCCTGCTCGGCGAGCATCGCGTACTCCGCCCACGCGCCGAGCACTTCCCGCTGAAGCTCGAACTTCGCGCCCCTGAACCGCTCGCCCGCCTCACTCGCCTGCGCCAGCGCGATCCGCGCCTCCCGCCTCGTCTTCGCCGGCAGCATCAGGTTGTCCGAGTCGAACCCCACGTCGAAGCTCATCCGGTCGAACGTCTTCATGTCGCTCGGCCCAAGCGCGACGCCGTACCCCAGCATCACGCGTGAGTTCGGCCACGCCGACGCGATGTCCACCCGCTCGACCGCCGCCTTCCACTCGAAGTACGCGCTCTCCACCTCGCCGTTGGCCATGAAGGCCCGGTGGAGCACGTCGCGCCACGTCGGCTCAGCGGGCAGCTCGGGAAGGCGGCGGTCCTCGTGACCCAGCTCGTAGGGTGCGCCCGCCTCCACCAGCCGGGCCCGCTCGCTGCGGGCGCCCTCCGGCGTCAGGGCGCACCCGCCCGCCGCCGCAACCGCCAGCACCGGCCAGGCGGCCCGCGCCCACCAGCGCGGAGAGAGAACTAGAGTGCTCATGAGACCCTCCAGGGTCAGATCGACGCACGGGCGGCCCACCCCGGAAACTCGGAGCGGGCGCGGACCAGCCGATGGAATGAAGGGAGGCGCACGCCCACAGACCGCGCGGTGCGCAGCCCGGCATGCCGCGGCTAGATGATGAGCGCGCAGTGCTGGCGCAGCAGCGTCGACGGCGGCAGTGGCACGGTCGCCGCGCGCGTCGCACGGACCGGCTCGTGTGCGGGAATCGTCCAGATCGGCGCCTCGGCCGCGACCGCCAAGCCGAGCGGGACCGCCGCACCGCCGACAGAAGGCATCTCCTCGGGGAGCTGCTTCGCCTCGCGGCTCTGCCCGCAGTCACAGGGCGCGGGCCCGTCCCCCGGGGCGGGCGCCTCGAGCGGCTTCTCCGAGCCGCAGCACCCGTGCTCCGCACCGCTCGAGAGCGCGCTCGTCAACGCCACGACGACTCCGGGCTCGTGCTCCCAGCCCGACAGCGCGAAGGCGAGGCCGCGACCCAGGTACCGCCCGCTGCAGCAGCAGAGCACCAACGCCGCGATCATCGCGACGGTGAGAAGCGAGCGGAAATCGAGGGAAACAGACTTCACACATGCTCCAGATCGGCAAACCCGAGGCCATCGCAGTCTATTCCTCCCCGGCCGCCCCGACCAGAGTCATGTTGGGAGGATCCATGGGGCCGGGGGCACGCTCCCCGAGGCCCGAGAACCGACCCGCGGGCATCCGGCGCGTCCTCGCGTCCGCGGTCGGAGCGAGAGAGCGTCCGATCCCTGGCTGGGGGCCTGTGCCCGCGCGATTATGATCCGCCGCGGAGGAGGCCGGGGTGAGGGCGAGGCAGACCAAGCAGCAGGCCGAGATCGACCGGGTCGTCACAGAGTCGGAGCGCCCCCTGAGCCCCGGCGAGATCCTCGCCAGGGCCCGCCGGCGCATCCCGGGCCTGAGCCTCGCGACCGTTTACCGCGGCCTGCGCCGCCTCGAGGAGGAGGGGCTCGCGGCGAAGGTGGACATCCCCGGCCAGCCGCCCCGATTCGAGTCCCGGCGCGCCGCGGGCACGCACCATCACCACTTCGTCTGCCAGGTGTGCGACCGTGTGTACGACATTCCCGGCTGCGCCCACGGCATCGACGAGCTCGCCCCGCCGGGCTTCAAGGTCGAATCACACGAGATCGTGCTCTTCGGGCGATGCGACAAGTGCGCCGCGAGGCGCTGAGGGCAGCGGGCGCTACTCCAGGTCCTTGATGCGCACCCGCCGGAACTCCACCGGATCGTTGTGGCCCGCGAAGCCGAAGTGCCCGGACGCCCGCGAGCGGCCCTCGAACTGCGCCGCGTCGTACATCAGCTCGGCCACCTGCAGAATGTCCGAGTCGAGGATGCGGGTGCCGTTGAGCTCCACCGTGATCCGCGGCCCCACGACCGTCACCTCCTGGAAGTTCCACTCACCCGGCCCTCTCAGAAAGCCCCGGTGCGCGGCGACCTGACCGTACGCCGAGCCGTGGTACTGGCGCGGGTCGAGCGTGGCATACCGCGGGTCCTCGTTGTCGAGCACCTGGAGCTCGCACATGCCCGCGTACGCGGGATCGCCGCCCCCGGGATACCGGATCGCCAGCCCGTTGTTCCCCCCCGGGGGGAGCTTGAACTCCAATCGAACGGCGAAGTCGGCGAACTCGCGCTCGGTGTAGATCGCGCCGCCGTGGCCCGGGCGACAGCGCAGGGCGCCCTCGGCGACCTCGTACCCGTCGAGAGCGCCGCGCCAGCCGGAGAGGTCCTTTCCGTTGAAGACGCCGCCGAATCCCTCATCCCCGTGCTCCGCGAGGATGGCGTTGGCCTCCTGCGCGTCGAGCTCCCGGATGAAGATGTTGCGCCAGCCCATCTCGCCGCCATGCGTCTGGAGCTGGATGGGCCCCTCCCGGGGGATGGGCATCGACCGGTCGAAGTAGTTCTCCAGCCGTGCGTGCGAGACCACCGGCTCCCCGTTGAGCCACACGGACACGCGCTCCCCGACCATCAGGATCCGGAACTGGTTCCACTCGCCGAACGGTTTGTCCGCGAGCACGAGCGGGTCCTTCCCCGGCGCGCCGGGGCTGTTGTTCCACAGCCCGCCCGAGCCCTTGTCGGCGCCCGCGGACCATTTCCCGCCGGCCTCGGTCGTGTCCCAGATCTGCACCTGCGGCATGCCCCGCAGATACACGCCGCTGTCGGCGCCCGGCCCCATGCGATAGTCGAGGAGCAGCTCGAAGTCGCCGAACGTCTCATCGGTGGTCAGGTACAGGCCATCGCCGTCGTTGATGAGGACGCCGTCCTCGGCCCGCCAGTGCGCCCGGATGTCAGCGAGGCTGGCCTCCTTCCGCTCGGCCAAGGCCGCGGCATCGACCCCGTACACCGAGCGGGGGTCCTCGGTCCCCAGGCCCCACCAGCCGGAGAGATCGGCCCCGTCAAAGAGCGGGCGGAACCCGGGCGGCGGCGCGCTCTGCGCACCGGCGCCGCCCGCCGACAGGACAGCCGCGATCAGCCAGACGATCCCCCCGATGCCTCGGCCCATCGACGGCTCCCTTCTCCCCGCGGACCGGGGGGCGCACGCTATCACCGGCCGGCGCCGCTGTCCACCGCGCCCGGTTTGGCCGCTGCCGGCGCATCCAGTATGATTGCCCGGCCGGCCTGCTCCGGGGAGCGGGCGCGAGCTCTGGCACCCACAGGGAGGATCGGATCATGCATCTCACGCGACGACTGTGCACCATCGCGGGCGCGGCTGCGCTGACACTTTCCTCGGTCGCCTGGGGCCAGGCCCGCGACACGGGCGAGATCCTCCGCGAGCTCGAGTCCCTCGAGGCGCCGAAGTATGACGCGTCGAAGCGCGAGGACCGCGAGTACGTCACCCGCTTCTACCAGGACAGGCAGGCCTACATGGACCAGCGGGCGTCGCTGGCCAAAGAGCTGTTCGAGGCCGACCCGGCGCACCCCGACGTGCCCAAGCTCATGGCCGAGCGCTGGAGCACGCTCTCGCAGAAGCGCGACTACGACCAGGTGCTCGCGGAAACCGAGCCCCTCACCGCCGGCGAGTCTCCGCTGGCGCTCGACGCCGCGTTCACGCACGCCCAGGCATACGGCATGAAGCACAACTGGGACCTCGCCGCGTGCGGCGGGGTGATCGACGCCGCCATCGCGAGAGCCCCCCAGGACGAGCGTGGCGCCCGGCTCCTCTACAGCGCCGCCCAGAGCGCCGGCGACACCGGGGCGCAGCTCACGCTCTACCGCCGCCTGCTCAAGGACTACCCCGACTCGCGCACGAGCAGGTACGCCCCGGGCAAGATCCAGCAGCTCGAGGGCGTGGGCAAGCCCTTCGAGCTGACGTTCCAGAACGCGGTGGACGGCCAGACGATCGACCTTGCCTCGCACAAGGGGACGATCTTCGTGATCGACTTCTGGGCGACGTGGTGCGGGCCCTGCATCGCCGAGATGCCGCACATGAAGGAGCTCTACGCCCAGTATCGCGGCAAGGGCGTCGAGTTCGTCGGTGTGAGCCTCGACCAGCCCGAGGACCAGGGCGGGCTCGAGAAGCTGCTGGCCTACGTGAAGGACAACGAGATCGGCTGGCCTCAGTATTACCAGGGCGCTGGCTGGGAGAGCGAGTTCTCCACCAGCTGGGGCATCAACGCCATCCCGTGCCTCTTCGTCGTGGATCACGAGGGGAACCTCTTCTCGACGTCGGCGCGGGGGAAGCTCGAGGAATTCCTCCCTATGCTGATCGATCGGCGTGACCAGGGAAACTGATCACGCCTCGATCGCTCCCGGCCTCCGTGCAACCGGCTCCCGAAAGGTGGTCAAGATGTCCCGTCAGTTGAGGCTCTCCCGTCGCGAGTTCGTCAAGGTCTCGGCGGCGGCGGCGTGGGGGCTCTCGGCCGCGTCGTACGCCCGCGTGGCGGGCGCGAACACGAGGCTCAATGTCGCGTTCATCGGCGTCGAGGGGATCGCGGCGAGCCAGCACATCTCGATCCTCAAGGACCTGGGCGCCGGGTGTCCCTGCTACTGCGACGCCGACAGCAACCGCTGGGGCGCCGGCGCGGAGAAGTACCCCGAGGCCAAGGGCTACACCGACTACCGGAAGATGTACGACGCGCACATGCGGGACATCGACGCGATAATGGTCGGCACGCCGGACCACCACCACTACCCCGCCACGATCATCGCCATGATGGCGGGCAAGCACGCGTACACGCAGAAGCCGCTGACCCACACGCCGTGGGAGGCGCGTCAGCTCGCGATCGCCCAGGACCGCTACAAGGTCGCGACGCAGATGGGCAATCAGGGCCACGCGTCGGAGGAGATCCGCCTGACGATCGACTACATCAGATCGGGCGCGATCGGCGATCTGAGGGAGGCGCACGTCTGGACGAACAGGCCCATATGGCGGCAGGGGATGGCCGTGCCCGAGGGCAGCGAGCCGATCCCTTCGGGCCTCGACTGGGAGTCGTGGATCGGCCCCGCGCCGATGCGCCCGTTCCGCCACGAGCCCAGCGACGGATGGGGCGGGCTGTACCACCCCTTCAACTGGCGAGGCTTCTGGGATTTCGGGTGCGGCGCACTCGGGGACATGGCGTGCCACGAGGTGGACCCGATCTACTGGGCGCTCACGCCGGGCCTGCCGAGCGCCGTCGAGCTCGTCGAGCCCGAGCCGATCGGCGGCGCCGACATGTACAGATCGCAGGGCGTCGTGAAGTTCGAGTTCCCGGGCGCGGGGCAGCGCCCGGGCTTCAATCTCTTCTGGTACGAGGGCGGACGCAGGCCCGCCCGGCCCGAGGAGCTCGAACCCGAGACCCAGCTCACCGAAGAGGGCGCGCTGTACGTCGGCGACAAGGGCAAGATGCTCGCGATGCCCCGCGCGCTCGCCGCGCCGCGCCTTCTGCCCCAATCCCGTCACGACGAGTTCGGCGTCCCTGCCCAGACGATCGAGCGATCGGAGGGGCACCACCTCGAGTGGTGCCTCGCGTGCAAGGGGGAGCGGCCGTACGACCACCCCAAGAGCAACTTCGGCTACGCGGGCCCCTTCTCCGAGGCGATGCTGCTGGGTTGCATCGCGCAGAAGGTCGGCGGGCGGCTCGAGTACGACAGCTCCCAGCAACGCTTCACGAACAACGACGAGGCGAACAAGTTTGTGACGAAGGCCTACCGCGACGGCTGGGACTTCCGGATGGCCTGATCGGCGCGTCACGCGCACCGCGTCCGACGGGGCCGCCTCCGACGACGCTCGCTCGCTCCTCCCCGTGCAACATGAACTTGCCTTAAGACGCGGCGGGGCGCGGGTGACCCCGGCGCGCGATCCGGCTATGCTCCGCCGCGGCCAAGAGAGGCGGTTTGCGGTGCGGACGTTGACGCGAGGACACGGCTGGACGGTGTGGTGCATGCTCGCGGCGGCATGCTCGTCGTGCTCGACGGTGCGGATCACCGACCCGCCCCGTACCGCGACGGAGCAGTTCCTCCTCTCGGAAGCGGCGGCCGAGGCGGTCGACGGGCTGGACTTCTCGACGCTCCGGGGCCGGGCCGTGTGGGTGGAGGACGCCTACTTCGCCGCCTCAGAGGCCCCGTTCGTGCTCGGCCAGATGCGTGCCAAGATGCTGATGCAGGGCGTCAGGCTCGTGCCGGAGCGCGAGGAGGCCGACGTGGTGGTCGAAGTAAGAAGCGGAGGCGTCGGCACGGACCGATATGGCTTCCTCCTCGGCGCCCCAGCCTCCTTCCTCCCCTCCAGCTTCTTTACCGGTGATGGCGACGACCCCTCCATCCCGGTCGTCACCCCCGAGCTCAGCATTCTCAAGAACGTCGATCAGCGCGCCGTCGCCGGCGTCTCCTACGTCGCCTACTGGCGCGATTCGGGCGAGATCGTCGCCGCGTCCGGGCCTTACATCGGACGCGCCTTCCGCGACGATTGGTGGTACTTCGGCGCCGGCCCGAAGAGCCGCGGGGACATCCCGCCCGTCCAGCCCGACGGCCACAAGGCCCCCCGGCAGGAGGTCAGCGCACCGCAGTCCGACCAAGCGCCCCCCACCCCCTCCTCTCCCGCCGAGGAGACATCGAGCCCCGACGGCCCCGACGGCGGCTGATCACCCTTCGCGGCATGGCACGCACGCGCACGAGGAGTGAACGGGGGAAGGGCCGATGGCCGCGGAAGCTCGCGATCGCGGCCGCGATGATGCTTGCCCTGCTCATCGTGGCCATACTGATCATCGAGGTCGTGCGTCGATCGGCGCTGGTCTCCCGCACGCTCGTGGCCAAGGTGCAGGAAGCAACCGGGCTCCTGGTCGCCGTGGGCGACGTGCACGTGGGATGGGACGGCACCACCGTCCTCGAGGATCTGAGCTTCACGCGCCCGCTGAGCGCGGGACCCGATCTCACCGTCGAGCGGCTCGTGGTGGAGCACGAGCCGCTGGTCTGGGTGATCCTGAAACGGGGCACACGGATAAGGTCCGCCCAGGTCCAGAAGCCAACGATCTTCGTGCGCGAGGAGCCCGACGGTCTGGAGCCGCCCCCCGGATGGTCGCTCACCGAGCTGCTCGACCGGGTGCGAGCGAGCCTCCCCGCCGGGGATGACCGAGCCCCCCCACCGACCATCCCCGAGATCACCATCGTCGACGGCGCCGTGCAGCTCGCCCCCGCCGAGGGCGATCCGCTGCGGCTGGCGCTGACCGGGGCGCTGGTCTCGCTGAACGATCTGGCGATGACGTTCTCGCTTACCGTCGAGGACCTCCTCGCGCTCGAGGGTCAGGCCGCGCTCGCCGGAGATTGGAAGCACGAAGTGCGCGCACGGATCGATCCAGCGGAGCCCGCCTGGGCGCAGGTGCGCCGGGTGCTCCACCTGAGCGGGATCGACCGTCCCGCGGGAGAGATTCGCTGGGCGGGCAGGCTCTCCCGCGACGGATTGGTGGGGACGGCGCAGACGGAGGCTGTGCGGGCCGGCGACATCGCGATCGCCGGCGCGGTTCGGGTCCTCGCCGCGGAGTCGTTGCGCCTCCACCCCGCCGATCTGCGCGTCGTCGTGGGCGACGCCCCGCCGCTCCTGGTGCGCAGCGGCGAGATCGTTCTGCGCGACGGCAGCGCCGAGTTCGCGAGCCTCGCGATGGTCGCCGGCGAGCAGGTGATTGCCGCAGACGGGAACTTGGACACCAGGACACTCTCCGGACGGGCCGACGTGGCCTTCCGGGGTCGCGCCGGCGACGCGCTCACCCACGTGGGCAACGCGACCGTGGAGGTGCGCACGCCCGCGGGGAGGCCCGTCATCGTGGCGACGGCCTCCCTTCGGGCAGAGACGACCGGCGGCGTGCTCGCGGCGGAGACCCGCCTGCGGACCGACGGCACGGGCTGGCGAGATCTCGAGGGGACGCTCGAGTTCCCGTCGCTGCGATACCAAGCCGGGGAGCAGGCGTGGGACCTCAGCGGTCTGACGCTCGGCGCGGGCGTCGAGCCCGAAGGGGTGCGTCTCCAGGGCGTGGACATTCCGCACGCGAGCCACAGCCTCGTGCGCGGCGACCTGCGATTCGGTTCGCTCGAGTGGTCGCTCGACGCAATGGTGAGCCGATGGCGCCCGATCGAGCAAGGCCCGCAGTTCAATCTGGTCGCCGCCGGACGCGGCAGGGCCGGGGCTGTCGAGGAGTTCACGCTCGACGCCGAGGAGGAGGGTGTGCGCCTCACCGCCCGGGGATCGTTCGACCCCGTCAAGCCCAAGCCCCTCGCGCTCTCACTGGAGGCGGTTGTGTCGCGGAATCCGGCGCAGACCGACACCTCGTCTCGTGATCCCGACGACAGAGCCCCGGTCTCGCTCGTTCCCGCAAGCCTTGTGGGAGACGTGACCGCCGACTTTACCCTCGAGGGGACGCTCGCGCCGGTCTCGCTGGACGGGCGGGCCCGCATGGTCACCCACGGTGTCCGCTTCCGCGAGGTCTCGTTCCAGGACATGGAGCTGCTGGGCACCGCGGCCTTCCACGAGGGCGGCGGCACCTTCTCCTCGGAGGAGTTCGCGCTGCTCGAGGGCTCGGCCCGCGTGACAGCCCGGACCGACTGGCGAGGAAACGTCGAGGCGCGGGCGATCCTCGACCGAATCCACCTCGCGCCGCTCTCGCTGCTCCTCGGCCTCGATGCGCCGGTAGAAGGGTGGGGCGGGGCCACGATCGACGCGACGATCCCCGGGGGAGAGCTCGGAGCGATGACGGCCCGGGCGGAGTGGAGACTGCACGACGTCGAAACCAGAGGCCTCGGCGCCGAGCGCGTCGAGGGCAACGCCCGGTATGGGGACCGGCTCGTCGTGCTCGAGCAACTCACGCTCGCCAACGGCGACGGCGAGCTTCGGGCGCGGGCGACGCTCCCCATCGACGATCTCGCGCGCATCGACGCCGCCGCCGAGGCCGACGCCTTCGCGCTCGAGTTCGGGACATTCGTCGCGGCGATCAGCGGCCGGGCCCGGGGCCGCCTCGATCTTCCGGCCCTCGCGGGCGAAGTCGCGATCGACGGCGCGGCCGACGTCACCTTCGACGACGAGGCCGTCGCCACGATCCGGACCTCGGGACGCCTGGACGGCCGCACGGTGGAGCTCGAGTCGATCAACGGCCTGGTCGGGGACGGCGATCTGACGGGGGTCGCCGTGGTGCCGCTGGACGCGCCGGCGGAGGCCACCGCGAGGCTCACGCTGCGCGATCTCGACCCCGCGTCGTTCTCGGCGTTGCTGCCCCGCGTCGCCGATGCGCAAGGGCGCGTCAACGGCACGCTGGTGCTCGCCCCGACGACGGAGAAGCACGCGCCGGAGCCCTCGCGGCTCGACATCGATGTCACGGTGGGCGAGGGGGCATGGCGCACCGTCGCTCTCAAGAGCCTCAAGGTGGAGGCCTATCTCGGCGAGCGGCGGGCCGTGCTTCAGAGCGCGCTCGCGGAGATCGGAGACGGCGCCATCACCCTCTGGGGCTCGACGAACGATCACGACGGCGACCGGTACATCCAGCTCTCCGGCGATGTCCGCGCCGTGGACCTGCGCCAGATCGTCAGCGCCTTCACGCCCGAGGCGGAGCGGTACGAGGGACGGGTGAGCGCAACCTTCGGAGGGGCCGGCTATCTCCACCAGCCGCACCGACTCTTCGGATCGGCGACGGTCGCGGTCAGCGAGTCCGATCTCATCGACGTGCCCCTCGTGAACAATCTCTATGCGCTCTTCCACGCCCAGAGCACGACGGAGCGCGCGGGGTTTGGCATCGCCGAGATGCGCCTGGAGGGGCAGACGCTCCACATCCCTCGCGCCGACTATCTGAACCGCGGCGTCGAAATCCGCGCTTCCCTCGACATGTTGGACGTCTTCGCGGGCCCGCGGAGCCCGATCGCCGGCATGGCGGTCGGTACCGCCCGCCCCCTCGCCGGTTCGGAGATCCCGCTCACCGCGGGCGCCGACCGGATGCTCTCGGCCGCCCAGGCGGGGGGCACCGTCGCGAGGATCGGCGGAACCCTGTCCGAGCCCGAGACGAGCGTGGTCCCGCTGGCGGACCTGCAGAAGTTCCTCTCGCGATTGTTCGGCTTCTGATGGCGCTCAAGCCTCGCGGTCTGGATTCGCTCCGCGGCGCCCAGGGGGCGTCGAACCCCCGCGGCGTTGCTGTCGCAACGCGGGGTTCGAATCCCTTGGACGGTCGCTGAAGGACGGGGAAGCGGAGAGGGGGGATTCGCTCCGCGGCGCCCAAGGGGCGTCGAATCCCCGCGGCGTTGCTGTCGCAACGCGGGGTTCGAATCCCTTGGACGGTCGCTGAAGGACGGGAAAGCGGAGAGGGGGGGATTCGAACCCCCGGTGACGCAAGCGCCACACCGGTTTTCGAGACCGGCCCATTCAACCACTCTGGCACCTCTCCGGTGCAGACCGACTCGCGCCCATGGGCGGGGCGAGCCAATGGTTGCGCCGCGGGGGGGCCCGGTCAAACGGAGGCCCCGGACAGGCGGACACGAGAGACGCGGGGCGCCCTCAGGTGAGCGTCAACTCGGCGAACAGCCGCCCCTCGCGCATCTGTCCCCGGAACTGGAAGCCGACCGAGCGCAGGAGGTCCACGATCCGCTCGTTCTCGGCGTCCATCTCCGCGGTGAGTCGCTGGATGCCCATGCCCCTGGCCACCTCCAGGCACCGCTCCGTGAGCACGCGGCCCATGCCCTTGCCCTGCCACGGATCGGCCACGAGGATCGCGAACTCGGCCTCCTCGATCCCGGCCGCGCCGACCATCCTCGCCACGCCCGCGAGCTTGCGCCCGGCGCCGGAGCCGACCTCGGCGACGATCGCCATCTCCCGGTCGTAGTCGATGAAGCAGAACCTCGAACCCAGCACGTGGCTCATCGGATCCACGATCGCGCCGAGGCGGAAGTGCATCGACTGGGGCGAGCACGCGGCGATCATCTCGTGCCACATCGGCTCGTCCTCGGGGCGGATCGGGCGCAGCATCGCCGACGAGCCGTCGGTCAGGGTGACGCGCTGCTCCAGACCGGCGGGGTAGGGCCGGATCGCCAGGTGCCCGTACGTCCCCGGCTCGCCCACGCCGTCGAACGCCTCGATCCGGATCCGCGCGTCGAGCGCGATCACCCGCTCCGGCGTCGCCAGGAGCGGGTTGATGTCCAGCTCTGCGACCTCGGGGTGGTCCGCCAGCAGGTACGAGACCCGCACGATCGCGCTCACCAGCTGGTCGAGGTTCACCGGGGGAGAGTCGCGGTACCCCGCCAGCAGGGGCCAGCAGCGCAGGCTCTCGAGCATGCGCCGGGCCAGACGCTCGTTCAGCGGGGGCAGCTCCACCATCCGGTCGGCGAGAACCTCGGCGAGCGTCCCGCCCGCGCCGACGAGCATCACCGCGCCGAAGACCGGATCGCGCTTGGCGCCGAGGATCAGCTCCACGCCGGCCGCGGTGTCCACCATCGGCTGCACCGTGACGCCCTCGATCTTCGCCTCGGGCCGCTCCCGGATCGCCCGCGAGACGATCTCCGAGTACGCCGAGCGCACCTCGTCGGCGTTCTGCAGGTTGAGCTTCACGCCGCCCACGTCGCCCTTGTGGGTGATGTCGGGTGAGTGCAGCTTGAGCACGACCGGATAGCCGATCT
The DNA here is from genome assembly GCA_964435785.1 of uncultured Phycisphaeraceae bacterium. GTDB lineage: Bacteria > Planctomycetota > Phycisphaerae > Phycisphaerales > UBA1924 > PNC22. Next base: position 50,609 of record CAYTAH010000011.1, on the reverse strand, counting down.
TCTCCGCCGCGGCGATGGCCTCCGCCGCCGAGGCGGCCGGCTCGGCGTCCGTCACCGGGAACCCGTATCTCGCGAGCACCGCCTTGGCGTCGTGCTCCGAGAGCATGCCGTTGAGCGCGGGCCCGGGCTCGATCGGCTCGAGCCGTTCCTCCGGCTTGCCGTTGAATTCCAGCGGCATGTCGCGGGGCGTGTCGTACAGCACCTCGAGGTTCCGCGCGTATGCGACCAGGTGCATGAACGCCTGCACCGCATCGTCCGGCGAGCGATACGTCGGGATGTGCGCCTGCTCGAGCAGCGCGGCGCCCTCGCGCACGCTCGACCCCCCCATCCACGAGGCGAGCACGGGCTCCCGCGACTTGCCCGCGACCTCGACCAGCGCCCTGGCCACGTCGGTCGGCGAGGTCATCGCCTGCGGGCTCAGCACGGCGAGCACCGCGTCCACGCCCTCGTCGGCGAGCACCACCCGGCACGCCCGCGCATACCGCTCGGCCGACGCGTCACCCAGGATGTCCACCGGATTGCTGTGCGACCAGTCCGGCGGCAGAAACGAGCTCAGCTCCGCCATCGTCTTCTCGCTCAGCTTCGCCAGCCGGCCGTCGCGGGCGAGCAGCGCATCGGTCGCGACCACGCCCGGGCCGCCCGCGTTGGTCACGATGGCCAGACGGTCCCCCGAGGGACGCCGACCCCGGCGCAGAAGCGTGCCGCACTCGAACATGTCGAGGATCTCGTACACCCGCTCGATCCCCGCACGCCGGAACGCCGCGTCGTACACCGCGTCCTCGCCCGCCATTGCGCCGGTGTGGCTGCTGGCGGCCTTGGCGGACTCCGCGAAGCGGCCAGCCTTGTACGCGATGATCGGCTTCGTCCGGGCGAACGCCCGGGCCGCCGACAGAAACCCCCTCGCCTCCTTCATCGACTCCACATACAGGATGATCGAGTTCGTGTGCGGGTCCTGCGCAACGTAGTCGATCAGGTCGCCGAAGGTCACGTCGAGCACGTTCCCCACCGACACGAAGTAGCTGAACCCGACGCCCGCGTCTACCGCCCAGTCCAGGATCGACGTGCACAGAGCGCCCGACTGCGAGAGGAAGGCGATCCCGCCCTCCGGCGGCATCGACCGCCCGAACGAGGCGTTCATGCGCAGCCCGGGCACGATCACGCCGAGGCAGTTCGGCCCGATCATCCGCATCCCCGGGTAGCGGCCGACCGTGTCGCTGAGTTCCTCGGCCAGGGACGCCCCGCCCCCCGCGCCCTCGCCGAACCCCGCCGAAAGCACCAGCACGCCGCGCACACCCGCGTCGCCCACCTGCCGCACGATCCCGGGCACCGTCGGCGCAGGCGTGCAGATCACCGCAAGGTCGGGCAGTCGCGGCACGCTGTTGATGTCCGGGTACGCCTGCACCCCCGCCACCGACTCGTGCTTGGGATTCACCGGATAGACCACGCCGTCGAACCCCGAGGTCAGAAGGTTGGAGAAGACCGCGTGCCCGACGCTGCCGGGGCGATGGCTCGCCCCGAGCACCGCGATGCGACGCGGAGCAAGGATCTTGTTGAGGTTCGTAATGCCCATAAATCCCTCCGAATATCGAGTATCGTAGAGGGGTGGAGCGAGGTGTCACGCCGAGTCGCGATTTCCTCTCAGCGCGGCGTCAGGCAGGCCAGCAACGCCTCGAGAATCTCGTCCGGCTCGCTCATTCGTCCGGGACCGACCCGGCGGCACGCCTGCCACCCGTCCCCGGGACCGACGAACCTGAAACCATCGCGCCGCAGTTGCTCCACGTTGCGCTGCGTGGAGGGCTGCGACCACATGACGCTGTTCATTGCCGGCGCAAGCAGCACGGGGGTCCGTGAGCGGTCCACCGCGCTGAGGATGAGCGAGACGACATCGTCGGCGCGCCCGGAGACGAGCCGCGCCAGGCAATCCATGGAGCACGGCGCCACAACGGCCCCATCGATCGCCGAGGCCAGCGAGATGTGCTGCGGATCATGGGATTCGACGTGCTGCCAAGGGCTGGTGTACACCGGCCTGCCCGAGAGAGCCTGAAATGTCAGCGGCGCGACGAAGCGGGTCGCCCCCCTCGTCATCGCCACCGTCACCTCGGCCCCACTCTGCGCCATGCGGCTGACGAGCATCGCCGTCTTGTACGCCGCGATCCCGCCGGTCACGCAGACGAGCAGCCGCCTACCCTCCAGCACGGCGGGCCTCCCCGTGGGTCAGAGGAGCGGCTCCTCGGCGCCCCCGTCGGCGGGAGCGCTCTCGGTCGTCGACGCTTCGCTCCACCCGAGAGTGATCTTCTCCTGGACGATCTCCTCGATCACCAGCTCGAGATCCGAACGACCGTTGCGTTCGACCAGCGGCCGCGCGCCCTCCATCAACTGGCCCAGCCGTCGCTGGATCAGGGCACAGAGCTTGAACCGCCCACCAACCTTGGTCAGAACCTCGTCGCTCTTCAGGGCTTCGATCATGCTGTATACGTCCTAATTATACCCGAACCGGTGCTTTCCGATCCGCCCCATCACCCAGCCGTCGCCCCCTGGCGTGAGGCCCTGATATACTAGGCAGGACAAATCCGAGCTGGCCGAGCTATGGGCTCCTCACCGCCGGTTCGGGCACGCATCAGGCAGCACGGTGCGCGGTTCGAGACTTCCCCCCACGCGGCGGGAGCCGGAGAGTCATTGATGACGCAGTCACGCTGGGAGTCCGGCGATCGTGTCGTGCATACCGCCCGCCCCGAATGGGGTGTGGGAAGGGTGCTTTCCGCGACCAGCGTGCGCCAGGACGGCCAGGACATCCAGCGACTCACGATCCGCTTCGACCGGGCGGGGACCAAGACGCTCTCCACCGCCGTCGCCAAGCTCGCTCAGGCCGAGGCGATGCCGGTCGAGGTCCTGTCGCGCCCCGATGACGAGCCCGATCCGCTGCACGCCCTGGACCACGGCTCAGCGCTCGCAGCACTCACCGCGTTGCCTGAGCGCGCGACCGACCCCTTCGTTTCCCTGGCAAAGCGCATCGACGAAACCGTCGCCCTCTACCGCTTCAAGGGTGAGGGGGGATCGCTCCTCGACTGGGCCGCCTCGCAGACACGTCTGGCCGATCCGCTCTCGGCGTTCAGCCGGCACGAGCTCGAGGAGGGCTTCGCCAAGTTCCGGACGTCGCTCGACGCTCACCTGCGGAAGCTCGTGCTCGACGCGGCCCGCCAGGATGCTTCGATTCTCGCCGGCCTGGGTGCGAGGGTGCCCCCCGAGGTCCGCCAGATGTTGACCAGGCTGCTCACCCAGCGTTGAGCGCCGTCAACACCCCGCGGAATCCGCAGAGGACCGGCCGCCCGATAACACCGCGTCACCGCCCGCTGCCCCGATCGCAGCCCCCCGAGCCCCTTGTTCGCGGACGTTGCGCCGCCCCACCGCGCGCGACTTCGCGTGGCGCGCCGCTTGTTCCCTCCACGGCACAACACACGGACGGACGGAGATCGTCCGCACCAGATCGGAGGGGCTTTCATGGATGATCGGAACTTCGACGCGCAGCTGGCGGACGTCCTCGACCGGCTGGGCTCGCTCAGCGAGGCCGACCGCGAGCGGATCGAGCGGCTCGCCTCGGCGACGCGCTCGCGCCACGAGCGGATGCGCAAGACGCTCGCCGAGCTCCAGGACTCCCTGGACCACCTCCGCCTCAGCGTGAAGTACCTCGTCTTCGACCTGGAGGCCACCCGCCGGGAGAACCAGTACCTCCGACGCCTGATCGAGTCCCAGGGCGAGCGACCGGATCTCCACGACGATCGCTGACCAGACCACCCATCCGGCCCGTCTTTGCTCCCGGGGTCCGCGGCGGATATCCTTCGACCCAGCCCGCCCAGGATCTCACGGAGAGATGGCCGAGTGGCTGAAGGCGACGGTTTGCTAAACCGTTAGGTGGGTAATAACCTGCCTCGCGGGTTCGAATCCCGCTCTCTCCGCTTTGCATGGAGCGCCCCGATCCCTCGGGGCGTTTTCATTGAACGACGCCCGGCCCGTCCCTGCGCGTCCGCAGGCGCGTGGCAGGCATCTGGTGAGGACGTGCCCATGCGCTGGCGCAGACTGCTCATTCCGCTCGTGGCCATGGTCGGGACGCCGCTCTGGGCGCAGGAAGCCGCGCTCGTGAACCCGGGGTTCGAGGGCGCGCCCGACGGCGCTCTGCCCGAGGGCTGGACCGCCATGACCCAGGGCGGCGCCGGCTTCGAGATCGCGTCGGAGACCGGCGACGCCCCCGAGGGCGAGTCCTGCATCACGATCCGGTGCACCCTGGCCCAGACGACGCCCCGGAACTGGACAGCCTTTCAGCAGGAGATCGCGGCCGACGCGCTGCGCGGCAAACGGGTCCGCCTCGCGGCGAGCGTCCGGGCCGAGGGCGCGGAGCCCTGGGGCGGGGCCGGCCTGTGGATCCAGATCAATGCCGCCGATGGCTCGGTGCTCCTCCTCGACAACATGCGCAACCGCCTCCTCAAGGGCTCCGAATGGACCGCGTGCGAGCTCGACGCCGACGTGCCCGCGGGGGCGGCGACAATCTCGCTCGGAGGGCTCCTGCTGGGCGCGGGCCGGGCGTGGTTCGACGGGTTCACCCTCGACCTCGTCGGCGACTCGCCAGACGCCGCCCCGCCCGCGCCGCTCTCGGACCGAGGCGCCGCGAACCTCGCGGCACTCGCGCGCCTTGTCGGCGTCGTCAGGTTCTTCCACCCTTCCCCGCAGTCGCGGGGTCTCGACTGGGACGACTTCACCTCACGCGCCGCCCGCTACATCGAGCCGGCGGAGAGCGCCGAGGACCTCGCGGCGCGCCTCTCGCGGGTCTTCGGCGCAATCGCGCCCACGGTCGCCGTCGGGACGCAACGCCAGCGCCCGCCCGCCCCCGCCGGATCGCTCGCAGGCGACGTCCGCGCGTGGGAGTACCGCGGCTACAGCACCTCGGGGCCCGACGAATCGCCACTGTTTCACCGCCGGGCGCTGACGCTCGCCGACGACGACCCGCCGCCGGCCGGCCGGCTCTGGACCTCGGACCTTCCCGGCGGCGTGGCGTGCGTGGTGCCGCTCTATGGGCCCGCGGCCTCGGACGCGCCGGCGCCGGAGACTGTGCTGCTCCAGGGTCCCATCGCCACCTCCGGCGACGACCGGTGGACGCGTCTGGCCGGGGTTGTCACCCTCTGGAACGCCGTGCAGCACTTCCACCCGTACCTCGCCGAGAGCGGGTGCGACTGGGACGCCGTGCTCGAGTCGAGCCTCCGGCGCGCCGCGACCGACGCCGACGCCCGCGCGGTCGTGGGAACGCTGCGCCAGATGACGCACTGCCTCAATGACGGCCAGGTCTTCGTGCAGCACGAGAGCGTGGATCTGAGCGGCGGCCTCCCGCTCGCGTGGGCCATGGTCGGCGGGGACCTCCTCGTCACGGGTGTCGGCGACGCCAACAGCGGCCTGAGCGCCGGCGACCGCGTGCTCTCCATCGATGGCAAGGGCGCCGCGGCCGCGGTGAGCGACCTGCTCCCGTTCATCAGCGCGTCACCGCACCGTGCCACGGAGCAGGCGCTGCTCCTGCTCGCGCGGGGGCCGCGGAACTCGCCGTTGGAGCTGCAGGTCGAGACGACCGAGGGCCTGGCACGGCGCCTGGTCATGCGCCGGCGTCCCGGTCCGGTGGTCACCGAGCAGCGCCCGTCGAGCTTCGGCGAGATCGAGCCCGGCATCTGGTATCTCGACCTGTCCCGCACGAGAGCCGCGGACCTCCGCGATCGACTGGATGATCTCGCCGGCGCGCGGGGCCTCGTCTTCGACGTCCGTGGCTTCGTAGCCCCCGAGGTCCCGCCCCTTCTGCTCGGGCACCTCGCTGAAAGCGCAGTCAGCGCGCCCGTTCTTCAGATCCCGATCATCACGCGTCCCGATCGTAAAGAGCTCGCCTACACGAGCGATCCCCAGTGGACGATCGAGCCGCTCGATCCGCCCCTTCGAGCGCCTGTCGTCTTCCTGGCCGATGCCCGGACAAGCTCGGGCGCGGAGTCGCTTCTCGCGACAGCCCGGCACCACGGCCTCGGCACCATCGTCGGCGGCGCGACCGCCGGCGCCAACGGCAACGCCGCGCAGGTCCTTCTCCCCGGCGGATACGTCTGCACGATCACGGCGCTCCGCATCGAGTACCCCGACGGCTCGACGGCGATGGGAGCGGGCGTCCAGCCCGATCGAAGGGTCGTGCCGACGCGCGACGCGATCGCCGCGGGGCGCGATGAGGTGCTGGGGGCCGCCTTGGAGGTGCTCAAGGGCGGTTGAGCCCGGCGCAGCACTGTACAACCAAAACCGGATCAATTTACGAACATTTGCGCCTGTATGCCGTCTCCTGGCCCAGGGATGGCCACTTTCTTCGCGCGATCATCGGAATTTCACATATCGATGTCGTCTAAAACTCGAATTTCGGATATGTAGGTTGATATACTCGTCTATGACGCATTCGGGCCGGGGAACGTCTTCCCGGCCGCAGCCTCTCCGACGGAAGGAGGCCCGGGCACAGCGGCCTGTGCACCATGAGTTGTCGGCCCGCCAAGGTCCGAAGCGTCCCTCCTGAGAGCCCCCACCGACGCACCGGCCCGCGGCCTTCGAGACTCGCGACGAGTCGGCTGCCGAGTCGTCACGGGCGGAGACCGATCGGGCATCACCGAGGATCCGAGAACGATGGACAGCGGCACCCAAGCGACGGCGAACGGCGAGCAGGCGCAGAGCGCCCCCCCCGCCCCCAAAATCGTGCAGGAGCGCATCATCGAGATCGTCAGCGACTCCGGCGAGGGCGCCCAGAAGGCCGGCCAGAGCTTCGCCACCGTCAGCGCCAGGATGGGCAACGGCGTGTGGACGGTCGAGATCATCCCAGCGGAGATCAAGCCCCCGGCGCGGTCCCGGGCCGGCGCGAGCGGCATCCGCATCCGCATCGGATCGCGCCCGATCACCAACATGGGCGATCACGCCGACCTCGTTGTGGCGTTCAACGAGCAGGTGCTCTACGGACGCATCCTCAATAACGCCTACACCGAGGGCACGGTGATCCTCCTGGAGAATAAGTGGGAGTCCGACCCCGACGAGCAGATCCGCGACATGTACGCCTCGGCCGTCAATGACTTCCGCTCACGGGGCTACGTGGTGCACGAGCTGCCGATGCACGAGGCGTGTCTCAAGTACACCACCGATCCCCACCTGGGAAAGAACATGTTCGTCCTGGGCATGCTCTGCCACATCTTCCAGCGCAACGCGGCGCTCGCCATGAGGGAGATCGCCGCGGCATTCAAGCGCAAGGGCGACAAGGTCATCGCCCTCAATCAGCAGCTGTTCCAGGGGGGGGTGGACTTCGCCCGCGAGCACCTCACGTACTGCTACGCCATCCCCGAGATGGCGACCAAGCAGGACCTCATCGTGACCAACGGCAATCAGGCCGTCGGCCTGGGCGTGATGGCCGCGGGCATGGACGTCGTCTCGATGTACCCCATCACCCCCGCGACGAGCGCGACACACTACCTTGCGGGCGTGTTCCACAATCTCGGCGGGTTCATCCACCAGGCCGAGGACGAGATCGCGGCGATCGGCTTCGCCATCGGGGCGTCCTACGCCGGCAAGACGTCGTGCACGATCACCTCCGGGCCCGGCCTCGCGCTGAAGACCGAGTTCATCGGCCTCGCCGTCATGGCCGAGGTGCCGCTCGTCATCGTCGACGTGCAGCGCGGAGGGCCCGCGACGGGGCTGCCCACGAAGATCGAGCAGGGCGACTTGTTCGCCGCCTTGTACGCCTCGCCGGGCGACTCCCCCAAGGTCGTGATGGCCGCGGCCACCATCGAAGAGTGCTTCACGATGATCATCACGGCGCGCAAGCTCGCGGAGATGTTCCGCACGCCCGTGATGGTCCTCACCGACGCGAACCTCGCCACGGGCCAGGCGCCGTTCCCCCGACCGAAGGTAAGCGAGGACTGGATGGCGCCGCCCATCGACCGGAGCCCATGGCCGGAGGACCTGCCCCCCTACGCGTGGGACCCCGAGACGGGCCTCTCCCGCCGCCCCATCCCCGGCCAGCGCGGCGGGGAGTACGTGCTCACCGGTCTGGCGCACACCAACGAGAGCCACGTCGCCTACGACCCGCGCGCCAACCAGACCGGGTGCGAGATGCGCAGCCGCAAGATCGCGGCCCTCGCCTCCACGCTCAGGCCGCCCCGGGTCCACGGCGATCCGGAGGGCGACCTGCTCGTGGTGGGCTGGGGCTCGACGCTCGGCTCGATCGAGGAGGCGGTGGACCGCGCGCGGGCCGAGGGACACCGGGTCTCTTCGCTGCACCTGCGGTTCCTCAGCCCGCTGGAGCCGGGGCTCGCGGAGATCTTCGCCCGCTTCAAGCGGGTGATGACGGTCGAGATCAACTACTCTGACCCGCCGGAGGGATTCGGGGGACGACCCGAGTTCGCGCGGCGCGCCCAGCTCGCCCAACACCTCCGCGCCCAGACCCTGCTCGACATCGACTATTGGTCGATCACCCCCGGGCAACCCCTGCAGCCCGGCCAGATCCACCGCGTCATCACCGGCCGCCTCGCGTCCATGAACCAGACCGAGCCGAGCGCAGCGGTCTCGCACGCCGACTAACGGAGCACCCCGATGTTCGGACTCAAGACAGACTGGTCGCTCGAAGTCCTGCCCCGCTACTTCACGCTCGAGGATTACGAGGGAGGCGTGGCGAGGTGGTGCCCCGGCTGCGGCGATCACGGGGTTCTCGCCGCCGTGCAGCGCATCTGCCGCGACGCCCAGCTTGTGCCGGAGAAAACCGTATGCGTCTCGGGCATCGGCTGCTCGAGCCGCTTCCCGCACTACATGAAGACGTACGGCTTCCACGGGCTGCACGGGCGTGCGCTCCCGGTCGCGTGCGGCATCAAGGCCCGCCGGCCCGAGCTTACCGTGTGGGTCGCCACCGGCGACGGCGACTGCTGCTCGATCGGCGCCGCCCACTGGGTCCACGCCATCCGCTACAACATGGACATGGTCGTGATGCTCTTCGACAACAACGTCTACGGCCTCACCAAGAACCAGACCTCCCCGACCAGCAGGCCCGGGCTCAAGACCAACACCCACCCGCGCGGCGCCTTCCTCCCGCCTATCAACCCCTCGCAGACGACCCTCGGGATCAGCAACGTCTCCTTCGTCGCCCAGACCGTGGACTGGAACCCCGTACACGTGCACGCGACACTCATGGCGGCCTACGAGCACAAGGGCCTCAGCTTCGTCCGCGTCTTCCAGCGGTGCCCGCAGTACACCCAGCACGTCTTCGAGGAAGCGCAGCGCGATCCCTCGCGCATCCTTCTCCTCGAGCACGAGAAGGGAATCCAGGCCGACGAGGCCGGCACCAAGATCTACAAGAACCGCCTGACCCACGACCCCAGCGACATCAACAAGGCACGCGAGATCGCCGGCCGAGACGACGTCCTCGCCATCGGCCTGCTCTTCCGCGACCCCTCGCGGCCCCGCTACGAGGACTCCACGAGCGTCGGGACCGATGTCACCATCGAGGAGAAGCTGGCCGCACTAGAGAAGGAGCTGGATCGCTTCGCGATCTGACCAGCACATGGACACGACGCCAGCCACCGCGACCACGCGGCCGAGCGCGTCCCCCGATCCCCGGGACCGGGAGGCGGCACACGACCCCGAGCCCGCCGCAAGCGAGCCCGCCCCGAGGCGACGCCCGCGCCTCCCGCCTCGCCGCAAGGAAGCGTCCGGCGGGGATGGCTCCGCCCTGCTCTCGGCGCTCCACCGGTTCTGCCTCGGCGAGCCCCGCTCGGGAGGGACCCCGCTGGTCGCGCCCGACTCGGCGTGGCTCCCCGCGGCGCTCTACCCCTTCCGCCATGCCGGCGCCGTCCGCCAGCCGTTCCCGCTGATCCTCGCGCGCGAGGGCGGAACGCCCCAGTGCCTCCCGCTGGCCGACTTCCTCCGGCGAGCCGCGGAGACCTTTGCGCCCAACCGAGACGACGCGCGCATCCTCACGGACAATCTCGTGAGACTCGAGATCGAGGTCCGCGCGGTGAGCGACGCGGAGCCCCGCCCGCTCTCCAGCGCCCTCGACGTGATCGCCCGGGCCTGCGACTCGCTCGAGTCGAAGCTCGCCCTCAAGGGCGAGGCGGCCGGGACGCTGCACGCCGACCTCGCGCGCCTGCGCCAGGCGCTCCCCCCCGACGCGCTCCTGCTCCGCATGGACCCGAGCGCCAGCACGCGGATCTACCTTCACGCGGCCGCGCTCGCCGCCCGCGGGCGCTACAAGACGCTCCGCGACCGCGCGACGGACACCCGGCGCAGACTCCGCGACCTGCTCGCGACCGAGCGATCCAAGAGCGCGGCGGGCCAGAGCCCCGAGGTGCTCGCCGGCACGGTCGCCAGCCCCGGGATGGAGCACCTCGACCCGGGGGCGCTCTCGCGCGTGCTCGAGTCCCTGCGCCGAGACGCACCGGCGGACGACGCGCGAATCAACCGCGTCGAGCGCGTGCTCGAGACGATCGACTCCTACCTCGCACAACCGCAGCGGACGCAGGTGCAGATCGTCTCAAGGGACGAGCCGCTCCGAGACACGGATCCCGACACGTTCACGTGGCACGCTCCCTCCAACGCGCCGTGCGCCGTGGCGTGCGAGGTGTTCTACGGGCTCGCCGTGGAGCACGCCCCGCTCTTCGCCGCGCTGAGGGCCGGCGATCTCGAGCTCGCCGGCGCCTACAACCCCGCCGTCCACGACGCCATGGCCGAGTCGATCGACTGGCGGGCGTTCTCGCGGGAAGAGCTCCTCCTGCTCCCGCCCGTGCTCGCGATCGAGCGCCCCGATGATCTCGCGGGGACGGCGCTCCTGCAGCTCTCCCGCCTGCTCCTCTCGGGGCGCCCGATCGACGTGCTCGTCGAGGTTCCTGTCGCGGGCGATCCCGGCGCGGAGCCGGCCGATCTGCTCCGACGCTACCGACTCGAGCTCGCCTACCTGGGCGTGAGCCACCGCGAGGCGCTCGTCAATCAGACGACCGCCGCCCGGCCGGAGCACCTGCTCGACAGCTTCGTCCGCGGCCTGAACGCGACGCACGCCTCCCTGCACGTGGTGATGTCGGCGCTCACCGGCTCGGGCAATGCGCCCCGACTCGGGTCCTGGCTGCACGGCGGCGCGGCCCTGGAGGCGCGGGGCCATCCGCTCCTCCATTACGACCCCGGCGCGGGCGACACGTGGGCCAAGCGGCTGGACTTCTCCGCCAACCCCACCCCGGACGAGGACTGGCCGAGCTTCGAGCTCGAGTGCGAGGACGCCTCCGGCGCCGGCGCCACCCTGGCCGGACACTTCACCTTCGCCGACTTCTGCCTCCTCGAAGAGGCCTACCACGGGCACTTCCGTGTCGTGCCCGACACCCTCGAGAGCGACGCCCTCGTCCCGGCGGCCGAGTACTTCAGGCTCGATCCGGACGAGGTCGAGAAAATCCCGTACATCTGGGCGGCCGACGGCGAGGGCGCCCTGCACCGCGTCGTGTTCACCCGCCGCCTCGCCTTCGCATGCCGCGACCGGCTCGACTTCTGGCACACCCTCCAGGAGCTCTCCGGCGTGCGGAACGAGCACGTCCGCGAGGCCGTGCAGCGGGAGCGTGCGCGGCTCGAGACCGAGTTCGCCGCCGAGCGAGCGAGACTCGAGGCCGAGCACCAGGCCGAGACCGAGCGGGTCCGGCGCGAGGCCGCGGGCGAGGCCCTGCGCCGCCTGGCCGAGTCGCTCGTCAGCGCGGACCTCTCCGCGCTGACGGCGGGCGCCGCCCCGCGCGCAGCGACGCGCCCCGCGGCGCCGACCATCGCCGAAGCGCCCCCACCGGCCGAGGCCGCGCCGGAGGCTGCGCCCCCGGCCGTCGCCGAGGAGGCGGGCTTCGAGGAGCCCTGGGTCGACACCGCCCTCTGCACGAGCTGCAACGACTGCACCAATCTCAACCCGAGGGTCTTCGTGTACAACGCCAACAAGCAGGTCGTGATCGGCGACCCCCGCGCCGGCACGTTCGCCGAGATCGTGCACGCCGCCGAGAAGTGCCCCGCGCGCTGCATCCACCCGGGCAAGCCGCTCGACCCCGCCGAGCCGGGGCTCGCCGAGCTGGTCGAGCGGGCCAAGCCCTTCAACTGACGGAGCCGGCCATGGGCACGATCCTGGTTGCCATCGCGATCATGACCGGCCTTGGAGTCTTCTTCGGTATCGGCCTCGCCATCGCCAACCGATTCCTCCGCGTCGAGGAGGACCCCCGCATCGACATCATCGAGGGCATGCTCCCGGGCTCCAACTGCGGCGCCTGCGGCGAGGCCGGCTGCCGCGCCTTCGCCGAGGCCGTCCTCTCCTCGGGACGCAAGCCCAGCGCGTGCACCGTGAGCAGCCCCGGGAGGATCGAGGAGATCGCCGCGTTTCTCGGCGTCGACGCGGGCGCGCAGGAGAAGCGCGTCGCGCGGCTCCACTGCGCGGGCGGCCTGGGCCAGGCCCGCCAGATCGCCGAGTACGAGGGCCACGGCAGCTGCAGCGCCGCGCACATCGTCGGCGCGGGCGGCAAGGGGTGCAGCTGGGGATGCCTCGGCCTGGCCGACTGCCAGGTCGCGTGCGACTTCGACGCAATCCACATGAACGACCAGCTCCTGCCCGTCGTCGACGTGGACAAGTGCACCGCCTGCGGAGACTGCGTCGAGGCGTGCCCACGAGGGCTCTTCGAGCTGATGCCGCTCTCCCACAAGCTCGTGGTCCAGTGCAACGCCCCGCTCGAGGGCGAAGAGGCCCGCGCCGTCTGCGCCGTCGCCTGCGACGCCTGCGGACGCTGCGCCCAGGACGCCGCGCCCGGCCTCATCCGCATGGTCAACAACCTGCCCCTCATCGACTACGCGGCCGGGGGGCCGGCCTCCCCCGCGGCGACCTTCCGCTGCCCCACAGGCGCGATCAAATGGATCGACGGCAATCAGTTCGGCGCCGCCCGACTCGTCCAACTGACGCTGGGAGACCACGGTGACTAGCTTCGCCTCCGAGTCGCTCCGACTGCTCCGCCGCGTCCTCCGCGGAACCGGCCCCGCGCCGGCGCACCGCGGCGCCCCGGTGGCCCTCGACGGCGTCTCCGCCGTCGCGTCGCTCGAGGCCCGCATCGCCGACGTGGCGGGCCTGGGCGCCTCCTACCCGAGCGCCCTGGCGGCCAGGGTGTGGGACCGCCACGCGGCGGACCAGCCGCTCAACCTCTCCGGGGTGCCGCCGGCGAGCATCGCGGCCGACGGCCCCCGCACCGCGCTCGCCTCCGCGACCGGCGCCGCTCTGGCCGGGCGCCGCGCCTCGGTGTTTCTCTCGGGCCCCGACCTGATGCAGTGCCGCGACCTGCTGGAGCAGGCCGCGGGGCGGCGTGTGCCCCTCGTCGTGCATACCGTCCTGCGGGCGCCTGGCGCGCACGCCCAGGCGATCGGCACGGGGCACGAGCCGCTCCACGCGCTCGACGGCCTGGCCTGCGTGAAGCTCATCGCGAGCAACGCGCAGCAGGCCGTGGATCTCACGCTCATCGCGCGACGCGCCGCCGAGCTCGCCCTCACCCCCGTCGTCGTCGCCATGGACGCCGAGCAGACGGCGCTGGCCGTGCAGGACGTCGTCCTGCCCGACGACCGACTCGCCCACGCGTTCCTCGGAGCCCCGGCCGACGTGATCCAGTCGCCCGGCGCGGCCCAGCGCATAATCTTCGGCGACACCCGCCGGCGCGTGCCGCGGCTCTACGACCTCGACCACCCCATGCTCCTCGGCCCGCTCCAGGGCCCGGAGGTCTGGGCGCTCGGCGCCGGCGCGGCGACGGTGCACCTCGGCCGTGATCTGGCGCGCGTGCTCGACGAGGCGGTCGAGGCGTTCGCCGCCCAGACCGGGCGCCGGCACGAGCCGCTGCGCCTCCATCGCACCGCCGACGCCCGCACGGCCCTTATCGCCCAGGGCTCGCTCGTGGAAACCGCGATCGCCGTCGCGGACTGGGCGCGCGAGCACGCGCACGCGCGCGTCGGCGTCATCGGCATCACACGCGCGGACCCCCTCGACGAGGCGGGACTGTGCCGCGCACTCAAGGGCGTCCGCACCGCCTGCGTGCTCGAGCGCGTCGCCTTCCCTCCGGGCGCGGATGGCCCCCTCATGCGAAGAGTCCGGGCCGCGCTGGAGCGCGCGATCGAAGCCTCCCGCGCGGAAGGGCCCGCGCCCGGAGATCCCCAGCCGATCGGGCCGAAGGACCTGCCCCGCCTCCTCGGCGCCGCCGCGGGCCTCGGCGGTCTGCCCGTCAAGGCGGCCGACCTCGCCCTGCTCATCAGCGAGCTCGATGCGCCGAAGCGCTCCTGCGCGTATCTGGGTCTCGACTTCACCCGCAGGGGCAGCGAGTTCCCCAAGCACCAGGCCCTGCTGGATTCCCTGCGCCGAGAGTTCCCCGACGTCTCCCAGCTGGGGCTGACCGACAGCGATCGCTCAGTCGGACCCGCGGCCCAAGCGTTCACCACCGTGTCCGTGCTGCGCGCCGCCGGAGGCCCCGACGGCGTGCTCGCCGGGCAGCTCGCCCAGCTCGCGCACGCCTCCCTCGGCGGCGGCCTCCGCTCGCGTCCAGCGGTCACCTGGCAGCGCTCGGATGATCCCTGCGACGATCGCCTCTGCTTCGGCGAGCCGGGGCTCCTGGACCCCGGTGACGACCCCCGCATCGATGTCCTGATCGTGGCCTCGGGAGACGCCCGGGCGCTCGAGTCCATCGCACCCCGCCTCGCCGAGGAAGCCATCGTCCTGATCCCGCCGCACCTGGCGGGCGAGCCGCGACTGGCGCCGGTCCTTGCCGCCGCGCACCGCGCGGGCCGCGCGCTCCGGACGGTCCAGGCGCCCGCCGGCGACGCGGAGCTCGCTCGCGAAGCGCTCCTGGGGGGCGCGCTCCGCCTGCTCATCGACCGGCGCGCCAAGGCGGCCCCGGTGTCCCAGCTCAGGACCCGGCGCACGCAGGCGCTCGGCGCGATGCCCGAGGAGCGTCGGCAGTCGTGTGTGGACGCGTTCGCTCGCGGCTACGAGTCGGTTCGAGCCCTGGAGCCCTCGGCTCCCGCCGACCCCGCTCGCGCCCGCCAGCCGGAGGAGATCACCGTCCCTCCCGAGCTCGCCGGCATGCGCGGCGATGGCGTCACGAGCCTTCCCCGATTCTGGGACCACGAGGGCGGCTTCTACGGCGCTGGGCGCACCGACGAGCTCGTCGCCGAGCCGGGCCTCGCGCCCGGCGCCGTGCCCGCGCTCGCTTCCTCGCTCCGCGCCATCGGGCGCGGAGCGGACTCGATGATCGCCTTCGAGCCGCGCGAGTGCGACGGGGACCCCTCGCTCTGGATGAGCTGCCCCGACGGCTCGGTCGCGCCGCTGGCGATCACGCCGAGATCGCTCATGGACGCCGCGATCGACCTCGCGACCCGCGCCGGCGACCAGGCCGACGCCCTGCGCCCGCTCCTCGGTCAGCTCTCCAAGCGCATCGCCAAGCTCGCCGCGGGCGACGAGCCCCCCCAGTCCGCCGCGGGATTCCTGCGGGGCGCCTTCGACGACGTCACCGCCAAGCTGGACGCCCCCGACGACCGCAAATCCGCCATGCGGGACGCGCTGGCGGCGGTCGTGCGGCAGGTCGGGGCGCTGCCGCTGGCCGTCACCGATATCTTCTTCCGCAATCCCGAGCGCGCCTCGCCCGGCAGCGGCGCCCTCCTCTCATTGGTCGTCAACCCCGAAGCGTGCAAGTGCCCGGAGCTGATCGCCTCCCGCGCCGAGGGCCACGGCCTGCGCCTGATCCCCCGCACCCCCGAGGCGCTCGCCACCGCCCGCGAGCTCTGGCGGCTCTGGCAGCGCCTGCCCGACACCCCGGGCGAAGTCATCGAGCGCGCCCGAAACGACGCCCGCCTCGGCGCCCTGCCCGCGATGATGCTCTCGCGACACTGCCTCCACGCCATGGCCCCCGGCGACGGGGCCGAGCCGGCCTCCGGCGCCAAGCTCGCCCTCCGGCAGGTGCTCGCCGTGGCCGAGTTCCACTACCAGCCGCGCGTCCAGAAGCTCCTCGGCGAGATCGAGCAGCTGCACGGCAAGCTCTCCGATCGCATCCAGTCGCTCCTGGCGCGCGCGCTGCCGACCGCCGATCTGGACGCCCTGGGCAAGGGTCTCGAGATGCTCGGGGGCGGCGACGTCGAGCTCGCCGAGCTCTCGGCGAAGGTCGATTCGGCGATCGTCGATGGCCACATCGACGGCGAGCTGCTCCGCGCCCACGTCGACGCCGCCCGCGCCCTGGCCGACCTGCGCTGGAAGCTCGCCGACGGGCCCCTCGGGCTCGGACGGGCACGCGTCGGCCTCGCGATCGCCTCGGGGGCGACGCCGAAATGGAGCGCGGTGTTCCCCGGCAATCCGTTCCTCGCGCCCACCACCATCGACGCGTGCTCGGAGGCCGGCGGCCTCGCCCGAGGCCTCCTCGAAGGGCACCTGCGCGACGCCCTCGAGACAGCCTCGCTCCTGCGTCTGTCGCGCACGCTGCTCGACCGCCCCGCCGAGGCCCCGCACGCCGCCGAGGCCCTCAAGCGCCTCACCTTCGAGGGGCTGACGCCCGCCGAGCGGGAGCTCGTCACGCCGGTCCTGCTCGTCGGCGATGCGCAGGCGATCGGTGCACGCGGCCTGTCGCAGCTCGTGTGGCTGCTGAGCGCAGACTACCCCGTCAAGGTCATCGTGCTCAGCGATGCGGGCGGGCGTGCCGACGGCGCACTGAGCCTCGACGTCCTCGGCGCCTATCCCCCCGCGCAGCGGTACGACACGGCCATACTCGCCATGCTCGCACGCAAGGCGTTCGTGGCGCAGGTCTCGATCGCCCGCCCGTCGCACCTCGCCGCGAGCGTCGAGCGGGCGCTGGCCACGAGCGGGCCGGCGCTCATCCACGTCCACACGCCCAGCCCGGAGCGGCACGGATTCGACGTGCGCGCCCTCTTCGATCAGGCCGAGCTCGCACTCGCCAGCCGCGCGTGGCCCGTGTTCACGTTCGATCCCGCCGCACCGGGCGTGTTCGGCGCCTGCCTCGAGATCTCCGCCAATCCGTCGCCCGGCGAGCGCTGGACCACGACCGATACCGGGCACGCCCTCACCCCGGCCCACTGGGCCGCGACGGAGGCCAGGTTCGACGACCAGCTCACGCCGCTCGAGGCCGCCGCGCCCGCGCCGACCGACATCGCCGACTACCTCGCCCTCGACCCGGCCGCCCGTGCCGGCCGCACGCCCTTCGTGAAGAGCGCTCGCTACGGGGCGCCGGTCAGGCTGCGCCCCGGCGAACGGCTCCTCCAGGACGTGCTCGAGCGCGCCCGACTCTGGCGCACGCTCCAGGAGCTCTCCGGCGAGGTGACGCCCTTCACCGAGAAGGTCCGCGCCGAGGCCGAGCAGGCCGTCGCGGCCTCGCACCGGGCCGAGCTCGCGCGCCTCGCGGCCGAGCACGAGCAGCGCATCGCCCTCCTCCGCGCCGAGTTCGCCGCCGAGACCACCGACCACGTCACCGCCCGGCTGATGAGCCTGGCCGGCTACAACGGGAGCGGGAGCACGCAATGACCGCCCTGCCCCTCTACAGGTCCTTCCGCCACGGCATCCATCCCGACGAGCACAAGTCGGAGACGGAGCACCTGCCGCTCCAGCGCATGCCCTTCGTGGACCGCTACGTGCTCCCCCTCGCCCAGCACATCGGCGCCCCGTGCACGCCGGTGGTGCGCGCGGGCCAGCACGTCCGGCGCGGACAGCTCATCGCCGAGCCCGTGGGCTTCGTCTCAACCGCCCTGCACAGCCCGGTCACCGGGCGCGTCCTCGACGTCGGACGCCATCGCCACCCCAACGGCCAGCTCGCCGACGCGATCCAGATCGAGGCCGACCCCTATTCCGCCCAGCAGCTGCCCCGGGCCGACCCCGTCGACCCCGACTCCCTCTCCGACGCCGACTTCCTCGCCCACGTCCAGCGCGCAGGCCTCGTTGGCCTCGGCGGCGCCGCCTTCCCGAGCCACGTCAAGTACAAGCTCCCCGAGGGCAAGCCCTGCGAGCGGCTCGCCATCAACGGGTGCGAATGCGAGCCCTACCTCACCTGCGACCACCGCGTCATGGTCGAGCACGCCGAGCGCGTCGTCCGCGGCGTGCAGATCCTCGCCCGCCGCCTCCGCGCCCGCGGCGCCTGGATCGGCGTCGAGCTCAACAAGCCCGACGCCATCGAGGCCCTCAACGCCCGCGTCCCCGCGGGAGCCGCCGTCACCGTCTCCCCCCTCGCAGTCAAGTATCCCCAGGGCGCCGAGAAGATGCTCATCAAGGCGCTCTTCGGCGAGGAGGTGCCCGCCGGCAAGCTCCCGCTCGACATCGGCATCGTCGTCAACAACGTCGCCACCATGGCGTGCCTCGCCGACGCCTTCGACCACGGCGTCCCTCTCGTCGAGCGCGCCGTGACCGTCGCGGGCCCCGGCGTCGACCGGCCCGCGAACCTCCTCGTCCCCATCGGCACGCCCATCCGCGAGGTCCTCCGCTTCTGCGGGATCAACCACGCCACCCGCCAGGTCATCATGGGCGGGCCGATGATGGGCATGCCGCTGGCCACCCTCGACGCGCCCGTCCTCAAGGGCACCAGCGGCCTCCTCGCCTTCACCGAGGACGTCGTCAACCACCCGACCGAGTACGCCTGCGTCCGTTGCGGCCAGTGCCTCGAGGCATGCGGCAACTTCCTCAACCCCTCGCGGCTCGCCCGCCTCGCCCGCGCGGGGCGCTACGACGAGCTCGAGAAGAGCTATGTCATGGACTGCATGGAGTGCGGCGCGTGCACCTACGCGTGCCCATCCGGCGTCCCAATCGTGCACCTCATCCGCGCCGCCAAGCTCACCATCCGGCAGCGCAAGGCCAGGAACGCATGAGCCCAAAGGCGCCCCACCTCCTCCTCCAGGCCGCCCCCTTCCTCCGACGCGGCATGACCACCCCCCGCCTGATGACCGAGGTCATCATCGGCATGGGGCCCGTCGTCCTCGCCGCGCTCTACTTCTTCGGGATCAGCGCGCTCGTTGTCATCCTCGCCGCCACTCTCGGCGCGGCCGCGACCGAGTGGGCGCTCGGACCGGCGCGCCCCCGCGGCGCCTCGCTCCGCGACGGCAGCGCGATCCTGACCGGCATGGTGCTCGGGCTCTGCCTCCCGCCCGGCCTGCCGCTCTGGATGGCGTTCGTCGGCGGGGCCGCGGGCGTCGGTCTCGGCAAGCTCGCCTTCGGCGGCCTCGGCCAGAACCTCTTCAACCCGGCGCTCGTCGGGCGCGCGTTCCTTCAGGCCGCGTTCCCCACCGCCCTCACGTCGTGGTCGGCCCAGAGCGAGGCCGCCTCCTTCTTCCACCTCCGCCCCTCGAACCTCGCCCTGCCCTTTATGCACGGGGCGCCCGACGCCCTCGCCGCCGCGACGCCCCTCGGGCTCATGAAGTTCGAGCATCGGCCCACCGAGTTCCTCGACCTCCTCGTCGGCAACACCGCCGGCTCGCTCGGCGAGACCTCCGCAATCGTCATCCTCGCGTGCGCCGTCGTCATGGCAATGCGCCGAGTGTTCGACTGGCGCATCCCGGTCTCGATCCTGCTCACCGTCGGCGTGACCTCCGCCGCGATCTGGGCCTTCGACGCGGAGAAGTACCCCGCCCCGTGGTTCATGCTCGCCTCGGGCGGCCTGCTCTTCGGCGCGGTCTACATGGCCACCGACCCGGTCACCTCCCCCATCACCCCCCGCGGGGCCTGGATCTTCGGCGCCGGCATCGGCGTGATCGTGGTGCTGATCCGGCTCTGGGGCGGTCTGCCCGAAGGCGTCATGTACGCCATCCTCCTCATGAACGCCGCGACGCCGCTCATCGAGCGCGTCAGCCAGCCCCGACCCTTCGGGCGCCGGAGGGCCGCGGCATGAGCAACGTCGAGCTCACCATCGGGGGCCGCACCGAGGAGCCCAGCGGCGCACGCCTCGTCGCGACGCTCGCGATCGCCGGCCTGATCTCCGGCTTCCTGCTCGCGGCGACGTACCAGACCACCAAGCCCATCATCGACGAGAACAAGGCCCGGGAGATGCGCCAGGGCGTCCTCAAGGTCGTGCCCGGCTCCGCGAGCGTTCAGAAGCTCGTCCTCCGCGACGGCGCCCTGGTCCCCGTCGCCGAGAGCGACAAGGTCAGCGAGCCCTTCCTCTTCGCGGCCTACGACGACCTCGGCGCGTTCCGCGGCTACGCGATCGTCAACGAGGGGGCCGGCTTCCAGGACCAGATCCGCCTGCTCTACGGCTACGACCCGGCGCGCCAGCGCGTCGTCGGCATGCACATCCTCTCCAGCCGTGAGACCCCCGGGCTCGGCGACAAGATCTTCAAGGACGCCGAGTTCGTCGCCAACTTCGGCGATCTCGCCGCCGCGCCCGAGATCCTCGTGGTCAAGGACGGGCGCGACGCCGACAACGAGGTGGACGCGATCACCGGCGCCACGATCTCCTCCAAGGCCGTGGCCCGGATCATCAACGAGGCGAATGCGTTCTGGCTCGCCAACCTCCCGCCCCCGGGGTCCGAGCCGCCGGCGCCCGGCGCGTCGGGCGGAGCGTCCGCCGCGCAGAGCCCGCCCGCCGGCGGGGGAGGTGCCCCGTGAGCGCCGATGCCCCCGGGCCCGAGCGGGTCTACGCCGAGTTCGCCAAGGGGATCTGGAAGGAGAACCCCGTCTTCGTCCAGGTGCTCGGCATGTGCCCGACCCTCGCCGTCACCAACTCCGCGATCAACGCCGTCGCCATGGGCGCGGCCACGCTCTTCGTGCTCGTCGGATCGAGCCTCCTGGTCTCGCTCCTCCGCCGCTTCATCCCCAAGCAGGTCCGCATCAGCACGTACATCATCATCATCGCGACCTTCGTCACGATGGCCGACTCGGCGCTCGAGGCGCTCGTCCCCGCCGTGCACCGCGAGCTCGGCGCCTTCATCGCCCTCATCGTCGTCAACTGCATCATCCTCGGCCGCCAGGAGGCGTTCGCCAGCCGCAACCCCCCGCTGCTCGCCCTCGCCGACGCCCTCGGCATGTCGATCGGCTTCTTCTTCGCCCTGCTCTGCCTCGGCTCGACCCGCGAGATCCTGGGCTCGGGCGCCTTCTTCGGCGTGAGCCTGTTCGGCCCCGACTTCGAGCCCTGGGTGATCATGATCCTCCCGCCCGGAGGGTTCTTCATGCTCGGCGCCATCCTCCTGCTCTTCAACCGGATGAAGACGCGCCGCGGAACGGCGCCAGCCAGGAAGGCCGCCGCATGAACGACCTCCTGTGGATCTTCGTCAGCGCGATGGTCGTGAACAACTTCACGCTGTACTACTTCCTCGGCCTCTGCCCTTTCTTCGGCGTCTCCGGCAGGCTCGTGGTCGGCTTCCGGCTCGGCGTCGCCACCGTCTTCGTCATGATCATCACCTCGCTGTGCGCCACCCTCCTGAACACCTTCATCCTCCCGCACGCGCCCTATCTCCGGCTCATCAGCTTCATCATCGTCATCGCCTCGACCGTCCAGTTCGTCGAGATGGCGATCAAGAAGCTCAGCCCCGCCCTCTTCCGCGCCCTGGGCATCTTCCTCCCGCTCATCACCACCAACTGCGCCATCCTCTTCCTCGCCCTGACCCAGACGAGCCGCGAGTACTCGCTCCTCCAGGGCCTGGCCTTCGCCGTCGGCGCGGGCGCCGGATTCACCCTGGCGCTCGTCCTCATGGCCGCGATACGCGAGGAAACCGAGCTCTCCTCCGTCCCCGCCGTGATCAAGGGCACCGCCCTCAACATGTTCATCGCCGGTCTGCTCTCCCTCGCCTTCATGGGGTTCGCCGGACTCTTCTCCAGCGCATAAGGAGGCCCACCGTGCTCGACACACTCCTCGGCGCCCTCGCGCTCGCAGCCCTCTGCACGCTCTGGATCCTCTGGCAGCGCCTCGCCGAGCGCCTCGACCCCGGGTGCGGGAGCGACACCCGCGCCGGCGGCCGGTGCGCCGTGCCCGGAGAGGCGATCGCACCGCCGGGCACGACGCGCGGGAGGGACCCGCGGTGATCTCCCGCCCCCGCATGCTCGCCAGCGTCGCCGTCGGGGCCGTCATCGGCCTCGCGCTCGGGCGCGCCACCCTCGCGCCGGGAGGCGAGCAGGCGTACGAGATGCGAGCGCAGGAGATCATGGCGACCACGATCGCCGTCGAGGCCCCCGCGTCCCAGATCGACCGCGCCGCCGCGATCGTCTTCGGCGTCTTCCGCGACGTCGACTCGCGCATGAGCGAGTGGAAGGACACCTCGCCGCTCGCCGCCGTGAACCACGCCGCCGGCGTCGCGCCCGCCCCCGTGCCCCCGGACCTCCGCGCCCTCCTCCACCGGGCCATCGACATCGGCGACATGACCGGCGGCGCGTTCGACGTGACGTGGGCAGCCCTCTGGGGGCTGTGGGACTTCAACGCCGAGGCGCCGCGCCCCCCGACCGACGACGCGATCGCTCCCCGGCTCGAACTCATCGACTACCGCCTCGTCCGCATCGACGACCACGAGGGCACCGTTTTCCTGCCCCGCCCCGGGATGCTCCTCGGCCTCGGCGGCATCGCCAAGGGATACGCCCTCGACCGCGCCGCCGAGGCCCTCCGGCGCGAGGGCATCCGGAGTTTCCTCCTCTCCGCGGGCGGCCAGGTCCTCGTCGGCGAGCCCCGTGCCGGCCTGCGCCCCTGGCGCATCGGCGTCCGAGATCCACGGGGCGACACCGACGACTACTTCACCCGTCTCGAGATCACCAATGCATCCATCTCCACCAGCGGCGACTACGAGCGGTACTTCATCGCCGACGGCGTCCGCTATCACCACGTCCTCGACCCCCGCACCGGCCGGCCCGCGCGGGGCCTGCGCTCGGTCGCCGTCGTCTCGCGCGATGCGACTCTCGCGGACGCCCTCTCGACGGCGCTCATGGTCATCGGACCGGAGAAAGGACTCGCCCTCGTCCGGAAGACGCCCGGGGTCGAGGCCCTCATGGTCGACGAGCAGGGGCGTGTGCACGCCTCGCCCGGGCTCCGACGTTCGATGCGGCAGATCCACCCTCCCCGGCCCGACCGGGACGCGCCCTCATGACACCACCCGGGGGCGTGGATCGGCCCACTTTCTTTCGAGGCCCCGATGACACCGGTCGATGTTCGCCTATACTGTACAAAGCGATCCGATTATCGCCTATACACCGGGGATGGGCCCCACACGCAACCCTCGCCCCTCCCCCTCGCCGGGCTGCAAGCCGTGCCAGGGCCTGCGAGTGCAATCCTCCCCCCGCCCCGCCCAGCCGGGGGCCGACCGCGCACGCCGGGGTTCCCCGCGGCTTTTGTTAGCATCCTTTTCATAGGTTGGCTCGTCCAGCCCGCGTGCGGTCAGGGCGTGCCGACGGTCCCGCCCGATGCCGGCTCGGACCGGCGTTGCCTCCAGTGCCACGGGCAGGAGCACATCGCCGAACTCGACCCCGCCGAGCGACTGTCCATGGTCGGCACGTGGCTCGGGGAGGAGCCGGCCCCCGCCGACGCCGGGCACGCGCCCGCGGGCCTCCGCGGCGACGAGCCGCCCACCCGGCCCGGGCTGTACATCCCCGCGAACGCCCTCGAGGGCAGCGTCCACGCCGGCGTCCGCTGCGTGGAGTGCCACGAGGACGCCGCGAGGCTCCCCCACGAGCCGAGTCTGAATCTCCAGACCTGCGCGACCGAGTGTCACCCGGGCCCCGCCACCGAGTTCCCCACCGGCGCCCACCACCAGGCCCTGCTCGAGGGCGACCGCCTCGCGCCCACGTGCGCGTCGTGCCACGGCGGACACCAGGTCCTCGGCGTCAGCGACCGCCACTCGCCGCAGCACCGGCTCAACAGCATTTTCCTCTGCGCCGACTGTCACGAGCGGCACATGAAGGACACGCCCGGCGGGTACAAGCCCCGGACGCACATCGAGGCCTACCTCCGCAGCGCCCACGGCAAGGCGATCGCCGAGAGCGGCCTCATCGCCGCGCCCACCTGCGCGGACTGCCACGGCGCCCACGGCGTCCACCCCGTGAGCGATCCGTCCTCGCTCGTGCACCGCGACCAGATCCACAAGACGTGCGGCGAGTGCCACGTGGGCATCCTCGCTATCTACGAGCAGAGCGTCCACGGCAAGCTCGTCGAGGAGGGCAACGAGGATGCCCCTGTGTGCACCGACTGCCACACCTCGCACGAGATCATCCAGCCCGACGAGGTGGCCTTCAAGCTCGCCAGCGGCGACCGCTGCGGCGCCTGCCACGAGGACCGCACCAGGCACTACGAGGAGACCTTCCACGGCAAGGCGCTCGCGCTCGGCCTCGCCGACGTCGCCGCCTGCTTCGACTGCCACGGCCACCACGACATCGTCCCCATCGACGACCCCTCCAGCAGGCTGTACGGAGAGAAGAAGCTCGAGACCTGCCAGCAGTGCCACCCCAGCGCCACCCACAAGTTCACCGGCTACCTCGCCCACGCCGACCACCTCAACCGCGAGCTCTACCCCGTCCTCTACTGGACGTTCGTCTTCATGACGGCGATCGTCATCGGCACCTTCCTCTTCTTCGGCGCGCACACCGTGCTCTGGACCGTCCGCTCGCTCGTGCTCTACGTGCGCGACCGCAAGGCCTTCCGTGAGGCGAAGCGGCAGATGGCCCTTGACAGAGAGACGTTCGTCCGGTTCCGGCCCTTCGACCGCTTCCTCCACGTGCTGGTCATGACGAGCTTCCTCCTCCTCGTCGCGACCGGCATGCCCCTCAAGTTCTACTACACGGGATGGGCCAAGGAGGTCGTCCGCCACATCGGCGGGCTGGAGGCCGCGGCCCAGCTCCACCGCCTCGGCGCCATCATCACGTTCACCTACTTCGCCCTGCACATCGGCAGCCTCACCTACTTCGGGATCAAGCGACGCGCCGAGTTCAGGAGCCCCAAGAGCGGACGCTTCAGCCCCCGCCGCTTCCTCTCCGTGGTCTTCGGCCCGGACCTCCCCTACCCCCACGTCCAGGACTTCCGCGACTGGTGGGCGCACCAGAAGTGGTTCTTCGGGAGGGGCCCGCGACCGCAGTTCGACAAGTGGACCTACTGGGAGAAGTTCGACTACCTCGCCGTCTTCTGGGGCGTCGCGGTCATCGGCCTCAGCGGGCTCGTCATGTGGTTCCCCGAGCTCTTCACCCGCGTGCTCCCCGGATGGATCATCAACGTCGCCCTCATCGTCCACAGCGACGAGGCCCTGCTCGCCGCCGGCTTCATCTTCGCCTTCCACTTCTTCAACGTGCACTTCCGGCTCGAGAAGTTCCCCATCGACTCAGTGATCTTCTCCGGACGCATCTCCAAGACCGAGATGCTCCACGAGCGCAAGCGCTGGTACGACCGCCTCGTCGCCAGCGGCCGGCTCGACTCCATCCGCATCCGCGACGAATGGACGCAGTGGCGCCAGGTGATCCACCCGCTCGGCTTCCTCGCCTTCGGACTCGGCCTCCTGCTCCTGGTGCTGATCATCTACGCCATGGGCTCGCGCCTGCTCGAGGGAGGCCACTAGCGGCAACGGAGCTCCAACGATGAGGGCCTCGCACACCTCCAGCAACCGACCGCCCCCCGCCCGACGCAACCGACACGCGCCGGTCCTGGTCGCCGCGCTCGCCGCCGCCGCATGGGGACAGCCGACCACCCGCCCCGACCCCGAGTCCGATCAGCGCTGCCTCCAGTGCCACGGCCAGGCGCACATCGCCCAGCTCGCCCCCGCCGACCGCCGCTCCATGGTCGGCACCTGGCTGGACCCCGACCGCCCCGGCCCGCAGCCGCCGCCGAGCGAGACCCTGCCCCTCCGCGGCGACGAGCCCGACACCCGGCCGGGCCTCTACGTCACCGCCGACGCGCTCGCCGCGAGCCCCCACAGCGACACCCGCTGCGTCGAGTGCCACGAGGACGCCGCGCGGCTCCCTCACGCCGCCGTCCTCAACAGCGCCACCTGCGCGAGCGCGTGCCACACCGAGGCGTGGAACGCCTACACCTCGAGCGCGCACCAGGACGCGCTCACGAGCGACGAGTCGCTCGCGCCCACCTGCGCCTCGTGCCACGGCGGGCACGACATCCTCCGCGTCAGCGACCGCAACGCCCCCCAGCACCGCCTCAACAGCCTCTTCCTCTGCGGCGATTGCCACGAGAAGCACGGCACCAACGGCGAGGGAGTGGATTCGGCCGAGCAGGTCTCGCAATACCTCGACTCCGCCCATGCCCGCGCAGTCACCGAGGCGGGCCTGCTCTGGGCGGCAACCTGCGCGGACTGCCACGATGCCCACGGCGTCCACCCCTCCGACGACCCACGCTCCACCGTGCACCGATCGCGCGTCCCCGAGACCTGCGGCTCCTGCCACGAGGGCGTCACAGAGGTCTACCACCAGAGCGTGCACGGACGGCTCGTCGCCGAGGGCGACGACCGCGCCGCCGTCTGCACCGATTGCCACACCGCCCACGGCATCACCCGCGCCGATTCGCCCCGGTTCATGCTGGAGATCATCAACGAGTGCGGCGAGTGCCACGACACGCCCGACGACGACGCCGACCGGGTCGGCACCTACTACGAAACCTACAGCAAGAGCTACCACGGCCAGGTCACGCACCTCGGCTCCGTGTGGGCCGCCAAGTGCAGCGACTGCCACGGATCGCACGACATCCTCCCCCTCGACGATCCCAACTCGCGCGTCAGCGAGGCCAACCTCGTCGCCACCTGCGGCCAGACCGGCTGCCACCCCGGCGCCAACGCCAGCTTCGTCAAGTTCGATCCCCACGCCAACTACCGGGATGCCGCGAACTACCCGATCCTCCACGGCGTCTGGTGGTACTTCATCATCGTGATGAGCAGCGTCTTCACCTTCTTCGGCCTCCACACGCTCTTCTGGTTCCTGCGCTCGATGGTCGATCGCATCCGCGAGGGCAAGCCCCACGCCCACGCCCATCCGACCACCGCCATCCGCCGGTTCAGCGACCTCAACCGCGTCAACCACGCCCTGGTGGTGATCACCTTCTTCGGCCTCACCGCGACCGGCATCCCCCTCGTGTTCGCCCACCAGGAGTGGGCGGGGGTGCTCGCCGGGCTCTTCGGGGGCGTGGAGATGGCGGGCCTCTGGCACCGCTTCTTCGCCATCATGCTGATCACCAACTTCGTCCTCCACTTCTTCGGCCTCGGCCGCGCTTTCCTGCGTCGCAGGATCTCCTGGCGCCGATGGCTCTTCGGCCCCGACTCGCTCGTCCCCCGCTGGAAGGACATCACCGACTGCGTGAATATGTTCGGCTGGTTCTTCGGGCGCAAACGCAGGCCCTCCTTCGACCGCTGGACCTACTGGGAGAAGTTCGACTACTGGGCCGAGGTCTTCGGCTCCATGATCATCGGCGGCACCGGGCTCCTCCTCTGGTTCCCGGAGATCGCCTCCAGGCTCCTCCCCGGGTGGAGCTTCAACATCGCCATGATCGTCCACGGGTACGAGGCGCTCCTCGCCATCGGGTTCATCTTCACCATCCACTTCTTCAACGCCCACGTGCGCCCGGGCGCCTTCCCCGTCGACGAGGTCATCTTCACCGGCAGCCTCCCCGAGGAGGAGCTCAAGGAGCAGCGCCCCGAGGAGTACAGGCGGCTCGTCGAGTCCGGGCGCCTGGAGGAGCTCCGCGTGCCCGCCGCACCCCGCTCTCGCCGCCCCACCCTCGTCCTCATCGCCGTCGTCTCCGTCGGCGTCGGCGTCACGCTCCTCACGCTCATCATCCTCGGAGGGCTCGACCTCATCTGAGCGACACCGATGCGCACGCGCAGGAAGCCATCCCCGCGGGACGCGCCACGCCGGCGCCGGAGAGCCCGACTCTCCGCCGCGACCGGCGCCGTCGCCCTGCTCCTGCTCGCCGTGCTCGCCTGGCGCTTCTTCAAGCCCCTGCCCAAGGCCGGCACCGCGCCCACGGCCGCCGTCCACGCGCCGACGCCCCCCGTCGTCCCCGCCCCGAGGCCCGCCTCGACCGTCGCCTTCAGCGACGGGTGCGTCACCGCCGAGTGCCACGGCTCCCTCGCCCCCGGCCCGGGCGTGCACGCCCCCGACGCCGAGCAGGCCTGCGAGACCTGCCACGCCCCCGACGCCGGCGACCACACCTACCCGCTCGTCTCGTCCCCAGACGCCCTCTGTGCAGGCTGCCACGACACCGCCCGCGACGCTCTGGTCCAGCACAGCGCGATGACCCTAGACGGATGCCTCGCCTGCCACGACCCCCATGCGCCCGCCAACCCCGCCCTCCTCGTCGCGGCCACCGTCGGCGAGACCTGCGACGAATGCCACACCCCGGCTCTCGGCGCCTCGAGCCACCCCCCCTACGCCGAGGGCGACTGCAGCGCCTGCCACGATCCACACGGCGCAGACGTCGCCGCGCTCCTCCGCGGCGGCGCGGACGCCGACCACTGCGCCATGTGCCACCGGGACACCGTCGAGTGGATGGCCACCGCCCGCCACGCGCACCGCGATATCGAGGGCTCCTGCCTCGCCTGCCACGGCCCCCACGCGACAGCGCATCCTTCGCTCATGACGGCGGGCACCCGCGCGACCTGCACGCCGTGCCACGCCGATGTCGGCCAGGCCGTCTCCACCGCCCTCGTCTCCCACGACCCTGTCCTGACCGGCGATGAGTGCCTCTCCTGCCACGCGCCCCACGCCTCCGACCAGCCCACGATGCTCAGGGACGAGCAAACCGCCATCTGCCTCTCCTGCCACGCCGAGGCGGTCACGGGGCGCGACGGGAGGGCGATCCCCGCCATGACCGAGGCGCTCGCGACCGCCGCGGGGCGACACGGACCGGTCGCCGCGGGCAACTGCAGCGCGTGCCACAGCGTCCACGGCGCCGCCCACGCCCGCTTGCTCCAGCAGATCAACCCCGGCGTGCTCTCCGGGCGCTTCGACGTGCGCAACTACGCCCTCTGCTTCTCGTGCCACAGCCAGGACCTCGCCCTCGCCGACACACCCACCGCCACCCAGTTCCGCCACGGCGACCGCAACCTCCACAAGATCCACGCCCAGCCCGGCGGACGCGCACGCGGGTGCGCCGACTGCCACGCCGTCCACGCCAGCCACCAGCCCCGGCTCGTCGCCGACCGCGTCGCCTACGAGGGGTCCGACTGGCTGATGGAAATGGGCTTCGTGCTCACCGACGACGGCGGGACCTGCTCCCCCGGCTGCCACGAGCCGCTGGGATACTCACGCGCCGCCGCCCCGGAACCGAGCCAGAATGAAGGGGGTGCCCCATGAGAGGCCCGCCAATCCTGCTCCCGCTCCTCATCGCGGCCGGCCTCGCCGCCGCCCAGCCCGAGCAGCCCCGCGTGCTCGACTCCACCGGCTCGACCGCCCCCGCGCCCACCACCGCGATCCCGCGCGAGGGCTGCGTCACCGCCGATTGCCACCCCGGCGTCAAGGACAAGCCCCACCTCCACGGCCCGGTCTACGTCAACGCCTGCGACAGTTGCCACACACTCGTCGGCGAGACCGACCACCGTTTCGAGCACGTTCGCGGCCGCAACGAGATCTGCCTGCTCTGCCACGTCGTGGAGGTGCCCGCCGACGCCATGCTCCACGACCCCTTCGCCGAGGGCGACTGCCTGGCCTGCCACGACCCGCACGGGAGCACCGAGTCGGCCATCCTCCGCGGCGAGCGCTACGCCGACTCATGCACCGCCTGCCACGCCGACGTCACCGGCGGGCACAACGTCGTCCACGGCCCCGCATCCGCCGGCGCCTGCGGCGCCTGCCACGAGCCGCACGCCTCCACGCTGCCGCGTCTTCTGATGGCCGAGGGACGCGATCTCTGCCTCCGCTGCCACGTGACGACGGGCTACGAGATCGACACCATGCACCTGGTGCACGAGCCCGCCGAGGGCGACTGCCTCGTCTGCCACAACCCGCACGCCGCGGACAGCGCCTCGATCCTCAACAGCGACGCCCTCACGCTCTGCACCGGCTGCCACGAGGAGGTCGCCACGACGGTGCACACCGCGCCCACGCAGCACGACGCCGTCACCACCGAGCGGTCCTGCCTCAACTGCCACGCCGCCCACGCCACCGACCACGCCGGCCTCCTCAAGAACGAGACCCAGGCACTCTGCTTCGAGTGCCACGACAAGACGATCGAGCTCGACGACGGCACCACGCTCGCCAACATGAAGGACCTCATCGAGAACCACAAGAGCCTCCACGGCGCCATCGCCCAGGACAGCTGCGTCGCCTGCCACGAGATCCACGGAGGCGGGCACCGCCGACTGCTCACCAACGAGTACCCCTCCGACCTCTACTACCCCTTCAGCGAGTCCGCCTACGCCCTCTGCTTCAGCTGCCACGACAGGCAGCTCGTCCTCCTCTCCCAAACCGACACCGTCACCGGCTTCCGCAACGGCGACATGAACCTTCACTACACCCACGTCAACCGGGACGAGAAGGGCCGCTCCTGCGCCGTCTGCCACGACGCCCACGCCGCCGACGCGGAGCGGCACATCCGCGCCGAGATCCCCTTCGGGCCCGGCGGCTGGATGCTCCCCATCAACTATGAGCGGCTCGCCGACGGCGGACGCTGCGGACCCGGCTGCCACCAGTCCTTCGAGTACAACCGCGTCGCCCCGCTCGCCTACCCGCCGATCGAGGACGTCGATGCCTGGCGGGGACGCGATCTCGTGCCCGGCGTGCGCACCGAGCCCCCGCGCAAGCGTCAGAGAAACCAGTGACACCAGACCCCGCTCCCGGCGCGCAGGCCGGAATGGAGAAAGCCATGAACCCCCGCCCCCTCCGCACAACCGTGCTCGCGCTCGGCATGGCGCTGGCCGTGCTCGCCTCGCCCTCCCGGGCCGACGAGCTCCGCAACGTCAAGCGCGGCGAGCCCGTCCCCGCCTTCCGCCTCCCCACCATCGCCGGCGATCTCGCCGACAGCGAGGCCCTCAAGGGCGCCGTCGTCGTGCTGGTCTACCTCTCGGCCGAGCAGCGCAGCTCCGAGCTCGCCGCGACCGACTCATGGGACGTGGTCCGCAACATCGCCAGCGATCAGCTCCGCCTCCTGCACGTCAGCGCCGACGTCGTCCACAAGCCCTACTTCGAGCGCTTCCGCGAGGAACGCTCCATGGACGTGCCCCTCGCCCTCGACGCCGACCGATCCCTCTACGGACGACTGGGCCTCATCGTCTTCCCGACCACCATCGTCATCGACCGGGAGGGCAAGCTCGCCCACGTCATCTCCGCCCGCGCCCCGGACTACGCCCACATCCTCGACTGCTACGCGCGCCACGCCCTCGGTCAGCTCAGCGACGCGCAGCTCGGCGAGGCCCTCAAGGCCCGCGCCTCCTCCGAGGGATCGCCCAAGAGCCTCGCCTCCACCCATCGCGCCGCGGCCCGGCTGCTCCGAGAGAAGGGGCTCTACAACGCCGCCCGGGACGAGCTCGTCAAGGCCCTCGCAAGCCTCCCCGACGACGCCGACCTCCTCCTCGACCTCGCCGACCTCGACCTCTACACGGCCAACCTCGACGCCGCCGACGAGGCGATCGCCAAGGTCCTCGCCTCCCATCCCGAGCACCGTCGCGCCCAGCAGATCCAGGGCATCATCCTCTACCGCAGGGGCGATCTCGAGAGGGCCGAATCCGTCCTTCAGAAGGCCCTGAACCTCAACCCCGACCCGGCCCGTGTGCACTACTACCTCGGACGGATCTATGAGCAGAGGGGCCAGCTCGGCCAGGCCCTCGAGCACTACCGCGAGGCCATCCGGCGCTCGCTCGACGAGCCCGAGCTGCCGTAGCCGGGTCGCCGCCGCGCCCGGCTGCGCCCCGCCAAGCCGCCCACCCGAGGCCGCCCGGCGGGCGCGCCGGAGGTATCCTGTGCGTCGGCCCCGCGGGGGACCGCCGCCATGGATGCCCCACGACCGCAGCCCGATGCCCACACGCTCAAGCGCCGATTCGTCGAGGCGATCGAGCTCCCGCCCGAGCAGCGCCGCCTCTACCTCGACGATCTCGTGACGCGGGACGCGCCACTCCACGCGGCGCTGGAGCGCCTGCTCCTGGCCCACGACCAGGCCGGGCTCTTCCTCTCCGAGCCCACGCACGGCCAGCAGCCGCGCCCCGCCGCGCCGCCCGAGGAGGAAGCCGGCGACCGCGTCGGGCCCTTCGTCCTGCTCGAGCGCCTCGGCGAGGGCGGATTCGCCGTCGTCTGGCGCGCCCGCCAGGAGCAGCCCGTCTCCCGCGAGGTCGCCCTCAAGATCCTCAAGCCCGGCATGGACAGCCGCCAGGTGCTCGCCCGCTTCGACGCCGAGCGCCACACGCTCGCGCTGCTCACCCACCCCTCCATCGCCCGCGTCCTCGACGCCGGCGTGACGCCCCGCGGCCGCCCCTACTTCGCCATGGAGCTGGTCGCCGGAAAGCCCATCACCGAGTTCTGCGACGCCGAGCGCCTCGCCGTCCCCGAGCGCCTCGAGCTCTTCATCGCCGTGTGCATGGCCGTCCAGCACGCCCACCAGAAGGGGATCGTGCACCGGGACCTCAAGCCCTCCAACATCCTCGTCACCAAGGTGGACGGCCGGCCGGTCCCCGTCGTCATCGACTTCGGCATCGCCAAGGCCATCGAGGGCCCCCTCACCGACGCGACCGCCGTCACCGAGGCGCGCCAGATCATCGGCACCCCGCAGTACATGGCCCCCGAGCAGGCCGACTTCGAGCACGCCTCGGTCGACACCAGGACCGACGTCTACAGCCTCGGCGTCATCCTCTACGAGCTGCTCACCGGCGTCTCGCCCTACGACCTCACCAGGCTCAAGAGCGCCGGCATCGCCGAACGCGCCAGCATCGTCCGAGAGACGCGCCCCAACAAGCCCTCCACCAGGTTCGTCACGCTCGGCGCCGAGCGGGAGACGATCGCCGCGTGCAGGAAGACCGACCAGGCCCGGCTCGTCCGCGAGCTGCGGGGCGATCTCGACTGGATCGTCCTCCGCGCCACCGAGAAGGACCCCGAGCACCGCTACCCCACCGCCAACGCCCTCGCCGCCGACGTGCGCCACCACCTACGCGACGAGCCCGTCCTCGCCGGCCCGCCCAGCCGCGCCTACCTCCTCGCCAAGTTCGTCCGCCGCCACCGCGCCGTCGTCTACGCCGTCGTCGCAGTCGTCGTCGCCATCGTCTCCGGTCTCGCCCTCTCGCTCGCCAGCCTCCAGCACGTCAACGCCCTGCGCAACGTCGCCGAGACGGCCCTCCAGACCGCCAACGGACGCCTCTGGGACTCCTACATCGCACAGGCCCGCGCCAGCCGCGCAAGCTCCCAGCCCGGCCGGCGCGACGCCGCCCTCACCGCCGCCTGGCACGCCGCCGTTATCCGGCCGACCCTCGAGATCCGCAACGAGGCCATCGCGGCCATGGCCCTCGACGACGTGTCCTTTACGGGCGCGCCTCCCCGAAACGGCTACCTCGGCTCCTGGGGGCTGCGCACCCCGGGTCGCGCCATCCGCGCCGATCCCCCCGACCTCGTCCGCGTCGTCTCCGTCCCCGGCGACACCGAGCTGATGCGGGCACGTTCCCCCGGCGCCGAGCTCCTCCAGGGCGTCTTCAACGCCGACGGCTCGCTGATCGCCTGCACCATGCGCTCGCCCTCCGGCTCGCACGTGGAAGTCCGCGACGTCCGGACCGGCGCGCTGCTCGCCTCCCTCACCGGACCCGAGCCCTACGGCGCCGAGCTGCGCCTCGGCGGCGCCCCCGGCCACCCCCCATGGGTCGCCGTCTCCGCGCCGCGAGCGGTCGAGGTGCGCTCGGCCGAGGACGGCGCCACCATCCTGCACATCCCCGCCGGCGCCGAGGAGGTGCGCTTCGATGTCTCCGCCGACGGGCGCACGCTCCTGGTGAGCGACGCGGAGGCCGGCCACCTCCAGCGCTGGAGCATCGAGCGCGCCGAGTGCGTCGCCACCCTCCCTACAGACTCGCCTCCGATCAGCGTCGCGGCCCCGCCGGACGGCCACCACATCGCCGTCGGATTCCGCGATCGCTCCATCCAGCTCATCGACGGGCTCACGGGGCGCGTCGTGCAGACCTTCCTCGGCCACCAGGGCCTCCCCGTCCGCCTCGGATTCCACAGCGACGGCAGGCTGCTGACCTCCTACGCGTGGGACAACACCATCCGCTTCTGGGACATCAACTCGGGCTCGGCCATGCTGGCGCCCATCGAGGGCTGGCTCCCCGTGAGCCTGGGCCAGGACTTTCTCGCGATCGGCGGCGAGCGCGTCGCCCGGCTCAAGTTCTCGCCCTCCGCCGTCTACGACCGCTTCATCATGACGGCCCCGTTCGGCGTCAACAGCGAGGGCGCCCTCAGCGACGACGGTCGCCGCCTCGTCACCGCGGGCAGCAACGGCGTCATGCTGCTGGACGCCGGCGCGGGCCGCGTCCTGCGCGTCCTGACCGACGCGTCCGCCAACGGCGTGTGCATCCTCCCCGATTGCGGGCTCATCGTGGCCGCGTGCGACGCCGCGATCCTCGCGTGGCCCTTCCCCGCCGACGACGCCGACCCCGGCCCCGGACGCGAGATCCTCCGGATGGATCCTCCCGGCGACGTCTGGGTCGCCCCCGGACCCGACCCGGGCACCATCGCCGTCGTCCACCGGCGCGCCATCCTCGTGCTCTCGATCGACTCGGGCGAGACGCTCCTCGAGCTCCCGGCCTACCAGGGCCTCGCCGAGCGGCCCGTGCTCAGCCCCGACGGCCGCTGGCTCTTCACCGGCAACTGGCGCGGCCCCGAGGCGTGCGTGTGGGACCTCCAGACCCGCGAGCGCGTGCTCACCATCGGCGCATCGCACGCCGTCGCGCGCTTCAGCCCCGCCGGCGACGCCATCGTCGTCGGCACGCCGGAATCCTTCACCTGCTTCGACGTCCCGTCGTGGCGCCAGCGCTGGATCGTCGCGCGAGAGTGGACCGACAGCCTCGCCGGCGTCATCGCCTTCGCGCCCGACGGCGACTTCCTCGCCGTGGGCCACTCCCGATACCAGCTCCGCCTCCTCGATCCCGGCTCCGGCGCAGAGCTCGCCACGCTCCGCAGCCCCGACATGCACGAGCTCAACGACGCGATCATCGCACCAGACGCCAGCACGCTCATGTGCACCACCGTGGACCGCGTCGTCCAGCGCTGGCGGCTCAGCGCCCTCCGCGCCGCGCTCGCCGAGATCCATCCCCTCCTCGACCCGCTCAGCCACGCGGAATGAGCCGCCGGCGCCAAGGCAGAACCCCGGCCCGCGCGCCCGCCGCGCTCGCCGCCGAAGCGCCCTCTAGGATCGGGCCATGACCCGCTCCCTCAAGGCCCGATTCCACCTCACGCTGTGCGCAGCCGTGGCGGCCGCGGCCGCCGCCCGCGAGCACCCCCAGCCCGCGCCCCACGAGCCGACCCCCATGCACAACGATCATTACGTCGTCAACAGGGCGCCACTCGAGCCCAGCCGACTCGTCAAGCTCCCCATCGGCTCCATCACGCCCCGCGGCTGGCTCCGGCACCAGCTCCGGCTCCAGGCCGACGGCTTCCACGGCCACCTCCGCGAGATCAGCCCATTCCTCAAGCGCGAGGGCAACGCGTGGCTCGATCCCCGGGGCGTCGGCGAGCGCGGCTGGGAGGAGGTCCCCTACTGGCTCAAGGGCTACCTCAACTGCGCGCTGGTGCTGGGCGACGAGGCGATGCTCGAGGAGTCACAGGTCTGGATCGAGGGCGCGCTGCGCAGCCAGCAGGAGGACGGCTGGTTCGGCCCCGACAAGGGACGCACGGGCCTGGCGACCAAGCTCGAGGGACGCGACGACCTCTGGCCCAACATGATCATGCTCTTCTGCCTGATGGACTACCACGACGCCACCCAGGACGAGCGCGTGATCACGCTCATGAACCGCTACTTCCGCTATCTCGAGAAGCTGCCCGAGGAGAAATTCCTCGTCGGCTACTGGCCCAAGATCCGCGCCGGCGACCAGCTCCACGCGATCCACTGGCTCTACAACCGCACCGGCGAGCAGTGGCTGCTCGAGCTGGCCGAGAAGACGCACGAGCACACCGCCCGCTGGAACGAGGGCGTGATCGACTGGCACAACGTCAACGTCGCCCAGGCCTTCCGCGAGCCCACGCAGTGGTGGGTGCAGTCGCGCAACCAGAAGGACCTCGACGGAGCCGATCGAAACTGGCGCGAGGTGCGGGAGAAATACGGCCAGGTCCCCGGCGGCATGTTCGGCGCCGACGAGAACGCCCGCCCAGGCTTCGACGACCCCCGCCAGGCCATCGAGACCTGCGGCCTCGTCGAGGAGATGCTCTCCGACGAGATCCTGATCGCCATCACCGGCGACATGACCTGGGCCGACCGCTGCGAGGACGTCGCCTTCAACATGCTCCCCGCCGCCTTCACCGCCGACATGGGCGCCCTGCGCTATCTCACGGCGCCCAACCAGCCCGTCTCCGACGCGCTCAACCACTCGCCTGGCATCCAGAACGGCGGGCCGATGTACCTCATGAGCCCCCACCGCCACCGCTGCTGCCAGCACAACGCCGGGCACGGCTGGCCCTACTTCGCCCAGCACCTCTGGTACGCCACGCCCGACAACGGCCTCGCCGCCGTCTTCTACACCAGCTGCGACGTCACGGCGACAGTCGGCGACGGAGTACGCGTCACCATCCGCGAGGAGACCGAGTACCCCTTCGGGGACCTCGTGCGGTTCAGGATCTCGCTCGACGAGCCCGCGGAGTTCCCGCTCCACCTGCGCATCCCGGGCTGGTGCGAGTCGCCCGCGGCGACCGTGAACGGCGCGCCCGTAGAGCTCGAGGAAGCGGGCGCCGGGGCGCTCGCGAGGCTCTCGCGCCCCTGGAGCGACGGCGACGTGGTCGAGCTGCGCCTCCCGATGGACGTGCGCGTGCAGCGGTGGACCACGAACCACGGCTCCGCGTCGGTCCACCGCGGCCCGCTCGCCTTCTCGCTCGACATCGGCGAGGTCCGCCGGCGCTACGAGGATGCCGGCGCGCAGAACAAGGCGCTCACCGACGCCGAGATCGCCGACCTCAACAAACGCTGGCCCGCCTGGGAGATCCTGCCCGCTGGCGCCTGGAGCTTCGGGCTCGCCATCGACGAGGCCGACCCCGCGAGCCGCATCGAGATCGTCGAAAGACGTCCTGTCCCCGAAACCGGCTCGCCCTGGACCCCCGAGGCCGCGCCGATCGTGCTCTCCGCGCCGGCGCGCCGGATCCCCGAGTGGCGCCTCGACATGTTCGGCCTCGCCGCCCCCCTGCAGGACTCCCCGGCGCGGAGCGAGGCGCCCGTCGAGACCGTCCGCCTGATCCCGATGGGCGCCGCGCGCATCCGCATCAGCGCCTTCCCGCTGGCCAGCGACTCCCCCGACGCAACCACGTGGGCGCCCCCGCCCGAGCGCCAAAGCCTCTTCCGCCCCTCCGCCTCGCACACCTACGGCGGCGACCGGCTGGACGCGATCTCCGACGGGGTCGCCCCCGGCGGGCCGCCCGACCAGCCCGTCGCCCGCCACACCTTCTGGCCCAACAAGGGGACGCTCGAGTGGCTCCAGGCCTCCTTCGACGAGCCGCGCCGGGTCACCTCCATCTCGGTGTACTGGTACGACGACGGCGAGGGCGACGTGGCCGGCCGCTGCCGGGTCCCCGAGTCCTGGCGCCTGCTCTACCGTGACGGAGACGCCTGGAAGCCGGTCGCGACCAGCGACGCCTTCGGCGTCGAGAAGGACCAGTTCAACACCGTCACCTTCGAGCCCCTCACCACCGACACCCTCCGCCTCGAGATCCAGCTCCAGGAGGAGTTCTCCGGCGGCGTACTCGAGTGGTCCATCGACTGAGCCGCCCCGCCCGGACTCCGGTCCGGTGCCACGCCCAACACCCTCTGCGTCCGCGATAACCTGGCGGCGAACCCCCAAACTCCGTTTCGGCACAAATTTCGGCCATATCGCCGATAGCGAAACCGCCCCGCGCAGGTAGTTTGTACCCCGTCGTGCGCCCCTCCAGGCCCACAAACCGGGGACGTGATTATCCGGACCTTCGCACCACGGGGCACGCGCGCTGACCGTGACATCAGGCCGGCGGTGGAGAGGCCGCGGCGAGAATCCCAGGAGACGAACCATGCGGAATCGGGAACGTGTTCGGGTCGGACAGCTGCAGAGGGCGGCTGGAGCGCTCGCGGCGGTCGCAGTGCTGCTCGGACCACAGCAGGCTAGAGCGCAAACGGTTATTACGGGTAGCAACCCGCTCGTAATCCCATCTCAGCGCAACCCGAACGACTGGTTCGGCGTTTCAGTCTCAGTCAGTGACGACGTGGCGGTTGTCGGCGCTCCGAGGCGCGACACCACGACGAAAAGCAATCCGGGAGCCGCCTACATCTACCGCTCCACGTCGGGGAGTTGGGCGCATGAAGCGACACTCCTCCCGGACAGAGCGAACAACGACGAGTTCGGTACTTCCGTTGCCATAAGCGGCGACACCGTTGTGGTCGGCGCCCATTTTTACGACGTGAATATTACGACCAACGCCGGCGCCGCGTACGTGTATCGGCGCGACAACGTGAACGGCTGGCAGCTGCCCCCCGAGATCCTCACCGCCCCGAGTCCCGTGTCAAGCGCTCGATATGGCGCCTCGGTCGCGATCAGCGGCGACCTCGTGGTCGTGGGAGCTCCGATCGGCCAAGGATTGGTGTACGTCTATCGAGACAACGGCGCCTCGTGCACCCTGAAGGCCACGCTCTCCGCGTCCTCCAACGCAATGTTCGGAGCCGCCGTCGCGGTCGACGGTGAAACGATTATTGTTGGCGCTCCGGCCCAAGGAGGCGGAGCCGTCTACATCTTCCAGAACACAGGCACCTACGAGAGCCCCGCATGGACCACTACCGGCGCGCTCACGCCCGGTACCTCCTACGCCAGTGGTCAGTTCGGTTTCTCCGTCTCCATCCACGAAACGCGCGCGATCGTCGGGTCGCCGAACGCAGATGTTGCCGCCCCTGATTCTGGCGCGGCATACATTATCGAGAACCTGACGACCGTTGGACCTCCGATTGTCCCCGCTTTCGCCGCGGCAAACGACTATTTTGGCTACTCTGTAAGCATCTGGGAAACGCGCGCCGTTGTCGGTGCAGATTCCGCCAACCCCAACGGCATCACCGAGGCGGGGCAAGCGCACGTCTTCGTGCTTGACGGTTCCACGTGGGAGGAGCAGGCTACTCTGCGCGCATCGAACGCTGCTGCTGGCGACTTCTTCGGATACTCGGTATCCGCGCAAGAGAACGCCATCGTCGGAGCATACGGAAACGACGATTACAGGGGCGCTGCCTACACCTTCGATCTCGGCCCCATCTCGCCGCCGGATTCCGACGACGACGGCCTGACCGACGCTGAAGAGGTCCTCCTCGGCACAAATCCCAACGCCGCGGATACCGACGGGGATTCGCTCACCGACGGTGACGAGGTCTTGACCCACGGCACCGACCCCCTCGACGCGGACACGGACACGGACGGCCTCGACGATGGCGCCGAGATCTACACCCACCTCACCGATCCGCTCGATCCCGATTCCGACGGCGACCAGCTCACCGACGGCGCCGAGGTCTCGACCCACGGCACCGACCCTCTCGAGGCGGACACGGACGCCGACGGCCTCGACGACGGCGCCGAGGTCAACACCCATCTCACCGATCCGCTCGATCCCGATTCCGACGACGACCAGCTCGGTGACGGTGCCGAGGTCTTGACCCACGGCACCAACCCCCACAACGAGGACACCGACGGCGACACGCTCACCGACGGCTACGAGGTGAGCATCCAGCAGTTCGGCTGCCCGAGCCCGACCAATCACGACAGCGACGGCGACGGCCTGACCGATGACTTCGAGCTGGACTTCGGCCTCGACCCGTGCGATGGGGACATGGACCTCGACGGGCTCCCCGATGGTCTCGAGACGCAGCTCGGCACCGACCCCTTCGACACCGACACCGACGACGACGGCCTGTGGGACGGCACCGAGGTGGATATCGCCAACGGCGGCCCGTGCCCAAGCCCCCTCCTCGCCGACAGCGACGGCGACACCATCTCCGACGGCGACGAGGAAGCCGCCGGCACCTCCGTCTGCAGCGCCGACTCCGACGGCGACGGCGCCAACGACGCCGTGGACCCCTTCCCGAATGACCCCGGAGTGACCTCCGGCTTCATCGAAGACTGGCTCCGCGCCGCCTCCGACGACGTGCTCGCTCTCGATCTTTCACTCTTCGAGGGACCCAACCACAACGCGGCCCGCGGACGGCGCCTCGTCACCGCCATCACCCTCCGGCTCGCCGCAAACGCCACGGGACGCGAGCACTACGGGCTCGCGATCCTCGAGCTCCAGTTGCTGCGCAGCCGGCTCGACGGTGACCCGCAGCCGCCGGACTGGATGAGCCCCTCTCCCGAGCAGGCCCAACTCCTCGAGGACATCGACCTGCTCATCAGCTGGCTGGGCTACGAGCTCTAGCGCCCTGTCGATCCGGCATGCTGACAAGCAAGGGGGCGGGCCTGCGGGCCCGCCCCCCTTTCGCCTCGTCAGGGGCTCGGGACGGCTTCACGCCGCCAACTGGCACCTGCGTTGGCCGATGATCACCGCGTCGAGTCGGGCGTCGCCGGAGGCGCGGCCGCGCCCTCCTGCTCGCTCACCGACTCCCTGAGCGGATGGGTCCGCTCGCCGGTGTGTCGCTCCAGCGCCTCACCGAGGTAGCGGCGCGTGCGCCAGAAGCGGACGCCGCCAATCACGGCGACGGCCAGGGCCGCGCCGATGAAGGCGACCCCGACCCCGCGCATGAGCGCCGACTCGAAAAACTTGATGCACGTCCCGCCGACGACGAGCATGGCCAGCACCGTCCGGCCGTAGGCGAGGGCCGTGCGTTCGTTGGCGAGCACGGTGCGGTCGATCGCCAGAAAGTCGGCGAGGCTCAGCTCGCGATCGCGGAATCGCTGGTAGGGGTTCGGCTCCATGCACAACCTCCGCGAGCCCAGTGTACGCGGGGACCCGCCGGGCGCGCGCACGGGCCGGCGCCGCCGCCCCAACGCGGGCCGTCCGCCCGATCACGCCGCGTCGCGCCGGCTCGTCCATACCATTGTGCTGCGCAAGGCCCGCGCGAGGAGGAAGTGGGATGCGGCATTCGAGCGACAACCTCTTCGAGGGGCTGGAGCCGCGCCGGCTGCTCTCGGTGAGCTTCGCCAGCGTGGGCTTCGCCTGGGATACCGGCTGGGCGTTCTTCGACGTGGACACATTCTCGACCGAGGGCGAGCTCGGCGAGAGCGACGACGTGGACGGCGTGGTGTACCGCGCCGGTCGCTCGGACCGGGACCTGCGCGAGGGGCTCTGGTACGACTCCATCTTCGACCTCCCGATCGGCCGCTACGACCGCGATCCCCTGGAGGGGTTCTACGGTTCGCCCGACGAGCGGAACGGCGCGCGGTTCTCTCCCGTCGATCGCTACCCGGTGGGCTGGTGGTACTCCGAGTACGACCGCTTCGCCGGCGACGCCGAGGACGCCGAGCTCCTGGTCACGCTCCGTGACGACCCGACGCTCGACGACTACGGCGGCGCATACCAATACGCCGCCATCGCGTACCGCGCCGACGCCGACACGCCCCTCGAGGAGCCCGGCGTCCACCTCACCAACGGGCGCATGACCGTCGGCGACCTGGAGGTGCGCTGGACCCCCTCGCGCGGCTCGGAGTACCGGTACACGAGCAGGATCGATCGCATCAACGACTTCGGGTCGCTGATCACCGCCCGGCGCGAGTACCTCTACCTCTCGGCGGACGGCTCGACGATCATCTACGCCGACCTCGCCGACGAGGACGAGGTCACGACCATCGGCGTCGCGACGCGGGCCGCGGCCTCGATCGACCCCGACACGCTCGCGGGCGTCTACCTCACGCTCTACTGCGACGGCCCCGATGAAGCGCCCGACTTCCGGCAGCGGGCCTTCGAGCTCGACGAGGACGGCGACTACGCCCTCTACGACCTCGACGAATACGACGACGGGCATCTCGACCCGCTCGAGATCGGCGAGTGGCGGATCGTGGGCGACCGCGTCGTGCTGGAGGAACGCTGGACAGGCGGGGAGCGCACATTCGTGCTGGGCGAGAACGGCTCGACCCTGCTCGCGACGGAGCTCCGCGAGAACGGCGTCGCACGCCCGCTCTTTGCGCTGGGCGTGAAGGCGCTGGCGGACCCCGTGCCGCACGACCCGGTCTTCAACGTCTCGGCGCACGACGGGTTCGGCCGGCCGCAGATCTTCCAGCTGGAGACCGACGACGTGTGGTACGTCGTGGACGTGGTCGCGACGATCGGCGGCCCGGTGCCGATCGGCGAGGTCGTGTCGTGGGTGGATCCCAAGGACGGGCTCAGCTACGGGGCCGCGGTCTCGTCGCAGGGGCTGATTCTGTACACCGAGGGCGAGGACGACACCTGGAGCTTCCGCAACCTGACTCTGGAGGTCTTCGGCGGCGTCGTCCCCTCGGGCGAGCTGGACGTGATGATCGGCCCCGACGAGATCGTCCACCTGACGGCGCTGGCGCCGGATGGCGACCTGCTCCACTACGCCCAGACGGGCGCGCAGGACGATCAGAGCGCTTGGCGCTGGGGGTTCGAGAACATCTCCGAGGAGGACCTCGCGCCGGCCGGCGTCGCCACGCCGGAGTTCAGCGGGCTCGTGAGCTACGCGACGTCGTGGAACGGGCTCAACGTCGTGGGGCTCGACGAGGCGGGGAACATCTGGGGCGTGTGGACGGCGCCGGGGCGCGAGCGCTGGAGCGTCAGCAACCTCACCAGCGCGTACGGGGCCGAGCCCCTCGCCGGCGGTCTGACGGTCTACCTCACGCCGTGGGGCGGGATCAACATCGCGGGGATCGACGACGCCGGTCACCTCCGGGTCACGTGGTGGGTGCCGCAGTTCAAGGGGGAGTGGGCGCAGTCGGACCTGACGGCGCTCACCGTGGGCCCGCTGTACGAACCCGAGCGCCTCGGCAGCTTCGTCTCCTCGTGGGGCGGGCTGAACATCGTGGGGGCCGATCGCGCCAGCGGCGAGGTCGTGGTCACGTGGTGGTCGCCGGCGCGCGGCGACGAGGGCTGGGCGGTCGTAAGCCTCTCCGACGCCGTTCCCCCCGGCTCGCCGGTGATCGCGGCGCCCTTCACCGGCATCGCCGCCCCCGACGAGAGCCTCAACGTGTTCGGCTACGCGGGCGCCGACTTCGTGCGGTACTACTGGGAGCCGGATTTCGGCGGAGACTGGGAGGTGCAGAACCTCACGGACATCTCCGTCACCCGATGAGCATGGGTCCGCGCGGCGCGAGCGCGGCGCGCCCGCCGTCCCGACCATCGTCAGGTCGCGCCGGGGGAGTCGGTCGGCTGCGAAGGCCGGGCGCGGCGAGTGGGGAGCTCCACCTCTCTTCGGCCGTCGAGCTGGTGCAGGATGGCGAGGACGGGGTGGCGGAGCAGCATGCGGGGGCCTGCGTAGCGCATGACGCTGCGGACTTCCTCGCGCCGGTCCTTCTTGTAGCAGTGGATGGGGCAGTTGGCGCAGGTGGGCTTGCCTTCGCAGTAGGGGCACTTGTCGATCCGGAACATGGCGTAGGCCCGGAGGTCGGCGCACTCGGCGCAGAGCTCGCCCGGCTGGGCTCCGTGCTGGTCACGGCAGTACATCCCGATCATGATCGAGATCGTCTTCCGCTCGCGCCGGATCCGGCGGCTCTCGACGGGTGCGGGCGCGCTCTGGACGCCGCGCGGCTCAGCGTTCGGGCTCGTCATGCGTGTCCCCGCGCGGGGCCTCCATGAGCAACTCCAACGCCGACTTCGGCGTGCCGGGCACGTCGAGGTCGACAAGCAAAACATAGGCGAGCTTGTGGTCCTCAAGCAGCCAGCCGACGATGCTCTCCTGCCCCGGGCGGGCGCGGGTTCGCAGCAGGTGCATGAGCGGCTCGGCGACGTCGAAGCGGAGCAGGAGCAGGTCCTTCTCGCGCCCGGGCCTGTCGGGCACGCGGAGCCAGGCGATTGATTCCCAGTTGAAGTCGAGGTCGTTGTCGAGCGCGGCCGCGTCCTCCGCCGGCGTGTGGATCCGCGGCGAGGTGACGGAGCCCTCGGGCACGTCGAGGAAGAGGTGCTGCGGCGGCTCGTAAACCTCGCCTTCCGGGCTGGTGCGCGCGGAGCCGTTCGTGACCAGGTCCAGCGTACGGATGCCGGTGAGGGCGCGGAGCTCGGCCTCGCCTATGCGCGGCAGCTTGGTCCACGGCATGTCGTTGATCTCGGCCCACGCGTAGAACCGCGGCTCGGCGAAGTCGTGCACGATCGGCTCGGCGAGGGGCACGGGCGTGCGGCCGCCGAGCGTCGCGGAGGCTGTGACGCCCGCGGCCTGCCGCCCGGAGCCGTCGGTGTCGCAGAGTCGGACGCGGAACTCCACGGGCCCGGCGGTGTGGGGCAGCGCGAGCACGAGCGTGTTCACGCCGCGCTCGAGCGTGGGGTACGCGGCCTTCTCGACAAGGCGCCCGTCGTCGTCGGAGTAGGTCCATCCCCAGCCGTCGCGGACCATGACGCCGTTGAGCCAGAGCTGGAAACGCTCGTCGGCGCCGGCCCAGAGACGGACCTCGCGCCGGGCATCCGAATCGATGCAGATGCGGAAGTAGTACGTGCCCGGTCCCGGCGGCTCGGTCGCTCCGGTCGCCTGGGCGAGGTTGAAGTGCGTGTACTTCTCCATGGGCATGGAGACGGGCCGGCCCTCGTCGTCCGGCGCGGCGGAGATCTCGCGGGCGACATCGGCGGGGGTTGCCTCGCTGGGGCCGAAGAGCAGCCACTCGCCGATCGCGAGCGACTCGTAGGGATCGATGGCGCTCCAGCGCCGCCACATGCCGGGGCGGATGATCTGGGTCATGGTGTCGCGC
This sequence comes from uncultured Phycisphaeraceae bacterium, assembly GCA_964435785.1. GTDB lineage: Bacteria > Planctomycetota > Phycisphaerae > Phycisphaerales > UBA1924 > PNC22. The sequence goes on along the minus strand of CAYTAH010000011.1, from coordinate 5,657 downwards.
CGGGCGGAGAGCCACGGCCAGCGGTCGAGCTGTGTGTCCTCGCGGTAGCCGATCTTGTGGAGGACGTAGTTGTTCCAGAGGGCCTCCTCGTCGGGGTAGGGCATCATGTTGCTCGTGGCGCTGCACTGCTGGTTGAGCCACTCGTGGAGGGCGACGTAGCCGGTGCGGAAGTCGAGCCATCCGTCGCCGTAGAAGGCGTTGTCGGAGGTGCCGCAGCCCTTGATGCCGCCGACGGCGCCGATGGTGCCGCCGTGCGGGTCGCCGTTGAGGCCCTTGGAGGTGTAGATCGAGTTGTAGCTCTGGTACTCGCCGCGCTCGAAGGGGATGTAGCGGTCGAGCAGCTCGCGCTGCTGGCCTGGCCAGAAGACCCAGTCCTCGTTGGTCTGCGCCTCGACGGGCTCGTCGATGACCTTGATGTCGGTGCGGAGCCAGGCGTTGCCGCCGGAGTAGACGAAGACCATCTCCTCGAACTGGCGCCACTGGTCGAGGGCCGACTTGATCTCGGCGGCGTTCATCTCACTGGACCGCTCCCCCACCACCGTTCCATCCTCGCGCACGGCGGTGGCGACGATGTGGGGGATGACGAGCAGCACGGCGCGGAGCGTGTTCGGCGGCTCGGGATTCGCGTCCGCCTTGGCCTTGAGAAGCGAGAACTGCTCCCACACCAGGTCGGGCGTCGGCCAGTTGCGCCCCAGGTCTCCGTACTGGTTGATCTCGATCTTGTAGTCGTTCCAGACGAGGTACTGCTCGCTCGGGTTCTCGATCGGCGGGCCGAGCGGCTGAGCCGGCGAGATCGCGGCCAGGACGGCGCACACTCCGGCGACGGCGTGGGGAATGCGCATGCGGGACCCCTCCAGGCGGCGAGGGCTCGTGGGTGATCCGGGGAAAGGCGCGCGAGCACGCCGGCCTCGCACAATTCTACCGAACAGGCAGCACCGCTCGCCCGCCGGGTGCGCATCGCTCGCGACGTACCGGGGGATTGCCCAGCGCCGTCGCCAACGCGATACGCGAATCCGCGCCCCCGGTGCAGCCCCTCTCAGGATCCCGGTTGCGCCGGGGACGCCGTGGATCTCTCGTCCCTCGTGATCGCCCCGTCCTCCAGCTCGACCACCCGATCGAACACATCCAGCGCGCGGTGGTCGTGCGTGACGACCATGACGCCCGCACCGTGGGTATGCCCCAGGTCGCGGAAAAGCTCCATTACCTGCCGGCCCAGCTTGCCGTCCAGTGCGGCCGTCGGCTCGTCGGCCAGCAGCAGGCTTGGCCTGTTCGCCAGCGAGCGAGCGATCGCGACTCGCTGCTGCTGCCCGCCCGAGAGCTTGGAGGGGTGGTGGTGCGCGCGGTCCTCGACTCCCAGCGCGGCAAGCAGCTCCCGCGCACGCAGGCGGGCCTGCCTTGGGGCGGCATCGGCGATCTCGAGCGCAACCAGGACATTCTCCATCGCGGTGAGAAAGGGGATCAGGTTCGCCTTCTGGAACACGAACCCGAGGCGTTCGCGCCTCAGCCTGCGGAGATCAACGAGCGCGTCCCCTCCTCGCACGACATACTCCCCATCGAGGAGAACGTCGCCCTCGGTAGGCGTGGCGATCATGCCCATGATGGAAAGGAGCGTGGACTTGCCCGAGCCGCTGGGGCCCAGCAGGGCGACCACCTCGCCGTGGTCGATCGAGATCGAGACCTCGCGAAGCGCCACCACGCGGGTCTCCCCCGCGCCGTAGACCTGCGATGCGGACTGCACCTCGATCGCCGGTGCTCCGGTGGTCACGCGAGCACCTCCCGTGCCTCGACGCGCATGGCGCGCCAGATGCCGAGCCCGCTCCCAAGCACGCAGATGACCGTCACGGCTCCGGCGAGCCAGAGATACATGTCCGGCGTGATGATCACGCGCCGGGGGAACTGGGGGAAGAGTCGCTGGCCTGCTGCGTACGCGACGATGTAGGCGGCGGCGCCGAGGATCAGCGCCTCCTGGAGGACGAGCCCGAGGATCATGCGGTCGCGCGCCCCCATGAGCTTGAGCAGCGCGATGTCGTGAAGCTTGTCGAGCGTGAGCGTGTAGAGGATCAGCGCCACGATGATCGCCGAGATCACGACCAGAAGCACCCGGAACATCCCGATCTGCCGGCGGGCCTTGTCCACCGGGCCCCGCAGCAGGAGTTCCCGCTGCTGCTGAGAGGTGAAGACGGATACGTCGGGCCAGGAGGAGATCGACGCCGCGACCGCGCCGACGTCGTGCCCGGGCCTGACGTTCACGAGGACGGCGCTCACCTGGGGCGGCGCGAGGGCGGGGATCTGGGCCTGCGGCAGCGAGGCCCGCTCGGTGAGCGACGGCTGAGTCGAGGTCAGGTCGATGCGCTCGGCCCGGGCGCGCCGCGCCTCCCGCTCCAGCCGCGTCGCCTCGGGCCCGGTGTCGAACTGCACGGCGAGCGCGTCTGACGCGGTGAAGAACGCCAGCCCGTCGCCCCCCGACGAGACCATGCCCCGCGTGACGCCGACGACCGTGTAGTCGTCCCTGCCGAGCCGCACGCGCTCGCCGATCGCCAGCCCCAGCGTGCTGTCGGCGACGATCTCGTAATGGGGCTGGTCCAGCGACCTGCCCGCCGTGATGGGAAGCCACGCCCCCCGGTCGTGCGGCCAGGCGAGCCCGACAACGGCCAGGCGCAGCGGGCGGCCGCGGTGCTCGCGCTGGATCGTGTGCGTCACGAAGCGGCGGGAGGACTCGACGCCCTGCACGGCCCGGGCCCGGTCCTCGAGGGAGGCGGGCACGCGGGAGATCTCGGCGAACGGGCCCCTGGTCTCGTGCTGGACGATCCACAGGTCGGCGTCGAGCCTGTCGACGAGGAGCGTGGCGTCCTCGACGATGCCCCGGTAGATCCCGCCCATGCCCATCACGATGACCACGAGCAGCCCGAGACCGAGGGAGGTGAGCACGAACCGCCCCACGTTGTGCCGGATGTCGCGGAGCGCGAGGTTCATCGCACCGACACCCTCTTGCCGGGGCGCAGGGCGCGCGACACGTCCTCGCCCGCGGGGCGCACGACCTGCTCGCCCGCATCGACCCCGGATCGGATCTCGACCCGATCGCGGGCGCGTGCGCCCAGCTCGCACTCGCGCCAGCGGGCGCGCCCGTCGCGCAGCACGTACACGCCCATGCGGCCGTCGCGGGCGAAGACGTATTCGCCGGGGACCGCGAGGGCGTCGGGGATGGCGCCGGTGGTGATGTACGCCTCGGCGCGCTGCCCGAGCGCCCAGCGCTCCGGGAGCTCGTCGAGCGCGATGTCCACCAGCAGCTCCCGGCTCTCGGGATCGACCTCGAGCCCGACGCGCGCGACCCGGCCGGCGTACGCGCGCCGGGGCTCGGACCGGAACACGATGCGGGCTTCCTGCTCGGGCGCGAGCGCGGCGATCGCGGTCTCGTCCACCCAGGCCGAGACCCACAGCCCGCTCGGGGCGACGATGCGGACGATGGACGAACCCGGCACGACCACGTCCCCCGGGTCGCGGTCGCGTCGGACGACGATCCCCGCGAAGGGGCTCACGATGACCGTCTCGTCGAGCTGGGCACGGTAGAAGCCGAGCGTGCGTTCCGCGGCCGCGTGCTGGCGGCGGGCCTCGACGAGGGCGGCCTCCGCGCGGGCGACTTCGGCTTCGGCGACCTTGGCCTGCTGCAGGACGTCGTCCAGCTCGGAGACAGAGCCGGCGCCGAGGTCGAAGGCTTCCTGGGTGCGGAGGGCGGTGCGCTGGGCGAGGTCCCGCACGGCCCGGGCTCGCTCGATGTCGGTCTCCGCCCGCCGGATGGCGGCGCTGGCGACCTCCGCCGTCGCCTCGCCGATCTCCACCTGGCTCTGGAGATCCGAATCGTCGAGCCGGCAGATGAGCTGCCCGGCTTCGACGCGATCGTCCTGGTCCACCTCGACGGCGGCCACGCGCCCGGCGATCTTGGTCGAGACCACGGCCGAGAGGTGGGCGTCGAGCAGCCCGGTGCCGCTCACCTCGACCTCGAGGGGGCCCCGGGAAACCTCCACCGCCACCACCGGCACCGGGCGCCAGAGCTGCTCGTAGGCTATGAACGCCGCGATCCCGACGAGCAGGACGACGAACGCGATCCTTCGCAGCCAGCGGCGCACCGGGACACCTCGATGGAGCAATGCTCCCGACCGGCGGAAGGCCATTCTATGCACGCAACCGCTGGTGTTGCGTTGTTGGGCGCACGCGGGGCTCGCTTTCGCGCGGGTGGGGCTCGAGGCCACCGCGCCACGCCCGGCGCGCGATCGATGGAACAGCTCGTCGGATGCTCGGGGCGCTCCGCGATGGTCTCGAAGCGCATGCCATTCCAGCGGAACATGCGCATGCGCTGCTCGTCGAGCGAGAGCGATGCGATCCGGGAGCGGCGGTCGCCGGCGCGGTCAGTATTTGGGTGTGCGCGATTTCGAGAGCGGGAGCGCGCCGGCGCGCGGCGCCGGGGCGATGGTCATGAGGAATCGAGGGCGCAGGCGGGCTCGGGCTTTCTCGGGCGGCGCGCGGAGGCGGCGGAGCCCGCGGCGCTGATGACGCCGGCCGCACGGGGCGCACGGCGCGGCGAGGTGCGCGCGTGCGGCGAGGGGAACGGGTCCGCGGGTGTGCGCCCGCGCACGGGATCGAAGGGTGCCCCGTCCGCGCTCTCCCCCGAGCGCGGACGGGGCGGGGGTGCTGATACGGCGACGGGTGCGGGTGCGGCGCTCGATGGGGGCGCGGCGGCCGTGGGCCGCGCGGCATGGTGGCCAATACTTGGCTTGGGAGAGACCGGGCGCGTCTCGGGAGCTGAGGTTCCCTGGCCGGCACGGCTGGGCGCCTCGGAGCGGTCGGGGCCTGCGGGCTTGCGCGGGCGGAGCTGGAGCGAGACTGCGCGGAGGATGGCGCACGCGGCACGGCGGCGCTCGACGAGGTCGTCGGTCTCCAGCACGGTGCGGAGGCCCTCGACGGCGTCGCGCACGAAATCGTCGATCAGGAGGTCGCGCCGGAAGTCCCGGAGTTCGCGGAACAGGGCGAGGTAGTGGCGCATGCGGGGCTCGGCGAGCCAGACGAGGAGGTCGGCCAGGTCGAGCCCGGCCGAGGCTGCCGCGGGCACGGGGTCGGCGTTGGCCCGCCAGACGGCGGCCAGCAGCGTACGGTCGGCCGCGGAGAGCGGTGAGGGGGGTGCGGGCTGGGGGGCCGGGGCCGGAATGGCGGTGCGGGGTGGCATGGCTGGTCGCGTGTTCGGTTTTTGAAAGCATACCTGGCGCTCGCGGCCGTGTCCAGACGGATTCCATACATCTGCCAAAAAATGTGGACCCGCGAGATGGGACTACGAGGCCGGCGCCTCCCGCTGAGCGGTGCCCGGGGGGGTCTGAGCGGCCGTCTTGCCCGCGAACCCTGCTCCCGAATGCATCGCCGGGACTGGGCTCTGCCGCGGCGGCCGGCGCGCGGATCGCGCTCGGACTGATCCGCGCGCCCCGCCTTGACGATCACACGCTCGGTGCTAGCCTACTTGACCCTGCCGGGCGAGGGCCCGTTCGGGCGATGATCCCCGATAGCTCAACGGTAGAGCGAGCGGCTGTTAACCGCTAGGTTGCTGGTTCGAATCCAGCTCGGGGAGCTTTCGACGCCGTCGCGGAATCGCGGCGGCGTTCTGGTTTACGGGT